>NZ_FQTY01000043.1 GCF_900128955.1 Tissierella praeacuta DSM 18095
GGAGGGGAGTGAAATAGAACCTGAAACCCTACGCCTACAAGCAGTGGAAGCACATTATTAGTGTAACCACGTACTTTTTGTAGAACGGGCCAGCGAGTTATGGTATAGAGCAAGGTTAATGACTTAAGGTCAGGAGCCGTAGGGAAACCAAGTCTTAATAGGGCGAAAAGTTCTATGCTATAGACCCGAAACCGGGTGACCTATCCATGGGCAGAGTGAAGTTGAAGTAAAATTCAATGGAGGCTCGAACTCGTTAGCGTTTAAAAGCTATGGGATGACCTGTGGATAGGGGTGAAAAGCCAATCGAACTCGGAGATAGCTGGTTCTCCTCGAAATAGCTTTAGGGCTAGCCTCAAGTAAAGTGTAATGGAGGTAGAGCACTGAATGGTCTAGGGGCGCATAGCGTTACCAAAACCTATCAAACTCCGAATGCCATAAACATATACTTGGGAGTCAGACTATGTGGGATAAGCTTCATAGTCGAAAGGGAAAGAGCCCAGACCACCAGCTAAGGTCCCTAAATTCTGATTAAGTGATAAAGGATGTGAGGTTTCACAGACAACCAGGATGTTGGCTTAGAAGCAGCCATACATTTAAAGAGTGCGTAATAGCTCACTGGTCGAGAGACCTTGCGCCGAAGATTTCCGGGACTCAAATCAGATACCGAAGCTGTGGGATTAGTGTAAACTAATCGGTAGAGGAGCATTGTGTATGGGTAGAAGCTATACCGAAAGGAGTGGTGGACTATACACAAGAGAGAATGCTGGCATAAGTAGCGCAAGGTATGTGAGAATCATACCCGTCGAAAGCCCAAGGTTTCCTGAGGAAGGCTCGTCCACTCAGGGTAAGTCGGGACCTAAGCCCAGGCTGAAAAGCGTAGGCGATGGACAACAGGTTGAAATTCCTGTACTAGTTACAAGCGTTTGAGAGAAGGAGTGACGCAGGAGGATAGGCTGAGCGTGCCGTTGGTAGAGCACGTCTAAGCATGTAGGGAGTTAAGATAGGCAAATCCGTCTTAACAATCCTGAGAAGTGATGGGGATCGAAAAACAAGTAGAGAAGCAGCTGACTCCACACTGCCAAGAAAAGCTTCTATCGAGCAAGTAACTACCCGTACCGCAAACCGACACAGGTAGGCGAGGAGAGAATCCTAAGACGAGCGGAAGAACCATTGTTAAGGAACTCGGCAAAATAGCCCCGTAACTTAGGGAGAAGGGGTGCCGGTTGAAGTATAGA
>NZ_FQTY01000042.1 GCF_900128955.1 Tissierella praeacuta DSM 18095
TTGAAAGCTTTGATCGGCCGCAGTGAATAGGCCCAAGCGACTGTTTACCAAAAACACAAGTCTCTGCTAAGTCGAAAGACGAAGTATAGGGGCTGACACCTGCCCGGTGCTGGAAGGTTAAGGGGAAGGGTTAGCATAAGCGAAGCTCTGAACTTAAGCCCCAGTAAACGGCGGCCGTAACTATAACGGTCCTAAGGTAGCGAAATTCCTTGTCGGGTAAGTTCCGACCCGCACGAAAGGTGTAACGATTTGGGCACTGTCTCAACAATGGATCCGGTGAAATTGTAGTACTCGTGAAGATGCGAGTTACCCGCGACAGGACGGAAAGACCCCGTGGAGCTTTACTGCAGGCTGACATTGGATTTTGGCATTGCATGTACAGGATAGGTGGGAGACTGAGAAACCAGTGCGCCAGTATTGGTGGAGTCGCCCTTGGGATACCACTCTTGTAATGCTGAAATTCTAACCTGGTACCATGAAACTGGTATGGGGACACTGTCAGTTGGGCAGTTTGACTGGGGCGGTCGCCTCCTAAAAAGTAACGGAGGCGCTCAAAGGTTCCCTCAGCACGGTCGGAAATCGTGCGAAGAGTGTAAAGGCAAAAGGGAGCTTAACTGCGACACCAACAAGTGGAGCAGAAACGAAAGTTGGACTTAGTGATCCGGTGGTTCCGAGTGGAAGGGCCATCGCTCAACGGATAAAAGCTACCCCGGGGATAACAGGCTTATCTCCCCCAAGAGTCCACATCGACGGGGAGGTTTGGCACCTCGATGTCGGCTCGTCTCATCCTGGGGCTGGAGTAGGTCCCAAGGGTTGGGCTGTTCGCCCATTAAAGAGGCACGCGAGCTGGGTTCAGAACGTCGTGAGACAGTTCGGTCCCTATCCGTCGTGGGCGTAGGAAATTTGAGAGGAGCTGTCCTTAGTACGAGAGGACCGGGATGGACAGACCGCTGGTGTATCAGTTGTCATGCCAATGGCACGGCTGAGTAGCTAAGTCTGGAAGGGATAAGTGCTGAAGGCATCTAAGCACGAAGCCCCCCTCAAGATGAGATTTCCCACTTTTAAAGGTAAGACTCCAAGAAGACCACTTGGTAGATAGGTCTCAGGTGTAAGAGTAGCAATACTTTAAGCTAAGAGATACTAATAAGTCGAGGACTTGACCTAAAACATGTTTAAAATGCAAAAGTAGTTTTCGTCTGGTGACGATAGCAAGATGGACACACCTGTACCCATACCGAACACAGAAGTTAAGCATCTTAACGCCGATGGTACTTGG
>NZ_FQTY01000041.1 GCF_900128955.1 Tissierella praeacuta DSM 18095
TACATTTGAATTACAACCTGATAAAAATACTATACCACTTACTGCTAAAGATACTAATTTACTAATCTTACTTTTTTTCATTTTTTTATCCTCCTCAATTTGAATTGACGATTGAGAATTGACAATTTAAATTTGGTTAAGTAACCTCACGTAGTTTTCCAACTAAATTTAACCTAACTTAATTTCCTGTGTTAAGTCATAAAAAAATCTTTCAATCTCTATAAATATAGTTTTTAACTATACTTATAGGGACGAAAGATTATATCTCCGTGGTACCACCCTAATTATGACAAAAGTCATCACTCAATCAGACCTAACAGTCTTATCCCTTATAACGATGGGCTTTCGGATTTGCCTACTTGGATAACCTTTTAGCAAATCGGCTCAGGAGTGTATATTACATATCTTGTTATTGTTGGTTTTCACCCTTCCCAACTCTCTTTAAATAATCAATGATATCTTTCTCTCCATCAGAGCATTTTTTAATATTAGATAAAATGATAATACTTTATTGTAGTAATGTCAATACCTTTTTTGAAAAAATTTAAAAATCTCTGATGGTTTCCTATAGAAGGCAGCTGAAATCTCTAATTTCATGGAAGGGGCTTATGGAATCTTTAAGAGAAGTTGCCTCTATAGATCATAGATGTCTTTCTTATAAGTATAGTTAAAAATATTAAGTTGTATTTTAAAATTATTCTTCTATCTTTATAGCATCTTTAAAGAGTGAAAGATTTATATCTAATTCTAATGCTTCTAAAGTATTTATATTTACTGTTGTTATAGTTTTTTCTGCTACACCGACTGGTATAGTAGAAACATGTTTTTTATCTACAAGTATTTCTTTTGCCATTTTAGCCGTTTGTTTACCTAACTCATAATAACTAAGTCCATTTGTTATCAATAATCCTCCTTTTACTTGAGTTTCTTCTGCACAAACAGATATAATTTTTTTATCCATAAGTTTTTTTGATAATAACTCCACAGAAGAAGCTATGAGATTATCACTAAGAGCATAAATACCATCAACTTTGTTTAATATTGAATCTATAGCCTGAGGAAGTTCATTAACATTACTTATTCCAACTGTAATTATTTCTAAACCTTCATTTGGAGCTAGATTTTTTACTTCTTCTATTTGAATTTCAGAATTTGCTTCAGAGGTATTATATAATATACCAATAGTTTTTATACTAGGGTCAATTTCTTTAAACATTTTTAACTGTGAATCTGTAGGAGCCATGTCAGATGTTCCAGTTACATTGCCACCAACATTCTTCCAATCTGTAACTATTTCTGATTTCACAGGATCAGTTACTGCACTAAATAGTATAGGAATATCATTAGTAGATTGTTTTGCAGATTGGGCTGCTGGTGTTGCTATAGCATAAATCAAATCAACTTT
>NZ_FQTY01000039.1 GCF_900128955.1 Tissierella praeacuta DSM 18095
AACATAACAGTGTGAGTCCTTTTGAACTCCTTAGAAAGGAGGTGATCCAGCCGCACCTTCCGATACGGCTACCTTGTTACGACTTCACCCCAGTCATTGACCCTACCTTCGACAGCTGCCTCCAAATGGTTAGCTCACTGGCTTCGGGTATTGCCAACTCCCATGGTGTGACGGGCGGTGTGTACAAGACCCGGGAACGCATTCACCGCGACATTCTGATCCGCGATTACTAGCAACTCCGACTTCATGCAGGCGAGTTGCAGCCTGCAATCCGAACTGGGATCGGCTTTAAGAGATTAGCATCTTATCGCTAAGTAGCTGCTCGTTGTACCGACCATTGTAGCACGTGTGTAGCCCAGGACATAAAGGGCATGATGATTTGACGTCATCCCCACCTTCCTCCGATTTGTCATCGGCAGTCCCTCTAGAGTGCTCAGCTTATCTGTTAGCAACTAAAGGCAAGGGTTGCGCTCGTTGCGGGACTTAACCCAACATCTCACGACACGAGCTGACGACAACCATGCACCACCTGTGTCCCCTGTACCCGAAGGTAAAGCCCTATCTCTAGGACGGTCAGGGGCATGTCAAGCCCTGGTAAGGTTCTTCGCGTTGCTTCGAATTAAACCACATGCTCCGCTGCTTGTGCGGGTCCCCGTCAATTCCTTTGAGTTTCATACTTGCGTACGTACTCCCCAGGCGGAGTGCTTAATGCGTTAGCTGCGGCACCGAGGTTTGACCCCCAACACCTAGCACTCATCGTTTACGGCGTGGACTACCAGGGTATCTAATCCTGTTCGCTCCCCACGCTTTCGTGCCTCAGCGTCAGTATAAGTCCAGAAAGTCGCCTTCGCCACTGGTATTCCTCCTAATATCTACGCATTTCACCGCTACACTAGGAATTCCACTTTCCTCTCCTTAACTCAAGCCTTTCAGTTTCAAATGCTTACCACGGTTGAGCCGTGATCTTTCACATCTGACTTAAAAGGCCGCCTACGCACCCTTTACGCCCAATAAATCCGGACAACGCTTGCCCCCTACGTATTACCGCGGCTGCTGGCACGTAGTTAGCCGGGGCTTCCTCCTAAGGTACCGTCATTATCGTCCCTTAGGACAGAACTTTACGACCCGAAAGCCTTCATCGTTCACGCGGCGTCGCTGCATCAGAGTTTCCTCCATTGTGCAATATTCCCCACTGCTGCCTCCCGTAGGAGTCTGGACCGTGTCTCAGTTCCAGTGTGGCCGTTCACCCTCTCAGGCCGGCTACCCATCGCTGTCTTGGTGAGCCTTTACCTCACCAACTAACTAATGGGACGCGAGACCATCTTTTACCGCTTTACGCTTTGACTTAAATCTCATGCGACATTTAAGTGTCATAAGGTATTAATCCCAGTTTCCCGAGGCTATCCCTTTGTAAAAGGCAGGTTTCTCACGCGTTACTCACCCGTCCGCCGCTAAGATAATTAAAGTTTCATTCCGAAGAAATCTTCTTTAAAAACTTCGCTCGACTTGCATGTGTTAGGCACGCCGCCAGCGTTCGTCCTGAGCCAGGATCAAACTCTCATTAAAAAGTCTGATTAGCTCAAATTATTTGCTGACTTAATTCATGTGTTCGTCGCTTTGTTAGCCAA
>NZ_FQTY01000037.1 GCF_900128955.1 Tissierella praeacuta DSM 18095
TTGGATGATTCCTGGAATTGGTAAAGTAGTTGTAACAGGAGGAGCTATTTTGGTAGGTGGTATTGCTCTTTATAAAGTTAGTTCTGAGACTGCTAATAAGGTTAAGAAATGGTTAATAACAAAAGCAGAAGATAAATATCAAAAATTGGTTAATGATATTCCCTCTAGGTTTAGAAATGGTAATGTGGTAGATTTAGGTAAGTTTAATAAACGAGTAAAAAATGGTAATAGAGTAGGTTATGAAGAAAAAGGTGGTTGGGTTATCGAAGAGGATGATGCAGGTAATAAAGGACATGGAGGTAGTAAATGGAAACTAAAAACAAAAAAACAGGCAAAGAGTGGCAAGAAATCCGAAAGAACAGCTTCACTAGATTCCAATGGAAAGATTTTGAGAAAGTAGAGTTACTTTCCTCTCGTGAATTAATAGATAATCTTCATATATCTGAATTTCTTAGTAAATATTCTGAACCTGATTATTTAGATATAATAGATATTTTTCCTTTACAAATTTCTTCTGAATCAATTGCTTTTGGAGATGTAGAGCAATATTTTTATAAAACAGAGGTGGATAAATTTATTAGTAAATTTGTTAGAATTATTCTTAAATTACATTGTTATTACCCTTATACGAATATAATAGTTTCTCATACTGGTTTTCTTCTTGACCATGAAGGATGTAATTACAGTAAGCCCATGGAATATTTTGAAACTGTAATGTCTCCAGTAATTGTGGAACAAACGGAAAAATTTATAAATACTGTCTTTGATAATTTAGGTAATTCTTTAGTATCTTTTTACTTTAAATCAGAAAAGGCTTTAATTACTTTAGGTTCTGGTGAATTTTATGCGGTAGTTAAAATGTTAAAAAAGAATAATGAATTTATTGATTTATTAAAAAGCTTAGTTATTTCTGAAGGGTTATTTTTAAGATAATAAATATATCTTTAGAACCTGAGCCTATCAAGTTCTTTTTTATTACCAACTAATCTAGAGAGTGATTTCATCTGCTAAAATTTTTTAAGGCGAAGGAAAGATTATTTTTTTATATATCTTTGTCACCTTCGCCTTACTTTGTAAATAGCAGATGAAATTTATAAAATCAAGGTGGAGATTTTTCAAGTGGGTTTCTTGAAAAATACTACCTTGATTTTATAAAAATGAACGGAAATTTTGAAGTTTAGTTTTGGATCTAAAGGGGGTTAAGGGGAACTCCCCTTACAAGTTACCAAATTTTTGGTATAACTTGCTATACCAAAATGAAATATGCTAAAATAAGGTAGTCTTAATGTAAAATAGATTACCTTATTTTTATGTCGAAATTGAATTTTGGTATGCAGTAAAGGGGGATTGTTTTGGCTCATTTGATGAAAGCAAATAGAAACCAAGTCGGCGGACTTACAAGGCATTTTGAAAGATACAAAAAGGAAAATGGAGAATATATTAAGTTTGGAAATCAAGATATTGATACAGAAAAGACTAGGCTAAATTATAATCTTGCGGAAGATAAAAATCAGCTTGAGTTTATTAAGAAAAGAACTTCGGAAGTTAGATGTCTAAATAGAAAAGATGTAAATGTGATGTGTGATTGGGTTGTAACTTTACCTGAAAAAATAAAAACAGAGGAAGATCAGGAGAAGTTTTTTCAAGAAACCTATAATTTTCTAGAAAATGAATATGGCAAGGAAAATGTAATTTCAAGCTATGTTCATTTAGACGAAACTACACCACATATGCACTTTGCCTTTATACCAGTAGTTTTTGATAAGAAAAGGGGAGATTTGAAAGTATCTGCTAAGGAATTAATAACTAGAAAATACCTTCAGGAGTTTCACCCTAAACTTGAAAATCATATGGAGAAAGTCTTTGGTCGTGATATAGGTATCTTAAACGACGCTACAAAGGCTGGTAATAAATCTATTAGTGAACTTAAAGGGGAAACTATTAAAATGGAGTTAAAAGCCCTTAAAAACGATTTAGAGGCTTCTAAAAGGGAATTAGGTATGTTAGATATGGCTAAAGACGAAATAATGAAATTAGGGCGAATAGAGGCTAAAGAAAAGCTATTTAATAAAGATTATGTTGAAATCAAGAAAGATACTTTTGAAGAATTTAAAAATATGGCTAAAAATTATATGAAAGATACTATAGCTATTAAAAATACTAATATAAAATTACAGAAAAAAGTCAAAGACTTAGAAAAAGAGATTAATAGATTGATTGAAGAAAAAAAAGAAAATATTAAAAAAATGGATTTAGCAGAATTAAAAGAAAAAGCAGCTATGAGAAATAAAATTATAGATTTGGAAAAAAGATTAGAAAAATTAAGTGATTTTATAATTGACCAAGGATTAGAAAAAAAA
>NZ_FQTY01000038.1 GCF_900128955.1 Tissierella praeacuta DSM 18095
TAAGTGTGCCCAGCATGGGCAACAACTTGGTGGTGAAAGTCCACTACGGGCTTGGTAGTAGGAACCGTTAGCTGAAGGCAAGGGTGTCCATGGCGACGTGGAATCTGAAGGAAGCCGAAGGCAAAATCCTGAACCGACGAACAGAAATCACATAAGGCTGATTTAGGGAGGATGAGTTTGCTTAACAAAACAAAGTCCAATACTACCCGAACTCTTTACAGTAAATGTGACGGTTACATGGGAGGAAGGTTGTTGTTCTTACCTGGGGAGGTCTCATGGACATGGGAAAACAGAGTATGAACCATGGTTGAAACAAGATTTATCATGAGAAGTCAGCAGAGGCCATAGTACTATGAGAATCTAGATATCATAGGAAGGGCTGAATCATAGGAGATGAAATCAATGAAAATTACTGAGAACACGATAGAATGCAGAAAACAGAATAAAGACACCATCATCAACTGTGGGAATAGTGTGGAACACGAAAGACGCAGAAATGGGCAGAGTGATTCAAGGATGATTGAAAAGGACGACATCAACACAAACAAACCAACAATAGGAATGTTAGAAAGAATCCTATCCAGAGACAATATGAATAATGCTTACCAAAAGGTTAAAAGAAACAAAGGAGCAGGTGGAACCGATAAGATGGAAATGGATGAACTTCTAGAACACTTAAAAACCCACCGGGAAGAAATTCTTTCATCCCTACTGAATACAAGCTACAAACCATCCCCAGTTAAACGTGTTGAAATACCAAAAGAAAATGGTGAAACACGTAAACTGGGGATACCAACATTAGTCGACAGAGTGATTCAACAAGCAATTCTTCAAGAATTAAGTCCCATATATGAGAAACAATTTGCAGAAACCAGTTACGGTTTTAGACAAAATAGAGGATGTCATGATGCATTGAAGAAATGCCAAGAATATGCAAATGAAGGCTATTGGTATGTCATCGATATGGATTTAGAGAAATTTTTCGATACAGTAAACCAATCTATGCTTATGGAAATTTTATCAAGAACCATAAAGGACAACAGAGTCCTATCCTTAATACAAAAGTTTCTTAATGCAGGAATTATGGACAATGGAATGTTCATAAGAAGTGAGGAAGGAGTACCTCAAGGGGGGCCAATCAGCCCACTTTTAGCAAATATTATTCTAAATGAATTAGACCAAAAGCTTGAGGAATGGGGATATCGGTTTGTAAGGTATGCTGATGACCTTATGATATTTACAACAAGTAAAAGAGCTGCCCAAAGACAATATGAAAGAGTTAGTAAATTCATAGAAGGTAAGCTTAAACTCAAGATTAATAAAGATAAGACTAAGGTATCTAAACTTAGTGAGGTCAAATATCTAGGATATACATTTTATAGAAGTAAGGGAGGATGCAGATTTAGAGTTCACCCTAAAAGCATAAATAAACTGAAAGATAAAATTAGGATGGTAACTGGTAGAAGTAAAGGGATGAGCATAGATAATAGAAAGATTAAGCTCAACCAGATTATACATGGATGGGTACAATACTTTAAACTAGCCGATATGAAGACAATCATGAAAACAATTGATGAATGGCTCAGAAGAAGAATTCGAATGATAACATGGAAAAGTTGGAAGAAGGTCAAGACGAAATTTGTTAACCTTAAGAAACTGGGAGTAGCAAGAGAAAAGGCATGGGAATGGGCAAATACAAGAAAAGGCTACTGGCATACGGCCAATAGCTGGATTCTTGCAACAACCCTAACCAATGCTAGGTTTGAAAAACAAGGTTATTTAAGTTTTCTTAAATATTACCTTGAAGTTAAAGTGTAAACTATGAAACCGCCGTATACCGAACGGTACGTACGGTGGTGAGGGAGGTCGGTAAATAAATTAATTATTTACCTCCTACCCGATT
>NZ_FQTY01000036.1 GCF_900128955.1 Tissierella praeacuta DSM 18095
CTGCTGTAAATCTACTTTTTCTTCCCATAAAAATACTCCTCCTTGTGGTAAACAGTTTTTTTATTTAAACTGTCTACTACAAGGGGAGCATATCACTATTTAATAAGAAGAAGTGGTTTAATGATTTATGCTACATTTTCCACAAGCTTTTCCCTGTAGATATCAAATAATTCTTTTTCTGTTACATTTATACTTGGTTTATCTAATACTATTTGACCCTTATCTAACATTATTATTCTATCTGAATATTCTATGGCATCCTTCATATTATGAGAAATCATTATGGTTGTCATAGAGTTTTTCTTTATTAATTCTTTAGTTTTTTGCATTACTACATTAGAGGTTTTAGGGTCTAATGCAGCTGTATGCTCATCTAGTAAGAGCAAGTCAGGATGCTTCATAGCAGCCATTACTAAAGACAAAGACTGTCTTTGTCCACCAGATAGAAACTTTACCTTGGTATTTAACTTATTTTCAAGACCTAAATCTAGGTCTTTTAATAATTCTATATATTTATCTATATTATTCTTTTTTATAAGTTTTCTTAAAGTAAATTTTGTTCCTTTTTTATCTGCTAAGGACATATTCTCCAATATAGTAAGGGAAGGAGATACACCCATAGATGGATTTTGATATACTCTTCCTATATGGATTGCTCGCTGCTCTTCTTTTAGTCCTTCAATACTTTTTCCATTCAATATTATTTGTCCCTTATCTGCTAAGATACTTCCTCCTATTAAATTGAGAAGAGTAGATTTGCCACAACCGTTAGAACCAATAATTGCTGTACATTTATTTTTCTCTATATCTAAATTAAAATTATTAAATATATTTATTTCATTATCTGTATTTTTATTAAAATTCTTTGATAGGTTTACTATTTTCAACATTTCTTTTACCTCCTTTGTTTTTCATAGTTTCAAATAAATCAGCTGCAAAATTATTATAGGATAGAAATACTATTACTATTATTGCATTTATAGCCCTAAGATCATTGGGATCTAGACCCAAATCTATAGCGATTCCACCAATAATTTTGTAGATTATTGCTCCCAATATTACTTTTGTTGTATTTTTTATTTTGTTAGAATTCTTTTTTATAGTATCTCCTATTATAATTGAAGCGAGGGCTATTACTATAATGGAATTTCCCATAGTTATATCTGCAAAGCCTTGGATTTGAGCCATTAAAGCACCACTTAAAGCTACTAAACCATTAGCTAACATTAATCCTAATACCTTATATTTATTACTATTTTCTCCAAGAGATTTTACAAGAGATTCATTGTCTCCTGTTGCAATTAGTAAATATCCTGTTTCAGTTTTTAAAAATTGATCTAGTGTAATTTTTATCAACAATACAATTATGATTAATACCAATAAAGTTGGGCCTAAATCAAAAATTGAATTATATTTAAATAATGGGAAATTAGATTTTCCATTTATTTTTAAATTTACTGAATAGAGTATAGTCATAGTTAATATACCTGACAACAAAGGTTTTATTCTTAGTTTTGTAAAGAGTGTTGCCGTAAGTAATCCAGCTAAGGTTCCAAAGCAAAAGGCCATTAAAGTACTAATTATTGGATTAATTCCCATAGATATAAACTTAGCAAATATGAATGCCCCAAAAGGGAATGTTCCTTCTACAGAAAGGTCTGCTATATCTAAGACCTTATAAGTCAAGAATACTCCCATAGCTAAGACTGCAAATATAAGTCCTTGCTCTAACGATGTAATAATTAATGAATTCATATATATCACTCCAATTTTTAATCAATTTTTGAAGCATCTTTAAATACTTCATTATTTTCGTCAATTTCTAAAGCCTTTAATGTTTTCATATTAAAAACCTTTTTAGTATTAGTAGCGGTTTGTGATGGAACATTGGAAGGTAAAGTTTTATCAACTAATATTTCCTTAGCCATTTGTGCAGTTTGTTTACCTAACTCATAGTAGCTAATTCCATCAGTAACAAGAATACCACCACTAACATGAGAATCTTCAGCACCAACAGTAATTAATTTGTTTGATATAGCCTTTTCAGAAACTATATTTATTGCAGATGCTACCATATTGTCAGTTATAGTATAGATGCCATCAACTTTTTTAACTATTGAATCTATTGCCTGAGGCATATCAGAAATACTAGATATTCCGATTTCTACTATTTCTAGACCTATGGAAGGTGCTAAATCTTTTGCCATTTCAACTTGGACTTGGGAATTGGGTTCACTGGTATTAAAAATGATTCCAACTTTTTTAATATTACTATCTAAATCCTTAAATAATTGTAATTGTCTATCCATTGGACTGGCATCTGATGTTCCAGTAACATTTCCACTAGGGTTTTCCATTGAATCTACTAATTCTGCAACTACAGGGTCAGTTACTGCACTAAATAGTATAGGAATATCATTAGTAGATTGTTTTGCAGATTGGGCTGCTGGTGTTGCTATAGCATAAATCAAATCAACTTT
>NZ_FQTY01000032.1 GCF_900128955.1 Tissierella praeacuta DSM 18095
AAGGCCCCATGGTCAAGCGGTTAAGACATCGCCCTTTCACGGCGGTAACCCGGGTTCGAATCCCGGTGGGGTCACCATTTATGTATTTGGGCGCATAGCTCAGTTGGGAGAGCACCTGCCTTACAAGCAGGGGGTCACAGGTTCGAGCCCTGTTGTGCCCACCAAATATTCGCGGCCTGGTAGTTCAGATGGTTAGAATGCCAGCCTGTCACGCTGGAGGTCGAGGGTTCGAGTCCCTTCCAGGTCGCCAATTTTACAACCTAACTTAACAAGCAATAACAAACTTGCTGGCGTAGCTCAATCGGCAGAGCAACTGACTTGTAATCAGTAGGTTGGGGGTTCAATTCCTCTCGCCAGCTCCATTAACTTACTTCCATGTGCTCCGTAGGAAAATAGTAGAGTATAATAAGGTAGTCCTTTGGGCTCCATCAATAAAGATAAGGAGGAGTACCCAAGAGGCTAAAGGGGACGGACTGTAAATCCGTTAGCTAAGCTTTCACTGGTTCGAATCCAGTCTCCTCCACCATATGTATATTCAATGATTTATATATGCGGAAGTGGCTCAGTGGTAGAGCATCGCCTTGCCAAGGCGAGGGTCGCGAGTTCGAATCTCGTCTTCCGCTCCAGAACTTTCTTATGAAGAGTATATATTCTTCATTTTTTTAAATTTTATTTAATTGTGCGGGTGTAGCTCAGTGGTAGAGCCCCAGCCTTCCAAGCTGGTTGCGAGGGTTCGATCCCCTTCACCCGCTCCATATATGTGCCCATAGGTTATAGTTTATTAGTCCTTAGGGCTTATTTATTCTATGTACCCTTAGCTCAGCTGGATAGAGTGTCTGGCTACGAACCAGAAGGTCGGGGGTTCGACTCCCTCAGGGTACGCCATTAGTATCCACGATACATAAAAGCTTGAATGACTTTTTTCTCATTTAAGCTTTTATTTTTTATATCCATCGGGGATACTTTTTTATCATGTTTACAATATTAGATTTAATTTAATAGTTGAAATACAGTTTATATTATTTTAATATAATTGAGGGAGGGATTTTATATGAAAATTAAAAGAAAAAAATTTATAATATTATTAGTAGTTTTAATACCAATATTATCAATGTTAAATGGATGTGCATTATTTAGTAATGAAATTGGAAAAATGAAGGAGAATTTAAGAGGTAGGACGGCTACAATACAGACTTATGATGAAGAAAGTAATATTATTGATAGTATAAAGGGTAATTCAATAAGCATTACTTCGGAAGATAAGTTTAATTCCAAAGACGAAGAAGGAAATATAATTAATAAATCTTCTGTAATAAATTTGACTATAGGCGGAAAATCAATGGTTCATGTTGGTAGTAGTTTAATCCTTTATGAAGAAGGTTTAACCGATATATTTAATGAATACAGTAAAAAAGTTGATATTGAAAATATTAATAGATCCACTCCCTTTATTAATAGAATGGTAAATGATATGACAAATCTCACTTCTGGAAAAGCCAGAGTAGTATTAATAAGGTCACAGTCTGGAAAACCATTAGCTACATTTGTAGGAAATAAAGTTAGTTATTTTGCAACAGGAATAGATAAATCTACAGGAATATTAATAGATGGTAAATATCTTTTTATATATAGATGTGATTATACAATTTATGATATGGAATTATTAGAATAAATATTAGATATAAATTTTAAAAACTTTTTAAAATTTCCTTGACTTTATCCTAATATCAAGCTATACTAATAATAATTTAAAAATAATGCTTTGATAGAAAGAGTAATTTATTGAGGGTGTTATAGAGAGTCGGCGGTGGTGGAAGTCCGATACCAATCAGTAAATGAAGAACATTCTTGAGCATCTAACCGAAATTGAAAAAGAGTAGGCTTAGACGGGGATAGCCTGATATCGACTATGGAGTATCGATTGTAATACAGTCCGTACTTATATTCAAGTGAGCATATTGCTAACTAAGGTGGTACCGCGGAAATTAACCTTTCGTCCTTTATTTGGATGAAAGGTTTTTTTATGACCTAACACAACGAAGGTTGTGAGTTGATGTATAAACTTTAAAATAGGAGGAGTAAAAATGATAAGATTAAATCCAAGAGAAACTCAAATAGCAATAAAACAAATAAAAGATTATTTTGAAAGAAAGCTATCAGAAAAATTAAATTTAATTAGGGTATCAGCACCATTATTTGTAACACCAGAAAGTGGATTAAATGATAATCTTACTGGAGTTGAAAAGGCAGTATCTTTTGAAATGAGAAAATACAATGAGAGGATTGAAATAGTTCAATCTTTAGCAAAATGGAAAAGATTAGCATTAAAGTCCTATGAATTTGGTATTGATGAAGGGTTATATGCAGATATGAATGCGATACGACCAGATGAAGTATTAGACAATATACATTCAATATATGTAGATCAATGGGACTGGGAAAAGGTTATAAAAAAAAGTGATAGAACTACTGAGTATTTAAGAAATATTGTAAAAGATATCTATGATGTATTTACGGAAACTGAAAAGTATATAAATACTTTATATCCTAAGATTCTTACAAAAAAATTACCAAAAGATATAAAATTTATTACTAGCCAAGAATTAGAAGATTTATATCCTAATGAAACACCAGAAAAAAGAGAACATTTTATAGCAGAAGAATATGGAGCAGTATTTGTATCAAAAATTGGCGAGCCATTAGCTTCTGGAAAACCTCATGGAACTAGATCTCCTGACTATGATGATTGGAATTTAAATGGAGATATTATATTTTGGAATCCTATAACAAATACAGCATTGGAGTTATCCAGTATGGGTATAAGAGTTGATGAAGCAGCTTTGGAAAAACAATTAAAAGTAGCAAATGCGGAGGAAAGAAAATCCCTGGAATATCATAAACAATTGTTAAATGGAGAACTGCCAACTACAGTTGGAGGAGGAATAGGGCAGTCAAGGATATGTATGTTTTTCCTAGAGAAAAAGCATATAGGAGAAGTCCAGGCATCAGTATGGACAGAAGAAATATTACAAGAATGTAAAGAAAATAATATATTTTTATTATAGAAATGAATAATATAAAAATTTAATAACAAGTAGTCATTAATTAAATATTGACTACTTGTTTGTATAATAAATTAATATTAATTATATTTGTATAAACATAAAGTTTCTATTATACTATTTATGGAGGATAAAATATTATTGAATTTTAATGGGGGGATTAAGTGAAAAAATTTACTTTAATATCTTTGATATTCCTTATAATAGGATGTATAGTAGGAGTTGCATATTATTGGCAGCTACAACCTAGTAAAAAAGTAATTTCATATTCTGATGAGCTATATTTAATTGTTGAAGAACAAGAAGTAGATAATGAAGATGCAGTATTGTTTTATGACGATATATTATATTTTTCACTTCCCGTTATTAATAATTTCATAGATAAAGACATATTTTATGATGATTCAGAAGATGTACTTATAATTACAAATAAAGAAAAAGTTCTTAGGTATAAGTTAGATAATAATATTGCTACAGTTAATAGCAAAGAATTTCTAACTACTAATACTATAAAAAAAATTAATGAAAAAATATATATCCCTATAGATGTAATTTTAAAAAATTACAATATAGAAGTTAATTATTTTGAAGACACAAATGCTGTTGTTTTAGATTATAAAGATATAAACTATTTAAGTGGTGAAATAATTTTAGATGGAGCAGTAATAAGAAGTAATTTAGATATAAAAGCACCTATTTTAGTAAAAGATATGCCCATAGGGACTATATTAAATGTTTATGCAGAATACGAATCTTGGTACAAAGTAAGAACAATAAATGGAATACCAGGATTTATTGAAAAGAAATATTTAAAGATAAATTATACTAAGGAGTTATTTAAAGTAGAAAAAACCATGGAAGACAGTCTAAAGGGATTTAATAAAAAGCCTATAAATCTTACATGGGACTACACCTATAGAAAAGTGAAAAATACAGATGGAATAAATTTAATTCCAGGAGTAAATATAATATCTCCTACATGGTTTTCTATTAATGGTGAAGAAAGTATACTAGATAAAGGAAATACAGAATATGTAAGAAAATATAATGATTTAGGATATGAAATATGGCCATTGATTAATAATAATTTTGATCCTGATTTAACCCATGAATTGTTATCAAAGAGCAGTACGAGAGAAAAATTAATAAAAGATATACTAGAATTATATAAATACTATGGATTTCAAGGAATTAATATTGATTTTGAAAATGTACATTTAAAAACTAAAGATTTACTTACACAATTTGTTAGAGAGTTATATCCAGTATTTAAAGAGGCAGGAATGAGTGTATCTATAGATGTAACAGGTATATCTACAGCTGAAAATTGGTCTTTATGCTATGATAGAAAAAGACTTTCAGAGGCTGTAGATTATATGATTTTAATGGCATATGATCAACATTGGGCAAGTAGTCCAATTGCTGGATCAGTTGCAGAATATTCTTGGGTTGAAAAAACCATATTAGGAGTACTAGAATATATTCCTAATAATAAATTAATTTTAGGGGTACCATTATATACAAGGTTATGGGTGGAAAAGGATGGAAAAGTAAGTTCTCAAGCATTATCAATGGAAATGGCCAATAAGTTTATATCAGAAAATAATATGGATTTAATTTGGGATGACAACTCTCTTCAATATTATGGACAAATAGAGAAAGATGAAAAGATATACAAAATATGGTTAGAGAACAAAAAGTCTTTAGAAATTAAAGCTTCATTAGTTCATAAATATGAATTGGCGGGCATAGCATCTTGGAGAAAAGGATTTGAAACTGCTGATGTTTGGGATAGTTTGCATAAGGTATTGAATTAATATGAGGATATTGAGTTATATTTAGATTATAGGAGTGATTTTATGTTTAGATACAAAAATATACAGATTAATATTATATTAGGAGATATAACAGAAATAGAAGCAGATGCAATAGTAAATGCTGCAAACAACACCTTATTAGGAGGTGGTGGTGTTGATGGAGCAATACATAAAGTAGGTGGGAAAAGAATTTTGGAGCAATGTAAGAAAATTGGAGGATGTCCTACTGGAGAAGCTAGGATAACTACTGCTGGAAATCTTCCAAGTAAATATGTGATACATACAGTAGGACCAATATATGAAAATGGAGAAGAAAGAGAACAAAAACTATTATATAATGCTTATTATAATTCTTTGATGCTTGCTAAAGAATACAGTATCAAAACAATTGCTTTTCCATCTATATCTACTGGTGCTTATGGATATCCAATTGAAGATGCAATGAAAATTGCTGTAAAAGCAATTATGGACTTTATAGATAAAGAAGAATTTGGTTTAGATATTACATTTGTTCTTTTTAATAAAGATGATTTTTTATTGTATAATAATTATTTAAAGGAATATTTATCATAATATTGATAAATATTTTATGTTGACTTTATTTTTTAATTATTATACTATAATTAAGACATAGAATTTTATAAAGGGGTGTTTAAAATATTTTCAGATTCTCATAAAATTATTGCATCAAAGGTATATGATAATGTATTTGATATATATGGTTTAAAATTAGATAAGCAAAAACTGTTATGGGGTTCAGTATGCCCTGATATACTTCCTCAATATAAATTCATTAGACATTATAAAGAAGAAAGTTTAAATTTTATTGCCAAGGAAATTATGAAGGTTATATTTATCAGTAGATATTTGGAGTTTAATAAGATACTTGACCCGTTAGCTATTAAAATATTAAGTAAAAAAATAGGTGTTATATCTCATTATTTGAGTGATTATGTATGTTTACCCCATGCAAATAGATGGACATTTACTGACAGTATGATAAAACATATAAAATACGAATCTCAATTAAATGATTTTGCAACAAAACATGATTTTAAAAAGAATGTAATAAACACCGATGATTTAGATATATATAACATCCCACAGGCGAAATTAAAAAGAACTATAAAAGAGTATATAACTGAAGTAGTAGAAGAGTATTCATTAAAAACCAGTTTTAAAAATGATTTGGATTTTGCATTATCTTTAAACTTAAAAATATCATATTTTATATTAGATACTATTATAGCATACTCTGACGAAATGGCTGGTTATTTTGCTTTAGAATTTTAATTAAACAAAAAACAAACCTTTTAAATGATATGCTCCCCTTGTAGTAGACAGTTTAAATAAAAAAACTGTTTACCACAAGGAGGAGTATTTTTATGGGAAGAAAAAGTAGATTTACAGCAGATGAAAAACTTAAATATATTAATATATGTATAAGAGGAGAGGATTCCATCACCCATACAGCTAAACTAGTTGGTGTTAGTAAATCAACTTTAGAAAGATGGATACGTAACTATGAATCATTAGGTATTCATGGTTTGAATAACACCTCTAAAAATACAGTTTACTCAATAGATGTTAAAAATATGGCTGTAAAGGATTATCTTGACGGAAAAGGATC
>NZ_FQTY01000033.1 GCF_900128955.1 Tissierella praeacuta DSM 18095
GAAAGAAGTTTTTTAATGTCAAGATATTTCTGTAGATAAAATCTCATTATAAATGAATTTGCCGACGAACAGTTCATTGACAATTTTAAGTAATGATTTGTAGGTGCTTTATCGCATTGGTTGCAAGTACAAATCACATCTTCTAAGCCGTCTTATGTGTTGTTCAAATATTGACTTGCTACTTTGGCTTATATTATGTTACAATAAATACTACAATAAAATATAAAAACAGAGTAGAAATGAATGCGTAAAGTGTCCTTTGAACGGGGAGTTGTCAAGGGGACGAAAGGCGGCTTGCCTGCGGTATTTATTTCGCATCCCGCTGAGATAATTATATAAAGTATTCACCTATATAATCAGTGGACAATACTGTTTTATAGTTTGCAAGAAACATAATTATGAAGGAGAATCCACATGGTTAATATTGAAAAAACGGAAAGCGCCATTAGAATGTTGCTCGAAGCTATTGGAGAAAATCCAAATCGAGAAGGTTTGATAGATACACCTAAACGTGTTGCAAAAATGTACAATGAAATTGTTGGTGGTTATCAGGAGGATGCATCAGTCCATCTTTCTAAAACATTTAAATGTGAAGATGCTGAATTGGTCTTAGAAAAAGG
Organism: Tissierella praeacuta DSM 18095; assembly: GCF_900128955.1. Taxonomy (GTDB): domain Bacteria; phylum Bacillota; class Clostridia; order Tissierellales; family Tissierellaceae; genus Tissierella; species Tissierella praeacuta. The sequence goes on from NZ_FQTY01000033.1 coordinate 621, forward strand.
GATTGTATTTCATTCCATTTGTGAACACCATTTACTCCCTTTTTATGGGAAAGTACATATTGCTTATATACCAAATGAAAAAGTGGTTGGCTTAAGTAAGCTTTGTCGGGCAGTAGAAGTTTATGCTCGAAGGTTACAAATACAAGAACAGCTCTGTAAACAAATTGCAAATGCGATTTATGAGTCTCTGAATGCAAAAGGTGTTATGGTCATAATAGAGGCAGAACATACCTGTATGACTATGAGAGGCATTAAAAAATATGGGAGTAAAACGGTTACCATTTCCACTTGTGGAATTCTTAGAGAAGATATATTAAAACAAAAATACATCTTAGAAATGGTAAGGGAGTAATTATGGAACGAATTAATCGCATTTTACATAATCCTAAATATATTTTATCTTTACAAAAAAATGCTGAGTGCGAAAAAGAACGTGTGTTCTGCAAGCATGATGTTAATCATTTTCTCAGCGTAGCAAGAATTATGTATATATCTTCATTAGAGAAAAGTATAAAAATAGAAAAAGCCATTATTTATGCTACAGCCCTTTTGCATGATATTGGAAGATATATTCAATATACAAGCGATACTCCTCATGAAATAGCCAGTGCTTCTTTAGCAAAGGAAATTTTGTTGACAACCGGTGGTTTTTCGTCGGAAGAACAGTCAAGAATTCTCGCTGCTATTTCCATGCATAATTCGCTTAACACCAAAGACCAATTAACCCTTTTACTTCAATGGGCAGACCATCAAAGTCGAAACTGTTTTTCTTGTAATATGAAATCAGAATGTAAATGGGCAGATGAAGAAAAATATAGAGAGGTGCTAGTATGATAATTGGCAAAAAACAGTTTGATGTAAAGAATAATTTTTATATTATGGGTATTCTCAATGTAACTCCTGATTCTTTTTCTGATGGAGGAAGATTTTATAATATTGATAAAGCTCTATTACATGTTGAAAAAATGATTAAATCTGGGGCAGATATTATTGATGTTGGTGGAGAGTCCACCCGTCCCAATCATATTCAAATTTCTGTTGAAGAAGAAATTGAGCGAGTTATGCCTGTTATAACAGCTATAAAATCAAACTTTGATATCCCAATATCACTTGACAGCTATAAGCACGAGGTTGCTTGTGCATGTGTTTCTCACATTGATATTATTAATGATATTTGGGGATTTCGATATGATAATGGAGAGATGGCACAACTAGTTGCTAATAATGGGTTAGCTTGCTGCCTTATGCATAACCGTAAGAAGCATGATTATACTAATTTTTTCGATGATTTTATGTCTGATATGCAAAACTCAATTTCTATTGCTCTTAAAGCAGGAGTATCAAAGGATAGGATTATACTTGATGGCGGAGTTGGGTTTCAAAAAAATGTAGAGGAAAATCTTATTGTACTAAATCGTACGAAAGAACTTTGTTCTTTAGGATATCCTACAATGATTGCAACTTCTCGAAAATCTTTTATTGGCAATATTTTAGATAAAAATGTTGCTGATAGGCTTGCAGGAACACTCGCTACAACCGCTTGGGGAATTTTGCAAGGAGCTTCGTTTATTCGGGTTCATGATGTAGATGAAAATAATGACATAATAAAAATAATCCGCTCCATAAAGGAGGAACAAATATGGACAAAATAAAGATATCCGGTATTACAGTTTATGCATATCACGGAGTTTTGCAGAGTGAAAAGGAGCTAGGTCAAACTCTCTTTATAGATTGTGAATTCGCTATCGACACTTCACTTTGTAATGATAAAATTGAAAATACCGTTAACTATGGTGAGGTAAGCTGTGTAATAGCTTCATTTTGCCGTGAAAATCGTTTTGATTTATTGGAAACATTGGCAAATAAACTATCAATCCATCTATTGTTAAACTATCCTCTAATAGAAGAAGTTAGCATTACAATACATAAACCTCATGCACCCATTTCAACACCGTTTACTGACGTAACTCTCACAGTAACTAGAAGATACAACACTTGTTATTTGGGTGTTGGCTCTAACTTGGGGGATAGGAAAAGCAATCTATTGCTTGTAGAACATGAAATAGAAAATGATGAAAATATAATATTATTAAAGAAATCATCCTATATTGAAACAGAACCATACGGAATATTAAACCAACCTAATTTTATGAATGGTGTCTTAAAAATTCGTACAGTTTATACACCAAAAGAGTTGCTCTATTTTTGCAAAAATATTGAGAAAAAAGCAGGACGTACTAAAACCCGCCATTGGGGGGAACGAACCTTAGATGTTGATATTCTTTTTTATGGGGATATGATTTACTGGAAAGATGATTTAAAAATTCCACATCCGGAAATTTGTAAGCGAGAATTCGTATTAAAACCCTTCGTTGAAATTGAGCCATACTTTATACATCCGATTGAGCATATTAATATGCAATCGCTTTTGCAGCGACTGAAAAAGGAGATATAATCTATGAATTTAATAGCCGCTGTTGATGAGTGTTGGGCAATTGGTCAAAACAATGAATTACTGTACAACATTCCTTTAGATAAAGCTTTTTTCAAACAAAAAACAATAGAGAAAACAGTAATTATGGGCAAAAACACCTATCTATCTTTGCCTAATTCTAAACCGCTTCCCAATAGAAAAAATATTATTTTAAGTACAACATTACAAAATGTTGGCTGTGTGTGCTGCAAATCTATGGAAGAGACAAAATCCACTGTGAAGAATATTGATACAGATGAAATATTTATAATTGGTGGAGAAAAAGTATATAATGAATTTTTACCATATTGCGGATTTGCTTATATCACTAAAATACTAAAAAAAACCAAATTAGCAAAGCGGCTATAAAACTGGTTTGTTTACAAGCCCGGAAGTGCCCTGTTTTCGTGAATATTTGCAGATTAATGGCGAGATGATTTCTGAAGAAGAGTTTGCTATCTGTGCTAAAGAAGTATATAAGCATATAGATTTCAAAAATGAAAAAATTGTCCAACTTTTTTGAAGTGAAAACAGCCATTGCTTGATATGCTCCCCTTGTGGTAGACAGTTTAAATAAAAAAACTGTTTACCACAAGGGGAGCATATCACATTAAATGACTTGTTTTTTATCGTATTCCATTTCTATTGTAAGCGTCTAATAATAGATGTATTGTATAATTATAGGGATATCGGTATGATATCCCTATAATAGTTTTATTAAGCTTTACATGTTTTTTGAACT
>NZ_FQTY01000031.1 GCF_900128955.1 Tissierella praeacuta DSM 18095
GAAGGGATTCAACTCCATCCTTTTCATATTTTGTTACCCATGAATATGCCTGTTGATAAGATACCTGGAAATGTTTTGCTGTTTCAGCATAATTTTTTTGATGCTCTATACAATATTTAACTATATCGACTCTTTCTTCGTAAGTTGTCTTTCGTCCCTTAGTCATGATAGGTATTCCTCCCATTCCAGAAGATTTTAGTTCCTCATGACTATTATACTTTAAAATCCAGTCTCGTAACTGACGATGTGATCTAATTCTATATTTTTTACATATGTCAGATAAAGATCCTTTTCCGTCAAGATAATCCTTTACAGCCATATTTTTAACATCTATTGAGTAAACTGTATTTTTAGAGGTGTTATTCAAACCATAAATACCTAATGATTCATAGTTACGTATCCATCTTTCTAAAGTTGATTTACTAACACCAACTAGTTTAGCTGTATGGGTGATGGAATCCTCTCCTCTTATACATATATTAATATATTTAAGTTTTTCATCTGCTGTAAATCTACTTTTTCTTCCCATAAAAATACTCCTCCTTGTGGTAAACAGTTTTTTTATTTAAACTGTCTACTACAAGGGGAGCATATCAATATATACCTTGTTTTTATTATAGTTTATTTACTTGTAATTATTTTCTCTTGCTATTGCTTCATCTCTAATTTCTTCTTTCATTCCTTTTAGAGATTCTTCTCTTCTTTTGTTTTTCTCCATTAAAGCTTTTTTCATCTTTTCGTCATCTGTTTCTGCAATCATTTCTTCTGCAAGATTGTAGTTTTTAATAGTGTTATCAATATTAAATTGTATTTTTTCAACGTTATTTCTTCTATCATCTGGTTTTGGTTTATTATTCATGATTTTCATCTCCTTACTTTCATTAATTTATTTTTGATTTAGGAAGTACTACGACCTAGTTATTTACCTATTAGTTGTTTTTGTCCTATCTAAACTAGATTTTTAGTCATCATCCCACCTACTGTACCAGCAGTAAATATCTTTTCCACTGAATTTAGTGGACTTTTGCCAAATCTATATGAATTTTTATTCTTTATTATTTTGCATATTTTAATGATTTTAAATACTAGGTAATTTAATGAAAGTAATAACTCAATTGTCTTATTAAGTATATTGTAATTTATATATAAATAAACCCACTATTATATTAATTATACTTGCTTTCCATAATACTTAAATACCAACAAAAATTATATCAAAATAATTTACATACAAATATAATATAAACCTTAGCCTAAAGCTAAGGTTTATAAGGTATCATAATATTTTTCAAACTAGATATAAAAGACATTCTATTCTCCATTTTTTATAAATTCTAATACTTTTTCTGCATGTCCCTTTGCTTTTACGTTTCTAAACTCCTTTACTAACTCTCCCTCTTTATTGAATATAAAGGTGGATCTTTCAACTCCCATATATTCCTTTCCATACATCTTTTTAAGTTTCATTACATTAAATAAATTATGGATTTCTTCATTTTCATCACTAAGAAGCAAAAATGGTAAATTATGCTTGTCCCTAAATTTAGCATGAGATTTTAAGTTATCTCTACTTATTCCCATTATAATAGTATCTTGCTTTTGAAATTCATCATATAAATCCATAAATTCTAATGCTTCTGTAGTACAACCTGATGTATTGTCCTTTGGATAAAAATATAATACTACATTTTTTCCCTTAAAATCCTTTAGTGAAATATCCGCTCCATTAGTTTCCTTTAATACAAAATCATAATTTAACATATTAACCCTCCTGTTAACGAAATTTATTGATATTTTAATTATAACATATTTATAAAATTTGAAATAATATGATATGTTTAAGCCTTTATACTACTTTTATTTAAATAAATAACCTCTAAGAAATTACTATCCTAAAGGTTATTTATGTATTTAATATATATTTATTATTTATTCCAATACCATATCCTCATCAATATTATCATTACTAGATAGAATATTATATAGTCTTGCTAAGGTAGCTTCTTTATAAGGATGGACAAAAATTCCTCCTATACCAAAGAAAAGCAAGCCCAAAATATACCAACCCCAGAAAGATAAATCTAATATAAATATATCCATTTTATGCCCTTCTGTCATATCCATACTTCTTCTTATAGCCTCATTAGGTGATAAATTAGGTTCATCAGATAAAATATATGGTACCATTATATACTCATAAGATTTTATTATTCCTGGTATTATAAACAATAGTGTCCATAATAAGTTATATAAATTCCTTACAAATTGGGTTTTTACAATTCCAAAATATTCCCTAGAGTTGAAAGTTGAAAATAAATTTTCTACATTCACCTCATCCTTAAATCCTTTAAGAAAAAATCTACTCTTACCTACTTCAAGTGCATAACCTATAGTTATTGAAATTATTAAGGAAATAATAATTATTATTGGGATAAACCATTTTGATATATAAAATATAGGAGATATACCAAACTTTCTAGCTGTAAAATTAAATGCAATATTATTAGGCTCTAAGGCTATTTTATTTCGCATTATATCAATTGTTTGACTTTGATTATGTCTATCAGGTACTTTAACCTTAATGCCACTACTTCCAATTATAACTACAATAAGACATACTAAAAATGCTTTCCAATAATGTTGTCTCAAAAAATCCTTTGCATAATTCTTAATCTCTTCCCTTGACCACATAAAATCACCCCTTAAGTTATAATAACTAAGATTACTACAACTCATTTTAAATCATATCTCATCCCCTTCAAACCAATTTATTTATATCTACCCCTTATTCTATAATAATATCGTTATGATATTAATTTAGTATATTATACCTATAAATAAAGGTTACTGGATTAAAGTATGATTTTCTCATACAATTTTATAAAGAATCCACATAATCTTTTGCTTCCTTTAATCCCATCCCAGTAGCATCTCTTAATTTCTTTATTGCCTTAACTCTTTTATTCTCCGAAACAAGTCCTATTAACTCACTTTTAAGATCATCTGATATATGTTCCATTGACAATTCATATAATCCAAGATGCTCAATAACTTTATCTAGTTTTGATTCTATTCTTTTTTGATTACGATGCAATTCACTAATGTTAGTGCTAAAGATAGTAAACAAAATAACTATCAAAACCATAGATACATATTCCATACTTAAACCTCCTTCATTAACTAATATATTTTTTATCTTATTATATATAAGTATACTATAAAAGTTTCTTTATAGTATCTTCTATTCTAAATTTTTTATTTACAAAGTATCTGCCAAAGATGATAATAGTCTTAAATTAAAAAAACACTTGTAAATTAATAATATTAATAATCTAAAAATTATTTAAATTTATTAAACCATTATTTATGGTATTGGATTTTACTATATACACTTTATTACTATTAAAGCTTATTATGTAGATAGTACAATCTATTAGATTATAATATCTTTATCATAAATAAATTGCTTTAAAATTTATATTACTTTTTCATCTTCTATTATAGAAAATGGATTGCCTATACCTTGTAATCATAGGCAATTAAGTTTTTCTCACTTAAATGTGTTAAGTTTGGTTTTAGCATTACTTATGATAAGGTTCACCGTAATTCTATTAACCTTATAGATATGAAATATACTTTAAAAATTGTTTGTTAATATAGTTAAAGACACCCTAATGAGTGTCTTTAACACATTACTTTATCTTTATTGTGCTACATTTAATTCCATTACCTATAGAACTACCTCTACCCCTACAAGGAGGGCACCAACTTTGTATTCCATCTGGGTTATTGCCTGTAATTCTATGATCTGTATAACCAAAATAATCACAATGATAAAAAATATGTTCTTCCCCATTAATAGTAGAACAATTAGGACAAGATTTTAGTGTCCCATCTACACTGTATTGTGCTACTTCTAGAGGTCTTAAACATACTTTACAATAACCTGCCATCTTCCCATCCCCTTTATTTTTTATATATTACCTTTATAAATCTAACCCTGTAAATCTAGGATCCAATTGACCCAAGCAACAATGGAGGATGCTCTCCTATAAAAAGTATCCTCCGATTTTACATTATACAGATTACTATTCTTCATTATCTCTACAATTTCCCTTTTCCTTGGCATTTCTCCATCAGTTATACACTTTTTAAATACTTGATTAAATGGCTTATGTTTTAAAATTAACTCAATAAACTTTAACTGCCTTGGCTTATATTTTAATCTAAATAGTCTTTGTCCTTCATCAGTTAAAGAAAATATTATTTGCCTATTTTCTGTTCTCTTCTGAACCAAACCTAAATATCTACCAGCATCAGTATAATAGTTTGTTTGTCTTGGATCAAAGTCATAATTTGTTGTAATCTCTTCTCGTGTTAATTCGTTCTCATTTAGCAATTCACAAAGGTTAATAACTCTTTTAAAGTAATCAGCCTGTGGAAATGGTATCTCTGGCTCTTCTATCAATTTTACTTGTTGAAAAACTTGTATTATATCTTCTAAGCTAATTTCCGTTTGTTCAATACTATAATTTTTCTGCTTTAATAAAATTAGTGAATTATAGCTATTAGGTTCTTGAAAATAATATTCATAGAACGAAAAAATACCATTTGAATATGTTAGAAATAGAGGTTTAACCTTTTTGCTAATATTACTGCTCCACAACCTATAAGGGTAATATAATTGTCTAACTAAAAAATCATCTGAAATAGAGTTTTTTGCTTCTATAAGTGCTAATGTTTCCAACCCCTCATAACCCCCATCTATTTCTATTTGAGAATTGACAACATTAACATTCACATTAGTGTTTGTCCTTGTGTTCATAATATTAAAATTAAAAGAGTTAGAACTCATTCTACCACTAACTGTCGGTAAGATTTCCTCATCTTCCATAAAGTCAGCTAATATACCTGAAACATAAGCACAGTTTAAAGCAGTCGCTTCACTCGTAATATTTTCAAAATCAATACTCTCAATATGAGTTGGAAATGGGAATCTTATAATATCTGAATTAATCTCTTCAAAGTCTTTATAAGCATCAAACTGTGATATTAAATAGCTCCCTCTTGTAATTGGCAAAATGGACAGTTGATTCTCAGTAAATATTTTAGGCAAGTTCTTCTTATGATCGAACTTAGTCATTAACCTTGCTTCCCTAAACTTGTTAATCTGTTTTGAGGTTATTTCAAAGATGCCATTTTTTTCAATATTATTTAGAATATTATACTTATCAAATAATTCTTTCCAAGCCTTATCATTTTTTGTATTACTCATAGTTTCTCACCAGCACCTCATCAACCTCTCCCCTCATATCTCCCTTTGAGTTTATAGATCGTTTTGCTTGAACAATTTCTATTCTATAATCTTTATAAAGTTCTTTTATGAAATTAGTTGCTGAGTTAGAAAGCAAAAACTTTACACCTCTGTCATTTAATTTATCACATAATTTTTTAAGCCTAATTTGTTCGTCTCTATCAAATCCACCTTTGTCATACCCTGTAAAATTAGAACTATCCGAAACTGGATCATAAGGTGGATCAAAATAAACAAAACTGCCCCTTCTTATACCTTTAACAGCTTCCTCAAAATCACCACATTTAAAAGTAATATTAGCCTTATTAAAATAATTGCTAACAGCCTTTAATGTTATGGCATTAACAAAATCGGGGTTTTTATACTTTCCAAAAGGAGCATTGAATTCTCCTTGTTGATTTACTCTAAATAGCCCATTAAAACAAGTCTTGTTTAAATAATGTATTCTTGATGCTTTTTCAATATCTGTTAGTTTGTCATATTTTTCTCTATCACGATCAAGTTCTCTTATATCATAAAAATAATCTGAGGTGTTTTCGTGTTTTTGAAGATCATCGATAAGTTCATCAACATTATCTTTTATGACTTTATATAAATTAATTAATTCTTCATTAATGTCATTAACAACTGCCTTTTTTCGTTGTAAATGAAAAAAAACTGCCCCACCACCCAGAAATGGCTCATAGTATGTCGATATTTTATTTGGAATGTATTTTTCAATTTCTGGCAATAGTTGTCTTTTGCCCCCTACCCATTTAACCACAGGGGCAACAAGTTGATTTTTTTTCATTAAATTTCCTCCTCTAATACTTCTTATTATATTGTATCAAAAATAGGCTGAAAATAGTAGGGGGTAACCATATTTAGTAGACTTAAATATTCTTTAAAATTAGTTTAAAATATAGATTTATCAATTCAAAAAACTACAAAAACCCTATAAATAATTGAAAAAGCCTTTTACTTCATTTGAACCCTATTGAAAAGACTTGTCTTGAGTATATTCTTATTAATCAAAAAGTAATATTTTTAGAAATCAGTGGTAGTGATTGAAGGAAGATATAATGTCTATATTAAAGAGTTCTTTCATTAAACTTTTTTATATGAAAAAAACATTTATTTTTTTAAGTGTCTTGATTTCCTTTACTATTTCACTAACTCTTCTTTTGGAAATACTTTTTCGTTTATAATCTCGTTCCAATAATTTTGCCACTACTTTTATACTATCCTCTTTTTGCTGTTATCTATTATTCTTTATTTCTTTACCGATTATGGTTTTCATATTTTCTATTTCTACATCTGCTATGTCAAGAAGTTTTATTATGCCTTTATTGGTATAAGAATAATACCCTGTTTCTCCTTTTATTTTTTAACTTATATAACTACCATTTATAATCTTACTTAAAGGCTGTACAAGACCATTATTGGCTTCATAAACAACTTCTTTTCTACCAATATCTTTATACTGTGAGTACATATAAATGAAAAGATATATTTCTAAATCGCTCAATATCATGATGTCTAAGTTTTAATAATTTTTCAAGGTCATTTTTTCTAGAAATTGATAGGGTATAAGGATTAAGCAAACATCTTAAAGGTTTAATATTTTTCTCACTGTTCTTTTTGATGTTTTTTACTTTATATCTTTTTAGTTATTTGTCCTTAATATCTTCATATAAAGGTTATATTTCAGTAGATGAAAAATACGTTCTATAATAGATGTTAAATTATGAGAAAAACCAGACAAAAAAAGATATTTGGTCAATATAAAGCTTACTAAAAAAGTTCTTATTACTTCTTTATCGTCCCTTCCTAAATGTCCTGAATATGTTGGTGCTATGGTAAGCTATAGAATAAAGAAAAAAAGTAAATTTGTAATTCAAGAAATTAAAAACTTTGTTAATAAACTTAATATTATTAGTTCCATAGTGAAAATATAGGTGAGAATGTTAATATTACAAAAATAGAAAATGATATTAAAATTATTAGCAAAAAACTAACAGAATTAAACAAAGATTAGAATATTAATTCTTTTGTGATAGGGTTCTCCCCTCATTATTCACCATCCTCTATATACCTGTTCCAACAATATAAGTCTCATTAATTGATGTGGAAATGTCATTTGTACCATTTATCATAAGCTCCTTCATCCTTATTGATAATTCCTTTGAAGATAGTTGTTTTCCTTCTATAACTAAGGCTATAACAAAAGAACTTTGAGGAATCTTTGTAATTGAAAACCTTAATAATTTAGGATTGCTTCTAGATAATGTCCAAGATGAAGGTTTTAAAATATATACATTTCCAATTAGCATAGAAAATATAAGTGGACTGCTCTGTAGAGTAGTTGCTGAAATATAAAACTGCCATTTAAATACCCCCGTTGCCTACATTGTATAGGAATATCTAAATTTACTACTTTACCTTTCTTCTAACAATTTGTAAGAACATAGTCCATTTGCTTGCACCCAATAGCAGAGGCAACTGGGCTACATTTCGCTCTCAGCAAATAAAATATATTCTTATCTTTAATATCACTTAATGTTTCAAAGTTTGCTTGACCCTTACTTATAACGAGGTCTGTTTTGCTAAATTCATCTTTAAATATGCTTGAGCAATCTCTTAAAATCGTTCCTTGTGCAGAATGTCCATTGTCAATTACCTTTACTAAATCAACAATACCTGTACTTATTGCATCATCCATAGTAGCATCATTAACTATTGGACCTCCTTTCACCACATAAGTAACCTTCTCAATTGGAAGTCTCTCTAATAGAAACTTATCAAATATGATTTCACCAGAATTATCAGCAATATACATAATCTTATTTGCATTTTTTACTGCTTCTTGTAAAGCAGTTGTTCCAGTACCAAAAATATTATGTTTAATACTGTCCTCAACTGATTTAACAATATCTGAAGGTTTTAGATTTAATCCAGCTGAAAAATCTATAATATTTCCTGCAATAGCCAATCTACAAGCCATATCGAATGGTTCTTCTGTCCTATCTAACCATCTTTCCTCAATAATTCTGTTACAAATCTTCTTAGCAATTTCATTGTACTGCTCTTTCAATCTTTTATATGGATCATTTATACAAGTAATATTCTTAGCATGTTGATGCATCCTAAAAGCTACTTCAGGTGCTGTTTCATTAAAGTCCATTTCTCCTAATTCTCTTAAAGATCTTTTTATTATTTCTTCTTGCAGTGATACATTACTTGTTGCTTCTTCAGCTATTTCTACTGCTTGTCTAGCAAGACAGTGAATACATTCATGTGTTATTTTCATATATTAGTCTCCTTAATAATCTAGAGTCTTATGTTATTAAATATTATATTTATAATTATACCATTTAAATTTATTATTTTAAGAATTCATTTAATTGTGATATGGTTAATCGTATCAGTTTAACTTGCAAAATTTATTTATCAATCAAAATATAATGAGAATTAAGATTAAAAAGTAATAAATGTATAAATAAAGCAATAGATTTAACTACAATAAATCTACTGCTTTTATAATGTCTATATATTAATCCTTAAATAAAATTATCATTAACAAAAATAATAAATTTCTTTATATCAATCAAATTATTTTTTAAAATGCTATGTATTATATTTTTATCTATGTTTATATATTCATGAGACAATATATTTCTAAGGCCTACCATATTCCTATAAGCTTTCGTTTCCTCATCGTTTAAATATTTCTCCTTATTTAAAATGTTAAATGCTTCACCTAATGTTTCTGGACTGCCCATATTATTATCTACCACAATATGAGTTGCTATATCAATCATCATATTTATTGCTATAAACAAATTATATTCTACCACATCTTGTATAATATCGTCTTTTAAAAACTCTTCTAGAGATATTTCCTTAAATCTTTCTATTTTATTTAGAGAAGTTGATAGTTGGTTTAACCTTTGTTTAATCACTTCAATATTAACCATTAGACTCCACCTCTTTTTTCAATCTTTCTATAGTTTTATCATAAGATAAGTTTAGGTACCTTTTTATATCACTATATTCAAACAAGGTTCTTACCTTATATTTACTTTCCAAAGTTTTATCACGACTAAAAAGTAATATATTATTTTTATATATTTCATATTTCAATAGAGGGGGTGCATTATTTAATATTACTAAATCAACTTCCCTTTTAAGAACTTCTGATAAATTCATTTTAATTTCAAGATATGTATCTATATCCATATTTTTTTTCAAATATATAGCAATATCTATGTCACTATTTCCTCTTATACTATTTTGAGCATATGAACCAAAGATATAGGAGAAGACAATGTCTTCATATTTCATTAAAATATCTTTACACTTTTCAATAATATCCATATTATCACTATCCCTTAAATGGTATGTTATATATTTATTATACCCCATTAATAAAAGTTTGCTATATGTTGAACACAATATGTAGAATTATATGCCTTATAAAAAATAAATATTAATTTGTATTATATTATACTTTAATATATCTTATGGGAACGAGAATCTTAATTAGTCATCTTCTTCTATGTATTCCAAAATATCTCTAGGCTGATATTGTATGTGTCAATATATATTTATCGTATTTCAATAAATATATATTGATAATTTTAGTTTATGGTAACTTCTTAAACATTATCCTATAACACATAGCTTGCCCTATTTATGATACGGTTCACCTCTCATTATTCGCCATCCTCTATATACCTGTTCCAACAATATAAGTCTCATTAATTGATGTGGAAATGTCATTTTTGAGAATGATAATTTAAAGTTACTTCTATTTATTACACCTTTTGATAGTCCTAAAGAGCCTCCTATGACAAAGGAAATATCATTTGTACCATTTATCATAAGCTCCTTCATCTTTATTGATAAATCCTCTGAAGATAGTTGTTTCCCTTCTATAACTAAGGCTATAACAAAAGAACTTTGAGGAATCTTTGATAGTATTTTATCCCCTTCTTTATTCTTCACCATATCCATTTCTTTTTCTGATAAATTTTCAGGAGCCTTTTCGTCATCAATTTCAACTATATCTAATGAACAATATCTTGATAATCTTTTAGTAAATTCTTTGATACCTTCTTGTATATATTTTTCCTTTATCTTTCCTACTCCAATAACTCTAATATTCATCACAGTGTCCTTTCAATCTAATGTATTTTATTCCTTTTCTATTCTAGCACAAATATACTCTTTTTAATATTTCAATAAAATACATTTTTTATGATACCTTCTATGGATTACTTATATAACTTAAATATGTAAACTCCCTAAATCTTTAAGTAAATGAGATTTATATTTATAGAACTCTCTCTTAATCTTTATGTTATTATTTTTAATTATAAAGTATCTTTCTCTAAATCGGGTAGGAGGTAAATAATTAATTTATTTACCGACCTCCCTCACCACCGTACGTACCGTTCGGTATACGGCGGTTTCATAGTTTACACTTTAACTTCAAGGTAATATTTAAGAAAACTTAAATAACCTTGTTTTTCAAACCTAGCATTGGTTAGGGTTGTTGCAAGAATCCAGCTATTGGCCGTATGCCAGTAGCCTTTTCTTGTATTTGCCCATTCCCATGCCTTTTCTCTTGCTACTCCCAGTTTCTTAAGGTTAACAAATTTCGTCTTGACCTTCTTCCAACTTTTCCATGTTATCATTCGAATT
>NZ_FQTY01000030.1 GCF_900128955.1 Tissierella praeacuta DSM 18095
TCCATGGTCTACGTGTCCTATGGTCCCTATGTTTACGTGGGGTTTAGTTCTTTCAAATTTTGCTTTTGCCATTTCAATTTTCCTCCTTAATTATAGATTATTTCTTACCTGTAATTTTTTCTGCAATACTATTTGGCACTGATTCATAGTGATCAAATTGCATAGAATATACTCCTCTACCTTGAGTGTTAGAACGAAGGTCAGTTGCATAACCAAACATTTCTGATAGTGGCACAAAACCTCTAATTACTTGAGCACCACTTCTTAATTCCATTCCTTCTATTCTACCTCTTCTAGAGTTTATATCTCCTATAACATCACCCATGTACTCTTCTGGAACTATTACTTCTACCTTCATCATTGGTTCAAGTAATGTAGGTTTAGCCTTTGAAATAGCTTCCCTAACACCCATAGATCCTGCTATCTTAAATGCCATTTCTGAAGAGTCTACATCATGGTATGATCCATCATAAAGAGTAACTTTTATATCTAACACTGGATAACCACCGATAACACCTGATTCTAAAGCTTCTTGAATTCCATTATCTATAGCACCGATGTATTCCTTAGGAATTACTCCACCTACTATAGCATTTACAAATTCATAGCCAGCACCTGGTTCTTGTGGTTCTACTTTTAATTTTACGTGACCGTATTGTCCACGACCACCGGATTGTCTTACATATTTTCCTTCTGCTTCTGCAGGAGCTTGAATAGATTCTTTATATGCTACCTGTGGACTACCTACATTTGCCTCAACCTTGAATTCCCTAAGAAGTCTATCAACAATTATCTCTAGGTGAAGTTCACCCATACCTGCAATTATTGTTTGACCTGTTTCTTCATCAGTATAAGTCTTAAATGTTGGATCCTCCTCAGCTAGTTTAGCTAAGGCAGTAGCCATTTTATCTTGAGATGCTTTTGTTTTTGGTTCTATAGCTACGTGAATAACCGGTTCTGGGAATTCCATAGTTTCTAAAATTATTGGATTTGAGTCATCAGACAAAGTATCACCTGTAGAAGTATCTTTTAATCCTACAGCTGCTGCTATATCGCCTGCAAATACTTCATCAACTTCTTCCCTTTTGTTAGCATGCATAAGTAGTATTCTACCTATTCTTTCTCTCTTGCCTTTGCTAGTATTTTGTACATAGCTACCTGATTTAAGGCTACCTGAGTAAACCCTAAAATAAGCAAGTTTTCCTATAAAAGGATCTGATACTATTTTAAACGCCAATGCTGAAAATGGCTCTTTATCTGATGCTAATCTTTCTTCTTCTTCATCTGAGTTTAGTCCCATACCTTTAACTGGTGGTATGTCTAATGGAGAAGGTAAATAGTCAATTATAGCATCCAATAAAGGCTGAACTCCTCTATTTCTATAGGAAGAACCACATAAAACAGGTGTTATAGCAACTTTATTAGTTGCAGTTCTAATACCTTTCATAAGTTCTTCAGTAGTTATTTCTTCACCTTCTAAATACTTCATCATTAATTCTTCATCATGTTCAGCTATACTCTCAAGTAAATTTTCCCTATATTCTTTGGCTAAATCTAACATATCAGATGGTATTTCAGTTATTTCATACTTTTCACCTAAATCATCATGATAAATTCTAGCATTCATATTAACTAAATCAACTACTCCTAGAAAGCTATCTTCTTTTCCAATTGGTAATTGTATAGGTACTGGATTGGCTTTAAGTCTATCTTTAATCATTCCTACTGCCCTAAAGAAGTCTGCTCCAAAAATATCCATCTTGTTAACAAATGCTAATCTAGGTACATGATATTTATCTGCTTGCCTCCATACAGTTTCAGATTGAGGCTCAACTCCACCTTTAGCACAGAATAAAGCTACTGCACCATCAAGGATACGTAATGATCTTTCTACTTCTACAGTAAAATCCACGTGTCCTGGTGTATCAATAACGTTAATTCTATGTTCTCTCCACATACATGTAGTTGCAGCGGAAGTAATAGTTATTCCTCTCTCTTGTTCTTGCTCCATCCAATCCATTTGGGCACCGCCCTCATGGGTTTCTCCTACTTTGTGTATCTTACCAGTGTAAAACAAAATTCTCTCTGTGGTGGTTGTTTTTCCTGCATCAATATGAGCCATTATGCCGATGTTTCTAGTTTTTTCCAATGAAATTTGTCTTGGCACAATTTTTCCTCCTTCTTCTTGATTCTTAGTCCCCCTCCACACAATAAAAACGATATATTACCATCTGTAATGTGCGAAAGCTTTATTAGCTTCAGCCATCTTGTGAGTATCTTCTCTTTTCTTAACGCTTGCTCCCATACCATTTGAAGCGTCTAAGATTTCTTTTGCTAATTTTTCAACCATAGTTTTTTCTCCTCTTTTTCTTGAATAGTCTACTAACCATCTAAGACCAAGAGTTTCTCTTCTATCTGTTCTTACTTCTATCGGCACTTGATAAGTTGCTCCACCAATACGTCTTGCCTTTACTTCAAGTACAGGCATAATATTGTTCATAGCTTTATAAAATACTTCTAATGCATCTTCATTAGTTTTTTCTTGAATATAATCAAAAGCTCCATAAACTATGTTTTGAGCAATTCCTTTCTTACCATCTAGCATAATTCCATTAATTAGTTTAGTTACTACCACATCATTATAAATTGGATCTGGCATAACTTCTCTTTTTGGTACATGTCCTTTTCTTGGCACTTTACTTCCCTCCTTAACTATATAGAGTTGATTCATTGGTACTCGACAATTATATTGCCGTACCGCGCCAAAATGCATATATATAAACGGATATCAATCCTGCATTTTAAGCATTATTATTTCTTGTTAGCCTTTGGCTTCTTAGCTCCATACTTAGATCTGCTTTGCATTCTTTTGTCAACGCCAGAAGCATCCAAGGTACCTCTAACAATATGGTATCTAACACCTGGAAGGTCTTTAACTCTTCCACCTCTTATTAAAACAACACTATGTTCTTGTAAATTATGTCCAATTCCTGGAATATATGCTGCAACTTCTTCACCATTAGTAAGTCTTACCCTTGCAACCTTTCTTAAAGCTGAGTTAGGTTTCTTAGGTGTAACTGTTCTAACAGCAACACATACCCCTCTTTTTTGAGGTGAATTAACTTCAGTTTCCTTCTTTTTTAATGTGTTTAGATTCACTCCTAAAGCAGGAGATTTTGATTTGTAAACTACTTTATCTCTGCCTTTTTTAATTAATTGGTTAATGGTTGGCATCAAGGCACCTCCTTCTATTTTTTGTATATTATTTTACTAACGCAGCAGTTGCTGCATTAACATCAATGCCACAAGCATCTCCTAACTTTTTCATATTATCTACATAAATAACTTGAATATGTTTGTCGATGCAAATCTCTTTGATCTCGTCTGTAATCTTATTTTCTGCATCCTTCGCTATAAAAACCGCTTCAATTTCTTGGGAATTCAAAGCTCTTTTTACCTGTTTGGCACCAACAATTTTATTGTTAGCGTTAAGTTTTGATAGCATAAAATCTTCCCCCTCCTTTAAACACTTTAAAGATTATGTGGATTAAAATCCACATAATCTTTATGTCATCCAGAGTATTTTCTAAGTTTACACACTAATACATTCTATCATCAGTTATTTTCACTGTCAACATTTAATTCTTCTAAAATTTGAATATTTTCATCTCCTGCAATTTCAATGTTCCTATATCTTCTCATTCCTGTTCCCGCTGGAATAAGTTTTCCGATGATAACATTTTCCTTAAGCCCTAAAAGGAAATCTTCCTTACCTTCAATTGCAGCTTGAGTTAAAACCCTAGTTGTTTCTTGGAATGAAGCTGCTGATAAAAATGAATCAGTGGCTAGGGAAGCCTTTGTAATTCCCAGTAAAGTTTTTCTTCCTACTGCTGGTTCTAGTCCTTCTTCTATAGCTTTTCTATTATTTTCTTCAAATTCATGTGAACTAACTAAAGAACCAGGTAACATATCTGTATCTCCTGCATCTTCTACTTTTACCTTAGATAACATTTGTTTTACAATTATTTCAATATGTTTATCATTAATATCTACACCTTGTAATCTATAAACCCTCTGAACTTCTTTAACTAAATAATTTTGAACACCTTGTACTCCCTTAATCTTGAGTATATCATGAGGATTTACTGAACCATCAGTTAATTCATCCCCTGCTTCAACTATATCTCCAGGTCTTACCTTCAATCTGGCTCCATAGACTATATTATAACTCATAGACTCCCCATTTGATGAGGTAACTATAACTTCTTTTTTCCTCTTACTCTCTTCTATACTAACTACCCCAGAGTTTTCAGTAATCACTGCAAGACCCTTTGGTTTTCTTGCCTCAAATAACTCTTCAACTCTAGGCAAACCTTGAGTAATATCTGCTCCTGCGACTCCCCCTGTATGGAATGTACGCATTGTAAGCTGTGTACCCGGTTCCCCTATTGACTGGGCTGCAATGATTCCAACTGCCTCACCAATATTTACCTCATCTCCTGTAGCTAGGTTTCTACCGTAGCAATGAGCACAAACTCCATGTTTGGCCTTACATCCCAATACAGAGCGTACTTTCACTTCTGTTATTCCAACTTTTTGAATTAATTCTGCCTGGCTACCTGAAATCATTTCATTTTCTTTAACTATTATTTCTCCTGTTTCAGGATTTACTATATCTTCAAAAGCATATCTTCCATCAATTCTATCATGTAATTCTTCAATTACTTCTCTTCCATCCTTAAAAGGTTTAATCAATAGGTATTCATCTGTTCCACAGTCCACTTCTCTAACTATAACATCTTGACTTACGTCAACCAGTCTTCTAGTTAAATATCCTGAGTCTGCAGTTCTAAGAGCCGTATCTGCTAATCCTTTCCTAGAACCGTGAGTAGAAACGAAGAATTCCAATACACTAAGTCCTTCTCTAAAGTTTGACTTAATAGGAATTTCTATAGTCCTACCAGAAGCAGATGCCATAAGTCCCCTCATGCCTGCTAACTGTCTAATTTGGTTTACACTACCTCTAGCACCAGATAAAGACATGATATAAATATTGTTCATTGGATCTAATCCATCCATCAATATATCAGTTAAATCATCAGTAGTTTTATTCCAAATTTCAATTACCTTTTCATATCTTTCATCATCTGATATAAGTCCTCTACGATAAGATCTTTCAAATTTATCAACTTGTTCTTGAGCTTTTGCTAAAAGTTCAGGTTTTGATTCCGGAACAAATATATCACCCATGGAAATAGATATAGCTCCTATTGTTGAATAGTGGAACCCTGTTTCCTTAATATGGTCTAATACTGTTGCAGTAACTGCATTTCCATGTTTCCTAAAGCATTTCTCTATAATATTTCCTAATGTCTTTTTATTTACAACCATATCAACTTCTAATGAATATTTATCTTTAGTTCTGTCTACAAATCCTAAATCTTGAGGTAAATGTTCATTTAATATAAATCTTCCAACTGTAGATTCAACTAAATGACCTTTATCATTTTCGTCTAATCTCATTCTAACCTTTACTTTGGCATGTAATCCTACAGAACCATTATAGTAAGCATGTAGCATTTCATCAAAATCCTTAAATATCATACCTTCTCCAGGTTCACCAGGAGATTCAAGAGATAAATAATAAGCTCCTAAAACCATATCCTGAGTTGGAGTAGTAATAGGTTTCCCATCCTTTGGTGCAAGAATGTTATTTGTAGATAACATTAAAAGTCTCGCTTCTGCTTGTGCTTCTGTAGATAAAGGTACGTGAACAGCCATTTGATCCCCATCAAAGTCAGCATTATAAGCTGTACATACTAATGGATGTAATTTAATAGCTTTCCCTTCAACTAAAACAGGTTCAAATGCTTGTATTCCTAATCTATGAAGTGTGGGAGCTCTATTTAGAAGTACTGGATGATCTTTTATTACAGCATCTAGTACATCCCATACTTGTGGTTTTACTCTTTCAACCATTCTTTTAGCAGACTTTATATTATGAGCATGACCTTCTTCTACTAATTTTTTCATTACAAAAGGTTTAAATAACTCAAGAGCCATTTTCTTTGGTATTCCACATTGGTAAAATTTAAGTTCTGGTCCAACTACGATTACTGAACGTCCTGAATAATCTACCCTTTTACCAAGTAAGTTTTGTCTAAATCTTCCTTGCTTACCTTTAAGCATATCTGACAAAGATTTTAAAGGTCTATTCCCTGGTCCCGTTACAGGTCTTCCACGTCTTCCATTATCTATAAGAGCATCTACTGCCTCTTGAAGCATTCTCTTTTCATTTCTAACAATAATATCTGGTGCACCTAAATCTAATAGCCTTTTAAGTCTATTGTTTCTATTAATAACTCTTCTATACAAATCATTTAAATCCGATGTTGCAAATCTTCCACCATCTAATTGTACCATGGGTCTAAGGTCTGGTGGTATTACTGGAATAACATCTAATATCATCCATTCAGGTCTATTGCCCGATTTTCTAAATGCTTCTACAACTTCTAGTCTTCTTGTTATTCTTACCTTTTTTTGACCTGAGGCATCTTTTAACTGTTGCCTTAATTCATTTGACTCTTTATCTAAGTCAATTTTTTCCAGTAATGCTTTTATTGCTTCTGCCCCCATCATAGCTTTAAATTTATTATGATATTTGTCATAGGCCTCTCTATATTCTGTTTCCGTTAAAAGTTGTTTTTCATAAAGAGAAGTATCTCCTCCATCTATAACAACATAGGACGCAAAATATAAAACTTTTTCTAATGACCTTGGTGACATATCTAATAAAAGTCCCATTCTACTTGGGATACCTTTAAAATACCATATATGAGATACTGGGGCAGCTAACTCAATATGTCCTAATCGCTCTCTACGAACCTTAGATTTTGTAACTTCAACCCCACATCTATCACATACTACGCCTTTATATCTTACTCTCTTATATTTCCCACAATGGCACTCCCAGTCCTTTGTAGGTCCAAATATTTTTTCACAAAACAAACCTTCTTTTTCAGGTTTTAATGTTCTATAATTTATTGTTTCAGGTTTCTTTACTTCTCCTTTAGACCATTGTCTGATTTTTTCTGGTGAAGCCAGCCCAATTTTAATTGAATCAAATGTATTAAATTCAAACAAGGAGCGTTCTCTCCTTTCTATAATAAAATTAAATTAAAAATCATCATAATCTTCTTCTTCATCATAGTCATCTTCTTCAAAGTCAATATTAATATTCATATCTTCATCATCTTCTTCTAAAATGAACCCCGTCGGTATAGCTCCGCTTATCTTATCTATGATTTTACTTTCATCTTTTTCTTCATCTTCATCATCAGAAAATACCTTTTCTCCTGCTAGTTCTTCACTTATAGTTTCTAAATCTGATAATTCGTCATCAACTGATTCTTGAATTTCTATTTCAGTTTTATCTTCCGATATAATTTTCATATCTAATGATAAACTTTGAAGTTCTTTTATTAATACTTTAAAGGATTCTGGAATACCAGGTTCAGGAATATTTTCTCCCTTAACTACTGCCTCATAAGTTTTAACTCTACCTACAATGTCATCTGATTTAACAGTTAATATTTCCTGTAGTGTATGAGCAGCTCCATATGCTTCAAGGGCCCAAACTTCCATCTCTCCAAATCTTTGCCCACCAAATTGAGCTTTTCCTCCCAAGGGCTGTTGAGTAACTAAAGAGTATGGACCCGTTGATCTAGCATGAATCTTGTCATCAACAAGGTGATGGAGTTTCAACATATACATATATCCTACAGTTACGGGACTATTAAAGTTCTCTCCTGTCCTTCCATCTCTAAGATAAATCTTACCATTTTCTGGATACCCTGCATCCCTTAAAGCTTGAATAATATCTTCTTCATTAGCTCCATCAAATACTGGTGTAGCAACATGCCAACCTAATTTTTTAGCAGCAAGTCCTAAGTGAACCTCCAATACTTGCCCTAAATTCATACGTGAAGGTACTCCAAGAGGATTCAATACTATTTCAACTGGTGTACCATCTGGTAAATAAGGCATATCTTCCTCAGGCATTATCCTAGAAACTACCCCTTTATTTCCGTGACGACCACACATTTTATCTCCAACATTTATCTTTCTCTTGGTAGCTATATATACTCTTATCATTTGGTTAACTCCTGGAGGTAATTCATCTCCATTTTCCCTAGAGAAAATTTTAACATCTACTATAATGCCAGCTTCACCATGAGGAACTCTAAGAGATGTATCTCTAACCTCTCTAGCTTTTTCACCAAATATAGCTCTAAGCAATCTTTCTTCAGCAGTTAATTCTGTTTCTCCTTTAGGAGTTACCTTTCCAACTAATATGTCTCCAGATTTTACTTCAGCACCTATTCTGATAATTCCTCTTTCATCTAAATCCTTTAACATATCATCTCCAACGTTGGGAATATCTCTAGTTATTTCTTCTGGTCCTAATTTCGTATCTCTAGCTTCTGATTCATATTCTTCTATATGAACTGAAGTTAAAACGTCTTCCATTACTAATCTTTCATTGATTAAAATAGCATCCTCATAGTTATAACCTTCCCAGGTCATGAAAGCTATTAGAATATTTTTACCTAATGCAATCTCTCCTAGATTTGTACTTGGTCCATCTGCTATAACCTGACCCTTTTCAACTCTTTCGCCCTTTGCTACAATAGGTCTTTGATTTATAGTAGTTCCTTGATTAGAACGCTTAAACTTCAATAGTTTATATCTTTCTAATTTATTATCTTCATCTTTTCTTACAACTATTTCAGCAGAACTTACTTTTTCTACAATACCAGAATGATTAGATAAAACTACAGTTCCAGAATCCTTAGCAGCTTTGTACTCAATTCCCGTTCCAATAATTGGTGCTTCTGTTTTTAAAAGCGGAACTGCCTGCCTCTGCATGTTTGCACCCATTAGGGCTCTGTTAGCGTCATCATTTTCTAAGAATGGAATCATTGCAGTACCAACGGAAACAAGTTGCTTAGGGGATACATCCATGTAATCAACTTCCTCAGTTGGAAATATGTCTATAACTCCACTCTTACCTCTTGCTATAACTCTTTTATTTTGAATTTCTCCATCTTCTGTTAGTTTTTCATTTGACTGGGCAATAATAAATTCATCTTCCACATCAGCAGTTAAATAATGAATTTCTCCTGTGACTTTACCAGTTCCCTTTTTTATTTTTCTATAAGGCGACTCAATAAAACCATATTCATTGATTCTTGCATAAGTAGTAAGTGATGTTATAAGCCCTATATTAGGTCCTTCTGGCGTTTCAATTGGACACATCCTACCATAATGTGAATTATGAACGTCCCTTACTTCAAAGCCTGCTCTATCACGGCTAAGCCCTCCAGGTCCTAATGCAGACATTCTTCTCTTATGCGTTAATTCTGCCAGCGGATTTGTCTGATCCATGAATTGAGATAACTGGCTGCTACCAAAAAATTCTTTAATTGAAGCAACCACTGGTCTTATATTTATTAAATCTTGAGGTGTTACAACATCAATATCTTGTATGGTCATTCTTTCCCTAACTACTCTCTCCATACGAGATAAACCTATTCTAAATTGATTTTGTAATAACTCACCAACAGATCTAAGTCTCCTATTTCCTAAATGATCAATATCATCTGTACTTCCAATTCCGTCGAATAAATTTAATTCATAATTTATAGATGCAATAATATCATCTACAGTAATATTCTTTGGAGATAATTCCTTTACCCTTTCACTTATAGCTGATTTTAGCTCTTCCATATCATCATAGGTATCAACTAATTCCTTCATTAAAGGATAATATACTTTTTCTTTAATCCCCAATTCATCTAGTGAAAATGGTAAGTCGAACACCTTGGAATCAACAAAGTTATTTCCTAAAACCCTTGCTGTTCTTCCATCTTCCAATAATACGTCTACCATATTTATACCACTATTTTCAACTTCTATAGCTTGATCTCTAGTGATTTTTTCACCCTTAGGTACTAATATCTCACCAGTTTCTAAATTATATATATCATTGGCTGCCCTTTTACCATATATCCTATTATATAGAGCTAGTTTCTTATTAAATTTATATCTTCCCACCTTAGCTAAATCATATCTTTTAGGATCAAAAAATAAGTTAGTAATAAGAGTCCTAGCACTATCTACTGTAGGTGGTTCTCCAGGTCTTAGTCTCTTATATATTTCGATTAATGCTTCTTCTTCATTAGTAGTATTATCTTTTTCTAATGTATTCAATATCTGCTCACTTTCACCAAGTAGTTCAACAATTTCTGAATTACTTTGAATGTTTAAAATTCTGAGCAAAGTAGTAATAGGCACCTTTCTTGTCCTATCAACCCTAACATATACAATATCATTAGAATCTGATTCGTACTCTAACCAAGCCCCTCTATTTGGTATTAGTGTAGAAGAATATAATCTCTTTCCAGTTTTATCAATCTCTTCTACAAAGTAAACACCTGGAGACCTAACTAATTGGCTAACAACTACTCTTTCAGCTCCATTAATAATAAATGTACCTTTATCAGTCATTAAAGGCAAATCACCCATAAAAACTTCTTGCTCTTTTACCTCACCAGTTTCCTTATTAATGAGTCTGACCTTTACCTTTAGTGGTGCTGAATAATTAGCATCTCTTTCTCTTGCTTCATCTTCATCATATTTAATATTTTGTCCAATATGGTAATCAACAAACTCTAATATCAGATTACCAGTATAGTCTTGAATGGGAGAAATATCTTCAAAAACTTCTCTAAGACCCTCCTTTAAAAACCATTCGTAAGAGGACTTTTGCACCTCAATTAAGTCAGGTAAGTCTAGCACTTCATCAATGCGTGAATAACTCATCCTAACACGCTTTCCGTAGGTTACAGGATGTACCATCAACAATTCACCCCTTATTAAACTAAAATATCCAAAAGCATTTAATACTTTTGGTAAAACTTTTCCAAAACAAATATATTATAATATTGTCATATATTTGAAAAATTATACAATAGACAATATTTTTCCCTATTATGCATTTAATTATGTTACCATAATGTATTTCCTATGTCAAGTTATTTTGTATGTATTTTGAGAATTTAAAAAGGCTTTCAATATATCGAAAGCCTTTTTAGATTTATCAATAATTATTTTACTTCTACTTGTGCTCCAGCTTCTTCTAATTTAGCTTTGAAATCATCTGCTTCTTCTTTAGAAGCACCTTCTTTAATTGCTTTTGGAGCATTATCTACTAATTCTTTAGCTTCTTTTAATCCTAATCCTGTTAATTCTCTAACTACTTTTATAACTTTAATTTTTTCGTTTCCTGCTGATGTTAATACAACATCAAATTCTGATTTTTCTTCTGCTGCTGGAGCTGCTCCTCCTGCTACTGGAGCTGCTGCTACTGCCATTGGTGCAGCTGCACTTACTCCAAATTCTTCTTCTAAAGCTTTAACTAATTCTGATAATTCTAATACAGTTAAATTTTTAACCTCTTCAATTAAATTTAATACTTTTTCACTTGCCATTTAATATATCCCTCCACAATAATTTTGTTTTTAAGCTCCTTGTTTTTCAGCAATAGCATTAAGAACTACTGCAAGACCTCTAATTGTACCTTGAAGTACATTTGCAAATCCTTGAATTGGTGCATTTAATCCACCAAGGGCTTGAGCAACAAGTACTTCTCTTGGTGGTAAGTTAGCTAAATCCTTAACACCATTTACATCAATAATTTTACCATCTACAATACCAGCCTTTATTTCTAGCTTATCATTTTCCTTTGCAAAATCAGATGTAATCTTAGCTACTTGAACTGGATCATCATATCCAAAAGCAACAGCATTTGGTCCTTTTAAGAATTCATTAAATTCTTCTAATCCAGAATCTTTAAAAGCAAATCTCATCATAGTATTTTTATAAACTTTATATTCAACACCTGCTTTTCTGTATCTACTTCTCAATTCAGTTAATTGTTCAACATTAAGCCCTCTATAATCAACAACTACAACGGATTGTGCCCTACTAATTTTTTCTTTTATTTCTTCTACATTTTGACTCTTAGCCTGAAGGGTTTGTTCCCTCACTGACTTCACCTCCCATAGGACGAATAAATAAAGATCCCTCCGTAGACACAGAGAGATCCTAATTTCAATTTTATAAATTAGATTAATCTCAACCTCGGTAGGAAATTAAACCTTAAGGTACCTACTGTCTACGGCAATCTATTTAATTAACAACAAGATTGTATCAGTAATAATAAATTTTGTCAACTATTAGTCCATTAATTTTTGTCCATTTATTTTTATTCCAGGACCCATTGTACTAGATATAGCAACAGATTTTAAGTATCTACCTTTTGAAGCAGCTGGTTTTGCCTTAATTATAGCATCCATAACTGCATCAAAGTTTTCCTTTATTTTTTCTGTTCCAAAAGATATCTTTCCAATAGGTACATTTATAATACTTGCTTTATCAACTCTATATTCAACTTTACCAGCCTTAATCTCATTAATCGCCTTTGCAACTTCAAAAGTTACAGTTCCAGATTTTGGATTTGGCATTAATCCTTTTGGTCCAAGAATTCTACCTATTCTACCTACAACTCCCATCATATCTGGAGTTGCAACTACTACATCAAAATCTAGCCATCCTTCATTTTGAATTCTAGCAACTAATTCTTCTCCACCTACATATTCTGCTCCAGCTTCTTCAGCTTCTTTAACTTTATCACCTTTAGCAATAACAAGTACAGTTTTAGTTTTTCCTGTACCATGTGGTAACACTACTGCACCTCTTACTTGTTGATCAGCATGTCTTGGATCAACGCCAAGTCTAACTGATAAATCTATAGTCTCATCAAATTTAGCCTTCGCTGTTTTTTGTACTAATTCAATAGCCTCAGATACATCATAAAATGTTGCTCTATCTACTATTTTTAAACTTTCTTGATAATTCTTACCTCTTTTTGGCATAACTTTACCTCCTTGTGGTTATAACGGAATTTCCTCCCACTAATTTCCTAAAATATTATTCTTCTACTGTAATTCCCATACTTCTTGCAGTTCCTGCTACCATACTCATTGCAGCTTCAACTGAAGCAGCATTTAAGTCTTGCATCTTTATTTCAGCAATTTCTCTAACCTTAGCTTGAGAAATCTTAGCAACTTTTTTCTTGTTTGGCTCAGCTGAACCTGATTCAATGCCTACAGCCTTTTTAATCAACACTGCTGCTGGCGGTGTTTTTGTAATGAAAGAAAAGGATCTGTCTTGATAAACTGTAAGAACAACTGGTATTATCATTCCTGCTTGATCTGCAGTTTTTGCATTAAACTCTTTTGTAAATTGCATAATATTTACTCCATGAGGTCCTAATGCAGTTCCTACAGGTGGTGCTGGAGTAGCCTTTCCAGCTGGTATTTGTAACTTAACTAAAGCCATGACTTTTTTTGCCATAAAACTTCCACCTCCTTGTATCCTTTGTGGTTTGGCGGGATAAACCCTCCCACTTAATTATATATATTTAAAAAGCAATTTGCTTTAAAAAACTATAACTTTTCTACTTGGTCAAAATCCAATTCTACAAGAGTTTCTCTTCCAAACATGGAAACAAAAACCTTAACTTTTCTCTTTTCCATATTCAAACTATCCACAGTACCCATAAAGTTTTCAAATGGTCCTGAGCATACTTTTACTGCATCGTTTACCTTCAAATCTATATCTGGTAAAATGGTCTCTTGTACACCTAATGCTTTAACTTCCGCATCTGTTAATGGAACTGGTTTAGAACCTGGTCCTACAAATCCTGTAACTCCTCTTGTGTTTCTAACTAGATACCATGATTCATCATTAATAATCATTTTCACAAGAACATATCCAGGGAAAAGTTTTCTTTCTTTAAGTTTCTTTTTCCCGCCCTTATTATCCATATATTCTTCAGTAGGCACTGCTACTTCAAATATATCATCTCGCATTCCTCTATTCTCAACCATTTTCTCAAGATTAGCCTTAACCTTGTTTTCATGACCTGAATAAGTATGGACTACATACCATCTTGCATCCATAGCCCTTTCTTCTCTACTTCTATCCGTCATACAATTGGGAACCTTTAGGTTCCTCCCTCCCTCTTGTACTAAATAATAAATCGTAAAACACCATGTATCAATAAGTCTAATACCCAAACAACAATAGCTATAATTGCACTAATCATTATAACTACTCCAGTATAGTTTATTAGCTCTTTTTTACCAGGCCAAATTACTTTCTTCATTTCGGCCTTAACACCCCTGAAATATGTGGACATCTTTGCCTTTTTTGTACCATTTGTACCAGTTGGTGCCGTCATAACACTCACATCCTTACTTGTTATAATATTATTTCGTTTCTTTATGAGTAGTATGAGTTTTGCAGAATTTACAATATTTTTTTAATTCTATTCTTTCTGTATTGTTCTTTTTATTCTTAGATGAATTGTAATTTCTTTGTTTACACTCTGTGCAAGCTAATGTGATCCTATCTCTCACTTAAAACACCTCCTACAAAAATCATATATATATTAAACTATCGTTTTCGGGTACATCGCCCCACTATTAACAATGTTACTAATATAAACTATCACAAAATAAAATTTATGTCAATAAAAAAGTATTCCTTCTAATTACAAAATTATCTGTTATTTATATCATTATTCCTATTTAATTAATTATTATTCCAGTTTCATCCAGAAAAAAGACTAGGCCAAAAGACCTAGCCTTTTATTATTATTCAAGAACTTTAGTTACAACTCCTGCTCCTACTGTTCTTCCACCTTCACGTATAGCAAATCTTAGTCCTTCTTCCATTGCTATTGGTGTG
>NZ_FQTY01000029.1 GCF_900128955.1 Tissierella praeacuta DSM 18095
TTAATCTTAATAGATGTTAGAACAAAAGGACTAACAGGTAAAAAGGCAGAAGCTCTATTAGATGATATAGGAGTAGCGACCAATAAAAACACAATTCCAAATGACCCAGAATCACCATTTATAACAAGTGGAATAAGAATTGGTACACCTGCAATGACAACACGTGGTATGAAAGAGGAAGATATGATGGAAATAGCTGAAATAATTACATTGGCTTTAGATGAAAGCAATGATAGAGATGCAATAAGAGCTAGAGTATCTAAATTATGTGATAAATATCCATTATATAGATAAGTACAAGCCTACAGAATTATCTGTAGGCTTATCTTTACATATTGGCTATACTATATTAGAATAATAAACATATACTTAAAATTAATTGAGGTGTAGAGATGGAATTAAAGAATTTTACAGAAGATAAAAACATTATAGAAGAAGTTGCAAAAGGTAGTATAGCTGAAGAATTAGAAATAGAACCAGGAGATATACTGTTATCTATAAATGATATATCTGTTAAAGACATTATAGATTATAAATATTTGGTTTCAGATGATTATGTAGTAGTTTCCATAGAAAAGAAATGTGGAGATATTTGGGAATTTGAAATTGAAAAGGATTTTGATGAAGATTTAGGTTTAGTATTTACTAATCCTTTGATAGACAAAGCTAAATCTTGCAGAAATAAATGTATATTTTGTTTTATTGACCAATTGCCTCCAAATATGAGAGAAACATTATATTTTAAAGATGATGATTCAAGGTTATCTTTTTTACAAGGAAATTTTATAACATTGACTAATATGAGTGACGAAGAAATAGATAGAATTATAAGATATAGACTCAGTCCTATCAATGTAAGTGTTCATACTACTAATCCAGAGCTTAGAATAAAAATGCTAAACAATAAAAATGCTGGAAGGATATATGAGATATTAAAAAGATTTAAAGATGCCAATCTTGAAGTTAACTGTCAAATAGTATTAGTTCCTGGAGTAAATGATGGGAAAGAATTGGAGAGAACTTTAGAAGATTTATCTAAACTATATCCTACAGTTGAAAGTGTGGCAGTTGTACCTATAGGTATAACTAAGTATAGGGAAAAGCTTCAAAAAGTAGAACCATATAATAAAGAGTCAGCTAATGAATTATTAGATTTTATCTTTAATAAACAAAATTATTTTCTAAAAGAGTTGGGAACAAGATTTGTTTTTGCTTCTGATGAATTTTTTGCCATGACTCATACTGAACTTCCAAAATCTAATGATTATGAAGGATTTCCACAACTAGAAAATGGAGTAGGTCTTATGAAATCCTTTGAAGATGAGATATTGACAGAACTTAAAAAAATAAAAACTCCAATAAATAATAATAAAAGATATATATTAGCAACTGGAACTTTAGCATATGATTTTATAGTTAAAATGAAAGATAAAATACTGGAAAAAATACATGGCATAGAATTAACAGTTATACCTATAGTTAATAGGTTTTTTGGAGAAACTATTACAGTGGCAGGATTAGTAACAGGCCAAGATTTAGTTGCTCAGTTAAGTAGTTATGATAATATAGATGGGATTATTATTCCTAGATCAATGATGAAAAGGGATGAAGAAATTTTTTTGGATAATCTAACTATTGAAGATGTATCAAAGGCACTTAATATTCCTGTAATTTCATCTGAAGTTGAAGGAAAAAGTTTAATCGATATAATAAAGAATTGAGGGATAATAAATGAATAGAGCAGTTGTTTGTATAGTTGGAAGACCAAATGTAGGTAAATCAACTTTATTTAATAAAATAGTAGGAAAGAGAATAGCAATAACAGAAGATACACCAGGCGTAACAAGAGATAGAATTTATGCGGAAGGTGAATGGCTTGGAAAATATTTTACTGTAATAGATACAGGTGGATTGGAGCCAGATAATGAAGAGATAATAATGAAAAATATAAAAAGACAAGCAGAGATAGCCATAGATACAGCTGATGTTATTTTGTTTGTAGTAGATGGACTAGAAGGACTCAATGATACAGATAAAGAAATTGGAAATATGCTTAGAAAATCAGGTAAAAATGTAATAGTAGCTTGCAATAAAATAGATAATGCTAATTTTAAAAATCAAGTATATGAATTCTATGAACTAGGACTAGGAGAGCCTATGATTATATCTGGTGAACAAGGTCTTGGCATTGGAGATTTATTGGATGAAATAGTGAAATATTTTCCAAAGGATAAGGATACAGATTATGATGAAGATTTAATAAAGGTTTCATTAATAGGTAAACCAAATGTAGGTAAGTCTTCTCTAATTAACAATATTTTAGGAGAAGATAGAGTAATTGTAACTAATATTCCAGGAACTACTAGGGATGCTATAGATACTTATTTTAATTATGGAGATAATAGGTATGTTTTTATTGATACAGCAGGATTAAGACGTAAAAGAAGCATATATGAAGAAGTAGAAAGATATTCTGTAATAAGAACATTAACGGCTGTAGATAGGTCGGATATCTGTATATTAGTTATAGATGCAACAGAAGGTGTTACAGAACAGGATACTAAAATAGCAGGATATGCCCATGATAATGGAAAAGCTATTATTATAGCTATAAACAAATGGGATTTAGTAAAAAAAGATACCAATACTCATTTAGAATTTGAAAAAGAAATTAGAAGGGTTTTAGGATTTATAGCATATGCACCTATTGTTTTCATCTCAGCATTAACAGGTCAAAGAGTAGATAAATTATTAGAGTTAATAAATGTAGTAAATAACAATTATAACTTGAGGATTAGCACAGGTGTATTAAATGATATAATTAATGAAGCAGTGCTAATGAATCAGCCCCCTAGTGATAAAGGAAAGAGAGCAAAAATTTATTATGGTACTCAAGTTTCTGTAAGACCACCAAAATTCTTAATATTTGTAAATTACAAAGAGCTTATGCATTTTTCATATGTAAGATACTTAGAAAATCAAATAAGAAATCATTTTGGTTTTATAGGCACACCTATCCAATTTGAATTTAAACAAAAGGGAGAGAAATGATGAGAATATTTATAACCATATTATTATCTTATCTAATAGGATGTTTTTCATCTGCATACTTTTTGGGAAAAGTATCTCAAAATATTGATATAAGAAATTATGGAAGTGGAAATGCAGGTGCAACTAATGCACTTCGTGTCCTAGGTAAAAAGATGGGGATATTAACCTTTGTTTTAGATATATTAAAAGGATTAATAGCTGTATTAATTGGAAAATATATAGCTGGATTTAATGGAAGTCTATTGGCAGGTATTTTTGTTGTTTTAGGACATGATTTTCCAATATTTCTTGGTTTTAAAGGTGGGAAAGGTGTTGCTACTTCTTTTGGAGTTTTATTATTACTTAATTGGAAAGTTGCATTAATATGCTTAGTAATTGCTTCTACTGTAATAATATTTACAAAATATGTATCTTTAGGTTCAATTGCGGCTTGTACTACTGCACCACTTGCTATAGTATTGACTTCAGATATAGTAAATAAAAATTTATATTTAACTATATGGTTTTTAGCTGCATTAACCGTATATAAACATAAAGCAAATATGGCTAGGTTATTCAGAGGTGAAGAAAATAAATTAGGTAAAAATATATAGGTAGGTGTTTAAAATGACTGAAAAGATTGGAGTATTAGGAGGCGGTAGCTGGGGAACTGCTTTAGGGGTTTTATTAGCTAACAAAGGTTATGATGTTGATATATGGTCAAGGGATAAAAAACAAGTTGAGGAAATGAACAATTCAAGAATTAATAAGAAATATCTTCCTGATATTATATTACCATCAAACTTAAAACTGACAAATGATTTGGAAAAGGTTAATTCTAATAAAGATTTAATAATTCTATCCGTTGGTACTCATGGAATCAGGGAGGTTTTAAAAAACTCTAAGCCTTATATTAAACCAAATCAAATAATAGTAAATGTTTCTAAGGGTATAGAGAATGGCTCTTTGCTTAGAATATCTCAAATAGTTGAAGAAATAATACCTAATAGTAAGTATGCTATACTATCAGGGCCTTCTCATGCAGAAGAAGTAGCTAATAATATACCTACTGCTGTTGTTTCAGCTTCTAAGGATAAGGATGTTTCAGAGTATGTTCAAGATTTATTTATTACTCCAAATTTTAGAGTATATACAAATCCAGATGTTATAGGAGTAGAATTAGGAGGAGCTTTAAAAAACATAATAGCTTTGGGAGCAGGTATATCTGATGGTTTAAATTGTGGTGATAATACTAAGGCAGCACTTATGACCAGAGGTATTTTTGAAATGGCAAGACTAGGTGAAAAAATGGGGGCAAAAACCAACACCTTTTCAGGTCTTTCAGGTATAGGGGACTTAATAGTAACTTGTACAAGTATGCATAGTAGGAATAGAAGGGCTGGAATACTCATTGGACAAGGCATGAAAATAGATGATGCTATTAAACAAATCGGAATGGTTGTAGAAGGTATAAAAACAACAAAATCCACTTTTGAATTGTCTAAGAAATATAATATTAATATGCCTATAACTGAAGAAATCTATGATGTATTATATGAAGATAAAGATGTTAGA
Source organism: Tissierella praeacuta DSM 18095 (assembly GCF_900128955.1). Taxonomy (GTDB): domain Bacteria; phylum Bacillota; class Clostridia; order Tissierellales; family Tissierellaceae; genus Tissierella; species Tissierella praeacuta. The sequence continues at coordinate 4,606 of NZ_FQTY01000029.1, forward strand.
AACTCTGTAGCTAATCTAATGATTAGGGATAGAAAACATGAAATGGAGAATATAGTACTAGAAAATAATAATTTATGGTAACCTGCTAAAACTAGCAGGTTTTTTTCATTAGCTTATAACATTTAAGTATTGAAATTTAGAGAAATAAATATGTTGACAATAAATACTAAAATATGATTTACTTGAATTAACAATTATAAGCAAACTATGTAGGTAGATATGTCCCTATGTCATAGAGGATATGTTATAGGAATATAAAGATTTATATTTGGTGGAGTATCTTGAAAAACTATATTCAAATGGAAAAGTAATATAATAATATTTTTGAATTTAAGCTTGAATATATGGCTGGGAAATGGATAATTATTAGATAAATGTAAAACAAAGATTATTTATAAAGGGGGCAGTTGTTATGAAAAGTAGAAAACTTTTTTTCATAATATTAATATTTACTACTGTAATGTCTTTAGTTGCTTGTTCAAAAGAGATAAATTCATCTAAACTATTAAGGAAGGAAGGGGTTATACCCTATCAATTATCAGAGAAGGAGAAATATATATTGCAGGCTTTTGGCATGGAAGGCAATTCACAAATTATTTCTTTTCATGCACCAAAAGAAGCAATAACTTTAAATGTAAATGTTTACAGACTTGAAGATGGCAAAAATTGGAGCAGCATTGGTGGCGGAGGTGTTTCAATAGGAATAGATAGAGAGCCTACGGAGCAATTAAATGGAGTTTTTACAATGCAACTAAAAGAAAATTATGTAGTGGATTTCAATATAAATGCTAGTGGAAGAGCTTCTTATAAAACAGAGGAAATTATACTTGATTTAGAAACAATGTCATCTACTAAAGACTTTTTACAAGAATTCAGGAAGATAGAAATCAACAAAGAAATACCTGTGGCTTTGATGGTTTATGATAGTGGTAGAAGCATGAGAAATTACTCTCTTCAAGACTATTTTGACCCATCTAAATTTTACGGAATGGATTTAGTGCAGGTAGTCACATTAACTTTTACTGATAAAGAATTGACTAATTCTTAATATTCCTATAGTAACCTATTAAATTTAGCAGTTTTTTTCATTAGCTTGTAATATTTTATACTTCCATACGTATATATATAATGTTAAGTATTGTATTTAAGTAAATATATTCATAAGGGGTGAACGGTGTGGAAGTATTTGATATATACAAAGATATTGCTGAGCGAACAGATGGAGATATTTATGCAGGTATTGTTGGCCCAGTTAGAACAGGGAAATCTACATTTATAAAGAGATTTATGGAACTGCTTGTTTTACCTAATATCGAAAACAAGCATAAAAAAGAAAGAGCTAAGGATGAATTACCCTTAAGTGGTTCGGGAAAAACAATAATGACTACAGAGCCAAAATTTGTACCTAATGAAGCCGTAGAACTTATATTAAATGAAAATGTTAAATTTAAAGTAAGAATGGTGGACTGTGTTGGATACTTAGTTAGTGGAGCCTTAGGACATGAAGAAAATTTTATACCTCGAATGGTAACTACCCCTTGGTATGAAAAAGAAATTCCCTTTGAAGAAGCTGCTGAAATCGGTACAAGAAAGGTTATTGCTGATCATTCTACTATTGGATTAGTTGTAACAACTGATGGATCTATAACTGATATAGATAGATCTAATTATATTAAGGCAGAGGAAAGGGTTATTTCAGAACTAAAAGAATTAGGAAAACCCTTCGTCATAATTCTAAACTCAAAGCATCCTAATTTAGATAGTACCATTGCCTTAAAGGAAAGTTTACAGAGCAAATATGGAGTGTCTGTAGTAGTGGTGGATTGTATTAATATGGATGCCCAAGATATTGAAAAAATCTTTGAAAAATTGTTATTCGAATTTCCTGTAAAAGAAGTTACTATCAATCTTCCAAAATGGATAGAAGGGTTACCAAAAAAACATTGGATAAAATCAAACATATTAAATTCATTAAAAGAAACTATAGAAGGGCTACAAAAATTAAATGAGGTTTCAGGATTTTTGGATCCATTAACTGAATTAGATATTGTAAAGGATGTAAAATTAGTTGAAATTAAATTAGGTGAAGGAGTTGTACACTCTGAAATAGTTATTGATGATAATTTATTCTATAATGTATTAAAGGATATGACAGGATATTCAATAGAAGGTGATTATCAATTATTAGGTTTGATTTCAAAATTAGCTGAAACTAAAAAGAAATATGATAAGATTGAAAAAGCCTTAATTGAAGCCAAGGAAATAGGATATGGTTTAGTAAGCCCTAGCTTAGAAGAAATGGAACTTGCTGAGCCAGAAATTTATCGTCAAGGCAATCGTTTTGGAGTAAAGCTAAAGGCAAAAGCACCATCTCTTCATGTACTTAGGGCTGATATAGCAACGGAGGTTTCTCCTCTCATTGGTACAGAAAAGCAATCTGAAGAATTAATACAGTATTTATTATCAGAATTTGAAGGGGAGCCTTCAAAGATTTGGCAATCAAATTTATTCGGTAAATCATTATATGACTTAGTAAATGAGCAGCTTCAAGGGAAGTTAAGTACAATGCCGGAAGATGCAAGACAAAAACTTAGAAGAGCCCTTGAAAGAATAATTAATGATGGTAGTGGAGGATTAATTTGTATAATTATATAACAAAAAAGGTAGAGTAGTTTTCTACCTTTTTTTATTATTAAAATATAGAAAGAATATATTAAAATATAACAATATAAAACTGTTGAATGGAATAGTACAATTAAGTTCCAGATAATGGTATAATAAAGGTATTGTCAAAAACTATATCTGTATAGAAGTAATGCTAGAATAAATTATTGTATATTGATTGGAATGGATTTTTAATATACATAAAAATTTTGAGGAGATAAAAATGGAAAATAATATATTAGGTGATATTTATCAAAAGAATACTGATAAAGAAATCCGTAAATCTATAGGACAATATTATACACCTCAGTTTATTATTAAATATATAATTAACAAAACTGTTAATAAAGCTGATATTATAAAAAATCCTTATATTAGCGTTATAGATATTTCCTGTGGTGCAGGATATTTTTTAATTGCAGCTTATGATGTATTAAAGAGAAAGTTTTTACTTGGATTAGAAGAATTAAAAGAGAAGTATAAGGAAGAAATATATGAACTAGAGAAGGATAATAGATTATTAATTGTGAAAGGGAAAGATTATTGGAAAGAAGAAAATCTTCATTACCATATACTGAAACATTGTATCTATGGTGCTGATAAAGACAAAGTTGCTGTAAATTTAACTAAAATAGAGTTGTCAAAAAAAGAACCAAATAAGTTAATAATAGAACCAAATATTGTAGAATGTGATAGCTTAGTTAAATGGGAAGAATTTAGTATAGATAAGAATAATTCAAAGAAGAAAGATAGGCTTATAAAGTTTTGGGGTAAAAAATATGATTATATAATAGGGAATCCTCCTTATATAGGGCATAAACAATTAGATATGGATTATAAACAATGGTTGTTGAATGAATACACTACTGTATTTAAAGATAAATCAGATATTTCCTTTTGCTTTTTAAAACGGATAGGTGACATTTTGTCTTCTAATGGTATATGTGGGATTATTACTTCTAGGTATTTTATGGAGAGTCCAACTGGCAAGAATTTGAGAATATATTTAACAAATAATACAAATATTTTAGAAATAGTAGATTTTTATGGAGCAAAGATATTTAGAGGAGTTGGAGTTGCAACAGCTATATATTTTTTTGAGAAAACTAAATCTTTAAATAATGAAATAAATGTAAATAAACTAATTAATGATGGATATAGGTTTAAGGAAACGGAAAATTTACATGAAACCATGAAAACTGATTTATTTGAAAGATTTCAAATAAATCAAGCTAGTCTATGTGCAGATAGATGGATGCTTATATCTAAAGAAAGCTTTAACATATATAAAAAAATAGAAAATAAGAGTAAATATAAACTAGGAGATATAGTTACATCATTTCAAGGTGTTATAACAGGCTGTGATAAGGCCTTTGTATTAACAGAAGAACTTATAAAGAAGTATAATATTGAAAAAGAATTATTAAAAAAATGGGCGAAAAATAAGGATATAGAAAGATATCATATATTAAATACAGAGCTATACTTAATATATTCAGATTCAATTAAACAGGAAAAGGACTATCCAAACAGTATAGAATTTATTAGAAAATATAAAGATAAACTGGAAAATAGGAGAGAGTGTAAAGTAGGTACAAGAAAATGGTATGAATTACAATGGGGAAGAGATACTAAACTATTTGATCAGCCTAAAATCGTATTTCCATATAAGGCAAGTACAAACAGGTTTGCATTAGATTATAATAATTTATATTGTAGTGCAGATGTATACTCTATAATTATTAAAGATGAATATAGAAAGAAGATTTCATTAGAATATCTTGTAGGATTACTTAATTCAAGGATTTATGAATTTTATTTTAAATTATTTGGGAAAAAAATGGGGAAGGAAATATATGATTATTATCCGAATTCCGTATTAGATATGAAAATAATAACAGAAGATATAATTTATGATATAGAGAATAGAGTTAAGCAGATAATGAAATTAGATAATGATAATAATAGACAAGAGATATACAAATTAGAGGAAGAGATAAATATGATTGTTGGAAACTATATAGGATTAGATGAAAGGGAATATAGGATTATATATAAATAAAATCGTGATTGTATAATCACGATTTTATTTGTGTGTGTGTCATAAAAATTAATATATACTTAATAACTTCACAGTAGAAGATATTAATGCCTATTTTAATAAAATTTACAAAAAAACGAAAGAACAGAGAGGTTGAGCATAGTAAAGAACCATCACTCTACCTCCCTGTCCTTGTATCTGAAAGTTTCCTCATAAATATACAAATTATGAATTGCTTCTTCGATGCTTGATTTAACAAGTCTCTCCAGGGGACGCGTCAAATTATTGTTAATTACCTGAGAGTTTCAGAATAGGATTAGTGTTATCTTTATTCTTTGCTCCTACGGTTATCCTAAAGGATATTTTCAATAATCATCATCCGCTTATTAAATTTTTTAACTAATAATATAATAGCATACTTCTAAAATAATTACAACAAAAAAATACAATTTTTATAGTAAAAAATATATTATAAGAAATGTTTATAAATGATAATAAATATATAAAAGGAACTTCTATGGTTATTAGAAGTTCCTTTTATATATTTATTATAAGAGAGAGTGAATTTGCTATTTAATAGTAGATACTCTTTTAGGTTGAATTATGTGATCCTCATAGAAATAATCAATATCCTTATATTCTCCATCTTTTCTCATTACTGGGTGAAAATTTCCAGTTTTTAAAGCTTCTATAAAATCTTTATGATCTCTTATTCTATCATGAAATTTAGTAGCATAGACTCCTAGCTTTTCAAGTCTATGAGCATCGCTAGCACCTAAAGAAGGTATATTTAATTCTGTAGCTAAAGCATAAGATTGTAAATTGTGATACGAATAAGTGCTACCATTGAAAGATTCTATTCCAGTTAAGAGATGGCTCACTTTTCTCATGTTTTCTCCCATGCCTCTATTGTTATTTCTAAAAGGATGAGCAGCAACAGCTGCACCATTATGTTTTTTTACTAATGTTAATAATTCTTCTGCACTTACCATTTCTTTTGGAATATCTTTTAATCCAAATACAAGTATATCTCCTTCATAAGTCAATACTTCTGCACCTACTATTACTAAAACACCATTGATTTTAGCAGAATCTCCTATATCATTTCGGAGTGTATTATTATCGTGGTTTGTAATACAAAGTCCATCTATTCCCATAAATTTAGCTAATTCAATAGATTCTTTAAAATCTAAAAAACTGTCAAATGAATATTTGTTTTCATGTACATGAGTATCTATAATCATGGATTGTACCTCCAATATTTACTTTATATTAATTAATATACCATAAAATGAAGTTGAAAATTTAAATATAGATAAATATTATACTTCAGAAAATCTTATTAAGAAGATTAATAAATCCTGAGCAATATTAATTATCAGTTGATAATGATTTCTATATTGGGAAATCAGTTGAATTATACAAGCTATATGCATATAATGGATATTATCATTATCAATTAAAATAAAAGGTGGAGATATATTATGGAAAATTATAAACTGGGAATAAGAGCTTCTTGGATAACTATAATTATAAATATAATATTAGCTGTATCAAAGATCGTTGCGGGGATTCTTGGAAGTAGTAATGCAATGGTTGCTGATGGAGTTCATACTTTATCAGATATATTAACTACTTTTGTAGTTTTAATGGGTTTAAAGATATCTTCCAAGGAAGCTGATGATGAACATCCTTATGGACATGAAAAATATGAATCCGTATTTGCTAAAATTTTAAGTGTATTACTATTATTAACAGGTATATTTATAGGATATAAATCTATTACAATTTTAATTAATGGAGATATTAAGATACCAAAATCAATTGCTTTAATAACTGCATTTTTATCTATTATAGTTAAAGAAGGTATGTATTGGTATACAATTAAAATTGCTAGGAAAATAAAAAGTATATCTATGGAGGCAGATGCTTGGCATCATAGGTCAGATGCTTTTTCATCAGTAGGTACTTTTGTAGGTGTTTTAGGTGCTCGATTAGGATTTCCTGCTTTAGATCCAATAGCAGGTATTATTGTATCTATGCTAGTTATTAAAGTTGGTGGGGATTTATATATTAAGTCAGTGAAGGAATTAGTTGATGAGTCAGCTAGTAAAGAGATGCTTAAGATTATTAAAGAAAAAACCAAATCTATAGATGGAGTTAGAGGAATTAAAGATTTAAAAACTAGAGTGTTTGGTAATAAAATATATGTAGATATAGAGATTTTTGTGGATTCTAATATTTCTGTAAAAATTGGTCATGATATTGCAGAAAAGGTTCATGATAGATTGGAAGCAGAAATAAGTGATATAAAGCATTGTATGATTCATATTGAGCCATTTCAGAAATAATAAGTAATTTTTGTAATCATTTTGTAATAATTAGGTTGCATGCTTTAATATAATAGAATATAATAGTGTTATATTTAAAATCTGATGCAAGGGAGTGTTCATATTGAATAATAGAAAACACAAACTGCCGACAACTATTGTGGGTATATGTCTTATTGGTTTAATTGGTTTTAAAGACACTGGTATATTTGTTAAGGAGTATCTTGGCACCAAGGAGGATGGCACTAAAGTTGTATTTAGCAAAGAAGAAAATGTTAATATTATCAAAGAAAATGATAGAGTTTATATAATTGAAAGAGAAAATACGAATTATGAAGTACCTAAGGATAATATTATAAAAGTGGCTCAAAACTACATAGTAATAAAAGACACTAATATTTTAGACAAGCCAGAGGGAAACTCTATTGGATTATTAACTACAAATCAGGTTGTACAAGCAATTAAATATGAAGAAAATTACGGTTTATTTAGTACAGAAAGAGGTACTAAGGGATATATAAAATTATCAGATGTTGAAATTGTAGAGGAAGAAAATATATCCTATGGTATTTCAAAAGTTGATAAGGTTTTAAAAAATGATAAATCTTTTTATACATTAATCAAAGGGGAAATGGTTTCTGTAAAGGATTTTAAAGATGATATTTATACTATTATAGATGAAGAGGGAAATGAATTTAAAGTAGGAGGAAGATATATCGAATTAAGAAATACAAGAGAAAAGGTTACTAGAGGAAACGTATCCAAAAGAGCAGCATCTGTTACTAAATTAATTAAAACGGCATATGGTGAATTGGGAAAACCATATGTATCTGCTGATACTGGAAAGCGGGGATATGATTGCTCAGGATTTACTTATTCCATGTACTTAAATGTATTGGGCATTAAGCTTAATAGGTCATCTAGTGATCAGGTGAAAAATGGGGTTGAAGTAAAAAGAGATGAATTGATTCCTGGGGACTTAGTATTTTTTAGAACTACTGGTAAGGGAATTGGTCATGTGGGTTTATATATTGGAGATAATAATATGATACATGCGTCTTCAGGTAGAAAGCAAGTTACTATATCCTCTTTAGATGAAGCTTATTACAAGGCTAGATATGTAACAGGAAGAAGAATCTTAAACAATTAATTCTAGAAAAACGCATTGAAGGACAAGGAGAGTCTTTTAATGCGTTTTAAAATGTCATAACAAATATCTAAATATTCTAATTAGTAAAAAATTTCAGTTGTCTAAGGTATTTTAATATGTTATACTTTAATTAAATTTTAACAATGCAGTTCCATAAAAAGGAGGAGGGTTAAAAAATGATAGCATTATTAAAGCTTTCACCCGTATTTTTACTAGCAGGACTTATGATGGCTAGTAACCTTGGTAACCTTGAACTGGATATTTTAGTTATAGCACCTATTGCAACAGTTTATGCTGCAATAATAGCTTATGCAACTGAAAAGATAAAGTTCAATGATATCGTTGATGCAGCAGTAGAAAATGTTAAAGAGATGCAATTAGTATTTTTTATTCTTATGCTTGCTTATGCTATGGCAGAAGCATTTATGTCAACAGGAGTTGGCGCTGCAATTATAAATATTGCTCTAAGATTAGGTTTAACAGCTAAAACTGTTGCAGTCACTGCATTTGTAGTTTCAGCAATTTTATCCATTGCAACTGGTACATCTTGGGGTACTTTTGCAGCCACCGCACCTATTTTTCTATGGTTGAATCATATAGTTGTTGGGAATCCAGCATTGACTGTTTGTGCAATTGCAGGTGGTGCTTGTTTTGGAGACAATATAGGACTTATATCAGATACTACTGTTGTTAGCTCCGGTATTCAAGGAGTAGAGGTAATACATAGAATAAGGCATCAAGGTGTATGGTCTATTCTATGTTTGGTTTTAGCAGCGGTTTTATTCTTTACATTTAGTTTAGGACTACCTAATACTGTAGGTAGTGCAGCAGATGCTATAAATCAAATTCCAGAAGAAGTATGGACGACTTTAGCTGAGAAGAGACCTGCCGCAGTAGATTTATTAAATCAGGTAAAGGAGGGAGTGCCGCCTTATATGATTTTACCACTAATAGTGGTATTAGCAGTTGCTATTAAAGGCTTACCTACTTTAGCGTGTTTAGGTCTTGGGCTTATTTCTTCATATTTATTAGGTTTAGTAGCAGGTACTGTTGAATCGACTCATGCATTTTTAGGCTCAGTATATACTGGATTTTCAGATGCTGGTTCATGGGTTATAGTTATGATGATGTGGGTTGGAGCATTTGGTGGTGTAATGTCTAAGATGCATGCCTTTAAACCATTGTCAGACTTTATATCTAAGGTATCAAGAAATGTTAGACAGTTAATGTTTGCTAATGGTATTTTATCTATTATAGGAAATTCTGCCTTAGCAGATGAGATGGCTCAAATAGTAACTATTGGACCAATTATAAAAGGTTTAGTTGAGGAGAATGTGGAAGGAAGCGAAGAGGATATGTATAAACTTAAATTAAGAAATGCTACCTTCTCAGACGCCTTGGGAGTATTTGGTTCTCAGCTTATTCCATGGCATGTATATGTAGGTTTCTTCGTTGGAATTGCAACAGCCATATATCCATTACATGAATTTGTAGCATTTGATTTAATTAAATATAATTTTATGGCAATCATAGCTGTAGTTTCAATATTATTATTGACTTTAACAGGCTTAGATAGACTTATTCCACTATTTGGTATGCCTGCTGAACCAAAGGTACGATTAAAGAAAAATATAAAAAATGTATCAAATAATAATTAATCAAAAGGCACTCAAGATTTGAGTGCCTTTTCCAATGAATTCTTGAATTTAAAAGGGAATATGTTATAATTTGAATTATCACTACAATTTAATTGTAGATAATAGATGAAAGAGGTGTTGTTAAATGGCAGAGATTTTAAAAGGTAATGTTGTAGCAGCTCAAATCAAGGAAAAAATGAAAAAGGACATTGAAGAACTTGCTAAAATAGGGAAAGTACCTACTTTGGGTATTGTTAGATTAGGGAATAATCCTGATGATGTTTCTTACGAGAAGAGTATAATTAAAAATTGTGAAACCATTGGAATAAAATCTCAAGTCTTTGAAAAAGACCTAGATATGACGACTAATGAATTAGTAGAGTTTATGGAAGAATTAAATCAAGATAATTCTATATCAGGAGTGCTTATATTTAGACCGTTACCAAAACATATTGATGAGGCAAGAATAAGAGAGGCATTATCTCCTGCTAAAGACGTTGATTGTATGCATCCTTTAAATTTAGCAAAAATATTTGAAGGGAATATGTCTGGATTTACACCTTGTACTCCAAAGGCGGCTATGGAGATATTATTATATAATAATGTTGAATTAGAAGGCAAAAATGTGGTAGTTGTTAATAGATCCATGGTACTTGGTAAACCTCTAGCTATGATGTTGCTTGAAAAGAATGCTACTGTAACTATTTGTCATTCTAGAACTAAAAATTTACATGAGATAACCAGCAAGGCTGATGTAGTAGTTACGGCTTTAGGAAAGGCAAAATTCTTTGATAAGAAATATTTTAATGAAAAATCAATTTGTATAGATGTAGGAGTTAGTTTAGATAATGAAGGAAAGTTAAGTGGGGATATTGATTATCCAGAAGTATCTGAGATGGTTTCTATGATAACGCCAGTACCTGGTGGGGTTGGTGCAGTGACTACATCACTTTTATTATCCCATGTAGTAGAAGCTTGTAAAAGAATGTAATAAAAAATTAAAATTAAAAGAGTCTTTTTGAACTGACCTTTGTCAAGTAGACAATCAATTTAATTAAAATTTATGCACATTAGGATGCATGGTTTCGATATTCTAAAGGAGCCATGCATCCTAATCCTTTTTGAAATCTTTTTTCATTGTAAAATTTTATATATTGAATTATTTTTTCCCTTAATTCTTCAAGTGTTTTAAACTTCTTACCGTAAAACATTTTAGTCTTTAATATACCAAAAAAACCTTCCATAGGACCATTATCTATACATTTACCAACTCTGGACATGCTTTGGGTCATTCCAGCTTCTTCAATCTTACTTTTGAAAATATTTCCTGTATATTGAAACCCTCT
>NZ_FQTY01000027.1:0-3183 GCF_900128955.1 Tissierella praeacuta DSM 18095
CATTACTTAAAATTGTCAATGAACTGTTCGTCGGCAAATTCATTTATAATGAGATTTTATCTACAGAAATATCTTGACATTAAAAAACTTCTTTCTGCTGTTTTTGGATATAAAAAAATATGCAGTGAATTTTATATTTATTCACTGCATATTTACGTGTTTAGCTACTATGCGGATTTTGTGCTCGTGGTAGTCACTTTTTATGTGGTTTTATTTGTTATTTATTATTTTTCAACCACATAATAGCGCATTGTGTGTGCATAGTAGCACCTGTGACAAGTATATCTTCATTAAAAATAACCTTAATAGGAGTTTTATCTAATGGCACAAGCTATATGTTAAAGTTTCCACCAGTGCCAACCAAAAGCAAAGTGATGAGTTATATTAACAGCTGTATCAGCGAATATCTCGTTTGCCATATCTTTGAAATGCTTGGATTCACAGTACAGGAAACTCTCCTTGGCACCTATACCGACAAGCGTGGCAAAGAAAAAGTTGTGGTTGCCTGTAAGGATTTTACTGCTGATGGTAAGAAACTGATGGGGTTTGTCCACCTAAAAAATACCTATGTAGATAGTGAGCAGAGTTGATACAGTACGGAGCTTTCCTCCATTATGAAAGCCATTGATGAGCAATCCCTTGTAGAACCACAAAAACTCAAAGACTTCTTTTGGGATATGTTTATAGCAGATGCTTTCCTTGGTAACTTTGACCGTCACAACGGCAACTGGGGAATTTTGATTGATGAGCAAAACTAATGCGCTGATATTGCTCCCGTCTACGACTGTGGCTCCTGCCTTTATCCTCAAATGGATGAAGTGATGATGGAAACTGTTTTGAATAATGAGGCAGAGATTAACCAGAGAATTTATGTCTTTCCCGCCTCAGCTGTTGTAGAAAATGGTAAAAAAATAGCCTACTTTGACTATATCTCATCTCTTCAAAATGAGGGCTGTAATGAAGCATTGAAACGAATTGCAGAACGTATTGACATGGATAAAATAGGTTGTTTGATTGATGAAACGCCAACCGTTACAGATTTGCAAAAGGATTTCTATAATGTCATAATTTCCGAGAGAAAAGCAAAAATCATTGACTACAGCATGGAGTTGCTCTTAAAGCAGGAGCTATGTTAAAAAGAACAACAAGACTCATTAGAGCCGTCACAAGAGTTTACAATGTAACTGTTCACATGAAATCACTCACTTGACGATTATTCATGCAGTCGCATAGTGGGTGATTTTTTTACGGAGGTGGTATATTTGGCAGAACCAGTATCAACGACAGTGCTTGTAGCAAAGGCAGTGCTGACATCTCTAAGTGATAAGTGTATACGAAAAAAACAGCTTGGGCGATTGGTCTTACCCTATCTCCTATAATTAAATTATGGTTTTAATCTGAGGTTTTCTCTTGAGAGCAACAGCTCAAAATGACAAAGCTATAAATTTATACTTTGATAGTATTGTTATTGCTTAAAAAAATTCCTAAGATTATGGATAATATATTAAACGGATAAAAATATACCTAACTCTCATTTAGTAGAGGTACACAAAAAACAGCAGTGCTGGTGCTTGAAGACTCAAGCGCCAGCACTGCCGTCACAAAAGATATTAAACTATTTTACTTTGTTTTTTCAGGTACCTTTAAAATATCGCCAGAGTGCAGTGTACTGAAAATAGTTTTATTATTCATTCTTGCAAGTTCAGTAGCACTGCAACCATATTTTTTGGAAATGCTCCAGAAACTATCACCTTTTTGAATCACATAGATATTACCGAAAATGTGTTGTGGTTTAGCTTCAGTTTCTCCGTATGCATTAAACTCATAGGAAGTACCAGCGATGATTTCTTTGCCTGTAAGAGCTTTTCCATCTTTGTAGTACATTCATTTGCCACTGTCGTTTTGCGTCCAGCCCTGCATAATATCAGAACTAATTACAAGCTCTGCAAAGCGTTTCAAGACAGCAGACACTTGCGCTCTGGTAGCGATACTCTGAGGGTCAAAGACATTACCGTTTTTGCCAGATAGAACACCTGCCATCTGTATTTGTTTTACGGCATCCTTTGCATAACTGCTGATTTTAGCATTGTCTGTAAAAATTACTTCTGCATGAACCTTTGGAACTGCAAAACCAATGGCTTTCGCATAATTTTGCATGACAACTGCCATTTGTTCACGGGTGATATTTTTATCCGGAGCAAAGGCTGTAGTAGAAATACCTTTTACAATCCCTTCTTCATGCGCCCATTCAACATATGGAAGATAGTATGAGCCTGTTTTGACATCAGTAAAGCGACTTTCCTTATACTTGCTTACATCAACTCCTGCAAGTCTACCAAGAGCTGTTACAAACATTCCTCTTGTCATAGCAGTATCCGGACTGAACTTACCATTTCCTGTGCCTTGTAACAGATTGCGTGCGGCTACAAACTCAATGCTTCCTTTTGCCCAGTGGTTTTCTGTGTCACTAAATTTGCTAATCTTATCTTCTTTGACACCTATTGCATAAAGAGAAAAGTAATTTGTTACAAAATTTAGGGTTTGTGTAACTGGATCGTAAACAGAGTTTGGCACTATATGTGCTTTGCCTTTACTATCAATATAGCAAGCAACTACATTGCCGGCCTTTTCGTTTGCGCCTAGTGTATATGGAATAGATATACAAACCGTTCCTTTTCCAAATTTCGTAACTTTTTTATCGTTTTTGCCTGTAATGGTCAAATCATAAACTGCTCTGTTGCCAACAAGCTGTTTCGTTTCAGCTGTTAAAGTGCTATTATTCATTTTTTTTGCACTTACTGTCACATCTGAATTGAGCTGTTTTCTAACTTCTTTTAGACTATCAAGGGTAAAGGTAATGCTGATGACATCGCTTGAGATAGTACTTGTTTTGACTTCATCTTTTACCAGTGCATCAACAGCTACTTTAGGCAGATTAGCGATAAGATTATTCTTGCCATCAGTATTTGATTTAATGGTAATATTGATACCATTTTCTGTTTTATTATTTTTTTTTGCTTCAGCCTGTGCTTGGCTGATTGCTTTATTTATAATTGTTTCAGTCACATCGACCGTTGCTGTATTGCCTGTGATTGTAGGCTTTATATTGGCAATTGCTTCGGTTGCTAATTTCGGTTTTTCAGTAGAGCCTCCGTTGCCAGTAGAGCCTCCGTTGCCAGTAGA
>NZ_FQTY01000027.1:3363-21035 GCF_900128955.1 Tissierella praeacuta DSM 18095
CCTCCGTTGCCAGTAGAACCTCCGTTGTCAGTGGGTTCCACATTAGGAACAGGAGGTGGGACCACATCTTTGTCAGAGATGTCAGGTTTGACTACATCACCATCAGGAGTACTATCTATGGGTGAAACATCTATATGGACTGTAGTAAATGGAGATGCTAAAGAAGAACCGCTTGCTTTATATCGTACATAATATTCTCCGCTAGCAAGCCCTGTTATTTCTCGACCTGTGCATGATGTCCATACAGTATCATCTTTCCGCTGATATTCCATCTGTATGCTTACATGAATAATTTTACCATTCTGATTCTTTCCAGTACAAGATACAGCCTTTACCCATGTTGGTTCGTTTTGATTTTTCAACCTGATTATTTGAGGATCCGAATCCATTCTGGAAGCATCGCTGCTTGTTTTAATTATCGAAATTGGGCGTTGATAAATTGTTTTAACCCGTACCGGTTCTGTAGAAGTTATTTTGTGCCAAACGCCATCTCCTACAGTATATTTCATACCAACCTCAATATTTTCCAACAGTCCAACCCTATCGTCTATAGCCTTAAATACTGCTGCCGGAGCGGATTCTTTTACAATGTTCAAACGAACACTATGTGTGTTGGGTGAAATTTCGAAGCCTCTTTTATTTACTTGTACTATAATCTCTGAACCTATTGGAATCGAGATATTAGAAATCGATAACTCATAAATTCCTTCTTTTATCTGTTTCAGATCCCTCTTATCGACACCTTTTATTACTATATCATTAACGGAAAGATTGTCTATATTTTTATCAAAAGTCAACACTAACTTAGAAGTGGTCTCCTTATCACTATTACCTGATAATACATTTACAAATTTTACTTTTTTTGCACTATGTGTAGGTATATTATTTACCTGGTAATAGTATAAAGTATAGTCATTTATGGTTTCTTTCCAACTAGACTCTTCGTATACCGAAGTACCGACACCGACCAGTGACTCTAATTTTCTTTTTACAGTTAGTTGGTCAATATTTTTATGAACTAGTACATATACGAACATATTTTTAAAGTTGTTTGAATTTAATTGACTTTTAAAAACATTTTCCAACTGCTCCTGATTTTCTGCTATAATTCCCATCTTTTTATATGGATAATATCTATATTCTAAACCACCTGTTTGCTCTTCCTGAGGAAAATACCAGTCACTATGATCCTTACCTAAAGTGTCACGGTCAATCAAAAAATACTTATAGCTTATTAGAGGTTTTCTTGGTTGATCATCAAAAGTAACATCTAAATAATACCATTTTCCGTATAACTTTACTCGATTCCACGCATGAGCTTGTCCAGCAGCATTGCCTACTACTACACTACTTTCTACATTAAGTTTCTCCATTAGTTTTTGAAATGCCTGTGCATAGCCCATGCAAACTGCTTTACCATCTATCAAAGCACCATAAGCACCCTTTCGCAAATAGCTGTGGTCATATTGTACATTGTCAACTAAGTAGTCATGTGCTGCTAAGACTTTATCGACATCATTGAGATGCAACATATTTTGTGCAATTTCTTCGGCTTTTCGTTCGGTTTGTATATTGGCATTTTCATCAAATGTTTGAGCTTTAGTGCGAACTGTGACCTTACACATATATAAATAATTTTTATACTTGGCCCAAACCTCTAAAAATCCACTTTTGTTTGCTTTAATAATGCCATCAGAATTAATACTGCAGCAGTTCTCTTGTTGAATCTGTTCTGATGAATATAGTCTATCATAAGGGTATATTGTTCTGCAAAACCATTCTACACCATCTATTTTTGTCCCATTCGTATCTGCAAGCTGAAACTGAAATTCCTTTCCAATATCCAGTTTTATGTCTTTCTCATTGAGTGTAAAATCTTCAGACTCATCTTCAGTTGGTGCTGAAAGATTTTGAATTCTTCTATGTAAATCTTGTAATTCATCGTCTTTAATTGTGTTTGTAGGATCTTCTACGATGCCATCTGTATTTGAAACCTCCTCTAATTTTTTATCTTCTGAAAATTCTTGTCTTTCTGTCTCTACTTGTGTTTCTATAAGAAATTCAGATTCTTTAATCTTTGTTTCGGAAGCTTCTGTTATAGAATCTTTCGTTGTTGTTGTTTCAAGAATATCCTGGGAAGTAACTACTTGATTTTCTGTTTCAAGAATACCATTAGAATCAATATTTTGAGTTTCCTCTGGCAAATTTTCAGTTGAATTCGGCAGTGATGAGTCATACTGATGAGTAGTGTCAATGATTGATTCTTCTGCAGTTATTATTTGATTGGGATGTTCTGTATCTAATGCAAATGTTGGTATTATAGCTATCTGGAACAATATTGAAAATACCAATAATCCACAAAGCATATCTCTTATGATTGTACCAATTGATCTTCTTAACTTTATCTCTTTTTTCATTAGCATTCGCTTCTTCCTTAACCTCCTAGATAAATATTATTTTGTGATATTTGTTTTCAATGGTGCATAGTACATCTTTTCGACTTATAATAAATGAAAAAAAATATACTAAATTAATCTAATGTGCTAGTAAATTTGATATTGTATGAATTTACCAATTACTTTTTTGAAAGAAAGATACCTCCTAAGAAAACAGCTCGGAAATATTATCCAAATATGAGTTCTTTAATGTGTCCTAGATTTATGTTATTTCCTAACATATGATTGATGCTGTAACAGAGATTATGGGCTAAAATCTTTGTTCTAAGTCTTGCAATAAGACCCAGCATAGATTTGGTTAGAACCTTGTTGATATTTAGCTGCGTAGCTAGTTGTGAAAAAGTGGTTTCAATTCGTCTCCTAAGCTTAAAGATATGTTGACGAAGCCATTTCGGATGAGGATTTTTAGCATTATCTCTTTTCATAAATAGCAGCTGAATTTCTTTTTCAGTCTCTAAATCTGGAGATAAGTGCTTATTGGCATACCCCTTATCTCCTAAAATAGTTATATGTTCATAGGTTTCAACCAGCTCCCATACAGCCTCTCTATCATCAATATTAGCTGGAGTAAGGACGAAATCTGTAACATAACCATCAACTGTAGCAAGAACATGTAGTTTAAATCCATAGTAAGTTTCTTTTTTGGAGGCACAATACCCATAAGTTGCATCCACCTTAAAGATTTTATGAAAATGTGCCCTATCAAACTTGCATACAGGAATAGGAGTGCTATCTACAATTCTAACTGATTTATCCCGGTATCCCAGAATTTTAGTAAGTTCCTTACGAATTTCATCAATGACTAAGTGTAAAGCCCTACGAGTTCTGTTAAATCTAGTTCTACTACAGAATCTTGGAAACAAATTCCTTAGATTTTTATTGCTGAACCCTAACCAAGCTTTTTCTGAATCAATGGTGAGTAATTCACCAACGATGCTAATGGTAATTATTTCACTATCACTTAGGATAGCATCCTTGATATTGCGGCGTTCTTTAATGTATGTTGGAGTAATTTCTTGGTAAATATCATCAATTAGGATATAAACGACTGTAATAAAGTCTTTTAAATCAGTAACTTCTTTGATAAAATATTTATTAGAAAACTCTAGCATATGTTATCCTCCTGTCTTAATTTCATGGGTGTTATTAATGATAGGTTAACATAATTGCTGGAGTTTTTATATTTGTAATTTTTAACTAGCACAACAAGTTAATTTATTATAAATAATACTATAAATTTATACAAATTTCAAGCAATTTTAACTATTTTGTAGGTGTAAAGTTGATTGCTTATAAGGTGTACCTTTTCGAAATATTATATCATTTTTAGTTGTATATATTAATTTCAAATATTAGGACTCCTCTCTTTCTCATTCTAAAGTTTATAAGAAAGTCAGCCAGTTGCACGCTAACAGTAATCTGTGCTGTTTTGTGCAACTGGCCTTTTGTTTCACGATTTTTTAAAGGAGTTTACTTATACAATGTATAAAGCAACACACTCCGTGTTTGGCTAAGATGATAAAGGTGCTTGATTCTAGGATTACACTACCACTTTGAGCAATACAAGGAAGGGAAAACTATGCAACGGAAATATGAAGACATAAATGTATATGAAGCTTTTCAGAAACGATTAGACTTCATTTTTCAAGAATTTGATAATATATACGTATCTTTCAGTTGTGGCAAAGACAGTGGATTGCTACTTCATATGTTGATGAAATACAAAAGAGATAATAAGATACCCAAAACAATAGGTGTATTTCATCAAGATTTCGAAGCTCAGTATAAAGTAACAACTGAGTGCGTAGAAAATATCTTTGAACAATACATAAATGAAATTGAGCCATACTGGGTATGTTTGCCAATGGCTGTTCGAACAGCGTTGAGTAATTATCAAATACATTGGTATCCATGGAATGATAAACAAAAAGAATTATGGATAAGTAACCTTCCTAATAAACCTTATTTAATAAATCTAGATGATAACCCAATATATACATATCGCTATCGAATGCTTCAAGAAGATTTAGCAAAGCAATTTGGTCGATGGTATAAGGAAACGCATGACAACAAAAAACTGTTTGCTTATTAGGCGTTCGTGCAGATGAGTCATTGCAAAGATACAGCGGATTCTTGAATAAAAAATATGGTTATAAAAACCAATGCTGGATTTCAAAGCAGTTTAAAGATGTGTGGACTGCTTCCCCTATGTATGACTGGTCAACATCAGATGTTTGGACTGCATATTATAAATTCGGCTATTCATATAACAAGTTATATGATATGTATTATAGAGCAGGTTTAACACCAAGTCAAATGAGACTTGCTTCTCACTTTAACGAATATGCAAAAGACTCACTAAATCTATACCGGGTATTGGAACCTGAGACTTGAACCAAATTATTAGGACGTGTAGAAGGAGCCAATTTTGCTGCGATATATGGAAAAAGTAAGGCAATGGAATATCGCCATATTGCGCTCCCACTTGGACATACTTGGGAATCCTATACAAAATTTTTGTTAGATACATTGCTCACTAGAATGCGAAATAATTATATGAAAAAGTTTAGGACTTCGATTGAATTTTGGCATAATGTTGGTGGTGGGTTATCAGAAGAATCCATTCAAGAATTACTTGATAAAGGGTATAAAATAAGTTGAAATGGTATATCAAATTATACTCTAGATAAAAAGTCAACAGTAATATTTTTGCAAAAAATACCAGATCATACAGGCGATATAAAAAGTACTAAGGACATTCCTTCCTGGAAAAGGATGTGTTATTCTATTTTAAAAAATGATCATTTATGTAGAACGATGGGACTCGGACTAACACGTCAACAGCAGAATAGAGTTGATTTAATTAGAAAAAAATATAGAGGAGTGCAAGAATGGACATGACTAGTAAAAGCCCTGTTTATGAAATAAAAGCAGTACCGATAGAAAAAATTGTTGCTAATACATATAACCCCAATGCCGTTGCACCTCCTGAAATGGCACTGCTATACGATAGCATCAAAGAAGATGGATATACGAAACCGATTGAGTGTTACTATATAGCATCAAAAGATAAATATGTTATCGTAGATGGATTTCATAGATATCGTATTGTGCTAGAGCACAAGGATATTTATCAAAGAGAAAATGGATTATTGCCAGTTACAATAATTTATAAGCCATTGGATCAAAGGATGGCAAGCACTATTCGTCATAATAGAGCTAGAGGCTCTCATTATGTAGACTTAATGAGTAACATAGTAAGAGAACTCCATGAAATTGGAAGAAGTGACAAGTGGATATCAAAACATTTAGAAATGGATCGGGATGAAATTCTAAGATTAAAACAAATTACAGGACTCACAGAATTGTTTAAAGATACAAAATTTGAGAAGGCATGGGTTCCTGTGGAGGAGTGACAGCCTTTAATGAAAAAAACTAAATAATAACTAATAGATGAAAATCTGCAAATAAAAATTCAATAGCGAATTGAGAAAATCGCAGACACCGAAGTAGGTCTAAAAGGGCAAGACAAAAAGACTGGCTGTGAAAGTCAATGATAAAATACAGAGAAAGGGTAATCAGAAAGTGCAGAGTTCTTAATCAAAGAGAGAACACTACCTAAAGAATAAAAAATAATAGTTGTGTAGATATGAGAGGAGAACTTTGGATGGACATAAGAAATGATTATCTTAAGGGGATATCAATTTCAGAAATATCAAGAACATATAATATCAATTGGAGAACTGCTAAAAAGTATGCAGAGGAATATTACAGCTTAAAAGCTGAACAGGAAGAAATAGAGGAACGCTTATCCGAAATTGAGAACGCAAACCAAAGAGCAAAGAATTTTATCAAACTGGCAGAAAGCTATTGCGACTTTGGAGAGATTACCCTTACCGCCATCAATGAGTTTATCAATAAAATTGTTGTGATGAGCGAGATGTAAAAAGGGCAAAATATGCCATTCAGCGTATAGAAGTATATTTCAACTATATCGGAAGATTTGAAAACGAACTCACAAAACAGATAGAGCCAACAGAACAAGAAATGATACAGATGAGGGAAGAAATCGAAGAAGCAAAGAAAGAAAAATCACGAGCTTATCATAGGGCATATTCCAAAGAATACCGAGCCAAAAATCTTGAAAAATTCCGTGAGTATGAACGAATAAAAGCAAGGGAATACAGAGCAAGAAAGAAGCTAAAAGCTACAACCTAAAACTGAATGCAAATCAACAGTAAAAGAGGTTTCCTAATAACAGGAAATCTTTTTTTGTGCAAGTGAAAAGGAGGAATTGAATGACAGAAAGAACAGAAGAACATACCAATGAAACACAGACTACCAAAGAGCAGACTACACCCCGAAAGCCGAACGCTACTATGATAAAAAAGATTAAAGGAAAGACCTTTGTAACCGAGATATTTTTTGACCTCAACAGCAAGGACACATTTCAAGATAAGCTGATAAAGGTAATACACTTGGAACAGAACAAATAATATAAAAATCGTCCAAAAGTCTCAAATAAATAAGCAACAAATACTTACAATTATATTACTAAAGTGGTATACTCTAAGAAAATGAAATGAGAGTGTTTATGATATGAAAAATAGAATTAAAGAAATACGGAAAGAGAAAAAAATAACGCAACAAGAATTGGTTGATGGATTGGATATAACCAGACAGTATATAAGTCTGATAGAAAAAAACGGAGAGTCGGAGCCACCATCATTAAAAGTGGCAAATGCCATAGCCACAAAGTTAGGAGTATGTATCTATCGAGTATTTGATTTAGACGGGAAAGAAACATATTCCTGCAAGAATTGTAATTGTTAATTAGTAAGATATTCTTGATTAAAATATATTACCAGGAGGTGCAGTTTGTATGAAAAATATAAATCCTCAGAGGTATAAGAACGGAGATAATTTTACGATATTACTATAAAGCGAGGAGAGGTGTTGAAAGGGATGAAAAATTTTTTTTGATAATTTTGTTAATGTTTTGCTTATTTATTTTGTTTTGCAAAATAATAACAAATAAACCTATGAATGCCTATACGTATTATGAACTAAAAGGTTTATCAGAAAAAAAGTTGTATGAAGTGTTTATTGAGAATGGTTTGGAAGTGGATGATGAATTAGAAGAATATTTAACTGAAGAAGAAATAGCAAAAATATTAAAAACAGATTTTGATTTATTGATACAAGGAATTTCAAATCGTTCTCATTCAATGTATTTTCGATTCGCAAAAGAAGTGAAAAGAGTATATGAATTGTTACTAGAAAAACATAGATGATGAATCAAAAATGAATGAGGAATAAAGAAATGTTGGAGAAAATAAAAAAATATTTGTGCGTGTTAGCATTTGTTTTATTTGCCGCCATGGTTTTGCCACAGACTTTGAGTCATGCTGATGAGTTTGAGTTATCACCTGAAAAAATTTTATTGATGAATAAATCAGAAAGAACTTTTGGCTGAACTTGAAAATGATGAATTGACCTTGCCGATATATTATGATACTCATAGAGATGTAGCGGAGAACTTTGTATACAAGTATACACCATTGTTATTAAAAGGGGAACTGGATACAAGTGTGCCAAACTTTAATTATATGCCATCGAATGAAATGCTGAAAAATCTTGAAGCATCTCTCATAAAAAAAGGATTACTTAAAGAAAAAGATTTTTCGACGATTTATCCTCAAATGAGTTATTTATCCAGATATTCTTTGAAAGATAGCACATCTTTAGGTACTTGGAATTCAAATTATGAAAACTATAATTGCTATGCATATTCGATAGGTTTGACAAGCTGGAGACAACCTGATGGATGAACTGGAAACAGTTATTATGATGTGTCTAAATCAATTTCAAGTATAGCGGATGATGTATTAACAGACTTGTATTCTTTGGGGTATTGGGGTTATAAGACAACCACTAAACCTACATCACTTCCAGATAAATACTTTAGGGTAATATGCGTCAGAAAAGATACCGATAATATGGATTACCATTTTATGAAAAAGAGTGGTTTAACGAATGTGTTTATAAAGGTGTGGCATACGCACCATCTGTGACATATGAAAGTACAATTTATTATATTTTGTATAAAGGAAAAAATGATCCAGGAATACAAAGAAACAGCATATCAATGGCAGAAATAGAGGAATTAATTTCGGAATAAATAATTTTGAAAGAAAATGGATTTTAAATATTAAAAAAAGAAAGCGAAATTCATAGAGTAAAAAAAGGTTGGGTATCAAAAGATACTCAACCTTTTTTATTGAAAATGAAGAGAGGAAAACAAAAAATGAAAAATATAGAAGAAAAAATTTTAATGGAAGAAGAAGAAATCAAGCAGTTACGAAACAAAAGAAAGAAACTGTTAAGCGAACAGAAGTTACAGGAGAGAAAGAAAAGAGATAGACGCATTTATGAAAAAGGAGCAGTCTTTGAAAGTATTTTTTCTGAAAGCAAGGATTTCACAAAAGATGAATTTTATCAGTTAATTACATTCCCGAATATTAAAGAAGCAGTCAATCAAAAAATCCTAAAAATTATAGACAAGCGAGAAGAAATCGAAAACCAAAATACAGAAATGCAAGAGGAAGAAACGGACATAGAGGAATAGTCCCTTGTTTACAAGGGCGCACTTATACACCCTAAAGGGTGTGTGCGTTCTCCGAAGGCATATCAGCTAACGCTGATACAGGGGAGCTACACTCCCCTACGGAAATAAATTTCCTACCCCTTGTGTACTTCCCAAAAGAAATCGGATAAGAAAGCTATCCGATTTCTTTAGGAAGTATTATCTATCGCCACCATACCCATATTAGAAAAAGAGAGGAGGTTTTTAGCTATGGAGATATATCATCTTTGCATAAAAATCATCTCAAGAGGTAAAGGCAAAAGTGCAGTAGCAGCTTCCGCCTATCGTGGTGGAGAAAAGATAAAAAACGAGTATGACGGAGTAGTCCATGACTTTACAAGAAAGGGCGGAATAGCCCATACAGAAATCCTATTACCACAAAATGCACCTCAGGAATTTTCTGACAGAGGAATACTATGGAACAGTGTGGAGAAAATAGAAAAAAGTAAAAATTCACAACTTGCAAGAGAAATAGAAATTGCCCTACCCAAAGAATTAAATCGAGAAAAACAGGTAGAGCTTGTAAGAGAGTATGTAAAAGAAAATTTTGTAAAAGTTGGTATGTGTGCCGATATTGCATTACACGATAAAAAAGACGGAAACCCACACGCACATATACTATTAACCATGCGACCATTAAGCGAAGATAAAACTTAAAAATGGCAATTACAAAACAAGAAAAATAAATACAGTGGATTGGAACGAACAAGATAAAGCGGAAGAGTGGCGAAAAGCGTGGGCAGACATTACAAATAAATATCTTGAAGAAAACAGAATACAAGAAAAAGTTGACCACCGTTCCTATCAAAGACAAGGCATAGAACAAATACCGACTATCCACATGGGCGTATCAGCAAGTCAAATGGAAAAGAAAGGCATAGCTACCGACAGAGGAAATATTAACCGAGAACTCAGACATCAGAACAAGATATTAAGAGAAATCGTAAGACGAATAAAAGCCTTGCTAAATTGGATAAGAGGAATTGGAAAAGAGGAAAAATCTGAAAACGAAAATATAAAGTCTACCCTCCCACCAAAAGAAAATCTTATCCGTAAAAATCCAGATAACAATAATTCGGACGTAGAAAAATATATTGAAAGCTATCAGCTACTCAAAGAGAAAAACATAACTTCTTTATCTGAACTGAAAGAAAGTATAGTTACCTTGAGAGATAAGAAATATAAGACCACAAGAGCTATAAAAGATACCGAAAAGAAAACAAGTGATAAAACAGAACTCATTGACCAAGCCGAGAAATATTTGAAGCATAAAGACACTTACAAAGCCTATACCAAGCTAAAGAAAAACAAACAAGATAATTTCTATAATGAGCATACGGCAGAGATTATTTTAGAGTGCAATGAAATATCTGAAAGAACATTTAGGAGAAAGCAAGACCTTAAATATATCCAAATGGAAATCGGAAGTAATAACCCTGAAGAAAGAAAAAGAAAATCTGTATTCAAAAATTGTAGATATACGAGAAGAAGTTGAACAGGCAGAAAAAGTTAAAACCTGTATAGAGCAGTTACAAAAATACTCAAAGGAACTAACACGGAACAAGAGTCAAGATTTGGGACTGTGAGAAATGGTGTAAAAATGATATAATATTTAATAAATATATGGTTTTGGAGGTGCTTAAATTTATGAATGAAAGAGAAAAAATCATTCGTTTATGGTTTGATATGTGGCTCACACAACAGGACTTAGGGATAGATGATATTTTTTTAGATGATGTAATTTATATTGAGAGTTGGTGTCCTATGTATGAAAATCGTCAAACAGTAAAGCACTGGTTTAATGAGTGGAATACAAGAGGAAAAGTTGAAGAGTTCGATGGTATCTCTTTGATTGTCTGGACAGACGATAATAAAATAAAAATTCTAAAAGAGTTTGGCTGTAATTGCAATAACTATAATCCTTATAAAGAGAGTGAAACTCCATTGTTTAGAGATGAAAAAGCAAATTGATTTTGAGGTGATAACAATGGATATAGATAGATTTTTCAAAGCAGTTTTATCACAAAATGAAGAAGAACTTAGAAAATTTTTTCATAAAAACGCTGTTATAAAATGGCATTGTACCAATGAGCTTTTTACTTTAGATGAGTATATAAAGGCAAACTGTGAATATCCGGGAAATTGGAACGGGGAAATAGAGAGAATTGAAGAAAAAGAAGATACTATTATTTTAGCTTGTCGTGTTTTTCTATTGGATAATAGTGCGTCTTTTCATGTAGTAAGTTTTATTCATCTTGAAGATAACTTGATTATTGATATGGAGGAATATTGGTCTGATGATGGATTGGCACCGGAATGGCGTAGAAAAATGAAAATTGGAAAACGAATTAGGTAAATTGGAATTTGCGGAGGTGTAGTTCATGGGATTTTGGATTTTTATGTTCATAGTAACGCTATTAATACCAGCTGCATTAT
Source organism: Tissierella praeacuta DSM 18095 (assembly GCF_900128955.1). Classification (GTDB taxonomy): domain Bacteria; phylum Bacillota; class Clostridia; order Tissierellales; family Tissierellaceae; genus Tissierella; species Tissierella praeacuta. The sequence continues at coordinate 14,902 of NZ_FQTY01000027.1, forward strand.
TATTAACAGGGTATTTATGTCCCAAATTCAAAAAAATTAATAATGCATGTGGATATAGGACAGTACGGTCTATGAAAAATCAAGATACATGGAATTTTGCACAAAAGTATTGTTCGAAAATTTCACTACAGCTATTTTTTCCCACAATAATTGTAGCTGTTGCAATTATGCCTTTTATCATAAATAAATCAACGGATATGATTGGATGGGTAGGACTTGTTATTACCTTGTTTCAAATGGTGAGCTTTGCGGTAGTGATGGTATGTACGGAAAAAGCTTTAAAGAAGAATTTTGATGACAATGGAGATAAGTATAATAAGATGTGATGACCTAGTTTTATTAGATATAACAATTTGAGTTTGTAGGAGGGGATATGATGCTAAAAGGAATTGGATATTTACTATTTGGAGCAGGTTTAGTTTTAATGATTCCAAAATTTATCAAACAGTATAAAAAAGAAAAAAATATAGAAAATTTGCTTGAACTTGGTGGAGTTGTAATGTTAGGCATTTCAAGTATACTTTTAGGTATTTTAGAATTAATGTAGAACTACAACTTCCAGTTTATCGCACAAACGATTTAATAAAAATAACACAGGAACAGTAAATTAAAAAGATTTACTGTTTTTTTCTTTGCTCAAAATGGAAATGAGGTCAAAAGAAAAAGCGTCAATAAATCAAAAAAGATACTTGACAAAACGCTTCCTGGGATAATGCTGAGAATATTCGCTCTTTTTCAGACCCCGTATTCCAAAATAATGTGATACTAACCCAGACAGAGAAGTTGATGATGTCGAACCGCCCTAAAAATCCAAAGAATTCACGAAATAAAAATGTGCTAATAGTGGGTGGTTCAGGTTCAGGTAAAACAAGATTTTGGCTAAAGCCTAACTTAATGCAATGCCTTAGCTCTTATGTGGTTACTGATCCAAAGGGATTAACCTAATAAGGACAGAGAAATTATTTTCTAAAAATATTTAGGAAAGGAGGCGGACAAGCTATGGAAATGAGCCTTAGAACAGGTCAAACAGCCCTTTATGAGTGTTTAAGTCGTGATGATGAACTTCAAAGGAGAAAGCAACTCTATAATCAATCAGAAAGAGCTTTTAGAAAGCTATGCAAAGCGAAATGGATTTCTAAATATCTGCCACTACACTGATGACGGAGTAAGCGGAACAACCTTTGAGCGAGAGGGATTTCAAAAAATGATAAAAGCAGTGGAAGAAGATAAAATTTCTACTGTTATAGTCAAAGATATGAGTAGGTTCGGAAGAGATTATCTCAAAGTAGGGTTTTACACTGAGATACTTTTCAAAGAAAAGGGAGTAAAGTTCATAGCCATTAACAACGGAATAGACAGCAACAACAAAGCGGAAAGCGACTTTACACCATTTCTAAACATTATGAACGAATGGTATGCAAGAGATACATCAAGAAAGATACAATCTATCTTCAGAGCGAGAATGGAACAGGGGAAAAGAGTATCTCCAAGCGTTCCATATGGCTATTACAGAAACCCAAACAACAAGCAACAGTTACTTGTTGATAAAGAGAGTGCAAAGGTCGTAAAACGAATTTATAGCTTTGTAATAGAGGAATATGGAGTAACACAAATAGCCGACATACTAACCAAAGATAAAGTCCTTATTCCATCAGCCTATGCAGATATACATTATCCCGAAAATAACCATAGTTCCAAGAAAAGAGGACTTGAAGACCCAACCTTTTGGACACCGACAACAGTAGGATATATTTTAGAAAAACAGGAATATATGGGACATACTGTATTAGGAAAAACAATTTGCGTAGATTACAAAACTAAGAAAAGAAGAAAAGCGAAAGATGACGAGCTAATTATCTTCAAAAATACCCACGAAGCTATCATTGATGAAGAAACATGGAATAACGCTCAAAGGCTTAGAAAAACAGTAAGAAGAAGTCCCAAATATGGAACAACATCACACCCGTTTAGACGATGGTTATTCGAATTTGGGAAGATGGGTAGAAAAATCTGCAAAAGCTAAAGGAAAATAAAGAAGATATAAATGTAAAATAAACATATTACCTTATACAAATTGTAAAGTAGAAAGTGAGCGCAAAATTGCCATAGAATTTATGGTGACAGGCAGAGCTAAATTTGTAGATAGTAGACAGATAGTAATGGTTTAAAAAGTTGCATTCATAGCAACTTTTCTGAAATATACTCTGATACTAGGATCAATGATCATTATTATTACAGCACCAAGGCACGTTGAAGCAGCAATTCTGATGATGCATTGTGGTTTAGACAAGGAATAATAGGGAGTTTGACAGATGACATTGGATAATCGGGGATATTTGGGGAGGAAATAGTTAGATTTGATTGATATATTGATAGGGGAATTATATATTATAGATGAACAATTGGTAGTAAAATGTGATATCGGAATCTTAGTTAGGGGTGAATTATATGAAGATAAAAAAGTTTTTATTAACTATGTGTCTAATTTTATGTTTTGGGTTAATTTTGGTATCGTGCACATCAAACAATGTAAGTTTAGAATTTTTAATTACACCAGACGAAATAATAATACACAGTAACAATCAACTCATGGCATTAAATAAAATAGAAGATAAAACAAAGGATTTTATCAAATCATGCAATGAAAAATATGATGACTCTACAAAAATGTCTGAAGAAGATATGAAAAAGGCTGAAGAAATTCAAAATAAATTATTGGATACTATAAATTCAGGGAGAAAAATCGAAAATAAAATTACTATCGAAGATATATTCAATCAGCTTAGAGAACTTGAGGGTGTATATGTTGACTCCTTTGAAGAAGATGTTATTGTTAGGATTGATTTAATTGAAGACTCAAAAACAGAATCAGTCGTTTCTTTAGAGAATGCTTATCTTAGGACACTCATTTTATTAGAAGATGGTAATATGATAATTCCTAAAGGGATAATGTCTAAATCTGAAACAGGGCTTGAACCAACTGGTAAACTTGAATATATTAAAGTAAAACTTCCTGAGGAATTAAAATTTGAACTTGAAGAACTTGCTAAAGATTAATTAATATTTTTTATATTAAACGCAGTAATGATAATTCTTCGTAGCTAAACATATGTTAAATATGAAGAGGGTATTTAAAATGGGTATAATTTTTATTTTTATTAATTTGTTTTGCTAGTAAATTTGAGATTAGATAAATTTGCCAATTAGTTTTTGAAAAAAGATATCTCTTAAGAAAATAACTTAGAAATATTATCCGAATATGAGTTCTTTAATGTATCCTAGATTTATGTCATTCCCCAGCATATGATTGATACTATAACAAAGATTATGGGTTAAAATCTTTGTTTTAAGTCTTGTAACAAGATCCAATAAAGATTTAGTTGAATCTTATTGATATTTAGTTGCCCAGATAATTGTGAAAAAGTGGTTTAAACTCCTATTCTGAGTTTGAAAATATGTTGACAAAGCCAGTTCTACAAAAGAAAATTCAAAGTTCCTCAAAAATAGTAAAAACAATATGTTAATATTTGCAATTAATAAGTAAAGAAATTGGTGAATTTTAAAAAAGATTTAAGGAACTTTTAAAAATCTTGTAGGGAAAATATTCTTTCAAACGTTATTTAGATAAGAGAAGAAAAAGTTCTATAAAATGAAAGGATGTGATACCAATGGATAATATATTGATGGCTTATACCACTGATAAATATGAGGATAGTAAAAAGAAAGGTTATTTGTGTAGATTAGGAATTCAATGCTACTCAAGTAGATTAACTTATGGAAAGAAAAAGCAATATAATTAACGAGATATTTAAATATTAATGTACTGTAAGTAGATTCTGTGATTCAGGAAATATTTTTTACAAGAGTGAGAAAATTATTTTAAAATCCCTTTCTTTGAATTTTTAATTTTTTCGGAACATAGATATCATTCTTTGTGAGGGCAATTGTTTGTTTCTGTTCATTTGATTTAGCTATGGGAATAAAAAGATAACTTTTGTATTTTATGTTTATGGGAATGATAGAAAAGGAGGCAACTTTATGAACAATTTAAAATGGAAACCATTAGTGGCTCTTTTATTAGGCTTTACGTTACTTATGGGACTTGCTATAACAGCATATGCAGATAATACTCCAGATGAGATATTGAGTGGTTTATCGGTGGAAGAAAAAGAAAGTTTGCAGAAATACGATGAGACATATTTGGTGAAACAGAGCAAAGCATTAGAAAATTACACAAAATTGCAGGAAAAAATTGTTAATACAAATGCAAGAAAGAATAATTTTCTTTCCGAAGAATATGGAGGAGCCTATACAGATGATGATGGGAATTTAGTTGTGTATTTAAAATCTGTTTCGGAAAATTTGGAAAAACAAATATATGAGATTGATTCAGATATTATCATTAAGCCGTGTCAATACTCATATGTTGAGTTAACTAATACTATGAATCGTATCAATGAATTTAAACTAAATGGAGAAGATGACTTTGCAAATAAATTTAATTATTTCAAGCTTTCGGATTCATCAAATCGGATTATTGTCGAATTTGATGAGTTGACAGATGAGAATATAGCAGAGTTTAAGCGAAAAGTAACGGATGACGAGATGATTAGCTTTGCTCAATCAAAAGGGGAAGATATTGAAGACGTAAGTCTTAAACCAGGAGCCAAAATAAGTAAAAGCGGTTCAAGTGCATCAATTGGGTATCGTGTGAAAAGAAACAATGTAGTAGGAATTGTAACAGCAGCTCACTTTGCTTCTAGTGGTGATTCTATATCGCATTCAGGGACAACCTTTGGCACATGTAAAAAAAGTGTATATTCTGGAGCGGTAGACGCTGCTTTTATTGAAGTGACAAATAGTAATTATACGCCAAGTAATACTATCGATGGTACAAGTAATGTATTATCGAGAACTATAAGTGAGCCAGGCGTTGGAACAGTCATTAATAAGAGAGGAATGAAAACAGGTGCAACATCAGGTAAAGTAATTTCTACTAATGCCACATGGACTATTAACGGTGTTACATTTACTAATTTAACATCTGCAGATTATACTTCAGACAGCGGTGATAGTGGTGGAGTTGTATATTCATATATTAGTTCAACTGGTGCAAGATTAACTTTGGGTATACACAAGGGAAGGCATGATGGCTATGCTCACTTTATTAAAGCAAATGAAATCAATTCAGCATTAGGTACTACTAGATATTAAAAGGTTACATTTCTTAAGATGGAGGGAAACATCTGTGAAAAGAATAATTGTCTTATTTATTGTATGTGTGATTTACTGTAGTGGTTGCCAACAAAGGAATGATTCAGGGAGTGAAATTTTGCAAGAAATAAATAATGAAAAAAGTAATAGTATGAAACAGGTTGATAGTGAACAAAATATTTCTGTTGATGATGTAACGATGGTGATTAATAACTATGAAAATATTATTACAATGGAAATGAAAGATATTACAGTTGATATTATCAATAATAGTGGTGATACGATATCGGTTGGTTATAATTATAAAGTACAACATTTTAATAAAAATGTATGGGAAGATGTACCTCTTTCAGTATCATATGAAGATATACTCTATGATATTGATCATGGTAATAAAAAAAGTTTTGTTTGCAGCTTAGAGGGGATTCAATTTTACCAAGGAGGAGAATATCGTATTGTTAAAACAATATATACAGAACAAGAGACGTATGATTTATCTGTAGATTTTCATGTTAAATGATATTTTAACACGATAGTATTTATCTGATAGAAGCATAGTAAGCGTCTAATAATAGATGTATTGTATAATTATAGGGATATCGGTATGATATCCCTATAATAGTTTTATTAAGCTTTACATGTTTTTTGAACTAGATCATTCCAAGGCATCATTGAATCCAAGATTTTAGGATTTGTTTTAAAGTCAGATCCTGGCAATCTTGATAAGACAAAATCTAAGTATTTATAGGGGTTTAATCCATTGGCTTTTGCTGTTTCCACCAATGAGTATACACATACACTTGCATTGGCTCCTTGAGGGCTACGGCAGAAGGTCCAATTTTTTCTACCGATGGTAAATGGTCTTATGCTGTTTTCTGCAATATTGTTGGAGATTACACAGTTTCCATCTTCTAAATAGG
>NZ_FQTY01000024.1 GCF_900128955.1 Tissierella praeacuta DSM 18095
ACTTGCTCCTGCTACTATCATCTTTGGCTTTTCTTTTAATGCTATTTCTCTGACTTCATCATAGTCTATTGTTTCTGTTTCTTTATTTACTCCATAGGCTATAAAATTGTAATAGGTTCCTGAAATATTAACTGGGCTGCCATGGGTTAAATGTCCGCCCTGTGATAAATTCATACCTAATACTTTATCTCCGGGTTTCAATACTGCAAAATAAACTCCCAAATTAGCGTTAGAACCAGAATGTGGCTGTACATTAGCATGGTCAGCACCGAATATTTTTTTCATTCTATCACGAGCTAAGTCTTCAACCATATCTACTACTTCACAACCGCCATAATATCTTTTGGCTGGATATCCTTCTGCATATTTATTAGTTAAATAGCTACCAGCTGCTTCCATTACTTGTGGGGTTACAAAATTTTCTGAAGCTATAAGTTCAATATGTTTCTTCTGCCTATTAAATTCCTTTTCAATAATATTCATCACTTCTGGGTCATACTTAGTTAAATTTGAAAAATCCATCCTCTTCTACTCCCCTCATCTTTTATTTTTTGTAATTAATTATAGTAATATTATGCTATAATATAGTATAACTAATTTCAAAGGTAAAAAACTAATCATTTACATTATATAGAGTTTTTGTCATTTTTACAAGAATATAATTTAAGAGGTGAGAACATGGATAATTCTGAAATCAATAATAGAAAAAACATTAAAAAATTATTGATCTTAGCTACTTTAGCAGGAGATATAATGCTCAGGAGTGGTGCTGAGATTTATAGAGTTGAAGATACAGTAGTTAGAATATGTAAATCAAGAAAAGATATTAAATATGTAGACGCTTATATAGTGCCAACTGGAATATTTATATCATTAGAATATAAAGGTGAATTAATTTCTTATATTAAGAGAGTTAAAACAATTTCAATAGATTTAAATAAAATTACTTTGGTAAACGAGTTTTCTCGTAATTTTGTTAATTCCCAGATGTCTATGGATGATGGACTTAAAGAATTAAAAAAAATAAACAAGGTAAATAGCTATACAAATTTAACTAAAACCTTTTTTGGTTCTTTGGCAGCAGCTTTTTTTTGTGTTCTTCTTGGAGGCTCTTTTTTAGATTTTATTGCTAGTTTTACTGTTAGCTTTATTGTTTTAACTATTATTAATCTAATATCAAAATTTAATCTTACTTTCTTTATTAATAATTTATTTGGTGCAATCCTTGCAGCAGCTTTTTCCCATATTTTCGTTAAAATTGGTATAGGCGGAAATCTTGACAAGGTAATTATAGGGTCTATAATGTGTCTAGTCCCTGGAGTACCAATTACAAATGCTACTAGGGATACTATGTCTGGAGATTTTCTGTCAGGATTATCTCGAGGTATGGAAGCAGTTTTTTCTGCAATAGCTATAGCTCTTGGTGTTGGTATTATTCTAAACTTTTATGCGAAGGGGGTATTTTAATTGAATATTATTAAACAATTAATATTATCTTTTATGTCTACAATTGGATTTTCTGTGTTGTTTAGCTCTCCAAAAGAAAATTTAATATACGCAGGTATTGCTGGCTCTATGGGTTGGACTATATATTATATAACTGCTAATTTACTTCATAGCAATATTATAGGAACATTTTTTGGTGCTATAACAGTAGGTCTATTGGGTGAACTTTTGGCAAGACTATGTAAAAAGCCAGCAACCATTTATATCACTTCGGGAATAGTTCCCTTAGTTCCTGGTGCTGGCATGTATTATACAATGCTTGCTATAATAGAAAATGATTTTAATTTGGCTGCAAACAAGGGTGTAGAAACTTTTTTTATAGCAATTACTATAGCCATAGGAATAATAATTTCCTCAGGTTTTTCCAAATCAATTAAAAGGGTTAAACAAAAAGATTAATTCTGCTTTGTATATTTAAGCATTACATCAACTAATTTATCTAAAGCAGCTTCTTCACTTTCACCTTGTAAATAATCTTTTAAACAATTTTTCATATAATTTTCAAGTACTAAGCCACCTACACTGTTTAAAGCTGCCCTTGCTGCAGCTACTTGAATTAATATATCACCACAAAATTTTTCTTCATCAACCATCTTTTGTATTCCCTTTATTTGTCCTTCAACCCTTCTCAGCCTTTTAATAATAGCAGTTTTATCTCCCAATAATCGCACCCCTTTATCTAAATAATTCTTGTCATCTGTATTATATCTTTATTCCTTTTACCAAATCTTTTATCAATAATCTTAACTATAAAATATCCTATTGCCATAAATACTAAACCGATTAAAAAACTAAAAGGCTCATAACTAATTATATTTAAGTTTTTTAAAATCTTCATACCTATTAATATTCCTATAATTAACATGGTAACAGGAACCATATATATAATCATAGTATACTTCAGTATATTTTTAGCTTCTCCTCTTATTTCAACGAAATCTCCAGCTTTAGCATTTACGTTGTTTGGAAGTATAACAACATGATTGGGTGCACTACAACTTCCACCACAGCTCTTACAGTTATCTCCGCATGCTGAGACTCTTCTTACTTCTACTTCAACATTGTTTCCATTTACTTTCCTTACAAATCCAACCTGCTCCATATTTACACCTCCTAAAATGCAATATCCTTTATTACTTCAGATGCTATAATTAATCCAACTACTGAAGGAATAAAACTAATACTACCAGGTACTGCTTTTCTAAGCTTTTCATTTTCTAGGTTTACATTCCTAGGAACTTCCTCAGACCATACTACTTTAAGATCTTGGATATCTCTCTTTCGTAACTCATGTCGCATAACCTTAGCCAAAGGACATACCTTTGTAGAATAGATATCCCCTATCTTAAACATAGTAGGATTTAGCTTATTGCCAGCACCCATAGAACTAATAATAGGTAATCCTCTTTTTTTACATTGTACAATTAAATCAATTTTAGAGGAAACCATATCAATAGCGTCTACAACATAATCATATTTATGAGAAAGAAGTGCTTCTTTAGTATCTTCATTATATTTTTCTTTAAATACTTTTATATTTAAATCTGGATTTATATCTAAAATTCTATCTCTCATGGCTTCTACTTTTGATAATCCTACTGTTTTTATATTAGCGTGTATTTGCCTGTTGATATTGGTTATATCTATTATATCATAATCTATTAGTGATATGTTACCTATTCCTGTTCTGGCTAATGCTTCTACTGTAAAAGAGCCTACACCTCCAACTCCAAATACGGCTACTGTTGCCTTAGATAATCTTTCCATTCCTTCTTTACCCAGCAATAGCTCTGATCTCATAAACGGACTATTCATTTCTTTCTCCTTCCAAACTTGACTATTCAATATTTAACTTTACATGAACTTCCTCTAACTGTTTATCTGAAACAACAGTAGGTGCATTGGTCATTAAACAAGTAGCTGATTGAGTCTTAGGAAAAGCAATGACATCACGAATATTTGATGTATTTGACAGAAGCATTATAAGTCTATCAAAACCATAGGCAATCCCGCCATGTGGAGGAGTTCCGTATTTAAAAGCCTCCAAAAGGAATCCAAACTTATCCCATGCTTCTTCCTCTGTAAATCCTAATGCACTAAACATTTTCTTTTGTAAATCAGAATTATTGATCCTAATACTTCCCCCACCTAATTCATCTCCATTAATAACTATATCATAAGCTTTGGCTCTAACTCTTTCAGGCTGCGTTAAAAGTAATTCTATATCTTCATCCATAGGGTGTGTAAATGGATGATGCTTAGCAACATATCTATTTTCTTCTTCATCAAATTCAAATAATGGGAATTCAGTAATCCAAACTAATTTCATATCATTAGGATGGATTATATTTAATCTTCTTGCTACTTCATTTCTTAGATTTCCTAAACTATCATATACAACGGAGTTCTTATCAGCTACAAATAGAATTAAATCTCCTTTTTCTCCATCCATTCTTTTCAAAATATTCGTAAATTCTTCCTCACTAAAGAATTTTGAAATAGGTGATGTTATTCCTTCTTCTGTAATCTTTATCCAAGCCAATCCTTTAGCACCATAAGTCTTTGCATATTCTTCTAGAGAATTTATATCCTTTCTAGTAAATTTATCTCCATATCCTTTAACATTTATTCCTCGTACGGAACCTTTGTTTTCTACTGCTCCACTAAATACTTTGAAGCCACAGTTTTTAACTAAGTCTGAAATATCTTTTAGTTCAAACCCAAATCTTAAATCGGGTTTATCCACTCCATATCTCTCCATAGCTTCAGCATAAGTCATCCTATCTATTGGCAATTTTATTTCTATGCCTTTTATTTCCTTAAATATTTTATATAAAAGCTTTTCATTTATGGAAATAATATCCTCTACGTCTACAAAGGACATTTCAATATCTATTTGTGTAAATTCTGGCTGCCTATTAGCCCTTAAATCTTCATCTCTAAAACATTTTACTATTTGATAATATCTATCCATTCCTGAAACCATAAGAAGTTGCTTCATTAGCTGTGGTGATTGTGGTAATGCATAAAACTCACCAGGATTTACCCTACTAGGAACTAAATAATCTCTAGCACCCTCTGGTGTTGGCTTTGTTAACATAGGAGTTTCAGTTTCAATAAAATTATTCTCATATAAAAAGTCTCTTACTACTTTAGCTGTTTTTGCCCTTAATTTCAATTTTTCTTGCATAGATGGTTTTCTTAAATCTAGATATCTATATTTTAATTTCATACTTTCTGAAACATTATCATCATCCTTAATATAAATAGGCGGAGTTTCAGATTCGTCTAAAATCTTAAGTTCCTCTACTAATACCTCTACTTCTCCAGTTGGTATTTCTTTATTAATAGATTGTCTAATCCTTACTTTTCCTCTTACTGCCAATACAAATTCTGATCTAACTTTCTCTGCTTTTTCAAATATCTCACTGGATACTGTATTATCAAATACTACTTGAGAAATTCCAGTTGTATCCCTTAAATCAATAAATATAAGTGAACCTAGATTTCTCTCTCTTTGTACCCACCCCATCAACACTACTTCTTGACCATCATGCTCTGGTCTTAATTCTCCACACATAATAGTTCTTCTTAAATTTCCCATTTTTTCTACCATTATATTACCTCCTCAAAAAAATATAAACCTCTCATCTCTGATATCCAGGGACGAGAGGCTATCTCGCGGTACCACCCTAATTAGGTATTTCCTCACTCAAAAATTTAACGCATTTCTGCGAATTAATCTTATAGATTATCTACTCCAAGGTGTCTTCATTAAATATTAGTGTCAGCTTTCCACCTTTCACTGACTCTCTATAACTAAGTAATTTAACTACTCTTCCTTTTCAATGTATTATATTTATTTTTATTAATTATAGAATATAAAATAACTCATGTCAAGGAGTATTATTGAATACTCTTCATTAATTTAATATATTTCTTATCTTCAACATTTATATGATTAGCAAGCCATTCTATTATTAACAATTTTAAATCATTTAGATTTTCTTCTGATACCTGTCCCTCTATTGTATTTTGATATATTCTATAAATTTTCTCGATAAAATAATTATGCTGTCTTCTATGTTCAATAAAATCTTTATAAGAATTTTCCATCATCAATATTTCTTCTTCATAAAAATGATTGTTTGCATACCCCATTAAAAATATAAATATCTTCTCAACTTCTTTAATATTAGAATTAACTCCTAAGTTGAAAATCTCACTTGCCTTATCAAATATACTTTTATGCTGCTTATCTATGGACTCTATGCCTGTTTCCAATTCTTCTGTCCACCATAACATAATATAAGCCCCCTTCCTATTAACTACCTTCTAACTTAACTTTTTTGTTTTCAACTAATTCATCTATTCTTTCAACATATTCCTTTAAATCTTTAAAATTAGGAACTCTTTCTATTCGATTTTCTTCTGGAAAGAAAATTTTAGATACTGACCCCATTCCTGCTGCCATTATAGTTTCTTTTTCTTCCATCATAGCAATATTATATATACATTCCATTTTTGGTTTGCAATATCCTACATTCTCAAAATTTCCAAGTATCTGTTTTTGTCTATAAAGATAATAAGGTTCTAATCCCATATCTTTTGAATATTCCATAGTTTCATTTAACATTGTACTTAAAATATTCTGAGGTTGTAATGAATATTTATCTATAGTATCTCTAAATTTTGATCCTCTTTTTACTGAAAGTGTATGAACAGTTAGGTTCTCTGGATCTAATCTTTTAATTTCTTCTAATGTTTTTTTAACATGAAGAATATCTTCCCCAGGAAGTCCTATAATTAAATCCATATTTATTATATCAAATCCAATTTCCTTAGCTAGTTTAAAAGTTTTAATAATATCTTCTGTTTTATGCTGTCTACCTATTAATTTCAAAGTACCATCATTCATGGTTTGCGGGTTGATACTTATCCTTCTTATATTATTTTTATTTAACATTCTTAAATAATCTTCTGTAATGGTATCTGGTCTGCCGGCTTCTACTGTAAATTCTTTTATATCTTTTTGTCCAAAATTATTGTAAATACAATGAATTACTTTTTCAAGTTCTGTCGGTGGAATTGCAGTGGGTGTACCTCCACCTATATATACTGTATTTATATTTTTGCCTTTCATCATCTTAGATATATTATTGATTTCATATATTAATTTTGAAATATATTCTTTAATATGATTTTCATATCTACCTATAGGTAAGGCTGGAAACGAACAGTATAAACATCTAGTAGGACAAAAAGGTATACTTATGTATAAACTATACTTATCCTTGTTTAAGGGCTCAATATACTTTCTTTGCTTCTTTCCAATATTTAATATCAACTTAGCCTTATCAATATATAGTTTATATTCTTCTGTTAAAACTCTAATTATCTCATTGTCATCTATATTTCTATCCAATAACTCATGAACAATTTTAACTGGTCTTATACCTGTTAAAATTCCCCATGGTATTTTAGCTTCATTTAGAGAAATCAACGTATTATATAAGGACTTTTTAATCCCAATTCTTATATATTTGTCTATGGATCTTCCATATATTTCTATAAGCTCAATATTTTCCGTTGATTGTTTAACTAAAACATCATTTATATATAGGCTTGTAGTGGCAAACTTAATTCCATTCTCCTCATATAAAGAATTAACTATAAGAATTCCCTCACCTATATAGTCGTTTTTTGTATCAATAGATATAACCTCTTGACCTGGGAAAAAAACTCTAATTAATTCAACTAATTCATATCTAGTTTCGTGATTTATTAACAATAGCTTTATCACATAATCACCTTATTTATCTTAACGTAAAAATGGATTTGAAGTCCTCTCTCTACCTATTGTAGATGGAGCTCCATGTCCTGGAAAGACTTTAATATCATCTGAATAAACCATTATTTTATCTTTTATTGAGTTTATTATAGAGTCATAATCTCCTCCTAATAAATCTGTTCTTCCTATAGAACCTGTAAATAGAGTATCTCCCGTTATTATACTATCTCCTATTTTTATACATATACCTCCTTGAGTATGTCCAGGAGTATGAATAACTTGAGCTTTTTCATCACCAAATTCTATAATATCCCCATCTTTCAAAAGGATATCTGGTTCTATTTCCACTGTTCCCATAGCCATTATTGTAGAAAGGTTTTTATTTCCATCAACTAGAATTTCTCTATCATCTTCATGTATCATCACTGGAACAGATAAAACCTTCTTCAATTCTTTTACTCCTCCTATATGATCTGCATGACCATGAGTAAGCACTATATATTTAATTTTAAGTCCATTTTCTCTTATTGATGAAAGTATATCATCCACATCTCCACCTGGATCTACAACTATAGCGTCCCTTGTAACTTCAGAATATATAATATAACAATTGGCTGCATATATGCCTGCTGGTATTCTTACTATTTTCAAATTTATACCTCCTAAAATAATTTTTTACTATCTAATAATATGGTCACAGGACCATCATTTACAAGGCTTACTTTCATATCAGCACCAAAAATGCCTTTTTCTGTTTTTATTTCCTTAGTCTTACATTTATCTATAAATTCTAGATACATTCTCTCGGCTATATCAGGATGTGCTGAATCAGTAAAACTAGGTCTTTTACCTTTTCTTACATCTCCATAAAGAGTGAATTGAGAAATAACTAATATTTCTCCATTAATATCTAATAAAGATAAGTTCATTTTATCATTCTCATCTTGAAATATACGAAGTCCTAAAACCTTATCTACTAAATATTCTAAGTCCTTTTCTGTATCTCCTTCACCTATGCCAAGAAATACTAATAATCCCTTTCCTATTTCACCAGCTACTTTATTATCTACTCTAACTGTAGCTTCTGAAACTCTTTGTACAACTGCTCTCATCTATATCTCTCCTTAAGCTGTAACTCTATATACATCCATTACATTTTTTATTCTTTTTACCTTTTTCATTAAATCCCTTAACTCTTCAATATTTTTAATCTCAAGGGTCACATTTATAAATACTATTTTATCCTTGGATGTTCTAGCGTTTAATGATATTACTCCTAAATCAGAATCTGTTATTTTTTGAGTAATCTCTGCCAAAAGTCCTGATCTATCTGATGCCTTTATCTGTATTTCAGCAGGATATGACGCTTTCTTTTGAAAATCCCATTCTACTTCTATAAACCTCTCCACATCTTCTGACATTATTATATTTGGACAATCTGCCCTATGAACTGAAACTCCCCTTCCCCTAGTTATATACCCTACTACTTCATCTCCTGGAACTGGGTTACAACATTTGGAAAATCTTATTTTAATATTATCTATACCTTTTATCTTAATACCTTGAGTAGGTTTACTTATCTTCCCTTGACTAGGTTGCTGTATTTTACTTTCTATAAAAGCTTTTTCATCTGTTATTTTATAATAATCATTATATTGTACTTTTAATTTTGAAATAACTTGATTTAATGTTATATTACCATAACCAATAGACGCATACAAATCATCAATAGAATTTACGCTAACTTTACAAGCTATGTTTTTCAACCATTCATCTTTTAAAATTTCAGATGTTTTATATCCTAATCTTTTAACTTCTTTTTCTAATGATTCTTTTCCTCTTATTATATTTAAATCTTTTTCCTTAGCCTTAAACCATTGTCTAATTTTAGTCTTTGCCTGAGTACTTTTTACTATTTTAATCCAATCTCTACTGGGCCCATTACTGTTTGTAGATGTAATTATTTCAACAATATTTCCATTCTTTAGCTTATAATTTAAAGGAACAATTCTTCCATCTACTTTAGCCCCTACACATTTATTTCCTACTTCAGTATGAACCCTATAAGCAAAATCAATAGGCGTAGAACCATCAGGAAGGTTTATTACATCTCCCTTTGGAGAAAATACAAATACTTCATCTGTAAAAAAGTCTATCTTTAATGTCTCCATAAAGTCCTTAGGGTCATTTAAATCAGACTGCCATTCGAGTAATTGTCTCAACCATGTTAGTTTATCATCAAAGCTATCAGATTTTGTACTTCCTTCTTTATATTTCCAATGGGCAGCTATTCCATATTCTGCTGTTCTATGCATCTCCCAAGTACGTATTTGAACCTCAAATATTTCTCCCTTCATACCAATTACTGTAGTATGAATGGATTGATACATATTAGGTTTAGGCATGGCTATATAGTCCTTGAATCTTCCTGGTAAAGGCTTCCATAGGTTATGAACTATACCAAGTACTTCATAGCAATCTTTAATATTATCTACTATAACTCTTATGGCAGTTAAATCAAATATTTGCTCAAAAGCTTTTCCTTGATGAACCATTTTTTTATATATACTATAAAAATTCTTTGGTCTACCACTAACATCATATTTTATTTTAACTTCATCTAGTTTTTTACTTAAAGTTTCTATTATGTTTTTTACATATGCTTCCCTTTCTTGTCTTCTCTTAGAAACCTTCTCAACTAAATCATAGTAATTATCAGGATCAAGATATCTTAAAGATAAATCTTCTAGCTCCCATTTTATTTTAGAAATTCCCAATCTATGTGCTAAGGGAGCATAAATCTCTAGAGTTTCTAGAGCCTTTTCTTTTCTCTTTTCATCTCTCATATATTCTAATGTCCTCATATTATGAAGTCTATCAGCCAGTTTAACTATAATAACTCTTATATCATTTGCCATAGCTAAAACCATTTTTCTCAAATTTTCTGCTTGATTTTCCTGCTTAGTCTTATATTGAAGTTTCTTTAATTTCGTTACTCCTTCTACTAAATTGGCTATTTCAACTCCGAATTCTTCTACAATATTCTCATAGGTTATTTCTGTATCTTCTATAACATCATGAAGTAGACCTGCTACTATGGTATCCGTGTCCATATTTAAATCTGCTAATATAATGGCAACATTGAAGGGGTGAATAAAAAACTTTTCACCTGAATTCCTTATCTGTCCTTCATGAGCTAGTTGAGCGAAATTATATGCCTTTACTATAAGGCTTAGATCTGCTTGTGAATTATATTGTTCTATTTTTAATAGTAAGTTCTCTAACATTTGATTCACCCTCTTCATATTAATGAATGTGTCTATAAGTTTGATTATTTATAATTACCCATTATCAATTGCTTATAACAAATAGGTTAATATGCCACATTTCTTGATACCCTATAATTTTGAATTATAATTTGCAAATTAGTATTACCATTATATTCATTAATTGAAGGATAGTATAGAATATCAATTTTTATATTATTATCTATTCCACTATAGACCTTATTAAGTTCATTTTTTCCATAAATATTTTCTATTGTATTTTCAAAGGCTTCAATATCTCCAAAAAATATTCCTTCCAATGTTTTTCTGCTTTCATTTTCCAATATTAGCTTTAAAACATTTCTATTTGCACCTAGTATAAAAGCCCGATTAATTTTTAGATTTTTTTCACCAAATATAGGCTTAGTATTCCCTTTTCCAAATGGTTCTAAAAGTTTTATTTCATTAATTAACTTAAAGCTTATATATTCTAAAGGAATTTGCATATCTATATATACTTTAGGTATTAAATCTTCATCTGTTAATATTGTATTTTTATTTAAAGATTTTCGTAGTTTAATTATATTATCCTCTTCTAGAGACAAACCTGCTGCCATAGGATGTCCACCAAACCTCGATAATAAGTCCTTACATTGTGATAATTCTTCAAACATATTATACCCTTCTATAGATCTGCCAGATCCTTTTACTCCATCCTTCCCTCGAGTTAATACTATTGTAGGCTTATTATATCTTTCCTTAATTCTTCCTGCTATGATTCCTGCAATACTTTCATGTATCTCTGGTTCATAGATTACAAATACTTTATCATCTTTTAATTCCGAAGTTTCAATAATTTTTACTATTTTTTCTACTCCTTCTTTAGTCATTTCTTTTCTCTCATCATTTAACTCTCGAAGTTCTTTTGCCAAAGTATCTGCACTATCTAAATCATCTGATAAAAGTAATTCTATAGCTTTTAAAGCTGAATCCAGTCTTCCAGAAGCATTAATATTTGGTCCAATAATAAACCCTAAATGATATACTCCAATTTCCTTACCTTCTATACCTGTTTCTTTTATCAAAGCTTTTAAACCAATATTTTTAGTCTTATTTAAAAGCTCTAAGCCCTTCTTTACTATAATTCTATTTTCATCAACTAAATCTACTACATCACAGACTGTTGCAATAGCAAGATATTCTAAAAAATAATAAATCTCTTCTTGTGGCAAATTAAATATAGAGTATAATTTTTGTATTAATTTGAATACTACTGCTGCTCCACAAAGACCTTTAAAGGGATATTTACAATCTTCTTGTTTTGGATTTATTACTGCATCTGCATCAGTATATAAATATTTTTTTTCCCCCTTTTCATCTAATATAAAAGGTATATCATGATGATCTGTAACTATTACAGTTAGTCCAAGTTTTTTTGCAAACTCTATTTGCTCTATTGCTGCTATACCATTATCGCAAGTTATTATAGTATCTATATTATCTATTTTTGCTTCTTTAATAATTTCAATATTTATACCATAGCCATCATCAATTCTATTTGGTACAACATAATCTACATTACCTCCACATTTTTTAATCCCTCTATATAATAAATAAATTGAAATTACTCCGTCTACATCATAATCTCCAACTATTCTTATTTTTCTCTTGTTAATAATATCCTCTTTAATAATAGATGCACCTTTTAATAAATCTTTCATAAAATCTGGACTATGTAATTTACTTAAATCTGGATATATAAAACTATCTATTAATCTATAATCAGTTATATCTCTATTAACTAAAAGTTTAGATAAAAATTCAGATATTTTAAAATCCTTTGCAATTTTTTTATAATCATTTCCTTTGTTTTTTATAAACCACTTCTCCAATTACTTCACTCCAATAGAAATAAAATTTAGATACGCTAATTAGTATCTAAATTTTATCATTTTATTACATTTAATTCTAGTTATTCTTATATATTTCTTATTTTTTGACAAAAACTTCTTATGATATAAAATAAAAACTGCCTATTTAGCAGTTTTTATTTTTCTATTTTTAAGTTCGTACCAAATTGGAGATGCAATAAACATTGATGAATAAGTACCAGCCAAAACACCTATCATAAGTGGTAATGCAAGTACCTTAATAGCTTCAACCCCTAATATATATAACATAAGAATTGCAATTAAAGTAGTAAAAGATGTGTTTATTGTTCTCTTTAAAGATTGCTTTATACTCTTATTTATTAAATTTTCTGGTGATTCCTTTGGATATAATCTTACATTTTCTCTTATTCTATCAAAAATTACTATTGTATCATTTATAGAATATCCTAAAATAGTTAAAATTGCAACAATAAAAGAACTATTTACTGGAATTCTAAGAATAGAATAAACAGCTAGCATAATGAATATATCATGCACTAAAGCAATTATAGCTGCTAATCCAAAGTTGAATTCAAACCTCCATGTTATAAATCCAAGCATTAATACAGTTGCTATTAATGTGGATAACATAGCTTTTTCCCTTATTTCTTTTCCCATCAAAGGACCAAATTTTTCAGATTGAAAATTATTTTCATTTATATTATATTTTTCTATAAATTTATTTACTATACTTGTGATTGTATCATTTGAAAGGTCTAAGGTACTTTTTATTATTATTTCATCTTTTTCTATACCTGCATGTAAAACACTTACATCTTTATCATATTCATCTGTTATTTCTCTAACTTCATCTACTGGTATAAATTTTCCTGCATTTATCTGAATTAATGTACCACCAGTAAAATCAATTCCATAGTTTAAACCCTTAGTAAAAAACATAAGAAGTCCCACTATGATTATAACTAATGAAAATATTGCAAATATCTTTCTATTTTTAATAATATCCATTTTTTCACCCCTCTATTAAGCTCCATAAAGCTTGCTATTCTTGCCACCTGTAATTGATACTATTGATTTTAACAAATATTTTGAAATAATAACTGATGTTATCATAGAAGCAACTATACCTATTATTAAGGTTACACCAAATCCCTTAATAGGACCAGTACCAAAATAATATAATACAGTTCCAGCTATTAAAGTGGTTATATTAGAGTCTATTACAGATGTAAGTGCTCTCTTAAATCCTGCATCTACAGCAGTTCTAACACTCTTACCTATTTTTATTTCTTCTTTGATTCTTTCAAAGATTATAACATTGGCATCTACTGCCATACCTATAGACAGTATTAAACCTGCTATGCCTGGAAGTGTTAATTTAACGCCTAAGGATGACATAGTAAATATAGTTATCAATGTATATATAATAAGTCCAATAGAAGCAATAAAGCCAGGTATTCTATATATACTCATCATAAAAACCATAATTATAAGAAGTGCAATTGCTCCTGCTTTTATACTTTTTTCATATGCTTCTAATCCTAAAGTTGGTCCAATAACAGATGTTTGTAATTCCTTCATTTCTACTGGTAAAGCACCTGCTCTAATTAGAGTTGCCAATTGACTAGCTTCTTCTAAAGTAAACCCTCCTGTTATAACAGCCTTACCATCTGTAATTGCTGTTCCACCTTCTGCTACACCTTTCACTGCTGGATATGATATTACCTGATCATCTAAAATTATATAAATAATTCTATCTTCTCTCTTTGGTTCTAATGTAAGTCTTCCAGTAGCTTCAGCAAATCTTTCAGTACCTTCCTTATCCAACTCTAGACTTACAACAATTTCCTGTTGATTTAATTTGTCTGTATGATATTGAACTTCTGACCCTGCAACATTTTTTCCTGTCAATACAATATTTCCTTTTGGATCAACAAATTGTAATTGTGCTGTCTTACCTATTAGTTCAATGGCCTTTTGTGGATCATTTATACCTGCTAACTCAACTCTTATCCTATTACCACCTTCAATTGAAATATTAGGTTCTGATACACCAAGACCATTTATCCTCTCATTGATAATAGCCTTTGATTGCTCCATAATTTTTTGAAGTTCAGCACCCTTGGCATCAGTTTGAGCTTCTAGCACTACATAAACTCCTCCAGCCAATTCCAATCCTAATTCAATTGAATCCTTTGCTTTTGGAATCTCATATTTGCCAATTTTAGCACCATTTAATGCTAAAAATGTGCTACCTCCTACTATAGCTAATACTAATATAAATAATATAGTGTTTTTAGCTTTCATCTTACCCCTCCTAATCATCTAAGTTTGCCAATATAGATATGGCACATTCTATTCTTTTCTTTTCCATCTCACAGCCTAATTTATATGCTTTACTAAGATCTTTATGAGCATGGTATGAGTTTGCATGGCATCCTCCACTACAGTAAAATCTTGCCCAGCATTCTCTACATTCTTCCTTGTTGTATACATTAGCTTTCTTAAACTTTTCTCTTAAACTTGTATTTTCAACTCCATCAAAAACAGTACCTAGTTTAAACCCTTCTTCCCCTACAAATTGGTGACAAGGATATAAATCTCCTTCAGGAGTAACTGCCATATATTCTGACCCTGCCCCACAACCAACAGCTCGCTTAATTATACAGGGTCCCTGCTTTAAATCTATCATAAAATGAAAAAAATAAAAATCTTTGTCCATCTTTTTTATATTAATATATTCCTTAGAAAATTTTTCATATTCATCTAAAACTAATTGTAGATGTTCTTCTCTTAAAGCGTAATCCATTTCCTCTGAAGTCACTACTGGTTCTATGGAAATCTTTTTAAATCCATTATTATAAAAATCTAATGCATCTTTGGAAAAATCAATATTATTGCTAGTAAAGGTACCTCTGATATAGTAATCCTTATCTCCTCTTTTTTCCACCATTTTTTTAAACTTAGGTAGAATGATATCATAGCTACCTTCCCCAGAGATTGTCTTTCTCATATTATCATTAACTTCTTTTCTTCCATCTAAACTAAGAACAACATTTGACATGTTTTCATTGATATAATCAATCTTTTCATCATCAAGTAAAACTCCATTTGTAGTAATAGTAAATCTAAAGTTCTTATTGTACTCTTGTTCTAAACTTCTTCCATATTGTACCAGTTCCTTAACTAAGTTAAAATTCATAAGGGGTTCTCCACCAAAAAAGTCCACCTCTAGATTTCTTCTAGTACCAGAATGTTTAACAAGATAGTCCAATGCCTTTTTTCCAACTTCTAAAGACATTAATGACCTTTCTCCTTTAAAATCTCCTTGGGATGCAAAACAATAGTTGCATTTTAAATTGCAGTCATGTGCCACGTGTAAACACATTGCTTTAACAATATTTTCCTCATTATATTTAAAATTAGAAATATCTATCCCCTCAGAAAATAAAAGCCCCTCTTTAACTAATTCATCTATTTCATTATAAACATCTTCAACTGCTTTTTCACCATAGGTACTTTTAAATATATTCTTTATTTCATCTATGGACTTTTCTCCATAATAATCTATTATTTCATATACAATTTTATCAACTACATGTACTGCACCAGTATTTACATCTAAGATAATATACTTATTATTTAAATGAAACTTATGCATCTTTGATGCCCTATTCATTAAACTTCCTCCCAATTAACAATTTTATACAAATAAAAAGTAGTGGATAAACCACCACCCTTTACTTTTTTATTTATTTTCGCATTTTTGATTTCCTACAGTACAGGATGTTTTACAAGCTGATTGGCATGAAGTTTGACATTCTCCACAACCACCTTTAGCTATAGTATCTTTCAAATTGCTGCCAGATATTGTCTTTATATATTTCATTTTAAATCCCCCCTTGGCGTCTATTTTCTGCTATTTATTATATCATATTCTTTTTTGAATTTAAAGCTTTTTTTCTTTTAAGATATGTTTATCCCAATAATGCCACCTATTATTCCAGTAATACAGGCTAGTGCTAATTTTGAAATTGAAAATATATCTAATTTTAAAGATTTTAAGAATATAAGATTAAGTATAATTAATATTGAATAATATACTATTCCTACTATTCCCCCATTAATCCAGCCTTTTTCCTTAATCCCCTTGGACACATAAATACTGCCTACTATTATACTCAGCATCATAATTACTGTATTCATTAAAGGCATTTTATTTTCTTTAAGTGATGAA
This sequence comes from Tissierella praeacuta DSM 18095, assembly GCF_900128955.1. Taxonomy (GTDB): domain Bacteria; phylum Bacillota; class Clostridia; order Tissierellales; family Tissierellaceae; genus Tissierella; species Tissierella praeacuta. Next base: position 16,693 of record NZ_FQTY01000024.1, read on the forward strand.
TAGGTTAATAGTAGTGAAAAAAATAATATTAGAATACAAGTAATAATATAGGCTAAAAGCAACCCCCTTAATAAATGAATACCTCTGTCTAAATTCTTTGTTTTCATATATCTCCCTCCTTATCCTTATTTTAATTTATTTAAGGAAAGTGATATTTATTACATAAAAAAAGCTTCCTTATTAAATTAGGAAGCTTTTTTTCTATTTATCCTCTTCTTTAGTATCTACTTCTTCATCTTTAGATTTTTTTGATTCATTTTTATTAACTACTGAACCAACTGACCATCTAGCCATATCTAATTTAGTTCTAGAAGAACCTACTTCTATGGTTATAAAGTCTTCTTTTACTTTTATAATCTTCCCATTAATCCCACCAATGGTAATTATTTCATCACCAACTCTTAGATTATCTCTCATTTCTCTTACTTGTTGTTCTCTTTTCTTTTGTGGTCTAATGGCAAAAATATAAAATACGACTAAAAATCCTATAGGTATTATTAGTCCTTGTAACTGTTGTGGCATGTATAAACCCCTCCCTTTCTATAATCTATTATACAGTATTTTTTAAATAATTCATCTAATTTTTATCATTATAACCATATTTTTTATAAAACTCATCTTTATATTCAAGAATTCTATCTTCTTTTATGGCTTTTCTAATGTTTTCCATTAATTTTATTAAAAAATATAAATTATGAATTGTAGTAAGCCTTGCTCCTAAAATTTCATCTACATTAAATAAATGTCTAATATATGCCCTTGAATAATTTGTACAAGCATAACAATCACATTCTGGATCTAATGGAGTAAAATCCTTAGCATATTTTGCATTTCTTATGACTATTTTTCCTTGTGATGTAAGAGCTGTCCCATTCCTTGCAATTCTAGTAGGAAGTACACAATCTGCCATATCTATTCCTCTAATTACCGATTCAAATAAATAGTCTGGAGTTCCAACTCCCATATTATACCTAGGTTTGTCTTTAGGTAATAAAGGTGTAGTAAAATCCAAAAGTTCACACATTAATTCCTTAGGTTCTCCTACACTAAGTCCACCTATTGCATAGCCTGGAAAGTCTAACTCTACCAATTCCTTGGCACTCTGTTCTCTTAAATCTTTATACATTCCTCCTTGAACTATTCCAAATAATCCTTGTTTATCCCAATTTTTATGATAATCTTTACATCTTTTAGCCCATCTAGTAGTTCTTTCCATAGAATGTTTTGCATACTCATAGGTAGCTGGATAAGGAGTACATTCATCAAAACACATCATAATATCGGATCCCAAGGAATTTTGAATTTCTATAGATTTTTCTGGACTTATGAAATGTTTCGAACCATCAATATGGGATCTGAATTCTACTCCTTCCTCTTTTATTTTCCTTAAATCTCCCAGACTAAAAACTTGAAAGCCTCCACTATCTGTTAAAATAGGTCCATCCCAATTCATAAATTTATGTAGTCCTCCTGCTTCCTCTATAAGTTTATGACCTGGTCTTAAATATAAGTGATAAGTATTACTTAAAATTATTTGGGCACCTAAACCTTTAACTTCCTCTGGTGTCATAGCTTTAACTGTAGCTCTAGTTCCTACAGGCATAAATATTGGCGTTTCTATAACTCCATGAGGAGTATATAATTTTCCAAGTCTTGCCTTGCAATCTTTTGCTTCTTTTAATAATTCAAATCTTATTGCCATAATTACCTCCTGTTATTTTATAAACATGGCATCGCCAAAACTAAAAAATCTATATTCTTCTTCCACTGCTATTTTATATGCATCTAATATTCTTTCTTGGGTAGCTAATGCACTAACCAACATGAGTAAAGTTGATTCTGGCAAATGAAAGTTTGTAATCAATCTATCTATAATTTTAAATCTATATCCAGGATAAATAAATATGTCAGTCCAGCCTGATTTTGGTATGATTTTTCCATTTTCATCAGATACAGTTTCCAAGGTTCTAGTAGATGTAGTTCCTACAGATATTATTTTGCCACCATTTTCTCTGGATTTATTAATTATATTTGCTGCTTCCTCTGGTATATTATAATATTCGGAATGCATATGATGCTCTAAGATATTGTCTACTTTAACAGGTCTAAAGGTTCCAAGCCCTACATGTAAGGTTATATAGGCTATATTAACACCTTTATCTCTAATTTCATTTAATAGTTCATTAGTAAAGTGAAGACCCGCTGTTGGTGCAGCAGCTGAACCTTTATGCTTTGAGTAAACAGTTTGATACCTATCTTTGTCTTCTAGTACCTCTGTAATATATGGAGGCAATGGCATCTCACCTAAACTATCTAAAATCTCCTCAAATATTCCTTTATATTCAAATTTTATTATTCTAGTGCCATCTTCTCCTATTGATAAAACTTCCCCCTTTAAAACTCCGCCGCCAAATTCTATTATATGCCCAGGTCTAGCCTTCTTCCCAGGTTTTACTAAAGTTTCCCATAAATTATCTTCCATTCTTTTAAGAAGCAAAATTTCTATACTTTCCTCTTTTCCTACTCTATTTCCAAAGAGTCTAGCAGGTATTACTTTTGTATCATTTAAAACTAAACAATCTCCTTTATTTAAATAATCAATAATATCCTTAAATTTTTTATGCTCTATTTTACCAGTTTTTTTATCCAATACTAACAACCTAGATTCTTCTCTGTTTTTTAAAGGGTGTTGAGCTATTAGCTTCTCTGGTAAAAAATAACTAAAATTCTCTCTTTTCATTAGACCATCCTTCTCTATTATAATAATTGATTAATTATTTGTTAGCACATCTATTCCAGTATAATAGTATTTAAGTATCTCCTCAAAGTCATATCCTAGCTCTGCCATTTTCTTTGCTCCAAATTGACTCATACCTACTCCATGACCAAATCCTTTTCCTTCTATTAATATCTCAGAAGAATTTATGGGATAAAACTGTCCTAAGGATTCTACCTTATCTTTCCCCATTGCCCTACTTACACTTCCCCTAGTTACCTTATTTTGATTCTTTCCATCAATTATATAGGCTTTATTAATGTCCATAGTTTGGGGCTTAAGCATAGCTCCATCCATAATATAAACTTGATTATCAGATGTACTCATATTACCACTTTTTATATCAAACCAAGAACTTTTAAACTTTGAAGCTCCAACTATATTCCTAAATTGAGTACCATTTATAATTTTTTCTCCCTTAGTTCCAATGACCTTTACTTTATTTACTTTTCCTGTTGAAGTAGCTTCAATAATCTCCATTCCTTGTAAATTTCCTATATCTATTCCAGATGAAATTAGATTATTATTTAATTCATTAAGATTTATACTAAAACTCCACTTACTATAAGGTGACTCTAATGAGAAACTGTCCTCTACAGATTTTAAATAGGGGAAATCTCCTCCCCATACATTTACACTATCCTCAGTAAAGCCACTACTTGTTGAATGAAATATTGCCTCTATTACCTTTCCATTATAATACGCAAATACATCTCTAGTTTCATCTACAGCCAAATTAGTTGAAGGTCTTTCATATTCAACTCCAGAATATACTTGACAATGAGTAGTATCACATAAGTTAAATCCTTCAGAAGAATGTTTATTTATATTAGAAATTGCAAAACTCCTAGAGGCCACTGCCTGTGCCTTTAATGCCTCCATATGGAAGGTAGATGGCATTTCAGCAGGAACTACTCCATATAAATAGTTCTCAAGTTCCACATGATTAATAACATAAATTTCGTTATTTTTACTCAATAATCTAATATAATCCCTATATCTATCTTTTTCAACTGTAATTATTGAATTATTAAAAGTATTTGATGAAATTAAAACACTACCATCTTTTGGTAAAGTAAATAGAATATCTTCTCGAGAATTAACCAAGTTTATACCATTCTCACTCAATACAGCTTTTATATTTGTATCATCTATATTTAATAAAACATCATCCTTATTGTTAATAGAAAATAATAAAAATCCATTATTACTTCCAAAGTTAACAACATTTTTCTGTTTTATTGGTTTTGTTAACCTAATATTTAGATACTGATTATTAATATTTTTAGCATAAGATTTTTTAACAGGCAATAAAGCTAATAGTAACATTAAAATTAAAAATTTAGATATATTCTTTTTCATATATCCTTTCTCCCCCTAATTATATTTTTAATCTTCAGTATATGGAATTTCAAAATGTTCATATGCCTTTTTAGAAACCATTCTTCCTCTAGGAGTTCTATTTAAAAAACCTATTTGTAAAAGATATGGTTCATATACATCTTCTATTGTATTTCTTTCTTCTCCTGTTGCTGCAGACAGAGTATCTACACCAACAGGTCCTCCATTGAAGTTTTCTATTAAAGTAAGAATTAATTTCCTATCTACACTGTCCAATCCTAATTCATCGATTTCAAGCACCTCTAAACCTTTTCTTGCCACCTCCCAAGTAATTATACCTTTTTCTACAACCTGTGCATAGTCCCTGACTCTTTTAAGTAATCTATTTGCGATTCTAGGCGTTCCCCTAGATCTTCTTGCTATTTCTAAAGCTCCTTTATCTTCAATTTCTATATCTAATATATCAGCAGATCTAATTACTATCTGTTTCAAACTTTCATCGTCATATAACTCCAAGTTCAACATTACTCCAAATCTATCTCTAAGGGGTGATGTTAGTAGCCCTGCTCTAGTGGTTGCACCAATAAGTGTAAATTTGGATAAATCAAGCCTTACGGATCTAGCAGAAGGCCCTTTTCCAATTATTATATCCAATGCGAAATCTTCCATTGCTGGATATAATATTTCTTCCACAGTTCTGTTGATTCTATGTATCTCATCAATAAACAAAACATCTCCCTCTGAAAGATTAGTTAAAATACTAGCCAAATCCCCAGGTCTTTCAATGGCAGGTCCTGATGTAACTCTTATATTAACACCCATTTCATTTGCAATAATATTTGCTAGGGTGGTTTTCCCAAGTCCAGGTGGCCCATATAATAGTACATGATCTAAAGATTCATTTCTTCCTTTAGCAGCTTGAATAAAAATATTTAGTTTTTCTTTAGCCTTATCTTGACCTATATACTCAGTAATCCATTTAGGTCTCAATGTCAATTCACTTTCCAAATCCTCATTTCTTAGACTTCCAGCCACTATTCTATCATTAATATTCTCCATTTATTAACCCCTTCTTAATGTTTTGATAATCTTTTTAATGTTTCCCTAATTATATCTTCAATACTCATATTGGATATGTCCATGGTTTTTATAATCTTCTCAACTTCTATTCTTGTATATCCCAAAGACATTAATCCATTTATAGCTTCCATATAGTTATCATAATTCAAGTCACTTATATTATCTTCTTCAATTATTATATCCTTATCTATCCTATCTTTTAACTCTAATATAATTCTTTCAGCAGTTTTTTTCCCAATTCCTGGTGCCTTACATAAAACATCTAAATCCTTTCTCATTATAGCTAATTTAATCTGGTTTGAATTTAGTGTAGATAGGATGCCTAATGCTATTTTAGGCCCAATTTTAGAAACCATCTGAAGTAATTTAAACATATTAAGTTCTTCTTCTGATATAAATCCATAAATAAATATTCCATCTTCTCTTACATTCAAATATGTAAAAATCATTGCATTTTTCATCCCTAATTCAATTTGGATCATTGTATTAGTAGATGTAAATATTTTATAACCTATTCCATTATTCTGCAATACTATATAATCTTCTCTTATAGCTACTATATCTCCAATAATAAACTCAAACAAATTATTCACCCTTTATATTCATATATTATTTCATTCTAAAGGCTTCTTTAAATTTAATAGAACTTCCATGACATATGGCTACTGCTAAAGCATCTGCTACATCATCTGGTTTAGGCTTTTCTTTTAAATTTAATAGTATCCTTACCATTTCTTGTACTTGATTTTTATCTGCTCTCCCATATCCTACAACAGATTGCTTTATCTGCAAGGGAGTATATTCATATATATTTAACCCTTTATTAACAGCTGCTAGTATTTCTACCCCCCTTGCTTGTCCTACCTTTATAGCTGTCTTTACATTTTTGTTGAAAAATAGTTCTTCCACTGCTAAATCTTCAGGTTTATATTTTTCTATAATTTCAATAAGTCTATTATATATTATCTTTATCCTATCAGGAAATAAAATATCTGAATCTGTTCTTATACAACCATAATCAATTGCTTTAAATTTATTTCCATTACATTCTATAATACTATATCCAACTATTGCAATTCCTGGATCGATTCCTAGAATTATCATCCTTTATCTCCCTTCTATAACTATATTTACTATTGTACCATATTTACACATAAAAAACTAAGTTAGAAAATCTAACTTAGTTAACTAATAAAATTCTCAAGAATTTCAGACAATTCATCTTCATTATCAACTACAATCCCATCTATTATTTTTTCTTGATCAATATCCATTAATAATGAAATAGGATAATCAACTAACACATTATCTAATACTCTTTCTCCATTTTCTCCAACCTTAAATATTGCTATCAAACCGTCTTTTTCTCCAACTATATAATGATTTTCACATAAATGGTTTTTAGTAGTTCCTAATGTTATTTTACTAGATGAAAAAGATATTAACTTTTTATCAGGATAATTTTCTTGAATATATTCAATAAATTCTTCTCTCGTCATATTGACCATATTATCTTCTACAAGATTCGTCTTTGTAACAACATGGTTACAAGCCATATAGTGAATTCTCTCTTCTATAAAGGTATTTGGAGAAATCCTATTACCCTCACCAAGTATTTCTTTTTCTGGATGCTCTAATATATCTTTTTCTTTTATATCTATTTTGCTAATGTCTTTCGGGTTTAATCTTTTGCTCATCAATTGATAGCCAAATATAAAACTCACTAAAAACAAGGTTAAAGAAAAAAAGAAAACAGGTAAAACTTTGTCTTTTTTCATAAATATCCCTCCAGATTACTATCTAGAGGGTTATTATATCCATTTTACAATTTTTTATACAAAAGCACATTATTTGGTAACTTCACCAATCTTAAATCCTGCTGATTGAATTTTATCAACTAATTTATCTACATCATCTGTATCCACTCTAAGGATAACTTGAATTAAATCTAATACTTTTGGATCCATAATGGCAAAATTTATTATATTTATATTTTCTTTTCTAATTACGTCTGTAAGTCTTGCTAACTGTCCTGGTAAATCAAACATATTTATAACAATTCTAGTTCCCTTATCTATTCCAAATATTTCTGAAAAAGCATTAAATATTGCAAAATGAGTTAATATTCCTACAAATTTATCATTAGAATCAAAAACAGGCAAAAACGGTGTTCTAAGCTCTTTTAAAAGATAAGAAGCTTTTTCAATTCTTTCATCTGCAGAAATGGACTCATAATTGTTATTATATATTTCCTCTACTTTAGTGTTGTTTAGATACTCCTCTTTATTACATTTTCCAGACTCTAAATAATTTCTATAAACAGCTTCTTTCATGAGAATACCCTTGAATTCTTTACCATCTATAACTGGTAGGGATAAAAAATTTCCCTCATTGATTTTTTCAAGGGCTCTACCCAAACTCTCACCTAACTCAACTGTAGTTAGTTTTTCTTTTGGCAGCATATAATTTCTAATAAACATTTATAATCTCTCCCCTTTAAATATTATCTATACCTCTTTAACACTCTATCATTTAGTCCGTACCAGTATGCCTCTTTATAGAGTTTTAAACCATCTTTAAGTACTATCTTTACCATTTCTTTATAAATACTATTTAATTCATCTAAAGTTAATAAGTTGTCTTCTTCTTTAGTGTTACAAGGCTTTGAATTATATTCTATTGTCAGCTGTTTATCTAAATGTTCATTTAGGTTAAAAATCTTTGTCCTTAATAGTTTATGACAATAATCCCTAATAATATCATATAAATATTTATTTTGCTTCTCACCTTTTTGGATTTCTCCACCTATTAACGCCTTAACATCCGATATCTGTTTTATTTTATTATCAAAATGATATAAATACTTACTTTTATATAATTTATCTATAGGTGTATTTTTTATTGCTATTTCCTCTAAGATATTTACCCAATAATTATTAAAATAACCATGTTTATAACCTTCTAGATAAATAAACAACTCCAATCTATTAATATCTTCATGAATTAGTTGTCCAAGATTTAGGGATATAGAATAATTCCCTTTTCTCTTCTTCAAAAATTTGCTGATATGTTTTTTTAGATTATGTATAGATACGTACTTGGGGCAAATGTTTGTTATATTTTCTTCTAAATCATATAGATTAAGGAGGATATGTATGCAACTTATATCGTTATTATAAAGAAATTTATATATTAATCCATCATAGATACTAGATAGTTCATTGTTTGCTATTGCCATATCAATACCTCCTTTTTATCAATTGTTGACAATCCTTTGATGTATTAAACATTTTAACTATAAATTTTAAAGGACAGCAAAGACTATTATACTACATAATTCTTCATAATAGATTAAATTTATATAATAACTTTCTTACAAAATTTTAATATGTAAAATAAAAAGTAATATATTTAATTAAGTCTTCTAGTCAAGATTTCTATAATATCATCATAAGAACTGTTAGATTTTATTTTATATCTCCCAGTTCTAATCTTTTTATCTAGTTTTTTTCCTTTTACAAATAAAACAAACTCATCTACATCCTTTATTAAATTTGCATCATAAAGATTTTTTGCAACCCTTGTAAGATTCGAGCCACTTTCTACTATAATTTCTGTCTCTATTATTGGTTCTATGACTTCATCTTCTTTCTTTTCTTCTATTGGATCTTCTTTTATATTCTCTACTTCTATGCTTTCTTTTAAGTTTACCATTCCCAATTCTTTTGCTTTTTCTATTATTGCCTCATCTTCTAAGTCTAAATACTTTATATTAGGATTAAAGGAATATAAAATATTAGTAAAAATCATTCCAATACCTATACCTAAAGTTAGATATGCTAACTTAATTCTTTTATTCATATTTATAAATCACCTCATATATTATTATAATAAATCAATACTTATTATAACATCTTATTTATAAATATAATATGAATAAGATACTAATTTCATTAATTTATAAAAAAATGCGTCTATAGACACATTTTTTATAAAGCATATTTTTTTAAACTCATACTTAGAAAATTAAAGTTAAATAAAATAATTTTTTTCTATTCTCTATAATATAAAAAACAAACCTTTTAAATGAACATGCCCCTGTCAAGTAGACAGTGAAAATAATAAAAACTTTGTGCGCCAACCATTTCATTATGATTGGCGTATATTCATTTTAAGCAGCTGAATCTAAAAGATAACGCCTGTATTCTATTGGAGTCATGCACTGTAATCGTTTTTGATACCTATGATTATTGTAATAATTTATATATTCAATAACAGCAGATTCTAACTCGGAATATGTGCAGAATT
>NZ_FQTY01000023.1 GCF_900128955.1 Tissierella praeacuta DSM 18095
GTATTTGATTTTGAGGATGAAGAATTAGAGGAAATTATAGCAGCACTTAAAGAAAGGATAAAAGATAGAGACATTATTATAAGACAACACGATTTAACTGAATCATCACAGATAACTGAAGATGAAATTTTAAAATACAAGCAATCAAGATACTTATGTAGAACAATAATCAATAAAATTAATGAAATAGTTGAAAGGGGAGTAAACAATGTGGATTAGAAGCCAAAGTAGAAAAGAACTAATAGATGTAACTTCACTTGAGGTAGTAGGTAATACAATTATGTGCAGAAATTGGACCTTAGGAAAATATGAAACAGAAGAAAGAGCTATGGAAGTTTTAGATGAAATACAAGAACAGCTGACTCAATGTGTAGGAGTATCAAATATGAGGGAGATAGCAAATTATGAGATGGAAAGCTTTCAAAGCTATTCTGTGTTTCAAATGCCAGAAAAATAAGGAGGTTGGTTAAATGAAAATAACTGAAAAATTGATGCAGTTAGGATTTGAATTTAAAAAATACTATGGAAATATGGCTTATGTTTTTAGCACACCAAGGGTACCCAATATGAGGTTTGAGCATGACTTTGTATATTATCCAGATGAAAATCAGTTCTATATTAATTGCCATAAAACCAGTCATACAGAAACTATAAAAGAAAAAGAATTAATAGACAATCATAATAATCTAAATGCACCTGCAAAAGATAAATGGCTTGAAATAAGAAAAGAACTCGAAAATTATAAATTTGATGTTTTTGGAGGAATATAAGTGAAATGTTTTGCAGACATCAATGGAATAGTTTGTGTAGTTTTAGTAGACAAAAAAGAAGAGCTATCAAGCGGCAACTTGAAAAGCTCACTACATTAAAAAATATTTAATAAATAAATTATACCATAGATTGGAGGAAATTTAAATGGCAGATTTTTGTTTAAGATGTGGAAGGGCTTTAAAAAATAAAGAATCGGTTGAAAGAGGATACGGTTCTGATTGTTATAAAAAAATAAAAGCAGAAGAGAAAAAACTTGATGAAGTTCAAAAGTTTAATGAAGTAATGGAAGAAATAGAAGGACAAATTAACTTTGTAGATGAACTTAAAAGGAAGTGTTCATAATGAACTGTCCTAAATGTAATAGACCAGTAACAACTAAAAAGTATGAGTTATTCTATTGTCCTTGTGGAAAAATTTTAATGGTAATTGAAGTTAATAAAACAAAGATGGTTGTGGATCATACACCAAAAGAGGAGGAAAAATAATAGATATGCACGTGAATGATATGGATAGAGAAGAACTCCTAATGGAACTAGGTAATTATAGATTTGCACCAGGACACGGTCCTAATTATGAAAAGATGTCAGATGATGAACTAAGAACATTGTTAGAGCGATTTAGAAAGTTATTTGAGGAGGAATAAACATGTCAAATGAAATGGTATTCAAAGAAACTAATACAATGATGATAATAGATGGTTTAAAGCTAGATAGAGTAACGGATTCTATGAATAAGATAAATCAATTTCAACAAGTTGTACAAAACGCATTATTAGAAGGTCATGATTATGGAGCAGCTTTCTATGGTTCCAAAAAACCTAGTCTATTAAAACCAGGAGCAGAAAAGATATTAATGCTTTTAGGACTAGCAAGTGAATATGAAATCATGGAGAAAATTCAGGATTACGAAGAAGGATTCTTCTCATATACCATTAGATGTATTCTAACTAAAGATGGACAAGTAATTACTGAGGGGCTAGGTCACTGTAATAGCAAAGAGAAAAAGTACGAGGGTGATAAGCAAGATAAATATATGTTAGGAAACACATGTCTTAAAATGGCCAAGAAAAGAGCACAAGTAGATGCAGCTCTTACAGTAGGAAGCCTATCCAATATATTTACTCAGGACTTGGAGGATATGGTTCAATTTAATAATAATGAGAGAATTGAAACAATGAACCAAAATGATGCAGAAAACATAAAAATTAATTTTGGTAAGTATGGCAAGAATGGTGGGAAAACACTAGGGGAAATTCTTGCTATAGATAGAGGATATATAGAGTGGTTAAAAGACAATGCAAGAGATGAAGTGGTAAAAAAAGCTGCAGTAATGTTGCTGAACTCTAAAGAAGAAGCAAAAGGAAAAGTAAACAATGAAACTGGTGAAATACACGATGATATACCACTTGAATTTATGGACAACCCATTTGATAGTGAAGAGATACCATTTTAGATTAGGGGGAGAAATCCCCTTAATCTCTAAGAGAAGGTGATAACTAGATGAACTATATAAAAGAACTTAATGCATTTTATGATTGGCTCGAAACAAATTCATTGTCAACATCTGCAATTGCTTTATGGCATGCATTGATGCATATAAACAATAAGGCAGGATGGGCAGAGGAATTTGGGGTAGCTGCATCTGTATTATGTGTTAAAACTGGACTAGCAGACAGAACAATTAGAAATGCAAGAAATGAACTAAAACAAAAAGGAAGAATAGATTGGAGTTCTAGAAAAGGTAATCAATCAGCAATGTATAAAATAATTTCTTTATTAGATACGTTGCCGGCAACTGTTACCGGTAAACCTTCCGGAAATGATATTAAAAAAGATGAAGAAAAAGCCTTGTCGGAAATAAATGCCGACAATGTTTCCGACAACCATGCCGACAAGTGTGCCGACAGTAGTGCCGGCAACCATGCCACATTAAATAAACTAAACGAAACTAAACTAAATGATATAAATACTAATACTACGGAAGTAGAAGAAAATGTTTTTGATGATGAGTTTTCTGAATTAGCAAAGCTATATCAGAATTGCATAGGACAGACTAATGCTTTTACTTCTGATTGGATTAGTTTTAATAAAAGTACTTATGGATTTCAGTGGGTAAAGAACGCATTACTTGAAGCTGAAAGACAAGGGATACGTACAAAGTCTTATGTAGAAAAGATACTTAGTAATTGGAAAAATTGGGGAGGAATGAAATTGTCTACGGATAAAAACATTAGTCAATCTAAGGTAACACCAGCTAAAAAGACCAAGTTTCATAACTTTGAAGGGAGAACTGAAAAATATACAGCTGAACAATTAGACGATGCAGCAGAGAGAAAAAGAAGAGAATACTCTGAAAGACTAAAAAAGCAGAACGAAGTTCTATAAATAAGAAAAACAAAAATCGAGGATAAACCTCGATTAATGTAGAGACTAACATCTTCCGCCAAAGAAACCATCACAGTTACAGAAAATAACCACTAAAAGCAAGAAAAAGAACAGTAAAGAATTATTATTATCACAATCTTTGCCACCTAATAAATCAACCATACAAATACCTCCTATTTAGTATTTGGTCTAAGTAAATAACCTAGTAACAATATATGAAGAGTATTGATAAAGTGTTAATTATTATTTATAGAGGAGTGATGAAGTGAACAAAACTCAAATAATAACAATATCAGAAGAAGCAGCAAAATTACTAAGAGAAAACCCAACATGGACATATAAAAAAGCTATAGATAAAGCTAAGGAGATGATCAGCAATGAAAAGGTTAGTAATGAAGAAACTAAAACTATGGAAAAAGCTAATTAGAGGCACATTACTTAAAGAATATATAGTTAATAGTATTTTAAAATAAGGGGTGTATTTATGGGATATCACAAAGGAGATGCATTTGAAAAAATAATAAATATATCAAATAAAGTTTATCAAAGAAAAGGAATAGCATTAGTACAGAAAATACCTACACCAATGAAACCTATTAGAAGAGGAAAACAAATAACATCAGCTTACTACGAAGAAAAAAGTACACTAGACTATATTGGAGTATATGAAGGAGTACCAATAGCCTTTGACGCAAAAGAAACCAAAGAAGAAAACAGATTTCCTCTTGGCAATATTCAGGGTCATCAAATTGAATTTATGAAAAACTGGTACAACCATGGAGGACTAGCTTTCCTTTTAATCAATTTCACCAAGTTAGATACAGTATATAGACTAGATTGGTTAACTTTAAGTTGGTACTGGAAACAATACCAAGAAAATAGAGGAAAAAGAGGACTTGGAAGCATAGCCTTTAACGAATTTGAATGTAACTGTAAAAAACTAAGGTCTAGAGACGGCATAATGCTAGACTACCTGGAGGGGATAGAAAGTGAAGAAATTAAGAATAACAGATGATAACACAGGAGAAATCCTACTAGAAAAAGAATTCTCAGGAGGATATCACTTTATATATACAAACTTACATGATGCAGGTAAATTACACCATATAAGAGATTTAGACAATGGTAAATTTGGAGGAAAACACTGGATTAAGAATTTTATATATAAACCTATAGCCACAAGATTAATTAAAAAATTTGAAGAACTAAAACATATAAAACCATCAAAGATTTTATTTATAGAAGATATGGACTATGAAGACCCTGAAAATGGTAAATCACAGTGGAGAGCAAAAATATCAAAAGCCAATAAACAATTTACAGTAATGACAGGATATGAATACATCTTAGAAACAAGAAATTACTATATTGAGAGAATGAGCAGAGAACAAATAATAGCTTTAATCTATCACAAACTTAGACATATTGGAAAAGATGGAGACATGGTAAAGCATGACATAGAAGATTGGAATAACATGATAGCAACACTAGGAACAGATTGGGCAACAACCCAAGCAAGAATAAAGAATCTCCTAGAAGATGAAATCCTTTGGAGAGAGTTAGAACCACTGGCAAAGCAATTAAATGTATTTAATTTTCACGAATACAGTAAAGCAGATGGAAAAGATAAAAAGGCTTTATAGGAGGGATAACCTTGGACAAGCTAATACAATTATGTTTCAGAAGCATTATTAGGCAAGTCAATGGAGATAAAGATATTTCAGAACAATACAAAGAGCTAGCCATGGAAGAATACAAAGAACATGAAGACACAATAAAACTTATATATGAAAATAAAAGTTACAAAAACCACGAAAACAAAACGTATAAAAGTAAAAGGTATAAAAACAAATGTACCTATAGAGTAGAGGACATTATTCCAAGGAAAGTAAAGAAAAAACTATATGAGATGGTGAGCTAGAATGGATAGTACATGGCATAACTAAAGGATATGCATAGGAGGAAACTATGAAGAAAATAAGATGTATTAAATGCGGTAAATTACTCCTTGAAGCAGAGGGAAAAGGTGAGACAATATGTCCTAGATGTAAGACTAAAAATACTTATGATACGGAGAAGAATAGTTAAAATGATTTATCGAAAAATGAAAGGAGAAAATTATGATTAAGTTGATTAATATAAATAAAATTTATCATCATCCAGACAATCCTAGAAAGGATTTAGGAGATTTAACAGAGCTGGCAGAAAGCATTAGACAAAGTGGAATACTACAAAATTTAACAGTTGTGCCATGGGATTCAAATATGCCAGAATATGGCGAAGAGGAAGAACGTTATTATGCAGTAATAGGAAATAGAAGATTAGCAGCTGCAAAATTAGCAGGACTTGAAGAAGTACCTTGTACAATATCTAAAATGGATCGTAAAACTCAATTAGCTACAATGCTTCTGGAGAACATGCAAAGAGTAGATTTAACTATTTACGAACAGGCACAAGGATTTCAAATGATGCTAGATTTAGGGGAATCTGTAACTAATATTTCAGAGAAAACAGGATTTTCAGAAAGTACAGTTCGTAGGAGAATGAAACTCCTAGAACTAGATCAGGATAAATTAAAAGAATCAGCTAGTCGAGGAGCCACACTTATGGATTATGCTGAACTGGAGAAAATTGAAGATATAGAACTTAGGAATAAGGTGCTTGAGAAAGTAGGGACAGATGATTTCAATTGGTCATTGAGAAATGCAATTGATAGAGAAAAGAGAGCAAAAGCATTTGCAGAAATAATAGAGAAGCTTGAGGAGTTTGCAGAAAAAACAGAGAGTAGCAATAACCTAAGACGTGTACAATATTTTAATGGATATGGCGATGATGAAGTTGTAAAACCAGAGGATGCAGATGAAGTAAAATATTTTTATGAGGTAAGTCAGTCATATATTACTTTATATAAAGAAAGTGTGGATGCAGAAAAAGATTCTGATAGGGAAGAAAAAGAAAGAATTAAAAGAGCAAAGAGAGATGCTAGAAGAGTAGAACTAGGGGAGATATCCAAAAGAGCATATGAGCTTAGGAAAGAATTTGTAAAAGGAATATCAAATACTAAAGCAAGAAAGAACATGGACAAAATAATAGAGGTTGCCATATATGCAATTGTAGAAAGAAGTTGTAACCTAAGCTATAAAGAAGTATCAGAGCTACTTAATATAGATATTAATAATAAAGACAATGAAGAACTTGAATGGAAAGACATAGCTAATCATATTTGGAAACAACCAGAATTAAATTTATTATTAATAGTCCATGACACTATAGACTATAGAAATAGTACCTATTTTGATTATTTTTGTAGACATACTCCTAACAATGACCTTGATTATATATATGATTTCCTCCAAAAATTAGGATATAAAATGTCAGAGGAAGAAAAACAACTTCAAGATGGAACTCATGAATTGTTTATAGTAGAGGAGGAATAGAATATGGAACATGCTTTAGTTAAAGTAACCAACGGAGAGTTGTATCCATATTTAAAAGATATTACATTATGCGGAAGGGTTGAAGATGGTGAAAGTTGGGGGACTATAGGTAAATTTTATATATATGGTTGTAAGGATGAAGAACAAAAACAATTTTATAAAGGAATATTAGCTTTTGATAAAGGAACAGGTGTAATTGGGTTACAAACAGTTGAAGAAGTAGAAAAGTTTTGGCTTGATGGATGTGACGGAATGTTTCTAACTATAGAAGAAGGGGATTATGAGATTATAGAGAAGCTATAGAATTAATTGTTATTTATGTGAAGTAAGAAAGGAGAAATAGAAGCTATAAAGGTTACTTTTGAAGTTAAGTATCCAGGAAAAAGAAAGTATATAGATCACGAGGAATATTATGAAGTAATCTAAAATAGGAGGATGAAAATGAAATATAAATTATTATGGAGCGAAGATAATGATATGGCAATGGGTTATAAAGGACACTTTAAGTCAGAAGAAAACTTTATTGAACAAGTAAAAGCAGAGTTCAAAAGTTTTGATAATAAAGATTGCATAGTAAAAGATATAAAAATTGAGCCTTGCATAGAAACTGAGAGCGGACTTCCAGGTGATGTAGTAATTCCTCTATCAACAACAGATATAGAAATAGCAAATTATTATACGGCTACAGTAATTGAATTAGATTAATGAGCAATGTGTTATTTATGTGAAGTAAGAAAGGAGAATAGTAATGGTTAGAATAATAAGTTTTGAAGATGATTGTGCTCAAGTAGATTGGGCTGATGCTGTTGATGAAGGTATAGCAATTGGGCTTAAAGTTGCAATGGAAAACAGAAACAGAGAAATAGAAAAAATTGATGTAAGGATACCTAGCGGATATGGGGTAGCTACTGATTACACTATTAAAAATGAATGCCCTAAATGTAGGGGAAAACTTATAAAAAAAGGTGTCCATAATGGGTGTTATGATGGAGAATTTACCTATGTAGATAAGTTAACTTGTGAAAATGATTGCTTCTTTTATTATTCAGAATTAAGAGAGCACAATGGAATTAAAGATTAATATATCACTGAATATGATAAGAAAAATATTCACCAAATTAAATAATTAGAGGCTCTAGAAGCCCAGGGAAATTAAATCCTTGGGTTTTTCTTTTTTCAACAATGACAATGATGTCAACCAAATGGAGAAAACATAAGACTTTCGTCAACCAAGGAGGGAGGATATGCAGGAACTTATAGCAGAAATAGAAAGACTAAGGAAAGATTTAAACAATACAATAACAGAGCTTAACAAAGTAGGATATACAAAAGCAAAGGCAGAGTACCTATATAGAGTAGCATTAGCAAAAGAAATTCTTTTAAATAAGGATAGAGGATTGCCAGCTACATTAAATAGTGACGTTTCTAGAGGAAATGAGATTGTAGCCAAATGTAAATTTAATAGAGATTCAGCAGAGTCTTTATATGACTCTACATATGAAAGACTAAGAGCAATTAAAGTAGAGATTGGAATAGTAACAGATCAGATGAATGCTATTAGGAAAGGGGAGTAGAACTATGCAACTGAAAAAAGAAATAGAAATTTGTATAAAGAAAACATCAGAAAAAACAGCTAGGGAAGTAGTAGAATCATTAAAGAAACAAAGAATGATTAAAATCGATATGAATTTTTATAAAAAGACAGAAATAGTATTATATAATTATGAAAAATTAAAGTTAGCAGTAAAGCAAAAAGAAGAAGATATAGAATATATAGAGAAAAATGGATTACCTGGAAAATCAAAATCAATAGTATTCTATAGTACATCAGGTGGAAATGTAAGTGCTGGAGATAGATATATAGAATTAATAGAAAAATATAAAGTTGAAAAAACAGAAACTGAAAGAGATATAGCAAGAATAGATAATGCATTAGATAAGATAAGAGATGATAAATACTTTGAAATAATAGAATTAAAATATTTGAAGCAAGAAGCAAAAACAGATGAAGAAATAGCAGAAATGTTAGAAAAGGATAGGACTACTATTTGTAGGAATAGAAGTAGACTATTAAATACAATAAAGACTATACTATTTCCGGAGAGCATAAAAGAAATATTATAAAAATGATTTTGCACATTTCATGCACATTTCATGCTATTGTGTGTAACGAATATATATAGTAAGATGATATTGTGGAAAAAATGTAGAATATATACAGGTCTTCCAAATCATATGTCTTATAAAATTAAATAAGGATTTACACTAAGTCTCACCAATACAGGTGGGATTTTTTAATGCTCCTTTTGATGTGATGGGCGGTGTGAGTATATTAACCTAATATCAGAAAAAAGGAGATGTCTAATATGTTAAAACCACCTATTTGTAGAATGGGAGGAAAAAGTAAATTAAGAAAAACTATCATAGATATGATACCCACTCATGTATGCTATGTTGAATTATTTTTTGGTGCCGGGTGGGTGTATTTTGGTAAAGAACTCAGCAAGGTAGAAGTAATTAATGATATAGATAAGGAATTAATAAATTTATTTAAAATGATTAAATATCATGCTCCTGAAATTGAACGAATGCTAGATTACCAGATAAGTAGTAGAGATATGTTTGAGGAGTATAAAAATTACACTATAGATTATCTAACTGAAATAAATAGAGCAGTAAGGTTTTTATATCTAATAACTCAGTCCTTTGCAGGGAAAGGTCAACACTACGGATATGGAACTACAAAAATACCATCTCAACAAATATTCTATAAAAATTTATTAATGGATTTAAAAGATAGGCTTAGAAATACTTATGTAGAGAATTTAAGCTTTGAAACAATAATCGATAAATATGATAGAGAACATACTTTTTTCTTTGCAGATCCACCTTATTTTGAAACAACGGGATATTCAGATGAGTTTGGAGAGAAACATCATTTATTGCTTAGAGATAAACTAATTAATTTAAAGGGTAAGTTTCTATTAACTATAAATGACCACGAAAGCACAAGAAAATGGTATAAAGATTTCAATATTAAAGAAAAAGAAGTAGCCTATAGTGTAGCTAAGGATATGGAAGCAAGAAAAAAATATAAAGAATTAATAATAACTAACTATTAATTAGAAAGGAGCTTATAGGCTCTTTTCTGTTATTAAGAGGAATTGATGAAGATGAAAGAATATATAGTATATAGATGCAAGATATGCGGCAAAACATTTATATTATTATCTGAAGAAGTAAAATTTAATGAAAAGCAAGGAAATTATGTTAGCTGTCCATTTAAGGGACATAAAAATATAGTAGTAACAGGAGCTTATGACTCTATAAAGGAATGTATGCAGGAGAGAAGTTATAAGAGAGATAAGGGTAAGATGAAGCAGATAAAATAATTAGATAAATGCATAGTGCCTTTTATATTTTATTTTTAAATGAAAGTCAGCAATTAAGCCAACTATTTATTAATAGTAACAATGAAATTTAATAAAAATATACTTTTATAATTATTTTATCGTTAAAAAGTGAAGATTTATCATAATCCTAGATAATTAAGCACTAAAAAAGAAATGGCAGCATTATCCTGCTGTCATTTCTTTTTATATTTTAGTTTTCACAGAGAAGTCCATTGAGGGGGAAGCCCTCAACAAACTATTTCTATAATTATAATGATTAATATACACCAGTACTCTACTGGATAACTGGTAATAAAAATCATTAACCATAGAAACTTCCCCATGGAAACACCTCATTTCAAATTTAATTTTTCTATTTAAATATACAATATAGTTTATGAAAATAATAGTTGTATTTATTACCAAATCAAAATTGAGAAAATAATTGTATTTATTATCTAAACAATATGCATAAATTATCAGAATATGTCGAACGATTATTGAAGGATTTTCTCCTTTCTTGTAGAATAAATAAAGGGAAAGGAGAGGATGATATATGGGACTAAATGAGTTAATTAAAAAAGGAGAGACGTTTTACAACCAAGTACAATCAAGTGAATTTGGAGGCGACTATATTAAAGGAGAAGATTACGAACAATGGATAACCGAAGTAGCAATACACATGGAAAAAGAATCATTGCCATCTGTAATAAAAAATAGGCTTGATAAAACTTTAGAAAATGCAGTCGGGAATGGTGCCGAATACCTAGAAACGATTTTAGGTATACTTAAAGCAGTTAATAAAAATGGTAATAAATAACAAAGTCAAAGAGCCCGGTGAACTGACCTTTGTCAAGTAGACAATCAATTTAATTAAAATTTATGCACATTAGGATGCATGGTTTCGATATTCTAAAGGAGCCATGCATCCTAATCCTTTTTGAAATCTTTTTTACTATGATATAATTATGATAAAAGAAGGAAGGTGTTATATAATGCAACAAGAAAATGTAACTGATAAAGAGTTTTTAGAATTATATGAAAAAATATGTAAAAAGTCTACTAATAATGGAATTGCAACACGTGAATGTGTAGCGATGGAATTTTTAAAGATATTTAAAGAAAAACCTGGAAAAAGAAATGCTAAGAATATAAAGAAGCTAGAACCTATATTGAAAGCAATAAATGCCTGGAAGTTTGTAGATGAAGAAATATTAAATAAATATATTTAGGAGGCACTTTTACGAGTGCTTTTTTAATGTAACAAGACAAACAAATAGTAGAAGTGTTGAGGTGGTGATATGACTAAGAAAAAGCGGAGAAATGTAACATATAAAGATTGGGTAACGGAAGAAGGATTAATAAAAATAGAAGGATGGGCAAGAGATGGATTGATAAATGAGGATATATCCAAAGAAATAGGAATACACCCATCCACTTTATATGATTGGCAAAATAAATATCCCGAGATAGCCGAGGCCTTAAAAAGGGGAAAAGATGTAATTGATAGACAGGTTGAAAATGCTTTATTAAAAAGAGCCTTAGGTTATGATTATAAAGAAGTTACCCAAGAAAGAATCATAAAAAAAGATATAAAGGGTGACCCAATGACTGATTTACATGGATTCCCAATAGCTGAAATGGTTACAACCAAAGTAGTAACAAAGCAAGTAACACCAGATACTACAGCCCAAATATTTTGGTTGAAGAATAGAAAGCCAGAGCAATGGAGAGATAAGCAACAGGTAGAACATAGTGGACAAATTGACACTGGATTAAATAAACTAAATTCCATATTAGAACAGCTAAAGGAATGATAGTATGGAAGAATTGAAATTGCAGAATGAAAGCAACGGAGGAGAAGAGTTTTTACTATCAGAGAAATATAAAGCATTTCTTAAACATAATGCTCCTGTAGAATTTTTGGAAGGCACAACGGCAGCTGGTAAAACTACAGTAGGCGTATTTAAATTTATGCTTAAAGTTGCTCAGTCTCCAAAGAAGATTCATATAATATCTGGATTGGATTTAGGAACTATAGAAAAAAACATCATAAATAAAGATTTAGGGATAGTTGATGTATTTGGAGCATTGGTTGAATATAATGCTAATGGAAAAGGTGAACATTCTTTACCCCATATACTTTATCAAACAGGTTCCGGAGAGAAGCTTATATATGTATTAGGATATGACAACAAAAAACGTTGGAAAAAGGCATTAGGAGGACAGTATGGGTGCCTATATATAGATGAAATTAATATAGCCGATATGGATTATGTAAGGGAAGCTTCTATGAGGTGTGACTATTTATTAGCAACACTTAATCCCGATGATCCTAATTTACCAATATACAAAGAATATATAAATCACTCAAGACCGTTACATGAGTATAAAAATGATGCACCAACTGAAATAAATAATATGTTAAACGAAGAACCAAAGCCTGGATGGATCCATTGGTTCTTTTCTTTTGCTCATAATGCAGGATTAAGTGAAAAAAAGAAAGAGCAAATTATAATCACTGTGCCAAAGGGTACCAAACTTTATAAAAACAAAATTCAAGGTCTTAGAGGTAGAGCAACAGGATTAATATTCCCTAACTTTACTAGGAAGAATAATGTAAGGTCTACTGAATGGCTTAAGAAGAGGATGGCTGATAAAAAGGATCCATTGAAGTTTATTCACTTCTCATGTGGAGTTGATACAGCTTATTCCCAAGAAAGTCCTGATACTATTAGTTTTATATATCAAGGAATAACTGACAAAGGGCAATTAATTATCCTAGATGAAGAAGTATATAACAATGCTGATTTAGAAATACCTTTAGCTCCTTCTGATATTCCTCCAAGACTAATAGCTTTTTTAGAGAGGAATAGAAAAAGATGGGGATTTGCAAGAGATGTATTTATTGATAATGCAGACCAGGCAACTATTACTGAATTAAAGAAATATAAAAGGCAGCATGGATGCGTATATAATTTCCTAAATGCTTACAAGAAAGTAGACAATATAGATAGAATTCATTTACAGTTAGGATGGCTTAATGTTAATGAATTTAAGGTAGAAGCCAATTATATAGTATTAGATCATTGCGTTCACCATATAGGAGAATTAGAAAGTTATAGCTGGAAAGAAGATAAATATGAGCCTGAGGACAGAAATGACCATACAATTAATGCTAGTCAATATGGATGGATTCCATTCAGAACCAAAATAGGGATAGGGGGTTAAGAATATGGGACTGAAAGAGGTGATAAAAGGATGGTAGCAAAACTACTAAATATACAACCTGCAACAGACAATTCAATATCAATTAAAGAACCTTTATCTCATGCAGGAACAGTATTAAGAAACAGAATTTGGTACAGAGGGGATCCTTCTGAACTAGACCAATTTTTTAAACAATCTGCAACAGATGATGTAGGAAAGTCTAGATTTTGGGCAGCAGTACCCTCAGCAGATTCAAGTATTAGAAAATTTCATAGTGGTTTACCAGGTGAAATAGTAGACAAGTTAGCTGATATTGTCATTTCTGATTTAGATAGTATTGAATTATCTGAACAGGATCTATGGGATGAAATAAGTCTAGATAATAAATTCAGTGATGAAATATTAGGTGGAGCTATAAAAGATACTCTAATATGTGGTGATGGAGCTTTTAAATTAAGTGTAGATACTGAAATAACAGATTATCCTATAATAGAGTTCTTTAGTGGTTCAGATGTTGACTATAGATATAAAAGAGGAAGACTTCAAGAAATTATATTCTATGCTTATTACACTCATGATAAAGAAACCTATAGGTTAGAAGAAATATACGGAAAAGGCTATATAGACTATAAGTTATATGATAAAAACGATAAGGAGGTACCGTTATCTGAAGTACCAGAAATATCTCATTTAAGTAAGGTTATTTTTAATGGTGATTTCATCATGGCAGTACCCATGAAATTCTTTAAATCTCCTAAGTTTGAAAACAGGGGTAATTCTATATTTGAAAGAAAATCGGATAACTTTGATGCATTAGATGAAGTAATAAGTCAATGGATAGATGCAATTAGAGCTGGTAGAGTTAAGAATTATATTCCAGAGGACTTGGTACCAAAGAATCCAGATACAGGAGCAGTAATGCGACCTAACCCATTCGATAATCAGTTTTTTAAGACAAGCTCCAACATGGCTGAAGAAGGAAAGGATAAAATAGAGCAATTACAAGCAGATATAAATTATACTGCATTTGTAGAAAGTTATGCCAACACTTTAGATATGTGTTTACAAGGGGTCATATCACCTGCAACTCTAGGAATTGATTTAAAGAAAACAGATAATGCAGAGGCTCAAAGGGAAAAGGAAAAGACAACTTTATATACTAGAGGAAAGATAATAGATGTATTAGTAGAAGTTATTCCTTTGCTAATAGATACAGTATTAAAAGTATATGACACTATGGAAGGTAAATTTCCAGGAGAATATGAGGTAACCATTAACTTTGGTGAATATGCAAGCCCTGATTTTGATAGTACTGTAGAGGTAGTAGGAAAGGCTAAAACCTTTGGTATTATGAGTTTAGAGCAATGTATTGAAGAACTATACGGAGATACATGGACAGAGGAAGAAAAGACCTTAGAAGTTAAAAGAATTAGAGAAGGTGATTCTGTAATAGATGAACCTGCTGCATGGGTGGATAGGCATAATAAAGAGAAACAAGAGGGTTCAGAAGATGATGTGATAGATGATGAAGAATAAAAAGCAAAAGGACGAAGCTTATAATATTCGTAAAATATATGAGCAAATGGAATTGGAACTTATAGCTTCTGTGAAAAGGAATCTATCCAGGCATCAAGAGGAAGAGCAAAAGGTAGGATTTAAATTTGAACAATGGCAAAGTGCTAAGTTAAGAGATTTAGAAAGGTTTAGAAAAGAGAATAGAAAAATCATAGATAAATATGACACAGAAATTAAAAACTCTATTCAGATAATTATTCTAAATACTTATAAAAATGCACAAGATAATGTTAATCGTTTTATAATGAAGATTAAAATCTTTATAAATAAGCTGATAAACAAGACCATTGATGATGTATATATTAAGTTCCCTGGTGATTTAGAACCCATTTTAAAAGACATTGAAAATTTTGCTTTAGATCCCCTTCAAGAAACTATTGAAAGGGTTTTAGAAAATGCCAGGATTTGGGAAGAAGCTCCAAGACCTATTGATGATGTGTTTTTTAGATCTAATGATGACAAGTTCAAGGCATTAATGGAAACCGTTGAGAATGATTTTAAAAAGGCAAATGCTGCAGTATTAAGGCGAATGGATGATGTATATAGGCAAACTATATTTAAGACTCAAGTGCATTATAATACTGGTACAATTACATTGGATAAAGCTATAGATATGGCTACAAAAGATTTTCTAGAAAAAGGTATAGATGCAATAACCTATAGTGATGGCAAGAAGGTTAATATTGCTTCATATGTAGAAATGGCATTAAGGACTACTAACCATAGAGCTTATTTAATGGGTGAAGGTAAGAGAAGGCAAGAGATAGGAATACCCTTTGTAGTAGCATCAGCTCATGCAACAGCTTGTGAATTATGTGTACCATGGCAGGGTAAAATACTTATAGATGATGTCTATAGTGGTGGTAAAAAAGAAGATGGTCCTTATCCATTATTAAGTGAAGCTATGGAGAAAGGATTTTTACATCCAAATTGTAGGCATAATCTAAGCACTTACTTCCCAGGTATAACTACACTACCAAAAGTGCCAGATGAAGAAAAAGCTTTAGAAAACTATAAATATGAACAACAGCAGAGATATATTGAAAGACAGATAAGAAAATATAAAAGACTAGCAGAAGGTTCTATTGATGAAAATAGCCAAAAAAAGTATCAGGATAAAGTTAAAGAGTACCAAAAGGTTATGAGAGAGCATTTAAAAGAGAATCCACAACTAAGGAGAGCTTATAATAGAGAACAAACTAAAGGCGTTCCTTATGATTTTAGTAAGTATGATGAATTAAGTGGATTAATAACCGAAGATAATATCACTATAGAAGGAATTAGTCATCATTTAAAAGAGAGAGTAATAGAAAGAGAAATATCAGCTAAAAGCATAGAAGATGCCTTGAAAAACCCTTTAAATATTGGTAAAATTAAATATGATAAACAAAATAGACCTAGCATAGAATATATAGGCAACAATGCTAGGGTTCAGATCAATCCAGAAACAGGAAATATTATAACTGTATGGAGGACTTCAAGCAAATTAAGAAATAAGTATATGGGTGATAAGAATGGAAAAGATTAAGCATTTATTTAATGAAGAACAATTGAAGATGTTTGAAGAAATAGGAAAACCCATCGAAGGCAGAGATTACTCTGATGATGAGATATTAGAATTAGAGGATCTAATAGCTGATAGACTTATGGACTCTGGGTTTGATGAGGATTATAATCCTAATGGAAAAGGTAAAATATGTGAAAGTATATTAGATATCTTTGGAGATATGTGATAAGCACTTACTAAGTAAAAATAGTGAGTGCTTTTATTATGCTTATTTTGGAGGTGATTTGATGGCTACGGCTACTCAGGTAACATTAATTATATGTTTAACTGTTATAATTTTATATTTACTTGAAAAGAGAGGAAAATGAAGGTGAAGGATCTTGATGAAGCAATAAGAGATGCAGATGGAAGTTTAGTTGAAGCCTGGCGTAGGTTCCAACCAGATTTAGTTTTTGAAAAAGAATTTATAATAAATGAATATAACCAAGCAGAAAAGACGATCCATGTAGACTATGATAATCTCATTATCATGAGTGTTAAGCTAAAGAATGGATATATAGCAGTAGAGTATTGCATATGTAAGAACCCTAAAGAATTTGATTTAGAAAAAGGTATTGAAATGTGTAAAGAAAAAATTATTAACCATTTATCATCAATATATCATTTTAGAAAAATAGAAAACCCAGAAAAGATTAATAAGTTTTCAATGAAGGCCAAATAAGGTCTTTTTTTATTACTCTTTTTAGTATTTATGAGTATAAACTGAAAGAACCTAGAACTGGCACTGACCAGTATAAAAAAGTATGGAGGGATAAAAATGGATTGGATTTTAAAGTTAATTGAGAAACATACAAAAGATGGAGTATTAGACCAAGAGGCACTGATGAAAGATATTAACAAAGAGTTCCCTAATCATGCAGTACCTAAAGAGCAATATAACACATTGGCAGAAACTAAGAAGAAGCTTGAAGGTGATATTACAACTAGAGATAAACAACTAGAAGATCTAAAGAAAATAGATGCAGAAGAATTACAAAAACAAATTGAAACATTGCAGGAAGAAAATAAAGTAGCTAAAGAAACATATGAAAAGGAATTAAAGGGTCTTCAATTATCTAATGCTATTAAATTAGCTATAGCTGGAAAGGTACATGATGAGGATATAGTGTCTCAATTAATAGACAAAGAGAAGGTAATTATAAGTGATGATGGAAAGATTGTTGGATTAGATGAACAGATAAAATCTTTAAAAGAGAGCAAGACATTCTTATTTAAGGTTGATGATACAAATAACCAACAACAGCAAACAGGATTCCAAAAGATAGGAAATGAAACACCTAATAGTCCACAGGCAATGGAAGATGCAATAGCAGCTGCTTTTGGGAATACAGAAACAAAATAATTAAAGAAAGAGGGATGATTTATGAGTATTAATTATGCAGAAAGATTTGAAAGACAGATAGAACAACAATTTGCAAGGGAGCTAACATCTGCTGATTTGGCAACTAATAGAAGATATAATTTTATAGATGCCCAAACAATTAAGGTGCCTACCGTAACTTTAAGTGGGTACAAGGATCATGCTAGGGATGGATCTAAGAATAGAGGGACTGTAGGAAATACTTATCAAGCATTTTCATTAACCCATGATAGGGATATAGAATTCTTTGTAGATGAAATGGATGTAGATGAAACTAATCAAGTATTGTCAGCAGCTAATATTACAGCAGTATTTAATCAGGAGCAAGCTATACCAGAATTAGACATCTATAGATATTCAAAACTGTATTCAGAGTTTGTAGCAAGTGGTGGGAAAGTTAATACAGAAACATTAACAGTAAGTAATATATTAACTGTATTTGATAAAATGATGGAAGATATGGATGAAGCTGCAGTACCTCAATCAGGAAGAATGTTAAAGGTTACACCTCCAGTTTATACAATGCTTAAAAATGCAGAAAAGATACAAAGGTCAATAGATGTAAGTGGTGGGGCTAAAAGTATTAATAGGAATGTTAGGTCTTTAGATGAAGTTACTATAGTGACAGTACCATCTGATAGAATGAAAACTTTATATGATTTTGCAGATGGATTTAAACCAGGTGAAGGAGCTAAGCAAATAAACATGATGCTATACCATACATCAGCAATATTAGCACCTGTTAAAGTAGCAGATATTTACCTATGGAATAAGGGAGAAACTCCTGATTCTGCATTTGGTTACTTGTACCAAAACAGAATGTACACAGATTTATTTGTAATTAAGGCTAAAAAAGATGCAATAGCTATTAATGCTGAAGCATAGGAGGGATATTATGTTTGCAATAAAGGATAATAGACAATACAAGATAACAGAAGAAGAAAAGCAAAAATTTATTGATAGGGGATATAAAATAGCAGAATTAAAAAATGATAAGCTTGTATTTGAAGAAATAGAAACAGAAGAATCTAGAGAAATAGTAGCATTAAGGGAAGAAAATGAAACCTTAAAAGCAGAATTAGAAGAATATAAGAAAGTTCAGAAAGAAGAGCCAGAAAGGGCAAAGAAAACTAAAGGAGAGGGCAAATAGCTCTCTCTTTTAAATTAGAGAGGTGAGTTATTTGGCTTATGTAGATTATACTTATTACAAAGATACCTACAAAGGTACACTTGATGAAGATACAGCTACTAAGTTATTAGAAGAATCATCAGAT
Source organism: Tissierella praeacuta DSM 18095 (assembly GCF_900128955.1). Lineage (GTDB taxonomy): Bacteria > Bacillota > Clostridia > Tissierellales > Tissierellaceae > Tissierella > Tissierella praeacuta. The sequence goes on from NZ_FQTY01000023.1 coordinate 18,971, forward strand.
GAAGTAGATAAATTAACTTATGGCAGAATTAGAAAAAAGGGATTTCAAAACTTAACAGAATACCAACAAGGTTTAATTAAAAAAGCAGTATGTTATCAAGCTGACTTTATCAGTAACTATGGAGATTATATTAATATGCCCATTGACGCATACAGTGCCGGTGGCATAAGTTTATCCTTTAGTAAGGATAATCAAGGTGCCGGTGGTGTTATAGCAGATAAGAAGACCCTAGATTATCTAAGCCAAACAGGGCTTACAGTTAGGAGGTTATAGCTATGAAACTTCCATTTCCTGATTGGCTATTAGTTACACCCATTAAGGTAATTACAGAAATACCAGGAGAAGATGGAGTTGAAGAACATGAAATCTTCAATGGAAAATGTAATTTCAATGAAAAGAGTAAAACTGTAATTAATGCAGAAAGACAATTAGTAACCCTATCAGGCTCTTGTATATTCAAAGGTGATATTTATCCTAATAAACCTATAAAAGGCTACGTGACTCTATTAGATAGTGAAGAGAAGGAAGCAGAAAGTAGACAAATATATAATTATAGGAAAATTCGTAATCCAGATGGAAGTATATATTCTACAGAACTGGATTTGATGTAATATGAAAATAAAAGTAGATATAAAACTAAATCCAACAGCAATAAAAGCAATACAAGATGCTATGATAAAATCTTTACATTTGACTATGGAAGCAATGAAAACAGAGATTAATAATATGCAAGTAGTACCTAAAGAAATAGGGAATCTGGAAGAGTCTGCAGTAGTAGGAGCAGAAAATAATAAAGGGTTTTTAAGCTACAACACACCTTACGCTAGAAAATTATATTATCATCCTGAATACAATTTTAGGCAAGATAAAAATCCTAATGCCCAAGGAAGATGGCTGGATCCGTTTATTCATGGAGATAAAAAAGACTGGCTAACTAAAACTTATGGGATACTTTTAAAACAAAATTCAGGCGGGGTGATTAAATGACAATAAGTGATTTCAAAGATTGGCTAAAAACTAAAATTGATTGCCCTAATTGGTTTACTGGTGGGCTAAGATCTATAGACCAAAAATCTATAGTAGTTTATAATGGCAAGGCTTTTATTAACCCTATGGCTATAGGTGGTATTCAAAACAGTTCTTATAAGGGGAAAGGAATGAGGATATTAGTACACTGGAATAAAAACATCAAAGAAAGCGAATTAAAAGCTCAAGAAATATATAACTTCATAAATGGGTTAACTAACGTAAAAATAGCAGATAAAAGAGTTATACAGTTTAAAACGAGAGACCCTGAACCTATCTATTTAGGTGTAGATGATTCAGGGATATTTGAATATGTGATTGATTTAGAAATTGTACATGAAAGGTAGGTAATGAATATGACTACAACTAATTTAGGAGTATATCCAGTATTTGATTTGGGTTTTAAAATTGGAATAAAAGGAAGAACAAGTACTGAAGAAGATATGAAGGTTATAAAAGATATGGAAACATTCTCTCCTTCAATAGATGGCAATGTGGAAGAATGGACTCCAATGGATACTGAAGGATGGATAAGAAGGTTAATGACAGGGAAAGGATTTACTATTGCCTTGAATGGTAAAAGACATGTAGGAGATCCAGGTAATGATTATGTAGCAGGATTAGCTTGGAAGAGTGGATTAGCTTGTTCAAGCGTGGCGGAAATAGGATTTCCAGATGGAGATAAACTGAAATTTGATTGTATAGTTAATGTAACTACACCATTTGGTGGAGATAGTACAAATGTATCAGGACTAGAACTTGAACTTCAGAGTGATGGTAAGCCTGAATATATACCTGCAGGAGGTGAAGAATAATGAGTAAAATTACAGATATATCTGCTAAACTCACTAATGAAAGACCTAAGTTAAAGCTGGCAGAGGATAAAATATACGATGTTGATGATAGAAAAAATACAATAATATTATTAAATCAAAAGATGGAAAAGTTAGATATGAATGATATAAATGCTATTGATGAAATGATATCTGTTGTTCTAGGTGAAGATGCAGCAAAAGAAATTAATGATATGAATTTATCTATTATGGCTTATCAATCTATTATGATTGCAATTATGGCAGCTGTAACAGGAGAGAAATATGAAGTGATGGAAGCTCGATTTCGGAGAGAAGAGGGTATATAAAGAGGACTGGTATGATATGTACGAAGATTGGGGGTTAATTGAAGCCTCCTTTACTGCTCAATATGGGATTAGGTTAAGAAATGAAAAAGATATGTCTTGGAGTGAGTTTAGTACTTTATTATCTGGAATTATGCCTGAAACCCCTCTTGGAAAAGTAGTATCAATTAGATCTGAAAATGATAAAGATGTCCTTAAGAACTTTACTAAAGAACAGCATAAACTTAGAAATGAATGGAGAAATAGGAATATAAAAAGGATAGTTATCATGGATAAAAAAGAAGTTGAAAGGCAGACACAAATATTTCAGGATATGTGCAAAAAAGCATTTAGTAAATAGAGGGTTGAAATCTTTGGTTATTTTTGGTATTCTTTAAGCGTGAGATAATATTAACAAGGGGGATGGTTCAAGTGGAAAATAAGAAAAAGAAACCTTTATTTAAAAGATGGTGGTTTTGGGTTATAGTCGTAATTATAGCAGTAGGAGCATTAGGGTCTAATGGGGATAAGGACAAAACACCTACTAAGGAAACATCAAAGGTAGAGGAATCAAATCAAACTGAAGATAATAAAGGAGAAGTGAAGAAAACAGAATTAGAAAAAGCATTGGAAGAGGCAATTGAGGTTGACTATAAAAAACTACATTCAGATTATATGGATAATGCTATAAAAGCAGATGGAGAATATAAAAATAAGATGCTTATACTAACTGGAGAGATAAATGATATTGATAGGGAAATTGCAGGGAATCCTTATGTAATATTTGATGTAGATGGGTTTTTGAATAATGTTAGAATAACTTTTAAAAAGAGTGAAGAAGAGAAAGTAGCTGAATTTGAAAAGGGGCAAACAATAAAAATTGTTGGAAAATGTGAAGGAACTTTGTTAAGTACAACAGTAGCATTAAGTGATTGTTTACTTGTTGAATAATATGTAGAAATTAATAAATGCCATTAAGCACTTAGAGAAATCTAGGTGCTTTTCTTATGCTTAAAAAGGTGGTGAAGGTATGGCAGATAGCACAAGCGTAGGTTCTATACAATTAGATGTAGAGATTAATCAAAATTCCTTAAATATGGAAATAAATAAAATAAGTAAAGTCTTTAATAATAGCTTTAAAAATATGTTTAATGAAATGACAAGTAAAACGAATAAATTTGTTAAAGATTCCATAGGAGGAATTGGTGATAGTTTTAAAAATGTTGCTCAATCTGGAACAAGCTCTAGTGAAAGAGTATCTAAAAATATAGAGAAGATGAATGCTCAATATAAGAAAACTCAGGAAGAGATAAGGAAGATACAAGAAGAATTAAACAACTTAGATACACAAAGGGACGCTATAATTAATAAATATAAGGATCTCCCAGCGTTTTCAGGTATGAGTAAAGATGAAAGTTTAGAACAGATATTGAAATCTGATACAAAGTTTCAGAAGCTCACATCTGAAATAGATAAACTTACATCTAAAATAGACCCTTTAACAGATAAAAATAAAAAATTAGCAGATGAGATAAAAAATGCAGGAGATGAGGCACAAAAAACAGGTGGAAAAGTACAGGACTTAGGAAAGAAAACTAATAAAGTAAGTAAAGATATTGAAAAAACTTCTTTAAAAACTAAATTATTTGGTAATGAGATGAAGGAAAGTGGAGTTAAGGCTATTGGGTTTGCTGCTATAATAAACAGATCCTTCAAGTCTATCTTAAGAAGACTGTTTATCTACAACCTAATTCTTAAAGGTATCAGAGGAATAATGAGTTATACAGGTGCGGCTTTAAAGACTAATAAGCAGTTTGTAAATTCATTAAATATAATAAAAACTAATTTAATGGTAGCGTTTCAACCTATATATGACTTTGTTCTTCCTGCTCTTAATGCTCTTATGAAAGGAATTGCAACAGCAACAACTTATATAGCAGCTGCCATATCGGCATTATTTGGTAAGACCTATGAACAATCTTTTAATGTTGCTAAAAACTTAGATAGCACTAAAAAGGCTATGGCTGGATATGGTAAGGCAGCTAAAAAAGCAGGCAAAGATGCTAAAGGGGCATTAATGGGATTTGATGAAATAAACCAATTAGATTTAAAAGATGATGCCAATGATGCAGGAACTCCTGAATTTGAAATGGAAGTACCTGAACTAGCTACTATAACAACCCTTGGCGTTAAAGAGAAATTTGAAGAATTATCAAAGTTCGTAAGTGATTTTTACAATAACTGGGGAGTTAAAGATATTTTTGATGGCATTAAAGCAGGTGCTGAGTTAGTTAATTTTGACAGCATAAAAGAAAATTTCAAAATAGCATTTGAAGGTTGGAGTGAAATTGCACAATTTGCTTTTGAAAGCTTACAACCTATATTCCAATCAGGAGGAGAATTACTAGGTACAATATTCAAATACGGTATTGCTATGGCAGGAAATTTATTTGAGCCTATTGCCGAAGGCTTTGCTAATTTTACTCAAAATATGCAAGAACCCATCCAAAATTGGATAGCTGAGACAAGTGGGACTATTTCAAGTGGATTAAACAATCTCACAGAGTATTTTGAAATAGTTGGCTCCATGTGGCTATCAAGTATTAATAAATATAAACCTATCATATCTAAGGCTGTAGAAGATACTTTTACTAACGTGGCCAACACTCTAATGCTAATTGGGACGGTTTTTGCAGATACTTTTGAAATAATAACAGGAAGAGTAAAAGACTTTGTTGCCGAAAATCAAGATGAAATACAAAGTTTTATGGATAGCATATTTGGTATATTCACAGACATTTGGGGGTTAATAAATGTTGTTTGGAATGACACTCTTGATGCTCTTTCAGGGTTTTGGGACGAATGGGGACAAGACATAGTAGATAGGGTAATGGGGGTAGCTCTAGATATATATGGTTGGTTTTTATACTTGTGGAATGAATTAGTTAAACCCATTTGGGACATGATGTTGGATTGGATGAAAAAAATATGGAATGATAGCTTGAAAGATATCGTTACTGAACTATTAGGTTTTGTTGGTAGAGTAGGAGATTTAATCCTAACGTTATGGGAGAAAATATTTAAGCCTTTATTAGATAAATTGATTAAATACCTTGTACCTATATTTAAAGACTCATTTAAAGAGGTGCTTGATATAATAGGTTCAACCGTTAATGCTATTGGTGGAGTAATAAAAGGTCTTTTAAAGATATTTAACGGATTGATTGATTTTATATTGGGAGTTTTTACAGGTGATTGGAAAAGAGCGTGGGAAGGTGTAAGTAAGGTATTTGAAGGAATATGGGAAGGAATGGCCAATTTATTTAAAATACCATTTAACTTTATAATAAGAGGGATTAATGAATTTATTAAATCTTTAAATAAAATTAAAATTCCAGATTGGGTGCCTGGAGTTGGTGGACTAGGCTTTAATATAGATCTTATTCCCCAATTAGCTAGGGGTGGTATAGTAGATCAACCTACTTTAGCTATGGTAGGAGAGCGAGGAAAAGAGGCTGTGGTTCCCTTGGAAAATACTGCATTTGTAGATACTTTAGCTAATGCCGTAGCAAACTCTATAGGAAATGTTATGGCAGCAATGATGGAATTTAGTGGAGGAATGAATAGTTCCAGGAGTGAAGGAGATTCCGAAGTTGTATTAGAATTAGATGGAATGATTTTAGCTAGGGCTTTATTGCCTTATATAAATGCTGAATTGAAAAGGATGGGCTTTGATCCTATTTTACAAATGGCATAATGGAGGTGGGAGTATATGGAATCAATTAAAATAGAAGGGGAATTACTCCCATCTTTTACGAGTTATGATGTGGGTATTCAGAATATACATGAAGCTGCTGGAAGAAATGCTGAAGGCACAATGCTATTTGATATAGTAGCGACTAAAAGAAAAATAGACTTGCAGTTTCAAATGCTTACCATAGAAGAACAAAGAAAGGTTTTAAAGTTGCTTAATAAACCTTTTTTTTATGTAGAATATCATGATCCACAAGAAGGTATAAGTAATGGAATGTTTTATGTAGGGGATAGAAGTTCATCAGGATTATATATATCAAATGGTCAAATGCTATGGAAATTATTGAAGTTTAATCTAATAGAAGCATAGGGTGGTGAGAAGATGTATCCAGTGACAAACGAATTCCAAGAAAAGATTAAAAGAAAATTTGATAGGAGGGTATTTGGAAGAGTAATTATAGATTATACCAGCGGAGAAATGGATCAAAGTGTAGAAGTTTCAACCAGTGGTAATGCCAATATATCCTATCCAAACCAAGTAACTGACGGTATATCTTCTATATCTGCTAAATTTGCTTCACTTGATGGAAGTTGGAAACTTGGCGATGGATATAGATTAGCCCCTACTGATGGGAAAAGCCAAATGGGTTGGTGGAGTGATGCACTGTCTAATAGTGATGGGAGTATTTCTGTTTGGATTGCTGTAAATTTTCAACCTAGACCTATTCACAGTTTGAAATTATCTGGTGATGATAAAAGAGGAGAGTATCCTGTAGATTTTGATATCATCTTAAAAAATGAAAAAGGAGAAACACTCTTTATTGACACAATCCGAGATAATAATAAAGTCCATTGTGTCAAGCCGTTAGACGAGGTTTTCACCCAAGTAGCTAGTATTGAGTATAAAATCAAATGTTGGAGCCATCCGCATAGACAGGCTAAAATATCTGAAATCTTTACCAATATTCAGGAAATTTATGAGGATAAAGACTTAATATCAATAGATTTATTAGAGGAAGTAGGCATTACTGGTGGCACTGTTTATGAAGGTTCTATAAGTTCTAATGAAATAAGAGTAAGACTAAATAATATTGATGGTAAATTTCATGAAGGTAATAAACAAAGTCCTTTATACCAATTATTTAAACCAGATAGGAGAATAAGGGCTGAATTAGGAGTTCAATTAGATAGTGGGCTAAAGGAATTTGCACCCCTTGGAGTGTTTTGGAGTAAGCAATGGAAGTCCGATAGTAAGAAGATATATGCTGAGGTAGTTGGTAGGGATATGCTGGATAAGTTAATGGAAACAGACTTTAAAATGGAGTCACCTTTAAGGAATATTAGCTTATATGATTTAGCCTTAATGGTACTAAAAGATGCCGATATTCCAGAGAAATATTATTGGATAGATAATGAACTTAAAGATTATATTGTTCCTTATGTATATCTAGAGGATAAATCGCATAGAGAAGTCTTGAGAATGATAACTGAAGCTTGCTTGGGCAGGACTTATTGTGATAGGCAAGGAGTAATTAGAGTAGAAGGTTCTATAGAGGCATCAAAGCAGTTTGAAGTTGAAGTATCAGAAAGGATAAATATATCAAAGGAATACCAGATTGTTGATGAAATAGAAGAGGCTTCTGGTAAGACCGCATCTTTAGACGGTAGCTGGAAACTAGGTGAATATGAATTAGTAGGCAAGGATGATGATTATCAATTAGGTTGGTGGGGCAATCAACTATCCAATTCCCAAGGCTTATTTAGTTCACCCTATCCAAAAGCAACTATAAGTTTTTTACCTAAATCCATTAGTCAGTTATTAGTAGCTGGCGATGGTAAAAGAACAGAATACCCTGTGGATTATAATGTATATATTTATAACTCAGATGATGATTTAATTATCACAAAAGAGATAAGGGGTAATGATCAAATAGCAAGTCAAGTTAAGGTGTTAGAGAACCCTACAGATGTTATTAAAGTAGAATTAGAAATATTAAAATGGAGTCATCCTAATAGACAGGCTAAAATAGTAGAATTTATTGACATGCCTTTCGAATTAGACATTACTAAGGCTGATTACTTTAAAAAACAAAACCCTTCTAATGAGAGAAGCTTTGCCAACTATATAGAGGTTATTGCTTCACCTTTAGATGGAAATGGGGAGGAATTAGACGAAGTACTTGTAATGGTTAAGGATGAAGAAAGTATAAAAAATGATAAACAATATACTTTAGCGTTTCCTAAAAACTATTTTATACAAACTAAGGAGGCTGCTCAAGATATTGCCAATAGGTTGCTAGAGAAATATAATAATCCTGCAGTAATCAGGGAATTGAAGTTGGATTGGAGAGGTAACCCAGCATTAGAATTAAATGACATAATATCTATAGAGGAATATGAGGAGATAAATAAATATAGAGTAATTAAAAATGATATAAAATACACTGGAGGGCTTAAAGCTAGCTTACAAGGAAGGAGGCTAACATAATGGTATGGAAACCACCAAAGACAGATTGGAAAGATAATGATGTGCCGACATCAATAGATTTTAATAGGATTGAGGAGAATATAAAAGAAAATAACAATATAGCCATAGGAAGTGGAGTGCCTAAGGGAGCAATACTCATGTGGAGTGGTTCAAACACTACTATTCCAAGTGGCTGGGCTTTGTGCAATGGCATAAACGGAACACCTGATTTAAGGGATAGGTTTATAGTGGGAGCAGGGAGAGCCTATTCAATAGGTGCTACTGGTGGAGAAAAAGAAGTAAAGTTAACAGAAGCACAAATGCCTAAACATTCTCATACTGGCTCAACTTCATATTCTGGCTCTCATACTCATACTTATAAAGGGTTCCCACCACGTCAAGGATATGGAATACCTACAGGAAGTTCGGGTTGGTATGAAGAATCAAAGAATATCACTACAGATAGTGGAGGTAGTCATTCACATAGTTTTTCTACCAATACAATAGGTTCTGACCAACCTCATGAAAACAGACCTCCGTACTATGCTCTAGCATTTATTATGAAACTATAAAGAGGTGATAAAATGTTAATAGTATATAGAAAATCAGATAAAAAAATATTATTTAATTCTGGGAAATCTTATGTTGAACCTCAAGGCATGAGTGATATAAATGGAAAACTAGCAGTAATAGAACGTATAGGTGGTGTTTTTGATGATTATGGTACTTTTAGATTACACGATATAGATGATGCAGAAAAAGTTGATGAAATACTAAGATATCAAAATTACGTAAACTTAGTATTTGAAGATGATATTGCAGTTGATTATGAAATTGATTATGAAAAATATGAAGAAGATAAAATTAAAAGAGAGGAACAAGAATCACTTAATAAACTTAATCCTTCTCAAGAAGAGATTTTGAAAGCTGAAACAGAAATACAAATAATAACTATATTAAAGGAGTGTGAACTGATATGACAATAATTCAGAAGAGATTAGTAAATGCTTATACAGTATTGGTAATGGCAAAGAGGATGACACTAGAAGAAGTACCAGCTACACCTGTAAAGTTAGAGGATGATTCAGATAGTACAATTAGAAATGAAGTAGAAATAGAGAAGGCTAAAAGAGAAATAGAAATATTAACACAATAACACTAACAAGGGCAATAGACTAGAGATAGTCTTTTTTATTACCCTTTTTATCAAATTTGGAGGTGTAAAAGTGGAAAATAAAATATGTGAAGAAAGGCATAAAAGAATTGATGAAAAAATATCAGTACATGAAAGAAGAATAAATAATCATTCTGAAAGACTAGATATAATAGAGAGAGTAAATAGCAGATTAGAAGAAAGGTTAGATGGATTAATCAAGCAGTTAGCATCATTAAATTCCACAATGAAATGGTTCATGGGATTACTTTTAGGAGGAATAGTATCCTTCTTTTTTTATGCAGTTCAACAAGGATTATTTAAATAGAAAGGAAGTGAAATTCATGGTAAAAGTACACATAGATTTTGGCCATGGGGGAAAGGATCCAGGTGCAGTGGGAAATGGGTTAAAAGAAAAGGATATTACATTAGCTGTAGGATTAAAAATAGGAGAAATACTAAAAAGGCACAATGTAGAAGTATCATATTCTAGAACAACAGATACATTTATAGAACTATCTGATAGAGCTAAAATG
>NZ_FQTY01000009.1 GCF_900128955.1 Tissierella praeacuta DSM 18095
GATAGTCTTTTTTATTACCCTTTTTATCAAATTTGGAGGTGTAAAAGTGGAAAATAAAATATGTGAAGAAAGGCATAAAAGAATTGATGAAAAAATATCAGTACATGAAAGAAGAATAAATAATCATTCTGAAAGACTAGATATAATAGAGAGAGTAAATAGCAGATTAGAAGAAAGGTTAGATGGATTAATCAAGCAGTTAGCATCATTAAATTCCACAATGAAATGGTTCATGGGATTACTTTTAGGAGGAATAGTATCCTTCTTTTTTTATGCAGTTCAACAAGGATTATTTAAATAGAAAGGAAGTGAAATTCATGGTAAAAGTACACATAGATTTTGGCCATGGGGGAAAGGATCCAGGTGCAGTGGGAGATGGGTTAAAAGAAAAGGATATTACATTGGCTGTAGGATTAAAAATAGGAGAAATACTAAAAAGGCACAATGTAGAAGTATCATATTCTAGAACAACAGATACATTTATAGAACTATCTGATAGAGCTAAAATGGCTAATCAAGCTAAGGCAGATATATTTGTATCAATACATGTCAACTCTGCTACTAATACATCAGCTAGAGGTGTAGAAACTTTCAGCCATACAGGAAGTTCAAAAGGAGCTATTCTAGCTAAAGATATACAAGATAGTATTATCCAGGATAAAATATTCACTGTTAATAGAGGAATTAAAACAGCAAATTTTGCAGTACTAAGATTAACTAAAATGCCATCTGCATTAGCAGAATTAGGTTTTATTTCAAATTCCGAAGATGCAAAAATATTGAGAAATAAACAATCAGAAATAGCTGAATCAGTAGCTAAAGGAATTCTCAAAAATCTAGGAATTAGATATATTGATAATAATACCATTAATGGACTACCGATAATATCCAAAACGAAGGCTACAGTAGAACAAATGCAAGAATGGGCAAAAAGAAAAGGTGCAAATCAGTTATTTATTGATTTAGCACCTTTATTTTATGACATTTCATTAAAGGCTGGAGTTAATCCTTTAGTCACATATTGCCAAAGTGCTAAAGAAACGGGATATATGAAATTTGGTGGTGTATTAAATGCTAGTTTCAATAATCCATGCGGAATGAAAGTATCTTCTGGAGGTGGAGATAAGGATCCTAATGCACATAAAAGGTTTACTAGCTGGAAGGAAGGAATCCAAGCTCAAGTAGACCACTTGGCATTGTATGCAGGAGCTTCAGGATATCCAAAAACAGGCACACCAGATCCAAGACACTTTTCATTCATTAAAGGCACAGCTCCTACAGTTGAAAGTCTAGGGGGGAAGTGGGCACCTAGCACTAGTTATGGAACCGAAATAGTTAAAATGATAAAGGAAGTTGAGGAAACAGTAGCTCCCATTAAACCAGTAGAACCGTTTTCTAAAGACATCAAGATAAATCTACCAGGGAGAATAATTGCGGTCAAAGGAAAGTTCAAGGATAACACTAATTATATCAATGTAAAAGGAGAGGACATTCCAATAAGAGACATGTTCGAGGCCATGGGGTTAACAGTCACCTGGGAAAATAATATGGTGGTGATTAAATGATGGACAACCTAACTGAAAAGGATTTACAGGAACTACTTAAATTAAAAAAGAAACAAAAAAAGAAAAATAGATTTTCCAAGTTTATAGTGACATTGGTAATTTTATTAAATGTTATTTTTACATCCGCAGTTCTCTATATATTTCTACAGGTAGGAAATGAACCACAGATCCTTATAGGTGCCTGGTTTGCTTTTACCACTGGAGAATTATGGATGTTATCTAGCATTAAAAAGAAGAAAGTAAAGGAGAATGAAAATGAATATTGATATAATTGTAAAAGTAATAATACCTATTTTAGGAGCTATCTTAACTTATCTGATAGTTCCTTTTATTAAGTCCAAAACTACTGAAAAACAAAGGGACAATGCTAAGTTTTGGGTTCAAGTAGCTGTTGAGGCTGCTGAACAGATTTACAGAGAAAAGGGGCAAGGTAAACTAAAGAAAGAATATGTAGTGGATTTCCTTACAAGCAAATGTATAGATATAACTATGGAAGAATCAGATGTATTGATTGAGGCAGCAGTAAAAGAATTAAACATGATAAAAGATAAGGCTCTAGAGTAAAATCTAGGGTCTTTTTTTATTTTTGAGGAATATTAATGGTAATATGAGTATAGTAAAATTAATAAAATATGTTTAATATCGAAAAATGTCGAAAAATAAATAAAGGATTTTACCTTCATGTGTCGAACTAAATAATTAGTAGAAATATGAGGGGGATTATCATGCTAAGGAATATAAAAGAAACAAGAATATTAAAGGCCATAGTACATATTTTAGACAATGAAGAAGATATAAAGATATTTAATGACTTTGAGTTAGAGATGGGGGAAAAAATAAATACATTATTAACTACACACATTATTAAGTCAATAAATGAGGATCTTAGAAGGTTAGCAAAGTTTGAGTCGGAAAAAAACATAGTCAAAGAAGCTTGTCAAGAAATAATTGCTGATGATCATAAATTTATTAACAATTCAAAAATAATAGCCAGCTATCTATATGATTCAATGAAATCTAGACCAAATATATCACCAGCAAATTTTGTAATATGTTTGTGTATAACTGAAGGAACTAAGTTTATTAGTTTGCTAAAAATGGACTTTAACGAAAATTTCCAAACCAAGGTAGAAGATATTGAAGGAAAGATAAAAATATCAATTATAAGCACAGGAATGGGCATTCCAAGCAAAAATCAAAAAATACAAAAATGTGCATTTATAAAAAGCTATGATGAAACTAGCGAATACGATATAATCTTATTAGATAAACAAGCCATAAAAAGCAAGAAAGATAATTTAGTTTCAGATTTTTTTGCAATAAGTTTTTTGCATTGTAAATTAGCTCGTACAGATTCAGATAATACTAGAGATTTTAAAACTATTACACAAAAATTCATATATAGCAATTTTTCTGACAATCCACAAAAAACGAGTGAATTGCAGCAATTATTAGTAAGTACTTTGCAAACAGGTGAAAGTGTCAATGTTGTATCTTTTGCTGAGCAGGCTTTTGGAAATGATGCTAGATTATTAGAAGATTATAAAAACATAATTTCAAGTAAAATAGGGGATCATACCTTTGATATAGATGAAGAAACGGTAAATAAGACTACTAGAAATAGGACATATACCACAGATACAAGATTTAAAATTACTTCTAAAGTGGAAGCCACTGAGGAAGATGACAAATTTGAGATTAAGCAACATGAAGAGGATCCAAATGTAGTTGACATCATAATAAAAAATGTTAAGAAACTAAAGATAGATGTTTTATAATTGAAACAAATTTATTCAAAGGGAGTGAGAAAAAATGAATGTGTATTTTTCAAAATTGAATTCTTTTTTTAGTTCATTGAATTGGGATAGCATAATAAATATCGAAAAAGATAATTATATTAAATTTGAAAAAGAATTTAAAAGTAATGAAATACGTCATTTACTTGATTTTGACTTTAATGATATATACATTCACTTTGGAAACTCTCTTACTATTAGGTTTTGGCCTAGCAGAGATCCCGCTGATAGTGTGTATATTGATAAAACTTGTAATTCATTGCATAGAAATGATTTAGAAGACAAGATAGATATATATGATGATATCAATATAGAAGTAAATATAAACAAAACAGCACTATTAGATTTAATTTTTTCCGGAACCGATATTACATCTCGTTTTAATTGCATGTTATATAGTGATGAAGAAACATTTATTGAAATAGTAAATAAATCTACATTAGATTCTATAGAAAGAAACTTACTTGCAAGAGATAAAAAAACTATAATTTTAATTTTGAACGATTCGATTTTTATCGAAAATGAATTTATGCTTGTATGGGGAGGAGACTCTTTACTAGAGTTACATGATTATATTAAACAGAATTATACTCATAACATTGATATCGGAAAAATTGATAGAACTATTAGAATCAGAAATGAAAATTGTCATTGGATAGATGCAACTTCATGGCTAATTCCACAGCATATAACTTTTGATTTTTCAAATACCCAATTTGTTTTTTCTCCGGAATTAAAAAATGTTTTTTTAGAAAAATCAATGGATATTATATTGTCATTTATATCTAATTATTCGAATTTTAATGAAGGGAAAAAGTTTAATGTTATTAATGGTCAAAAGAAGATTACTATTGAATATGATAGTACTGCAACTTATTCAAATGAAGACATCGTATCACTATTTAATTTATATCAATGGGCATATAAGGAAGAAACTTTAGACAGATTAACAATATTAAGAAATATTATTACTATATTTCTATGTGAACAATGCAATACAACTAATTATAAAGCATTATTAATTAATATACATGAGATAGCTGAATCGGTTTACTCAAATTTTGAAATATATTTGAAGGAGAATGTAGAATATTATTTTCACGAAAGAAACAAAATGAAGGAAATGATTAGCAATAAGTCTAATGAGCTAATAAAAGAAGTTAATTTAATTATTCAAACTATGAACACTAATTTATTGAGTACAGCTGGTATTATATTAGCAGCTGCGGTATCGTATTCTAGCAATAAGAGCATAAACATTATAAAATTATCAATCATTATATATATTATATATATTTCTGTTATGGGGACTATTAACTTGTTCTTCTATCGAAGAAGATATAAGGTGATAAAAAAAGACTATGATGAACATATTGAAATGTATAGTAAAATACTTATACCTAGGGATATTCCTAAGTATTCTGGAGGAACAATGGAGGAAAGTGTAAAAAGTTTTTGGATATATTGGGGAGTATATGCGGTTTCAATAATAGTTCTTAGTTTTATAGGAATTTATATCTTATGTAATATTGATAAGGTAAAAGAAGCAATTAAAACGCTGTGACTAGGAGTTTAATCCTGGTCTTTTTTATTTCTCCCAAAAAGAAGGATTCTTTAAATAAATATAGAACTATATAAGTAAAATTCAATGTAAGGGGTGATAAATAATGGTAGAGAGCCTATTATTTATAGCTAGGGATTTATTATGTTCTTTAGACCTTATGGAATTTACAGAAGATGAAAGAGACTATATAATTGGTGTAGTGAAAAGGATTATAGTTGTAACAATAATAGAATTGGGCAAGGATGTAATGATATAGAGTTGAGGATATTATTCTTTGACGTCAAAAAATTAAAAAACCTATAGGAAAACCTATAGGTTAATCTTTTTTAGTCCAAAGATTTATTATTTCGATTTCATCTTTGTACTGTCGATGGTCGGGGTGAGAGGATTTGAACCCCCGGCCCCATGGTCCCAAACCACGTGCGCTACCAAACTGCGCTACACCCCGTCGCTCACTCAACTATTACATTATACGATGGAATGGATAAAAATGCAATAGTGTAAAATGAGCTATATTTGTTAAAAAACAGTTATAATGTGTATATATACAATAAAAACACACAATATCAAAATAAATCTCGGGTTATCTTTGAATATCTAGATGTTTTATATAAAGTGCAGATATTAATTTAATATTTAAGTTTAGAAATACTTTTATACATTTCTTCTGATAGCTCTAATAAAAATTCACATGAATTTTCTATTTCTAACATAGATGCCATTTGTTCTTCTACAGCTGCCGAGGTTTCTTCTGTGCCAGCAGCATTTTCCTCTGATATTGCAGATAAATTTGAAATAATTGTTATTATTTCTTCTTTTTTTATTTGCATTTGTGCTGCGGAGTTATTGACATTATCTATTGATACTTTCATATTTTCTATGGCTGATGCAATACCCCCAAATTTTTTATTAGCTATTTCTACATTTGTTACTTGTGATTCTGTACATTCTTCAACTTTTTTAATATTATCTACAGCATATTCTGTTTTTGTAGTTAATTCTTTTATTATAGTGACTATTTCTTTTGTAAATTCATTAGAGCTTTCAGCTAATTTTCGTACTTCTTCTGCCACAACAGCAAAACCCCTTCCTGCGTCTCCTGCTCTGGCTGCTTCTATTGCTGCATTTAATGCTAATAGATTAGTTTGTTCTGCAATACTTTGAATCATATGACTGGCAGTTTCTATTTTTTCTGCACTTTTATTTGTATTTATAATTATTTCATTTATTTCTTTTACAGAATCTTGATTCATCTTAGTACTGGTAACTAATTTCTTTATGGCTTCAATTCCTTCATCTTTTAGAGAGTTAGCTTTTTTAGTAGATGTATTTAATTTCTCAATAAATTCTTGATTTTTTTCTACTAAGTCTCCTAGAACATTAATGCTTATTGCACCTTGTTCTGTATCATTAGCTTGCTCATTGGCTCCTTTTGCTATTTCCTGAATTGTATTTGCTATTTCTTCTGATGCTATTGTAGATTCTTTACTGGCAGATGTTAATTTTTCTGATGCAGATTTTAGCATTTTTGCCGAGTTCCCTATATTTTCTGTTGTATTTCTAATAAAAATTTGAAGACTTTTTATGGCATTAGCAATTTCTCCGAATTCATCCTTTTGTTTAAGATAATCATCTGGAATATGGACAGTAAAGTCCCCCGAGGTCATAATATTTAAATGCTCCTTTGTAATATAAAGGCTTTTTGCTATACCTTTAGAAATAGAAAGCAAAATAAATCCTAATACAACAAATAATAAGAGGCCTATTAATGTAATATTATAAATATTTCTATTAATAGCTTTAAAAGTTTCATCCATAGAAAATGCAACTTTTAAAGAGCCTATATACTTATCATCTAGATTAACAGGGACTAATACTTCATAGACTTTATTACCTTTATTATCATATAGAGCAGAATATTTTTCTTGATTCGTAATAGCTGCAACTATATTATTATCTGTTTCCTTTGTAGTTATCATATCCTTATTGCTATGGGCTACAATAGTAGAGTTTGAATCAATAAATTCTGCATATATTACATTATCTCTATGAGATAAATTTTCAACAAGATTTTGATATTCATATTTTGTTGTTAATTCCTGGATCTTATTAGCAAGAATGGCAACTTGAACAAACTCCCCATTCTTTGCCTTAACTGCTCCAAACTTAAAATAATCTCCATTTTCCGAAGCATTATCTTGTCTTATAGCTTCCATAACTTCAGTATCATTACTTTTCATAAATTTAGTTAAAGGATGTTCCTCTGGGACTATCCAACCTATATCTCCTCGAACTGTAGAATATATTATTTCCATATTATTATCATACCAGTAGATGGCATCTATAGTTGAGTTTTCTACAATACTATCTAAAAGTTCATTACTTAAATTACCCTGATTTTTAATAGTAGTGTTTGCTGCAGCTCTCATATTTTCTTCTAAGATTTGATTAATAGTTAGAATTGCATTTGAATTATCATTTATTCTGTTTATTACTTGATCTACTAATTCAAAACCGCTCTGTTTCTTTGCATTCAATAAGCTTTGTTTAAATAAGTAAGAACTAGCTAGGGCTATACTTAAAACTGTAATAAATACTAAGACTAATGGTACTACAATTAATTTGAATTTGATGGTTCCAGTTTTTTTGTTTTTTAAGTTATTCATCTTTTCATCTCCTATTTTTATTAGTGTAAACCCATATATAATTAATAGATTTATACTCTGTATAATAAATGCTGTTCAATACCTTTAAATAAAAATAATGCCCCTTTCTTTTTATATATAGGAGCAATTTTAACATTGATTTTATATTCTAAATATAATTATGCAAATAGCATGCCATGGTTTCTGCTTTTTCTCATAGACCTATATTAGCCCCTTAGTGGCATTATGAATGTTTTTATTTAAAGATATAATAAAAAATATGTATGAAATAATTTCATAGTATGAATTTATTTCATACATATAAATTTTTATATAGCTAGTTATAGAAGATTTATTTTTATAAGATAATGAATTCTTTCATTATTATTTATTACCTTATATTATTTATAATTAAATAAGTTAATTGAACAATAGTTTAAGATAGCTTATAATTATTATTAAGATTGGAGGAATATTATATGTGGGAGTTAATAGAAGAACTACAAATAGAACTTATGGTAATATTCTTTTCAATGATGCCTATAGTAGAGCTTAGAGGTGCTATACCTTTAGGTATATCTTTAGGTCTTAGTCCATTACATAGTACAATCTTAAGCATAATAGGGAATATAGCCATAGTACCATTTTTATTAAAATTACTTCAACCTATTATGAAATACTTTGAAAAGACTATAGTTTTTTCAAATACAATAGGCTGGGTAAAAAGAAGAGCCATGAAAAAGGCTAGTATTATAAAAAGATATAGTTTAATAGGATTATTTATATTTGTAGCTATACCAGTTCCAACTACAGGTGTGTGGACAGGTTCTATTATAGCATCTATATTAAAACTGGATTTCAAAAAAACTTTACTATCAATATCTCTAGGTATAATAACAGCAGGTATTATTGTGGCCACCATATCCTATGGGGTATTTTCATTATTTTAAATCCTATCATCATTGACTAGTATTTTATGCTATGATAAAATGTTTCTTAGATAAAAACTAAATATAGTTCCTTATCAAGAGTGATGGAGGGTATGGGCCCTATGAAATCCAGCAACCAGTATTATACAAGGTGCTAAATCCCACAGAACCAGGTTCTGAGAGATGAGGTAAAGCGAATGCTCAAACCTTTTCCTAAAAAGGTTTTTTTTATGACCTAACTTAGCGAGTTTTAAAATTTAAAAAATGGGAGGCAAATGAATGAAAAAATGGTTATTTACTTCTGAATCAGTAACAGAAGGACATCCAGATAAGGTATGCGACCAGATATCTGATGCTATATTAGATGAAATACTTAAAAAGGATCCAGATGCAAGGGTTGCTTGTGAAACCACAGTAACAACTGGAATGGTACTTGTAGTAGGTGAAATTACTACAAAATGTTATGTTGATATACCTAAAGTAACGAGGGAAACAATAGAACAAATAGGATATACAAGGGCAAAGTATGGTTTTGATGGTGATACTTGTGCTGTTCTTACTTCTATAAATGAACAATCAAGTGATATTGCCATGGGAGTAGATAAGGCATTAGAGCAAAAAACTGACTCTAATGATGCACTGGATTTAATAGGTGCTGGGGATCAAGGTATGATGTTTGGTTATGCATGCAATGAAACTAAGGAGCTAATGCCATTACCTATATCTTTGGCTCATAAATTAGCTAAAAGGTTAGCAGATATAAGAAAAAATGGCACATTGGAATATCTAAGACCAGATGGTAAAACTCAAGTAACAGTAGAATACAATGACGATAAGCCCATAAGGATAGAAAATGTAGTAGTATCTACTCAGCATAGCCCAGATGTAGCTTTAGAAACCATAAGAGAAGATATAATAAAACATGTAATAATGGAAATAATACCTAATGAATTATTAGATGAAAACACTAAATACTATGTAAATCCTACAGGCAGATTTGTAATAGGGGGACCTATGGGAGATGCAGGATTAACTGGAAGAAAAATAATAGTAGATACCTATGGTGGCTACGCAAGACATGGGGGAGGAGCATTTTCAGGCAAAGATCCAACTAAAGTAGATAGATCAGCTGCTTATGCTGCAAGATATGTGGCTAAAAACATAGTAGCAGCAGGATTAGCAGATAAATGTGAAGTAGGACTAGCATATGCCATAGGAGTAGCAAGACCATTATCTATTTATGTGGATACATTTGGAACAGGAAAGAAATCTGACGAAGAAATCCAAGAACTGGTGAAAAAACATTTTGATCTAAGACCAGCAGCTATTATTAAGAATTTAGATTTAAAAAGACCAATCTATAGACAATTAGCATCCTATGGACATTTTGGTAGAGAAGAGTTAAACTTACCATGGGAAAAAACAGACAAGGTGGAATTATTGAGGGGATAATCCTCTCAATAATTCTCCAATGCACAATTAACAGTTAACAATTATAAGTATGGCTATGGA
Source organism: Tissierella praeacuta DSM 18095 (assembly GCF_900128955.1). Classification (GTDB taxonomy): domain Bacteria; phylum Bacillota; class Clostridia; order Tissierellales; family Tissierellaceae; genus Tissierella; species Tissierella praeacuta. The sequence continues at coordinate 10,012 of NZ_FQTY01000009.1, forward strand.
AATTTGTATAAAGGATTATATAGCTGGATCAGAACAATTGTTAATTGAACAAACAGGAGTGAATAAAATGTTGGTGCTAGAAGGGGTTATTGAGGAAATAAGATTTAGAAATGAATCTAATGGCTATACAGTTGCAAAACTTAATACATCTGATGGAGATATTACCATAGTAGGCAACACTCCCTTTATAAGTTTAGAAGAAACCGTAAAGGTTGAGGGAGAATGGATTTATCACCCAACCTATGGAGAGCAACTAGCTTTTACAAGTATTTCTACAGTAGTACCTTCCACCTTAAAAGGAATAGAAAACTATTTATCCTCTGGTTTAATTCCTCATATTGGACCTAAGACAGCTAAAAAAATAGTTGAAAGATTTGGATTAGATTCACTTGAAATCATACAATATAATCCGGAAAGATTAAAGGAAATATCTGGCATAGGTGAGAAAAAGCTTGAAAAAATAATAGAAGCCTATGGAGAACAAAGAGAGTTAAGGGATATTATGGTGTTTTTACAGGGGTATGGTATTACAGTGAATTATGGTATAAAAATATTTAAAAAATATGGAAAAGACACTATAAATATAATTAGTGAGAATCCTTATAGATTATCGGAAGATATTTATGGAATAGGATTTAAAACTGCTGATAAAATAGCATCAAAAATGGGTATAAATAAAGAGTCAATTTATAGAGTAGAAGCGGGGATTAAATATATAATAATGGAGTTTGCAGGTAATGGACATTGTTATGTACCAAAGGAAGAGTTGATATCTAATGTATCTAAATTATTAGAAGTAGAAGAAAGCTCAATAGAAGAAGGAATAAGAAATCTAGGGCTTAGGGGAAATATTCATTTAATTACAGATAATGAAGACATACTTATATACTATACTCCATTTCATATGGCAGAAAACAATGTTAGTAGAAAACTCGTAGAATTATCTCAAGTTAAATTGGAAGAATTAGACATAGATATAGAGAATGAAATAAAGAAAATAGAGAAAGAAGAAAATATTAATTTTGCCAAGAAACAAGTTCTTGCTATAAAAGAGTCCTTAGAAAATGGTTTAGTGGTCATTACAGGAGGACCAGGTACAGGAAAGACTACGACCATAAATGCCATTATAAAAATCTGTGAAGATTTAAATCTATCAGTAATTCTTGCGGCACCAACGGGGAGGGCAGCTAAGAGAATGACGGAAACCACAGGAAGAGAAGCAAAAACCATACATAGACTACTTGAATATTCTTTTATGGAAGAAGAATCTATGGCATTTGGAAGAGATGAAGATAGCCCTATAGATGCAGATTTAATAATTATAGATGAATCCTCTATGATAGATATACTGCTTATGAATTCACTACTCAAGGCTATAAACCCAGGAACTCGTGTAATCTTAGTAGGAGATATAGATCAATTGCCATCAGTAGGTGCAGGAAATGTATTAAAGGATATTATTGAATCGGGAGTAATTAAAATTGTAAGATTGGATCAAATATTTAGACAATCAGAAGAAAGTATGATAATAGTAAATGCCCATAGGATAAATAAAGGGGAAGAACCCATTTTAAACAAAAGGGATAAGGATTTTTTTTTCTTAACAAGAGGAAGCAGCAATAGAATATTAGAGACTATATTGGAACTTTGTTTTGAAAGACTTCCTAGCTTTTATGGAGTGGATAGACTGAAGGATATTCAGGTTCTAACTCCTATGAAAAAAGGAGATATAGGTATTAATTCGTTGAATAAACATTTGCAGTCTATTTTAAATCCAAAGGACAGCACTAAAGCAGAAAAAACCATAGGGGATGATATATTTAGAGTTGGAGATAAGGTGATGCAAATAAAAAACAATTATACAACTGAGTGGAAAATAATAAAAGATGGTATAGAAATAACTACTGGCGAAGGAGTTTTTAATGGAGATTTTGGTTTTATAATAGAGATAGATGAAGAAGATAGGATAATGAAGGTTTTATTTGATGATGAAAAGGAAGTGGAGTATGAATTTAATCAATTAGATGAATTAAAGTTAGCCTATGCCACAACAGTACATAAATCTCAAGGTTCTGAATTTCCAATAGTTGTTATGCCAATTAGCTGGGGACCTCCAATGCTTCTAACTCGAAATTTATTATATACAGCCATTACAAGAGCAAAAGACCTGGTTGTATTAGTAGGAGAGGAAAGATATTTGTCTATGATGATAAAAAACAACAGGATAACCAAAAGATATTCAGCATTAGATAAGAAGATTAGAAATTATATGTCCATATTTATGGGGTGATAGAGTTGCTTCAAACCTTAAATAATTTAATTTTTCCAACAAGACATATCTGTCTCTTATGTAAAGAAAAAAGTGAAAATAGAGAGGGATACATATGTAAAGATTGTTATAGAAATTTAGAAATACTAGATAAAGAGATAGATATAGACTCGCCTTATATTAAAAGGGTCTATTATTCCATTTCATATAATAGATTTGTTAGAGAAAAGATTAAGGATTATAAATATAATGGAAAGAACTATCTATATAAACCCTTTAGTGAAATCATGATTAAAACCATTAAAAATAAAAACATGGATAATGATATAGATGGAATTATTTATGTTCCAACTCATAGGAGAAAGGAAGCCCTAAGAGGATATAATCAAGCAGAATTACTAGCAAAATACATATCAAAAAAATTATCTAAACCTTTATTTGGAGATAGTTTAATAAAGATAAAATGGACAAAGGAACAAAGCCATTCAAATAAAATTGATAGAATAATAAATTTGAAAAATTCATTTCAAGTAAAAAATTCAAATATTATAGAAAATAAAAGAATTCTTTTAATAGATGATATTATAACAACAGGTGCAACCATGGAAGAATGCAGTAAGGTGCTTATAAATGCTGGTGCAAAGGAAGTAGTTGGACTTGCTTTGACATCAAGTAAAAATAATTAAAGGATGTGAAATTATGAATATAAGAAATTGTATAAGGTGTGGGAAAATCTATAATTATGATGGTTTTAAAATATGTCCTAGTTGTAGAAGAGATGACGAGAAGGATTTTCAAAAGGTAAAAGAATATTTATATGAATATCCAGGAGCAAATATGGTTGAGGTTGAAGAAGCAACAGGTGTAGAGGCAAGTAAGATAATAAGTTATTTAAGGGAGGGAAGACTTGAAGTAGCAGACGGCAGCAATTTAATACTCCAATGTGAAAAATGTGGAATAAGCATTAAGACTGGAAGGTTCTGTGATAAATGCTCTAATGATTTGCAAAGAGAATTAAATCAAGTAGTAGACTCTGCGAGATCTAAAAAGACAACAATAGATAAAAAGGTAGAGGAAAAATTCAGATTAATAGATAGATATGAAAAAAGAAGATAAAACATTAAAGAAACCCCCTTTTTTACCGATAATAATAATGAATAGGTAAGAGGGGTGTTTTTTATGAGAATAAATAAGCTGGATAATATTTTCCAAGTGTATAACAAAAATTCAGGGATTAAAAAGGTTAAATCAGATAATAGAGGAAAAGATACAGATGAGCTCAAGATATCTGAGAAGGCAATAGAATTTCAATATGCATTACAAAAGCTTAAGGATGTAGAAGATATACGTATGGATAAGGTTGAATATATAAAGGAGCAAGTTCAATCAGGGTCTTATCATGTAGATGGAAAGAAAATAGCTGAAAAGATATTGGAAACAGTTAATTTTGACAAAAAAATTTAGCGGTCGGTGATAGAAATGACTTTTGCAGAAGAATTGATGCTAATTTTAGAAAAAGAAATGAATATTTTAGTAGAGTTAAAGGAACTTTCTTTTAGGAAAACAGATATTATTATAGATAATCTTATAAATGATTTAGAAGAACTTACAAGAAAAGAAGAAATTTTAATAAACAAAATAGGGACATTAGAAGAAGAAAGGGAAAAACTCTTAGATACTTGGGGGTTAGCTGTAAACACCCCCATTTCTAGTATTATAGAAAAATTACCAGAAGACAATGAGGAACTAATAGATATTACAGATAAAATGCATAATATAATGGAAGAACTTTCATTTAGGAATAAATTGAACAATGATATCATAAGAGAAAACTTGGATTGGATTGATTTTAATATGAATTTAATTACCAGTGCTCATATGGAGCCAGGATATGGCAATGAAAGTAAAAAATCCAGTAGAAACAATATATTTGATAGGAAGGTGTAGATATGGGATTTGGAGGTCTATATATTTCAATAACAGGCTTACAGGCATCAAGGATGTCTTTAGATACGGTTTCACATAATATATCTAATGCAAACAATCCAAATTATGTAAGGCAATCGGCAATACATGCAAATAATCCATATACAACTGATGGGAGGTTTCAGAAGGGAACAGGGGTTAATGTCATTGAAGTAAGACAAATAAGAGATGAATTCTTAGATATAAAAGTAAGGAGAGAGATAACTACATTTGGATACCATTATGCTAAATCTCAAATCCTTGAGGATTTGGAAGGTGTATTTAATGAAATAAGCAATAGTAGTTTACAAAAGGTGATGCATGGATTTTGGAAGAATTGGAATGAATTATCTAAGGAGCCAGATAGCTTAACTATAAGAGGACTTGTACATGAATCTTCCGTTGCCTTTACAGATACTGCAAATCATATATCAAGACAGCTTAATGATATAAGACAAAATTTAAATAAGGAAATTCTTGTAAAAGTAGACGAAGTAAATAATATATTAAATGAAATAGGACAGTTAAATAATAATATTAAATTAGTAGAAGGTGAAGGCAGCAGGATAAAGGCAAATGATTTTAGAGATGAGAGAAATGCTTTATTAGATAGGTTGTCAGAACTAATACCAGTTACCTCCTATGAAAATGCTTACGGAGAAACAGTAGTATCTTTACAAGGTAGGGATTTAATAAATGGAAACTATATTAGTACAATAGATATAAAAAACGATGAAAATGGTTTGGGGCATATTTATTGGAAAAATTCCAATGAGAAAATAGAACTAAATGGACAAGGAGAATTGGCAGGGTTCATAGATGTAAGAGATAGTTCCATGGTAACATATATGAATAAATTAGATGAGTTGGTTGGTGAATTTGCTAATGAAGTAAATAAACTTCATGAAAGGGGATTTGATTTAGAGAGAAATAACAATAAAATACCTTTCTTTATAGGTTCAGGTGGGAAGATAACTGCAGCTAATATAAAAGTAAATCCAGAGCTTTCTAATTATAATAAAATAGCTATATCATCTACCAATGGTGCTAAGGGAGATGGAGAGATAGCTAAGGAAATTTGTAAACTTAGAGATAAAAAGCTTTATGGAGATAGAAATGGTGAGAAAGATATGGATATTGAAGGATATTATAGGAATATAATACTTACACTAGGCATAGAAAGAGAAGCTTCACAGTCCATAGCGAAGAATCAAGGATTTCTAATAAAGGCTATAGATGATAAGAGAAAGAGTATATCAAATGTATCCTTAGATGAAGAAATGGCAGATATGATTCGTTTTCAACATTCATATTCAGCAAACTCACGAGTAATAAATGCAATAGATGAGATGATAGAAACAGTAGTGACTAGAGTGGGATTAGTGGGGAGGTAGAGTAAATGTTTTTCGGATTTAATTCAGCAGTAAGAGGACTTCTTGCATCTCAAAGAGCCTTATATACTACAAATCATAATATAGATAATGCAAACACAAAGGGATATTCAAGACAACAAATAGAGCAAAGAGCCACATCTCCATATAAAATGCCAGGTGTAGGTTTCTTAGGAACTGGTACAGAAGTTTATAATGTTGAGAGAGTAAGAGACTCCTTTGTGGATTTTAAATATTGGAATGAAACAGGTTCAATGGGAGAGTGGCAAATAAAGAATAATTCCCTAACAGAAATAGAAAAGTTAATGGGAGAGCCATCTAATAATAGTTTTAGAAAGTATATGGATGATTTTTATAAATCCTTAGATGAAATGAGTAAAAATCCCTCGGATTTGGCCTTTAGAGAACCTGTGCTTCAAAATTCAATGGCTTTGACAAAACATATTAATGAAACAGCACAAAGATTACAAGAGATGAAGAAAGAAACTGAATATGAAATAGAAACAAAAATAAAGAATATAAATAATTTAAGTGATCAAATAGCAAAATTAAACAGACAAATTTATTCAGCGGAAATAGATGGGAAGCCTGCCAATGATTTAAGAGATAAAAGAGAATTGCTAGTGGACGAGTTATCTAAGATTGTAAATGTAAAGGTAAGTGAATCTCCAGATGGGAAGTACAATGTTTCTGTTGGAGGTATATCAATAGTAGACCATTTACATACAAATGAAATGTCTCTTAAAATTACTAATGATAATGGAAAAGACAAATATACAATTCATTGGGAAAATGGTGGAGAAGTAAATATTAAATCAGGAGAATTAAAAGGGCTACTAGATATGGTTCAAGGAGATGGAGAAGGAAATTCTTATAGGGGTATACCTTATTTTCAAAAGCAACTAGACGATTTTGCAAAGGGGTTTGCAGAGAAGTTTAATGAATTGCATAAAGAGGGATATGGAGAAGGAGAAACACGTGCAGCAGGTGATGAAGGAATTAACTTTTTTGTAGGAGCTGGAAATAATTCAAATAATATTACAGCTGCAACATTAACCATAAATAGTGAAATTGTTAAAGATGTTAAAAAAATAGCAGCAGCAGGAAATCCAGGTGGAGCATCAGAAGATAATACCAATTTATTAAGATTAATAAAACAAAGGGAGGATAAGAGTTTCTTTCCAACTGGATTATCCCAAGGAACACCTGATGATTTTATTAAAGCTATGCTTTCATCTATGGCAGTAGATAGCCTTCAGGCTGAAAGGTTCTATAAAACTCAGGAGCTTATGCAAAAAAACATAGAAACAAAACGTAAATCCATATCAGGAGTAGAACTAAATGAAGAAATGGCAGATATGATAAGATTTCAACATGTGTATGTGGCATCATCAAAAATGATATCAACAATGGATATGATAATAGATATTACAGTAAATAGATTGGGAATGGTAGGACGATAGTCCGATTAATTAACAGAAGGAAGTGAAAAACTAATGAGAATAACAAATAATATGCTTGTAAGTAATATGACATATAACTTAAATAATACATTACAAAGGTTAGAGAAATTACAATATGAATCTACAGTAGGAAAGAAGTTTAGAGTACCTTCTGATGATCCGATAGGTGCAAGTAAATCATTAAAGTTTAATACGGACATTTCAAAGGTAGAACAATATGTTAGAAATACCAAGGATGCAGCTGCATGGATGAAGGAAACAGAATCAGCTTTAAAGGAAATCAACCAAATACTCCATAGGGCAAATGAACTAACAGTACAAGCAGCCAATGGTACTAATACGGAGGATTTAGATAAAATAAGAGATGAAATAAAAGAATTAAAAAGTCATTTGATACAAACAGGAAACTCAACCTATGCAGGAAGGTCAGTATTTACAGGATTTAAAACTGATCAGAAATTATTAAATGACGATGGAACATATAATGTTGATTTAAAGAAGTATACAGATGCAGATGGAAAACAAAAAGATGAGATATTTGTATATAATGTTGGAGTTGCAGAAACTGTAGATGTTAATACTCTGGGGAATAAGGTTTTCGGAAAGGCTGAGTATGATGGTGCAAATTTGAAAACCGATAATCCAGGCTATTCAGCTGAAATATCTAAGGGAGATAAGCCATATTTAATAGCAGTATTTGATGAATTAGAAAATGCATTATCAGCTCCATCAAATCCTGATAAAATTCAAGAAGCCTTAGGTAATATTAAGGGTTCAATGAATCAAGTCCTATCAGTTACTGCAGAAATAGGAGCTAAAGCCAATAGGTTGGAAATGACAGGAAATAAGTTAGAAAATCAATTGGTAAATTTAAAGGATTTACTTTCCTTTAATGAAGATGTTAGCTTACCAGATGCTATGATGAGATTAGCCATAGAAGAAAATGCCTATAGAGCAAGTCTAGGAGTAAGCACAAGAATTATACAACCAAGTTTAATGGATTTTCTAAGATAATTATAGGGCGTGCCTTTTGGTCGCCCCTTATTATTTTTCAAATATAAATACTCTAGAAGAAGACTAGAAATTAATATATAATAATTTTACATATTGTATTATAATGTAATTAATACATAAGTCACCAGAGATTACCATTTGATTCTCAATTACGATAAGGGGGTAATATAAATGAAGATCAGAACCAAAAACTTCGGAGAAGTAGAGATAGAAAAAGATAAAATAATTTATTTTCAAGAAGGAATTCCAGCTTTTGAGGAAGAAAAAGAATTTGTACTTATATTGAATGAAGATAAAGAAAGTCCCTTCCACTCATTACAGTCCGTTAATAAAGAGGAGTTATCTTTTATTGTTGTAAATCCATTTGAAATATTTGATGATTATGATATATTACTTCCAGATATAGCAATCAATAAATTGAAAATAGAAAAAGAAGAAGATTTGAATATATATACAATAGTAGTGATACCAGAAGATATTAAAAAGATGACAACTAATTTGTCAGGACCAATAGTTATTAATAGGAAGAAAATGTTAGGCAAACAAGTAATTTTAGATGATGAAAGATATACAACCAAGCATTTTATATTTAACCAAGATTCCGAAATGGGAGGGGAGTAAAATGCTTATCCTAACTAGAAGAAAAGATGAATCAATAATTATAGATGGAAATATTGAGATAAAGATACTGGAAATGGAAGATGGTAAAGTTAAAATTGGAATTGATGCTCCAAGAGATATAGATATTATTCGAAAAGAATTATATAAAAAAATGCAGGATGAAAACTTAGCAGCTCTTAACAATACTTCTAAATTAGACGACGTAAAAAGACTCTTCAATAAAAAAACTACTTAAATATTGCAATTATTCAAGGAGGAATTGTTATAATATGAAGGATTTACCCAGAACTTGCATTAGCAAAAATGATTTTTGGAATGTATTAATAGTTGATGATGATAATTTTATACATAGAATGTTAAAGAAAGCAAACCAAGATCTCATATTTGAGGATAAAGGAATAATATTTTATAGTGCTTATACATCGAAAGAAGCTATTGAGGTATTAGAGGAAAATAGAAATATAGCATTAGTGCTGTTAGATGTATTTTTGGAAGAAGAAGATACTGGCTTAAATTTAGTAAGATATATTAGAGAAGATATAAAGGATGTTAATATTAGGATAGTTTTAATGACAGGAAAGGATTCAGCTATCCTACAAGATAAGATAATATTAAATTATGATATAAATGGATATGAAAATAAATCAGACCTGTTTTCTAAAAAGATGAATACAGTTATTCTTTCATCTTTAAGATCCTTTAGGGACATTAATAGAATAAAAAATCATAAAGAATCAATGGAAAAAGTAGTATCATCTATATCTAAATTATATGAAAAAGATGCACTTAATGATTTTTTAACTTCTAGTTTATATCATCTTAGTTCATTAATTAATCAATGTAAAGGATTTGGAAAAGAAAATTGTCCTACAAACTCTTTTGCAGCAGTAAAAGAAGGAGAGAGCAATATATTTAGAATAATTGGTGGAACTGGTAATTATAAGACTTCTATAAATAATAAAGTTAGAGAAACCATATTAAAAGATGATTTAATAAAGGTAGCTAAGATATATAACGGTGGGGAGCATGAACTTTTTGATAACTGCTATATAGCTAGATATAAAAGTACAGCTGGAAGTGAAGCCATTATATTTATTGAACGCTACGATAATATGGATTGTGTTGATATAGAGTTATTAAATATATTTCATAAAAGTATAGCTGCAACCTTTGATAACCTATGTTTGAATTTAGAAATAGAAGCAACTCAAAAAGAAATATTATATACATTAGGAGAAGTAACTGAAGCTCGATCAGAAGAAACAGGATATCATGTAAAAAGGGTATCCAAATATTGTGAGTTGTTAGGGGGAAAATATGGTTTATCTCAAAGGGAAATCATGTTATTAACACATGCTTCCCCAATACATGATATAGGAAAGGTTGCCATACCGGATAAGATACTTTTAAAAACTGGAGAGCTAACTAAAGAGGAATTTAACATAATAAAAACCCATACAACAATAGGATATAATCTTTTAAAAAACTCAAAAAGAGAAATTTTAAAGGCAGCATCTATAGTGGCTCACGAACATCATGAAAGGTATGATGGTGAAGGATATCCAAGGGGTATAAAAGGTGAGGAAATCCATATTTACGGAAGGATATCGGCTATAGCTGATGTATTTGATGCTCTAGGTTCTCCTAGAGTATATAAAAAGCCCTGGTGTATGAATGATATATTAGAGTATTTCAAAGAAGAAAGAGGCAAACACTTTGACCCAGTATTAGTGGACATACTATTTGATAATTTAGATGAGTTTTTGGAAATAAAAGAAAAATATTCAGATGAAAAAACAAAAATAATTTCCAAAAAACACTAAAGTAATATAAATACCATCCGATAATAGTAATGAAAGTTAATAAACCTTTTGGCCAAAGGTACTAAAATATTTTGGCAAGGATGCCAACAACGAAAATCAAGGAGGAATAAATAATGAGAATTAATAACAATATGTTAGCAATAAACACTCATAGACAACTAGGCATATCAAATACTGCTGGTGCAAAATCAATGGAAAAATTATCATCAGGCTTTAGAATCAATAGAGCTGGAGATGACGCAGCAGGATTAGCAATATCAGAAAAGATGAGAGGTCAAATCAGAGGACTTACTCAAGCATCAAGAAATGCTCAAGATGGTATTTCCTTAATTCAAACTACTGAAGGTGCTTTAAATGAAACTCACGCAATCCTTCAAAGAATGAGAGAATTAGCTGTACAATCAGCAACTGATACAAATACAGGAGTAGATAGAAGCAATCTTCAAGATGAAATTGACCAACTATCAGAAGAAATTACTAGAATAGCTACAACAACTCAATTCAATACAATGAATTTATTAGATGGTTCATTTGAAGGTAAGAAATTCCACATTGGTGCAAATGAAGGACAAGATGTAACAATAAAAGTTAACGATATGGCTGCAAAGGCTTTAAAAGTAGATGGTAAAGAATATACATTAGCTGCTATTAGTGGTCTAGAAGTAGTTGGCAGAGATAAGGATATAAAAATAGCTGCAGTTTCTGGTAAAACAAGTGGAACAATTACTTCAGCAAAAATGTCAGGTGATGTTTACGTAGTGACATTAGGGACTGAGAAGACAGCAAAGACAATAAAAGCAACGGCAGGTGAAGTTAAATCAGCACTTGAGGGTCTTGGACTTACTGTTAATTATGCAGAAGGTAAAAGTGGAGGTAGTAGTGTATCAAAAGCAGTGGCAGCTAAATCTTTAGGAACTGGTACTGCAGTATCTGGAAAAGGAATAAATATTTCAAGCCAGTCAGCAGCATCAAAATCAATAACTATAGTTAACAGTGCATTAGAAACAGTTTCCAAAGAAAGATCAAAACTTGGTGCTATTCAAAACAGATTAGAGCATACTATCAAGAACTTAGATACTTCTGCTGAAAACCTACAAGCATCTGAGTCAAGAATTAGAGACGTAGACATGGCAAAAGAAATGATGGAGCAAACTAAACAAAACATATTACAACAAGCTTCAACTGCTATGTTGGCTCAAGCAAATCAAGCACCTCAAACTGTATTACAATTATTAAGATAGTTAACAATATAATAAAAAAGATAGTCAGAAATTTTCTGATTATCTTTTTTTATGTAATTATTTAGTAAAATATTGTATCATGTAAATATATATCAGATTTTGCCGATAATATATACATAGTGAAGAATGGGGGTTTTATGTTGAAAATTTATATAGAAGATCAAGTATTAGAGTCGAGAAATGATATAAAAGAAATTGATAATATCTTTAGTGAAATAGATAATATAATTAACAAATCATCTAAGATTTTAAGTTATATGATTATAGATAATTTCGAAGTATATCAAGATTTTTATGATTATTTTTTAGAAAATATTAGGGTAATACAAGAAGTAAAAGTAATTGCACTGACATATAAAGAATTAGTTCATGATATATTAATATCTGCCTTTGAATATATTAAAAGAGTCCCAGAAAAAATAGAAGAGCTTGCAAATAAATTCTATAAGAATTCAGAACGACAGACATGGAATGACTTGAATGATTTATTAGGTGGAATAACTTGGATAATTAACACCTTTTTTTCAATAGATCAAGATAAAAGACTTAAAGATGTAGTGTCAAACTATAAATCTTGGAATTTATATGCTAAAGAAATATTTGCATTAAAGGAGATATTACCAGATTTAGAAATAGCATTAGAAAATAATGATAATGTTACAATAGCAGATATACTTTTATATGAAATATTACCAATCTTTAATGAAATAGGAGAAAGATTATTAGAATTAGTTAAGATGGAGGGAAAGTTAGATGATCTTAATTGATAATATTAATTACCTAAGAGAAAAATTTCCATTAGTAAGAGAGAAATTAAAATTAGTAGGAGAAAGTGAAGATAAACAATTTTTAATAGAGGAAACAAGAAAAGGAGACAAGACACTTTTATATAACAAAGACAATAAAAAGATATATCTTCATAGTAAATATGATCCAATAAGAGAAGCACAAACTATTGTAGAAGAATATAAGGATATAAAAGATATGAATGTAATATTCTATGGAACAGGTTTAGGATATCATATAGATTTATTTGTAAAAGAAAATCTAAATAATAATTTCTATATATTTGAACCAATACCAGAGCTAATGGAGAAATTTTTATCTGTTAGAGATTTATCTAAAACAGAATATAAAAATTTAAGAGCTATAAGTCTAGGATTAGATAGTATCGAATCTGATATTAGTGAATTCTTAGAACTAAATAGAAAAGAGACTATAATAATTGAACTACCAATTCATAAGCAAGTTTTTGAAGAGGAATTTAAAAGATTTAATAAGACATTTTTAGATATAATAAAGGCTAAGAGAAGTAGCGTAGCGACTGATTATTCCTTTCAAAGAAGATGGATAATAAATAGCATGATGAATTTTAAAGAAGTTTTATCTACTCCAAATATATTGATGGAAAAAAAGGGTGAGTTTAAGAATAAACCAGCCATATTAGTAGCAGCTGGTCCATCATTAAATGAAGAAATAGAGAATATTAGATACATTAAGGAAAATGGTCTTGCTTATATATTTAGTGTAGGTTCTTCTATAAATACTCTTATATATCACAATATTTATCCCCATGCAGCAACTACCTATGATCCAACTGAACATAATCAAAAAGTATTTGAGAAAATTAAGGAAAGAGATATAAAGAATATTCCTATGATATTTGGCTCATCAGTAGGATATGAAACATTGGAAAACTATCCAGGGAAAAAGTATCATATGATAACTTCTCAGGATAAAATAGCAAATTATTACTTAGAATCAACTTCAGATATGGAAATTGATATAGTCTTAGATGCAGCTAGTATCGCAGTTGTTACTTTGCAATTATTAGCAAATTTAGGATTTAGTCCAATTGTACTAGTAGGTCAAAATTTAGGATACAGAAATAAAAACTATTATGCTGAAGGAGTACATTACAATCCTGATATACCTTTTGATGATAGAGGAACAGATATATTTGTTGATGATGTATATGGAAATGAAATATTGACTACGGATGCTTTTAATAGTATGAGAGAGCAATTAGAGTTATATATTTCTAACATGGAAAGAGGAAGAGTAATTAACACTACAAAAGGAGGAGCAAAAATATATGGTGCTGAATTTAGAGAATTAAAAGATCTGATAGATAATGACTTACAGGAAACAGTTGTAATAGACAACTGGCTGGATGGGTATAAAACTAATTATAATAAAGAAGAGTTAAAAAAGAGGGTCGAAGTCATGGATATGGCTTTAGAGGAGTCATATAGATGGATAAGAGAATATAATACAAACTTACACAAAATGCTAGAGTTAGTTAGAAATAGAAATTTTAAACAATTAGAAATTATGTATAATAAATTAGATATAAGCATCACAGCATTAGAATCTAATATATTTTTTAATACATTTATTTTACAAATGAACAGAGTTCAACACAAATTACTTGCTAATGCTGTAAAGATTTTTAAGATGGAGAAAGATATTTATAAGAAACATATGGATTTATTAAATAATTACAAAGGATTTATTACTAAGTGTAGCTTAGATATAGATCTAATAAGACCTATATATGAAGAAATGAAAAAAGATATATTGATTCATTTAGGTTAGTCACTATAAGTACTAAAGATTTGGGAGGTATGACGATATGAAATATTGCAAAAAGTGTGTTCAGCCAAATACTAGGCCAGGGATTGAGTTTAATAATGAAGGTATATGTAATGCATGTTTATATGAAGAAAGCAAGGTTAATATTAACTGGGAAGATAGAAAATTACAATTACAAAACATAGCAGAATGGGCAAAGAAGAATGCTAAGGGACCATATCAATGTGCTATTGGAGTTAGTGGAGGAAAAGACAGTATGTTTCAGGCTTTATATGCCAAAGAAAAATTAGGGCTAAATATTTTATTAGTGAATTCTGAACCTGATGAAATAACTGAAATAGGAAGAAGAAATATTGAAAATTTAATTAATTATGGATTCGACATAATAAAACTTAGACCAAATCCTAAAATTTTAAAAAAGCTAGTAAAAAAATCTTTTTATGAATTTGGAAATATATTAAAACCATCAGAATACTCTTTATATGCTTCAACCTATATTATAGCGGATAAATTTGATATACCTTTAGTAATTCAAGGGGAAAATGCAGCTCTTACATTAGGCGTTACTAATACTGGACTTGGACAAGATGATAATGCTTTGAATGTTAATGAAGGTAATACATTAGCTGGAGGAAATGCTTCGGATTGGGTTTCAGAAGATATAAAGATAGAACAATTATATATGTATCAATTTCCTAATAAGGAAAAGTTAAAACAAAAAGGTATAAGAGCAATTTATTTACAGTACTATCTTAAAGAATGGTCACAAGTTTATAATGCTGATTTTTCAATTTCTAGAGGGTTGATAGGTAGGTATAATGATAAATTGCATGATATTGGACGCTATAGAAGAAATAGTGCATTAGATTCTGATTTGCAAATTGTGAATCAAATGTTAAAGTACTATAAATTTGGATTTGGATTTGCTACCGATGAAGCATGCTATGATATTAGGGAAGGAAGAATAGATAGGGATGAAGCTATATGGTTAGTTAATGAATATGATGGAAAATGTGGTAAGAAATATATTGATTATTTTTGTGAGTATATTAACATAACTAATGACGAGTTTTGGTCTGTGGTTGATAAATTCGTTAATAAAAAGTTATTTTACAAAGATGAAAAACTAAAAAAATGGATTCCAAAGTTTAAAGTTGGAGTTGATTTTAACGAGTGATTTAATTTAATAACAGGTTTTTAAAAACATACTAAATAAATAATAAGAAGAAGGTATAAATATGTTAAATAACAAATCTATTTTAATAACGGGTGGTACAGGTTCTTTTGGTCAGAAATTTATAGAAATGATATTTGATAGGTATAGCCCTTCTAGGGTTATTGTTTATTCAAGAGATGAATTTAAACAGGATATGGTTAAAAGAAAATTTTCATCTAAATTGACCAAAGAACAATTTTCAAAGTTAAGATTTTTTATTGGTGATGTAAGAGATAAAGATAGGTTATATAGAGCACTTAAAGGAGTTAATTATGTAATACATGCGGCAGCAATGAAGCAGGTTCCTGCTTGTGAATATAATCCTTTTGAAGCTATAAAGACAAATATCAATGGAGCACAAAACATTGTTGATGCTGCCTTGGATTGCGGGGTTAAAAAGGTAGTGGCTTTATCAACAGATAAGGCTGTAAATCCTATTAATCTATATGGTGGGACAAAATTGGTATCAGATAAGTTATTTATATCAGCAAATGCATATTCTGGAGGGAAGGGTACAATTTTTTCAGTAGTTAGATATGGGAATGTAGCTGGTAGTAGAGGTTCTGTTATACCCTTTTTTAAGGAATTAATCGAGAAGGGAGAAAAAGAGCTTCCAATAACAGACTTTAGAATGACACGATTTTGGATTACTTTGGAGGAAGGAGTTGAATTAGTATTTAAAGCCTTGGGAGAATCAAAGGGTGGAGAAACTTATATATCAAAGATACCATCGTTTAAGATAACTGATTTGGCTAAAGCAATGTTACCTGATTGTAAATTAAAAGAGGTAGGTATTCGAGAAGGTGAAAAATTACATGAAGTAATGGTAACTAAAGATGATTCAAGAATGACTTATGAATACAAAAATCATTATATAGTATATCCACATTTTGATTGGTGGAATTCTGAACGCTTTTTTACAGAAGGTGGACAACCTATAGAAGATGGATTTGAATATAATTCAGGATCTAATGAAAAATGGTTAGATATTAAAGAATTGAAAGAATTATTAGCTCAATTAAATATGATGCCATTTATATATGATTATACTAAAGAAGTAGCTATGACTAAAGAATAGCAAAGAGGGGGGGATGATAATATGAAACCAGCAATATTAGGTGGGACACCTATTAGAAATAAGCCATTACCATATGCAAAACAATATGTAAATGATGAAGATTGTCTTGCTGTAAATGAAGTGTTGAAATCTGATTTTTTAACAACGGGGCCTAAAGTGAAGGAATTTGAAGATATAATAGCTAATTATGTAGGTGCTAAATATGCAGTAGCATTTTCGAATGGTACAGCAGCATTGCATGGAGCTTGCTATGCTGCTGGCATTGATGAAGGAGATGAAGTGATTACTACTCCTATTACTTTTGCAGCATCAGCAAACTGTGTGTTATATATGGGGGGAACTCCTATATTCGGAGATATTGATTCACATACATTCAATATAGATGTAAATGAAATTGCAAGAAAGATTACTAATAAAACAAAAGCAATAATTCCAGTAGATTATACAGGGCAAGCAGTAGATATAGATGCAATCAAAGATTTAGTAAAAGGTAAAGAGATAGCAATTATAGAAGATGGTGCACATTCTTTAGGAACTAAATATAAGGGGATGAGAGTAGGCTCTATTGCTGATATGACAATGTTTAGCTTTCATCCAGTAAAGACTATCACAACTGGTGAAGGTGGTATTATCACTACCAACAATGAAGAATATTATAGGAAATTAGTCAGCTTTAGATCTCATGGCATTACTAGGGATATTGCTCAACTTGCAAATAAAGATAGTGGTAATTGGTATTATGAACAATTAGACCTTGGTTTTAATTATAGAATGACAGATTTTCAAGCAGCCTTAGGAATAAGCCAAATGAAAAAGATAGATTGGTTTATTGAAAGGAGAAAAAAGATTGTAGATAGGTATAATGAAGCATTTAGAGAACTTGATGGAGTGATTCTTCAAAGAAATCAGGATTTTTCAGATACTGTAAATCATCTATATGTGTTAAAACTTGATTTAGATAAACTTAAGGTGGATAGAAAAGAAATATTTAATGGTTTGATAGCAGAGAACATCGGAGTGCATGTACATTATATACCAGTTTATTGGCATCCATATTATCAGAAGTTAGGATATAAAAAGGGATTATGTCCTAAAGGAGAAGAATTATATAATTCAATACTAACAGTACCATTATTTCCAGCAATGACAGATAGGGACATGGAAGATGTAATAAACGGATTTTATAAAATTATTAACTATTATAGAAAGTAGAGTGTAAGTATGAAAACAATAGCAATAATACAAGCTAGAATGGGTTCAGCAAGACTTCCAGGAAAGGTCATGATGAAGATTGGAGGTAAAACTGTATTAGATCATGTAATAGCTAGAATAAAACAATCGAAAGAAGTAGACGAAATAGTAATCGCAACAACTATTAAAGAAAATGACAATCAGATAGTAGATGAAGTAAATAGATTAGGAGTTAAATTCTTTAGGGGATCTGAAGAAGATGTACTTTCAAGGTATTACTATGCAGCTAAAGAAAATGAAGCAGATATAGTTGCAAGAATAACATCAGATTGTCCTTTAATAGATCCAAAGATAGTTGATGAAGTTATTAAATTCTATAAAGAGCATGAATATGCAATGGTAGTAAATGCAAGTTCTGACTTAAGCAAGAGAACATTCCCAAGAGGATTGGATGTAGAGATATTTTCATTTGATCAATTAGAAATTGCTTTTACTAATGCTGATGAAAAGTATCAAAGAGAGCATGTGACACCATTTATCTACGAAAATAATGATAATATATTTTATTATAAAAATAATATAGATTATTCAAAACATAGATGGACATTAGATACAAAAGAAGACTTTGAATTAATATGCAAAATTTATGATGAATTATATAAAGGTTCTCATGATTTTTTTCTTAAAGATATTATAGAGTTATTTCAAAGAAAGCCAGAATTATTTAACATAAATGCTCATATTAAGCAAAAGGAATTAAAGAATGCAGAATAATACTATATATAATATAGAAAAATGAGGTAGGAATATGTTTGAATTTATTAAATTGAGAGAAGAACATTTAGAGAAGGTTCTTAATTGGAGGACTAAGGAAGATGTTACCAGATACATGATTACTGATATTGAATATGATTTAGATAAGCAAATAAAATGGTTTAATCAGATAACAAATAACCCTTCTGAAAAATATTGGATTATTTGTTATAATAGTGTGCAAATAGGATTAATAAGTTTAAATGATATTGATTACAAAAATAAACATACTAGATGGGGATATTATATAGGAGAAGAAGAATATCGAATATATGGTGGTATTATTCCACATTATTTATATAATTATGTTTTTGGAACCCTTTGCTTAAATAAAATAAACGCAGAGGTTTTAGAAGGGAACGAAAATGTAATGAAATTAAATCTGCTTCATGGTTACAGGAAAGTGGGTGTATTTAAAAAACATATTTATAAAAATGACAAGTTTTATGATTTATATTTATTGGAGTTAACTAAAGAAGATTGGAAAAAAGCAAATAAAAGATATGATAAGTATGAGGCTTATTTTGAAATATAAAGATAAGATTTAAGGAGTGGAAAGAATGCAAGAAAAGGTAATGGAAATACTGAATTATGTACTTGATAAAAATGGAAAAGAAACTTTACAAGAAATGAACTATAAACTATCCCTTAGAGATGATTTGCATTTGGATTCACTAGATTTAGCTGAATTGACAGTTAGACTAGAGGATGAATTTGATGTTGATATTTTTGAGTATGGAATTATAAATACTATTGGAGAAATAGTAGATATTATTAGGAGAGAATAATATGGAATATTTCTTTATTGATGAAAGGCGAAACATAAGAAAGACATATAACGATTTGATAAATGATATAAATTTAAATGGTGAGTTTAATAAATATATCTATGAAAGAAATGTATATAAGATATTTGTGGATATTATTTCTAGCTTAGTAATTGGAGAAAGTATAGAATTATTAGACATGGATTTATCAGCGAATGAATTAGTAACTATGGGTATAAGCTCAAATGACCTAGCAATTAAGATTAGCAATAGAAATAAAAAAGTAAAAAGCTACGAACATTTATTAAAAATTATAGAAGAAAATAAATTGAATTGGCAAATTACTATGTACACATCGGGAACAACAGGTAGGCCTAAGAAAATAACACATCAATTATCAACGCTTATTAGAACAGTTAAGATCTCAAATAAATTCAGTGATAATGTTTGGGCATTTTGTTATAATCCTACACATTTTGCAGGTATGCAAGTTTTTTTTCAAGCACTGCTTAATATGAATACTATTATATATATTTTTGATAATATACAGAGGGAGTTATGTAAAACATTAATAGATAATAATGTTACTAATATATCTGCAACACCAACCTTTTATAGAACCAATATATTTAATTTTAATGATGCAATACAGAGTGTTAGATATGTTACTCTTGGTGGAGAAAGATTTGATAAAAACTTAGTAGACAAATTAAAGGATATTTTTCCAAATGCTAAAATAAGAAATATTTACGCATCAACAGAGGCAGGTTCGATTTTTTCAAGTGATAGTGATTATTTTGTAATTGATAAGAGTTTTTCAGAATATATAAAAATAGATGCAAAAGGTGAACTTTTAATAAATGAAAAACTTCTTGGTAGTTCAGAAGAACTTTTGATTAAAGATGGATGGTATCATACTGGAGATATAGTAGAGTTAGTTGATGAAAATAAGTTTAAGATTATTTCGCGAAATACAGAGATGATAAATGTTGGAGGATATAAAGTTAATCCTAATGAAGTAGAAGAAGAGATAAAAAAAATAGAAGGTATCATAGATGTTCTGATTACTAGCAGACAAAATAAGCTTATAGGTAATGTAATTGTAGCAGAAATTGTAAAATCATCAGATGTTGATGAAAATGAACTAGAAACTATAATTATTAACAATTTAAATGTTAAATTACAAAAATGGAAAATTCCAAGAATAATTAAATTTGTAAAAGAAATAGATAAAACTAGAACTGGAAAGAAGGTGCGTAGATGAAGTGGATAATATTGACTGGTGATACGGGTATGCTAGGAAGTAGTATAGCAAGTAGGATCCTTGAGGAAAAAGATTATGGAGTTATAGGAATTAGCAGATCTGAAAATCAAATAACAAATGATTTTAAAAATAGGTATGATAACAGGTATTTTCATATAGATTATGACCTTTCTAATTCTAGAGAAATAAAATCTTTATTTAAAAAGGAAATACAAGGGGTTGGAAAAATTTATGGGTTGGTTAATAATTCTGCTTATGCCTATGATGATATTATAACTAATGCTAAAATTGAAAATGTTGAAAAAATGCTAACTATAAATGTAACATCACCAATGGTGCTAACTAAATATGTTATTAGAAATATGTTGTTGAATGATACAGAAGGGTCAATAGTTCATATATCTTCAATTTGTGCACATACGGGATATAAGGGGTTGAGCATGTATGCAGCCACTAAAGGAGCAATCGAATCATTTTCAAGGACTATTGCAAGAGAATGGGGAAAAAGAGGTATTAGATCAAACTGTATTGCACCAGGATTTATGGAATCAAGTATGAGTTCTTCATTATCAGAGGAACAAAAAGAACGAATTTATAAAAGAAATTCACTGAAGAAAGAAACAGATGCCATATCAGTTGCTTCAACCGTCAAATTTTTATTATCTAAAGAATCAAGGTCTATAACAGGACAAGTTATACATGTTGATAATGGAACGATATAAAACAAATTAAGAAAACGAAAAAATTATGTTGTTTCATAGAAAAATTATATAATTAAAAGAATTGAAACCTATCTTTGGGAAATTAATTATATTTTTTATAAAATATAGTGGGAAACTTTTTAGAAACAATGATGAGTGAGGTGAAATAAATGCAAAAAAAATTAAAGATATCAAATAAAATAATAGATGAAAATTCTCCAACTTTTATAATAGCAGAAGTATCAGCCAATCATTTACAAAGTTTTGATAACGCTGTTAAAATAATTAAAGAAGCTAAGAAGGCTGGTGCAGACGCTATAAAACTCCAGACATATACTCCAGATACTATAACTTTAGATTGTGATAGAGAATATTTCAAAGTAAATCAAGGTACTATTTGGGATGGTACTACTTTATACAAACTATATCAAGAAGCATTTACACCTTGGGAGTGGCAACCTAAGTTAAAGACAATTGCTGAACAAGAAGGACTTATGTTTTTCTCATCTCCTTTTGATACTACTGCAGTAGATTTTTTAGAAAAGATGGATGTTCCAGCGTATAAGATTGCGTCATTTGAAATAACAGATATTCCACTTATAGAATATATTGCTTCTAAGAGAAAGCCAATTATAATTTCTACTGGGATTGCTACATTATCAGATATAGAGGAAGCATTGAATGCATGTATAAGGATGGGAAATAATCAAGTAGCTTTACTTAAGTGTACTTCAGCATATCCATCTGCATTAGAAGATATTAATTTAAGAGTAATCCCAAATATGGAAGATACATTTGGTACAGTAGTAGGCCTTTCAGATCATACATTAGGACATACAGTTGCATTAGGAGCAGTTGCCCTTGGGGCTAAAATAGTTGAAAAACATATTACCTTAAATAGAGCTGATGGAGGACCAGATGCCAGTTTTTCCATGGAACCTGATGAATTTAAGGAAATGGTAACTAGGATTAGAGAATTAGAAAAAGCTCTTGGATACATTACTTATGAATTAACAGATAGTCAAAAGAAAAGTAGGGAACATTCTAGGTCATTATTTATCGTCAAAGATATTAAAAAGGGAGAAATATTTACAGAAGAGAATATTAAAAGCATTAGGCCAGGATTTGGATTGCCAACTAAATATATTAAAGACATATTAGGTAAAAGGGCTAGAAAAGATATCTTAAAAGGAACTCCCATTAATTGGAGTTTAATAGAATGAAAAGAATAGTAATTAGGACATTAGGTGGAAATGGGATCGGATATGGACATTATTTTAGATGTATTTCTTTGGGCAAAGCTATTAGGTTAATAGATAGTAATATAGATATTATATTTCTAATTAATGATGAACTAGCTAGTTTAACCCATAATACTGATTTTAAAATCATTATTAACAATGATTTAAGAGAAGATATAAAGATAGTTAGGAGTTTAAAGGTAGACCTTTTTATAAACGATTCATATTTGGCAGATAATGGATACCTAAAAAATATTAAAGAAATATCTAAATTAATGATTATAGATGATAATAATGATATATATGACTCATCTATACCAAATATTATCTACAATGGTAATATATATGCCGAGAGGTTAGGTTATAAATATGTAGAAGGGCAAATAAAGTTATTAGGCTCCAAATATTTAATAATGAAGGAAGAGTATTGGAGTGATGATGTTAATTTATCTTCTAAAGATGGAGTTTTGATTACAACAGGTGGAACTGATGAATATGGAATTGCATTAGACATAGTACGGGAAATAAAAGAGTTAAATATAAATATAAGGGTGATTATTGGTCCAGGATATAAAGAAGATTATATTAAAGAAATTGAGACTATAAAGACTAATAATATGAAATTAATATATAAACCAAGTAGTTTGAAAAAATATATAGATGACTCTAAAGTTGTGATTACGGCAGGAGGAAGTACTATATATGAAGTATTATCACAACAAACTATACCTATTATCTTTAGTATGGCTGATAATCAAGATTTAGTATGCAAAGAATTAAGTGATATTGGAATTAAATATTTAGGGAAATATCCAAATATTGATTATTCTAGATTAACTGAAATGATTATACAATGTCAAGATAATCAGAACAATACCAAGGATAAAATAATTAATTTATTAAATAATAATGGAGCAAAAACAGTTGCTAAGATATTAATATCAGAGATCTATAAATAATGAGTGTATAGTAGAAAAGCAATATATTCGTTGATGATATTAGTTGAAAAATCATGAATAATAGTTAGTTTATTGGTATTTTAGGATAAATGTTTTTTAACTATAGATTATGTAGCAAATAGATACAAAACTGAACATTTTATAAGACAATCTAAATTTGTTAATGATTCAAAATTTTAGAGAGTACTAGTAGTCATATCAATTAAGAATATATATTTATCAAATATATATTCGACCTTAGATAAAGGTGAATAAATACTTAAAATTAATGATACTGATATAATAAGCTAAATAATCGTATTGGATATTTAGACGTTATTAGAATAAAGAAGAAGTTTTAAAATAAAGAGGTGTAGATAATGAACTCAAACAATATATCAAGTATCAAGGATATATTTTCTAATAAAATAGAAAAAGCACAATACTTAAAAAAGATAATAAGAAACCTTGTTGAAAAAGGGGATTTTGTTAATGCAGAAGCAAAAATAGCTGAATATAAAGTACTTTTTCCTGAAGATATAGAAATTATATCTATTGAAACTGTAATGTTAATGATAAAAGGTGAAATGGATAGAGCAGAACAACATGTATTAGATGGATTAAATAAGGTGCCTTTTAACTTTGACTTAAATTATAACTTAGGATTTATATGTCAAGAAAAGGGAAAATATCAGGAAGCAGCTAATGCTTTTATTATTGCAAAATCAGCAGCAACTACTAAAGAGGAAGAAACAATTATACAGGACGCAATAAATGGGATTAAAAAGATAGATGAAAGGGTTGATTTATCCAAAATTAATCAACCTAATTACAAGTTATTTCCATTAAAAACCAATGATGATACTTGGATTGGAAAGCCATTATTTGAAGATAAAAATGGGGAGGGGTATATTCCCTTGTATTATGATGAGATAATAGAGAGTTATCCTATTCAATTATGGAACTTGTATAAGACAGAGACATTGAGGGGAAAAATATACGAAAGTGGAGAATTTATTTTAGGCAATCTAAACAAATCAGTTTTACCATTAGCTATTTTAGAAAAAGATACTTCAATAACTATAATATTAGACGACAAGGAATATAAGTTCAATGATTTTACTCCTAATAGATTTTATTATATACCTATTAGAAGTGAAGGAACGGTTAAGATTAAAAGTAGTAATAAGTTTATAATAGGTGAAGCTTTAGATTTAAATCAATATAAGCAACATGATGTAAAATTGATATTGAATTTATTTATAGATGGCTTATCTCAGAAATTAATAGATAAATATTCACTAGAAAGGCTTATGCCAAATACTTATAATTTCTTTAAGCAAGGAACAATATTCAATAATTGCTACAGTAATGCGGAATGGACATTAGCTAGTGTACCTACTATATTTACAGGAAAATATCAAGCTAATCATAAAATTTTTCATCCAGAACTATTGCATACTATAAGTGATAGTTGTAAATCAATGGGGAATTATTTTAAAGAAGATAACTATTTTACATTCCAATCTTGTGGAAATTGGAGAAAGGCACCCTCTTACGGATATACAAAAGGTTTTGATAGAATGATTTATCAATCAGCTACAATGGGGTCTAAGGCAGAAGAAATTATTTTTTCTTTTTTAGAACAAATGAGAGCATTTGAAGAAAGAGATCATTTTATTTGGCTGACACTGTTTGAATTGCATAATGTTGAGGATAATATAACACCAAACTTTAGCAATCAAATTTCAAATAGTATAGATTCTAAGAGAATTAATAGAGATGAGAAGAAATCAGTGGTAAAAGATTATGATGAAAAGAAAATAGAAAGATATGTTAATGAAATAAATAGAATAGACTATTATCTTAAAATAATTTATGACTTTATTGAAAACAAGTATACAAATGATGAAATCTTAGTATCGTTATTTTCAGATCATGGACAATCTTACATAGATGAAGGAAATCATATTTTAAGAGATGCTAGGACGAGAGTACCTTTTATGATTAGGGGAAGAAGTATTCCTTCCACTATATCTGATGAATTAATGGAAAATGTGGATATTCTACCTACTATTTTAGATAAAACTTCTATTGAATTTGATTTTAGTGAATTTGATGGAAGAGTTCCAATGGTTTTAGGTGGTAAAGGAAAACAATATGTTTATTCTGAATCTATATATCCAGGAAAAACATATAAGGCTATTATTAGGGATTTGGAGCATACGCTAGTATTTGAATCAGAAGGTAATGTAGAGCAGGATGGCAGATTTGTATTAGGAGATTTTCATATTATATTAGAGAATAACTTGACAAAAGAAAATGAAATAAATAAAAATACTGAAAAAGTGGCTAAATATTTTGACATAATAATTTCTCATATTTCAGCATTTTTGAAAATTTAGTAGATTAAGGAGATAAGGCACCATGAGAATAGGAAATACAATTTGGCTAGTTGGATTAAGTGCGTCTGGAAAGAGTACATTGGCAGAAAAAATAGTAAGGTATATGGTTGATAGTGGGAAAAAGGTACAGTTGATAGATGGAGATATTATGAGAGAAGAAATAGGTGGAATGTTTGGATACACTAGAGAAGAAAGAATAAAGGCAGCAAATATATATAGGGCAATGGCAAGGTTATTAAACAATAATGGTATAAATGTTGTGATTGCAGCCATATCTCCATATGAAGAAATTAGAAGGAAAAATAGAGAAAGAATTGAAAACTATATTGAGATAAATGTTAATTGTCCAATAGAAGAATGCATAAAAAGGGATCCTAAAGGACTTTATATGAAAGCTTTAACTGGGAGAGAAAAGCATGTTATTGGAATTGATGAAGAATATGAATTTCCAGAGAATAGTAACATAGAAGTAAATACAAAAGAAGAAAGCATTGATGAGTCCTATTTAAAGATAATAAATTATTTAAAACAGTCAAATATCTAATTATAATAAAGTGGAGGCAATGCTAATGAAAATTAAAGGGATTGTAGAGCAAATAACTAATGAATCCATTGCAGGGTGGGTAATTGTTAATGATGATAGGAAGGGGATAATAGAAGCTCCAAAGGTTGAATTAAAAGTAAATGGTGAAACCGTAGCAATAACTTTTGCTGTAAGAAAAATTGAACACGAGAGTATAATCAGTAATCATTGTGGCTTTAAATTCTTAATAAAGGATTTATTTGATTATTTAAACAAGAATGATGAGATTACAATCTCAGTTTATGATGATATCTTACCAATTTATAAATATGGATTGAGTTATAAATGTGATACTACTGGTAATTCTAGTATTGATAAATTATTAGAGAGATTAAATGAAGGTTATGTTTTCGATATAAATGGGGAGTTAAAACTATCTTTGAAAGAAAACGAAGAGTTAAGGAAAGAGATTATCAAGCTATATGATGAGCTAAGGGATATATTTAATAATGATTTATCATATGATCTGTATGCATGTTATGGAACTTTATTGGGGATTGTTAGAGAGAAAAACTTTATTTCTAATGATGGAAACTTTGATTGTGCATATTTATCTAAGGAAAATAATAAAGATAAAGTAGTTGAGGAATTTAAAATAATATCAAAGTTATTAATAAAGAAAGGATATCAGTTAAAAATTTTTAAGTCACATATTCAAGTAAGTAATACAAAATCAGATGCTAGTATTAATATTTATTGCTCTTGGTTTAACGATAACTTAGAATTTTTGCTTTCTTTCAACTATATAGGTAAAGAAATTATTAGTAAGAAAAATAAATTTGAAATAGAAACGAGAACTATACAAGGAAGTAATGTTTTAATACCTAAAAGCTATAAAGATGTTTTGAAACAAATATATGGAGAAAGATGGGAGATACCAGACTTTGGATTTGAGTGGAAAACACTAAATAAAAGCATTGGGTTTTTGGAAGATAGTGATATGAATGAAATATATTGGGAGCAATATTATTTAGATTCAAAGCTACAAAAACCTTCTTCATTCTGCTCTTTTATAAATGATTTTATTAAAGAAAAATATTTGATTTTAGATATTGGATGTGGATCGGCTAGAGACTCTTTTGAATTTGTGCAACAGGGACATGAAGTTATAGGATTGGATAGGTCAGAACAAGCAATTTTATTTGCAAATTCATTGATAAAAGAAGAGAGGTATAAAAATATAACCTTTCAAAAAGCTGATATATCAGATAAAATATTAATGTCGGAAATATTTAAAAAAGCAAAAGAGCAAGCTAAACAAAAACAAAAAAACATAATGTATTACTCAAGATTTTTCTTGCATTCAATAGATGAGAGTAATCAGAGAACATTTTTAGAGGCGATATCAAGCCATGTTGATAAGGGAGATATCTTTGTTGCTGAGTTTAGAACTAAGGAAGATGAAGAAAGGCAAAAAATATATTCTAACCACTACAGAAGGTTTATAGATGAGGAGGACTTACTTCGACAATTAAAGGAAATATGTAATATTAGTAAAATACTATTATTTCAGAAAGGTACGGGATTCTCTATTTATAAAGATGAAGATCCATTTTTAGCTAGAATTATTGTTGCAAAAAGCTAAACTTAATTAAGTAAAAGTAATATATTCGTAAGAATAGGAAACTATCATAAAGGAGGTTCAATATCATGGACATAGGAGCATTATCAATGGATCTTAATCAAATGAATGTAGCCCAACAATCTAGTGTTTCAGTCATGAAACTGGCGATGAATACGGTAGAATTACAAGCTTTAGATTTAACTAAAATGTTAGAATTGAATACAAAAATAATGGAGCAGTCCATTAATCCTCATTTAGGAAAAACTATAGATATTAAATTATAATCTATTATAGAACATTAATATAAAAGACAATATTTTTGTCATAAATTATGAAGATTATGTTATAATATCTAAAAAAGGAGGCGATGCTGTTGGATGAGAAAGTATTTGATTTAATGGAAAAGATGTATATTGAATTTAGTAAAAGATTTGATAACATGGAAGAAGATATTAAAGATCTAAAAGGCGATGTGGGAAGTCTAAAGGCAGATGTAGGAAGCTTAAAGACAGATGTAGGAAGCTTAAAGACAGATGTAGGAAGCTTAAAGACGGATGTAGGAAGTCTAAAGACAGATGTAACAAAAATAAATACAAAAATCGAACATGATCTCATGCCTAAAATAACAGCATTATTTGATGGCTATAAGCAAAACGCCGATAAATTAGATAGAATTGAAAAAGAAGTATCTAAGCATGAAGAAATAATTTTGAGAAGGGTTAAGTAGAAATTTAGATAGAGGACAGAAATGTCCTTTTTTTTTAACATATAGTAGTTATTGAGAAACTTTTATTTTAATCGCATACGATGAGTTTTAAACTGAGGTTGGGATATTTAGTACAGTTTAGAACTAAAAAGATTGAGAATGAATATGAATTATATGATATAATGGACTGGAAGAATATTGAAATAAGTACAAGGAGGAATTTTTATGTTAAAATCAAAAATGTACAGATTTACTAAATTAACAAGTTTATTTATTGCTTTTGTATTGGCCTTTTCAGCTATTAGTTTTTCCTTTGGAAATGAAGTTGAAGCATCTTCTAATGTTGATTCTAAAAAATCTGCATTAGTATTTTTAACGGATTTTGGTCTTAAAGATGGAGCAGTTTCTGCTATGAAAGGTGTTTCTTTTGGAGTTAGTCCTGAACTTAAAATGTTTGATTTAACTCATGATATACCAAGTTATGATATCTGGGAAGGAGCTTATAGATTTAAACAAACCTGCAGTTATTGGCCAAAGGGTACAGTATTTGTTGGAGTTGTAGATCCAGGTGTTGGTACAGAAAGAGCTTCCATAGTATTAAAAACTAAAGAGGGATATTATTTTGTAGGGCCAGATAATGGACTATTTGGATTAGTTGCAGAGGACATGGGCATTGAGGAAGTAAGAAGAATAGATGAAACTAAAAATAGACTTAAAGGCTCAGAAAAATCCTATACATTTCATGGAAGAGATATTTTTGCTTATGTAGGGGCAAGACTTGCATCAGGACAGCTTAAATTTGAAGATGTAGGACCAAAACTTGAAAGTAAAATAGTTACTATACCTTATCAAGAAGCAACTATTAAAGATAATGCTGTAATGGGTAATATTCCAGTATTAGATATTCAATATGGAAATATTTGGTCAAATATTTCCGATGAGTTATTTGAGAAGTTAGAACCAAAGTTTGGAGATATGTTTAAAGTTGAGATATTTAATGGAGATAAATTAGTATATCAAGGCAATATGCCATTTGTTGAAAGTTTTGGAGATGTAGATGAAGGCAAACCTATGATTTATTATAATAGTTTATTAAATGTTTCCACTGCTATAAATATGGGTAATTTTGCAGCACAATATAAAGTAAGTTCAGGTGCAGATTGGACTATTAAGCTAACAAAAATAAAATAACAACTAACCCCTTTCTTTTTTATCAAAAAAGGAAGGGGTTTATATTTATGTATGGAATATAAATATATTTAAAACAATTTTTTGAAGTATGACATATTGATTTTGATTGAAAGATAATTTCAAAGTTCAAATATTGTGGTAAAATAAAAGATATAATTGATTTAAATTCATTTAAATTCATTTAATTATAAAGAATTTCAAGATAATAAACTATATCAGATATAAAAAGCAGGAAAAGGATAAATAATAAATATAGGAATATAAGTAAGAAAAGAAGATAATTAAAAATAAAGAAGGAATTGGAGAGTGATTCTATGTTTAAACCTTATGATTATGCTTTTCAAATAGAGGTAACAGTAAGGGCTATATTTAACTGTAAAGAATACGAGCTTGGTGGCATAGCAGATGCTAATTTTATAGAAAAAAATCCCTTTATTGCCATAGCTATTGTACTAGGTAACTTTTATAATAAGGTAGATGGAAGTTTTAAGGAAAGAATAGATGAATTTCTCAATAAATATTATTTGGAAATGGGGAAAAGTATATTGGAAATAGGAGAAGAAAAAATCAAAAATATAATGAAAGATTTTAATAATATAATAGCAACAATTTAAAGATGTCTTAGTCAATAAGATATTAAAAATATTTAAACATAGATAAACTAAAAAAGAAAACATTTCATAAATTTGCCTATCTAATAACTCACTATCATCATTTCAATAAACACTTGAAAAAATTAGGACAAGATGGTATCATAATAAGATATTGTTTAATAATTGATTTTTAAAATTATAATAAGATAATTACCTTGTTTATTTTGAGGTAGTTACCTTATGGATTATGAAAGAAGAGATGAAATGATAGGGTTTTATGATTATACGGTTATATTAACATACATAGGTTTGATGAGTTCTATTTTTGGAATGACCCAAGTCATTGATGGTAGATTTAGAACTGCTATATTATGTCTTGCCATATCAGGACTATGTGATATGTTTGATGGAAAGGTTGCTAGAACTAAGAAGGATCGAACCTCTGATCAGAAATTGTTTGGAATTCAAATTGATTCATTAAGTGATGTTGTTTGTTTTGGTGTTTTTCCAGGAATGATAAGCTATGTGCTTGGTGTCCAAGGTGTTTTAGGTGGAATTATCATCGCTTATTATTGTGTTGCTGCCGTTATTAGATTAGGTTTTTTTAATGTTCTTGAAACTAATCGACAACAGCAGGAAGAAGGAGCTAATAAGTTTTATTTTGGTCTTCCTGTTACATCAATTTCAATAATATTGCCTATGGTATTTCTTCTTGACTTTTTAATGCCTCAAGGAACAATTAAATATGTTTTAATGGTGACTCTTTGTATAGTTGGAACTTTGTTTATTACAAATTTTAAACTTAAAAAGCCAACAAACAAGCAATTTGCTTTAATGGTTATAATAGTTGCCTGTGCTGTAATTAATATACTTCTTTTTTCAGAATACCATATAAAGCATAGATTTATTAAGGAGGAGCCCCTAATAGAGCAAATATTAAAGTAGAGGTAGAGCTGATGAAATGCGTAAATCGCAATGGTATAATAATAAAACAAAATAAATCTCAAGATAGAGTACTAAGATTTTTATATAACAGTAAAATAGGAAGAATGATTTTAGTACAGCTTATTAAACCAAAATTTTCAATAATGATGGGAAAGGTACTTAATCATCCAGCTTCCAAAATATTGATTAAACCATTTATCAAAAAAAATAAGATTAATATGTCAGATTATGAAGTAGAGAAATATTCCTCATATAATGATTTTTTTATCAGAAAAATAAAGGCAGATATAAGAAAAATTGATCAAGAACCAGAGCATTTTATAGCACCATGTGACGGTAAACTCAGTGTATATAGTATTGATAAAAATAGTTGTTTTGTTATAAAGAATACTTCTTATACAATTGAAAGCTTATTAAGAAATAAGAAGCTCGCTGATAGATATGAAGGTGGTTTGCTTTTATTGTTTCGGTTAACAGTAGATGATTATCATAGATTTTGTTATATAGATGATGGAATCAAGAGTGAAAATCATCATATTAGAGGTGTATTTCATACAGTAAATCCTATTGCTAATGAGATGTTTCCCATTTACAAAGAGAATACTCGAGAGTTTTCTATTTTGAAAAGTAACAATTTTGGAGAATTACTTATTATGGAAGTAGGAGCATTACTTGTGGGAAAAATTGTAAATTACCATGAACAATCTAAAGTTAAGCGTGGTCAAGAGAAAGGCAGATTTGAATTTGGAGGTTCAACAATTGTTGTTTGTGTGGAGCAAGGAAGAGTTACTATAGATGAAGATATATTAGAGAACTCCAAAAATGAAATAGAAACGGTAGTGAAAATGGGAGAGAGAATAGGAAAAAAGGCTTAATTTTCTTATTCAAAAGAAAAAGCTGATACTTTATTTAATAAGCATATATAAATATGAAAACTTTATAACACAGTATAAAGTAAGCTCAGGTGCAGGTTGGACTATTAAGTTAACAAAAAAGAAATAAAATAAGAGGATAGAAATATCCTTGAGTTTCATTTCTTTTTTTACTTTTCATGAAAATATATTTTAGTCTAATAAAAGTAATTCAACAAGTTAGTATCCTTGTTTTTCATTATATGGTATAATTTAGCTGAGGTGTTTTTTATGGCATATGAAATATGTAAAAGATGTGGTAAGATGTTTAAGAAAAATGGCAAATCTTATTGTGAAGATTGTCTTGAGAAAACTGAAAAAGAACATGATTTAATAATAGATTATGTTAGGAAATATCCTGATGCTACTATTTTAGATATTATAACAGAAACTGGAGTTACATTAAAAAGTATTAACTGTCTAGTAGAGGAAGGTTATGTTTCTTATGTAGAAAATAAATTGAAAAAAATAGATAATGAAAAGCTTTCTGAAGCCGTTGGTAAAATAGTAGGTACTAAGAGCAAATTCCATATAAGTAGAGATTTGGAATAAAGTTAAGTAATATAGATGCCCAATATTAAGATTAAAATTATTTTAAAATATAAATAATGGGAGGATTAAAATGTCTAATAAATCAGATGGAAAAAAGTTGCAAGAAAAACTAACTCACAAATGGAGAAATGTCTGGGATATCCTAGATAAAGTTGAAAAGGAAAAGGCTTTTGCTATAAATGAAGAATACAAAACCTTCTTGGATAAAAGCAAGACGGAAAGAGAAGGGGCAATGGAAATCATTAAAATAGCAAAAGAAAAAGGATATATATCAATAGATGAAATAAGAGAAAAAGGTATCAAACCAACTCCTGGAATGAAAATTTATGCAAATAATAAAGATAAGGCTGTTGCATTATTTGTATTAGGAAAAGAAAAGCTTGAAAAAGGAATGAATATAATTGGTTCACATTTAGATGCTCCAAGAATAGATTTAAAACAATTCCCACTTTATGAGGAATCAGATTTTGCATTATTTAAAACCCATTATTATGGCGGCATTAAAAAATATCAATGGGTAACATTACCACTAGCTTTACATGGAGTTGTAGTAAAGTCAGATGGAGAAAAAATTAATATTGTTATAGGGGAAGACGAAAATGATCCAGTGTTTTTTATAACAGATTTACTTCCTCATTTAGCTAAAGATCAAATGGCAAAGAAAATGGATGAAGGAATTACGGGAGAAGGCTTAAATGTTTTAATTGGAAGTATTCCATATAAAGATGGAGAATTAAAGGAACGAGTTAAATTAAATGTACTAAATATACTTAACGAAAAATATGGAATAACAGAAGAAGATTTTACTACTGCAGAATTTGAAATAGTTCCTGCAGGTAAATCAAGAGATGTAGGTATAGATAGATCTATGGTTGGAGGATATGGACAAGATGATAGAGTCTGTGTATTTACTTCCTTAAAAGCAATATTAGATGTAGAGCTTCCAAACAAAACAGCAGTCTCTTTATTTGTAGATAAGGAAGAAATAGGAAGTGTAGGAAATACAAGTATGGAATCAATGTTCTTTGAAAATATGGTTTCAGAATTAATAGATCTTACAGAAGAAAAGTATTCCGAGCTTATGGTAAAAAGAGCATTAGCAAGTTCTTGTGTGCTTTCAGCTGATACATTGGCTGGATTTGATCCTAACTATCCTGAAGTTTTAGATAAAAAGAATTCACCTTTCATAGGTAATGGAATAACCTTAGTAAAATATACTGGTGTTAGGGGAAAAGGTGGAAGTAATGATGCTAACTCTGAATATCTAGGTAAAATTAGAAAGATATTCAATGATAACAATATAGTATGGCAAATGGGAGAGTTAGGTAAGGTTGACCAAGGCGGCGGAGGAACTATTGCCTATATCCTTGCAAAATATGGAATGGAAGTAGTAGACTGTGGAGTACCTCTACTAAGTGTACACGCTCCCTATGAAATCGCAAGCAAGGCAGATGTATATATGACATATAAAGGATATAATGTATTTTATAAAAATTGAAATAAAGGGACAGGTTTTCCGTTGAAATTATGAAACGGAAAATCTGTCCCTTTATTATATACTATTACTCTTCATTTACCCAAGCGTCAAATTTCTCCATAGTTAATTTATAGGTTTCCTTTGATATTTCAGGTAGTTCTCCTAAAATTTTCTCTGCTTCCTTAAAGCCTTGTTCTATGGCAGATTTAAGGGTATCTGCTTTTGACTTATCTCCACCTGATAATGCTATTGCAAAATCTACCAATCTTTGACTTACTGCTTCTGCACCAAGAGAGCCATTAGGTCCAATTAACTCTTGTGCTTCTAATCTTGCAGTTTCATCTACTTCTACAATGTCATCTTTACCTAGTAGGTCAATGGTCTTTCCTTGGCGTCTAAGCATTTCTTGTACTAGTCGGATTAATTGAGCATGAGCCTCTTGGCTATCTCTTTTTAATTTAGTAATTGTATTTTTATCGTAAACATGAGATGTCTTATTTTCTGTCTTTTCATAAATTGCTGCTGGAGTTTCTTTTACTTCAGATTTTACCTGAGTTTTTTCCACAGGCTTTACTTTTTCAGATTGAACTATAGGCTTAGTTGGTTGTGTATTTTCAATTTTCATCATCATCACCTCTACTATATTTATCGACATATTCTGGAAAAAATTAACTACCCAATGATTTTTATATTAGATAAAAGGAGTCTAGGTATAGATAATATTCCTTAGAAAATAGTACATGGAAGAAGAATAATAGAATAAATGGGTAAATATCAAATAATAAAATTTGAAAGGAGGATAAGACTATGAAAGTTAGAGAGATAATGAAATCACCGGTAATATCGGTTAAACCTAGTGATACTATCAGTAGGGTATTAGAAATAATGAAAAATGAAAATGTAAATGGTACACCTATTGTTGATGAAGGAAATCACTTAATGGGAATAATAGTTAAGGCAGATATTTATCGTTTTTTAATGGAACCAGGACATTATGAAAGTTGTCCTGTAGAATGGGTAATGATTAAAAAGGTTATAAAAGCTCATGTAGAAGAAGATATATTAGAGGTAGCTAAGCGATTGAGAAACCATGATATTATAGCTTTACCAGTATTAGATAATGATGTTGTTGTAGGAATTGTTTCAATAGAGGATTTTATTGATTATTATATTAGGAATAGTAAATAAGAAAGAATAATTGAGCAATAGAACATATTGATAGGGAGGTTTTAAAATATTAAGATAAAGGGGATAAATCTATGCCCCTTTATCTTAATTGATTGATATAATTACTTCTATTGGTATATTATCTACTAAAATCTCTACGCATAAAACTTTAGATGTGTTGAAGGCTGTTCTGATATTTTCTCCATACATAAGAGTTGGAGTTGAAATATTCATATTAATATTCATATTAGAAAATTCAATGCTGGCATTGGCTGTAAGCATATTAGACAGTTCAGATAATGCACTTTGTGCCATACCCTAAGAAATAGATTTAATAGTTTTTTATTAATTATCTAAAAATTTTAATGTGGCATTTATTTCTCCGCCCATAATTATAATTATGCTACTTATATAAAGCCATATTAGTAGAACTATTATACCGCCTAAACTGCCATAGGTTTTCCCATAGTTACCAAAATTATTTACATAATAAGAAAATATAGTGGATGTAATTATCCATCCTAGAGATGTAAATATTGCACCAGGTAATGAATGTTTAAGACTAATTTTATTACTATTTTTGATAGAAGGGACAAATCTATATAATAAAGTAAATATAAAAATCATAGAACATAGAGATATAATAACCCTAAAGTATTTCCAAAAAGAGATAAATGTTTGGGTAATACCAAGGAAATCAAATAGTCTATTACCTAAAACTTCACCAAAAACTAAAGTAAGAAGTACCATAACAAGTAAAACTAATAATGCTATGGTAAATAATATGGCTATTCCTCTTAATTCAAGATAAGATCTAGTTTCTTCTACATCATAAGCCTTATTTAGAACTCGAATAAGTGCCATGATACCTTTTGATGCAGCCCAGATACCAGTTATAGCACTTAAGGAAAGCAATGTTTCATTACTGGTTACTATTGTTTCAATTAGTAAAGTAGAAATTAATCTTTGGGTATCTAATGGCAATAATACTATTATACTATGTAATACATCTTCCCTAGCAATAGGTGTATAGCTTAATATATTTAGAAAAAAAATAAGAAACGGAAAAGCAGATAATACTAAAAAATATGATAACTGTGCACCTATTGCAGTTACACTGTCATCTTTCATTCGAAATAAAAGTTCCTTTAAAAACCTTGCATATCTATTATCATATCTATCTAGCCAATTTAACAAGATAGGCACCTCCTGATTATATGTATTACTATTTTACCATATAAATACATATTTAAATAGTAAAGAATATATTATTGGAAATTATTATATAAAGTAAAAGAAAAAGTTGTCGATACTATTATAGTAAGGTTTTATACAGATTCATCTTGATTTAATACAATAAAAAGACAACCATTAAATCAAAACTTAAATTAAATTACAGAATAGGAGGCAATAGGATGAAATCAATAAAATCAAGATTAGTAATTATATTTACATCAATTATATTTATACTAACAATAGGGTTAGGATTTATATCAATAAAAACAATGAGTGATAATTTAATAGAAAATGCTCATCATAGTTTAAGAAATATAGCAGAGGTAAATGCGAAATACATAAAAGTAAAGATGGATGAGGAAATTGAATATATTCAAGGTCTTGCACAGAATCCAATAATATTTGATGAAGAAATCTCTTTAGAGAGAAGAATTTCATTTTGGGAAAAGGAAGCCGAGAGAACAGGTTATATTAGCTTTGTTTTTGCAGACAGAGATGGAAATGGCAGTGAATTAAATAGCAAAGGTACAAAATATAGTATTAGTGACAGAGACTATTTTACAAGAGCAATGAAAGGTGAAAGTATAGTATCTGATGTTATTATGAGTAAGGATACGGGTCAGCCAGTTGTTGTATTTGCATCGCCAGTTTATTTAGAAGGTAAACAAACTGGGGTATTAGTGGGAGTAATGGACGCCCTTGGATTAAGTAAAGCTACAGATGAAATTAAATATTTGGAAACAGGTGGCGGCTATATAATCAATAATGAGGGAACAGTTGTAGCAGATGAAGATATAGACTTGGTTATTGAACAATTTAACTTTATAGAACATGGTGATGAAAACAAGGAATTAGCAGAACTTACAGCAAATAAGATGCTAATGAGGGAAATAGGTAGTGGAGAATATAAAACTTTTACGGGAGTGGAAAAAATAGTAGGCTTTGCCCCTATTGAAGGCACTCCATGGATTATGGTAATAGGTATTAAAGCAGAGGAGATATTAAGCGAAGTAAATATTATGAAAAAACAGTTAGCTTTATTATCCTTAATTGGAATTGCCATTGGTGCCATTATTACTTATTTTGTTAGTGGAACTATTTCAAAACCAATCATTGATGTTACAAAGACTTTAGAAAGATTATCTAAATATGATTTTTCATTTGATGAAAATAATAATGTAAATAAATATTCAATGAGAAAAGATGAGATTGGAGTTGCTGCTGAGGCATTGAATATAATGCAACAGAATATAGTAGAGCTTTTATCCAATATTACTCAAGCATCTCAGACAGTATCTGCAACAGCAGAGGAACTAACAGCAACAGCTCAAGAAACGGGAATTGCTTCAGAGGAAGTGGCAAGGACTATTGAAGAAATTGCAAGAGGAGCTGGAGAGCAAGCACAAGAAACAGAAACTTCTGCATCTAATGTAGAGGTATTGGGAAGATTATTAGAACAAAATGGGAATTATACTATGGAGTTAAATGCGGCAGCAGAAGAAATCAATAAAGAAAAGGATGAAGGCTTTCTTATACTTAAAGAATTAATAGAAAAAACTAAAAGAACCAATGAAACAACAGAAAATGTTTATAATATTATCTTAGGTAATAATGAAAGTGCAGAAAAGATAGACAGTGCTAGTACTATGATTCAAAGTATAGCTGAACAGACTAATTTGTTGGCACTGAATGCAGCTATTGAAGCTGCTAGGGCAGGAGAACATGGTAGAGGATTTGCAGTTGTTGCAGAGGAGATTAGAAAACTTGCAGAACAGTCTAATAACTTTACAAATGAAATTAAAGAAGTTATCCAAGAATTGAAGATAAAGTCTCAAGATGCAGTAGAGAGTATAGAAGAAGCAAAAGAGATTACAGAATCCCAATCAGCAAGTGTTAAACAGACAGAACGAAAATTCCAAATGATAGCATCTTCTATAGAAATTACGGGAGATGTAATTGACAAGATTACTAAATCAGTAGAAACTATGCAGGAAAATAAAAATACTTTAGTAAATTTAATGCAAAACTTATCATCTATTGCTGAAGAAAATGCAGCAGGGACAGAGGAAGCTTCAGCCTCTATGGAAGAGCAAGCAGCAGCTATTGAAGAAGTTTCAAATGCTAGTCAAGGATTAGCACATATTGCAGAAGAACTTCAGGTTCTTATCAGTAAGTTTAAGATATAGGAGACAAAATAACTTCAGTTTTTGGTGCCTGGCACCAAAAACTGCCTGGCACCAAAAACTGAAGTTATTTATTCTAACAAATCTTTTAAAGCTGCTTCAAATAGTTTTTTAAGGTTTTCTTTATTTGTTGTATAGTAGTATCTGTTATTTACAATACTAGGTTCAAAATTTAGTATTTCTAAGTCTAACAATAGATTTAAATGATAAGAAAGGGTAGCAGTAGTGAGATTAAAATAATCTGCTAGTTCTTTATTATACCATGGTCTTTTAGATGTCATTTTTAAGATTTCAATTCTTTTCTCATCAGACAATGCTTTAAATAATGCCTTATAAGTATCTAATGTTTTTCTAGATTCAAATCTATGCTCAATGGTTTGACCACAGTACATAACTAAGGTATCTTCATAGGTAAAATAAAATAATCCTACATCAATAAAAAAACTCATATATATAACTACTTTATTATGAAGTTCAATTGCTTTAGAATAATCACCCATTCCTATAGTATTTATAAAATAGATAGGGTTCTTTTTAAAGACCTCATTGTGGAAATCCCATCTTTTTTCCATATAACTGTAAACTGTCTCTTCAAAGGGTTTATAAAATTCTTTGTAAAAGTTTAAGAGTACTTTTCTTGCTCTGTTCTTGTATTCATTTGGATGATTTTTAAAGTGTAAAAAAGAGGAGGCTATTTTGTCGGAATAGTTTTCAGTTAAAGCAAGCTTTAATTTCTCCTCATTGTCTAATGGAACATCAAGTTCATAATATTTATAGGCTATTTTTACCATAGTGGATGTGTCGATGGATGTTAAAGCTTCTATTAATTCTAAAGGCTCTTTTATATCTTTCATTAAAACCACATGAAAACAAATGTCTAATAATTTATAGATTTCATCCGTTATAAATATAATATCATTTCGTAAAAATGGGGAAATATTAGTGTCAACATATTTTAACCATTCCTTCACCTTTTCATTTGGAGAAAAGTCCATAATTTCTTTGGCAATATCTCTTTTAAGCTCTGGAGTGTTCCAATGAACCTGTTGTAATTTATTGTTCCTATACTTTAGAACTGCTGTAATGAACTCTACTGCCTTATTGTACTGAATTTCACAAAGGAGATTAGATTCCATATTTTATCCTCCTAATAATAGTATTAAGTTAATGATACATTATACAAAAAAATTATTCAATACTTATAACAGACTATGTTAGAAAAATTTCTAACATAGTGTTAGACAATTCATTGACTTGTGTTAAAAATATGCTATACTGAAATTATAAAATTAATATACTTAATAACAAAAGGAGGATTCACAGATGAGAAGCAAAAAGTTTTTAGCATTATCACTTGCATTAATGTTAATTTTACTTAGTGTAGCAGGCTGTGGAAAAAAAGAAAACAGTGAAGTACCAGTAACAGAAGGTAATCAAAATGATGGTGAAGCAACTATTGATAAGGAACAATATCTAAATCTTTATTTAGTAGCAGAACCAAGTACTTTAGACTCTTCTAAAGGTTCCGATATGTATTCAAATGCAGTACTTAATAATATATTAGAGCCACTTACTAGATTAGAAGAAGATGAGAACCAAGATAACTTCCTAGCACCAGCGGGAGCAGAAAGCTGGGAACATAGTGAAGATGGTACTGTATGGACATTTAAAATTAGAGAAAATACATGGTCAGATGGAGTTAAAGTAAGAGCCCAAGACTATGAATATGGTATAAAAAGATCAATAGCTAAAGAAACAGCATCACCTTATGCGTGGATTTTGATGCCAATTAAAAATGCGTCAAAGGTAAATAATGGGGAGCTTACAGTTGATGAACTTGGAGTAAAATCTTTAGATGATAATACTCTTGAAATAACTTTAGAGTCAGCAACTCCATATTTTGAGCAATTAACTTATCAAAGAGTAATGTTCCCTCAAAGACAAGATATAGTTGAAGCTAATGGTGATAAATATGGTTCAGAACTTGATACTTTAGTATATAATGGACCATTTACTTTAACGACTTGGGTTCACAATAGTGAATTGATTTTAACTAAAAATGATAACTATTGGGATAAAGATACTGTTAAATTACAAAATATAAATCTGAAAGTTATTTCAGACGAAAATGCTATTTATAACTCCCTAGCAAATGGTTCTTTTGATTCAGCAACGGCTAATAAGGGAGAATGGAAAGAAAAGTTTATGAAGGATGAGGACTTAAATCATATAGAAATAATTAATCCAAGTATTAACTTCATGTTCTTCAATACTCAAGATAAGGTATTTAAAAATGCTAATATAAGAAAAGCTTTTACAATAGCTTTAAATAGAGAAGAATTAGCTAATACTGTATTCTATGGAGTACCTGCTCCAGCTTATGGTTGGGTACCACCAAGTATAAATATAGGTGATAACGAATATAGACAAGTGGCAGAATCACCAATTAAGAAATTAGCTGATGAAAACAAAGATCCAAAGGAACTTTTAATCAAAGGTCTAGAAGAATTAGGAATGGATACAGATCCATCTAAATTAACAGTAAAGATTTCTTTAGGTGGAACTGATCAATGGTTCAGAACTTATGGAGAATATTTACAACAAACTTATATTAAAACATTGGGAATTAATTTCCAAGTAGAGCAAATGGAATGGCCAGTATTTGATAGTAATGTACAAAAGGGAGATTTCCAAATTGGTTATATGCAGTGGGGAGCAGATTTCAATGACCCAATTAATATGCTAAGCTTATTTAAATCAGATGCACCAGCTATAGGTACTGGCTGGGTAAATGAAAGATTTGATGAACTTATAACTTTAGCTTCTTCAGAGATGGATAATGCTAAACGTTTAGAGTACTTTAAAGAAGCAGAAAATATATTATTATATGAAGAAGCAGCAGTAGCTCCAGTAGTATATCCAAGACAAAATGTATTTAGATATAAATATGTTCATGATTTAGGAGTTACTCCATTTGGTACTCAAGGATATAAATATAGCTTTACTCAAGGTAGATAGTTAAATTTATATAGCAGTTTATAGATATATCTATAGACTGCTATATTGCTAAATAAGCAAAGGAGGAAGATTATGGGTAAGTATATAATGAAAAGAATTGGATATATGCTTCTTACTTTATGGATAGTTGTAACTATCACTTTTTTCTTGATGCATAGTATACCAGGAGATCCCTTAGCTCATATGGCTAAGAATTTGCCAGAACAAATTAAGTTAAATTACTATCAAAAGTATGGATTGGATAAACCTGTTATAGTTCAATATGGAACATTTATGAAAAATCTAATTACAAAGGGAGATTTAGGTGAGTCTCTAAGATATCCAGGTAGATTAGTTACAGAAACTGTACTAACAAATGCAAAGGTATCAGGTAGATTAGGTATGCAAGCAATTAGCTTAGGTATTGTAATTGGTATTACCCTTGGAATAATAGCTGCCTTAAATAGGAATAAATGGCCAGATTATTTAGTTATGTTTATAGCTATTTTAGGTATTACTGTTCCCGTATTTATTATTGCTGCACTTTTGCAATATACATTATCAGTTAAGTTTGAGCTCTTACCAACTACTGGATGGGGTAAATTTAAACATACTATTCTTCCTACAATAGCTATGTGCTTTGGTTCCATAGCTACTTATGGAAGATATATGCGTTCCAATGTACTAGAAGTTATAAACCAAGATTATATTCTTACAGCTCAAGCTAAAGGTGTTAGTCCATTTAACGTTGTAAGAAAACACGTGCTTAGAAATGCAATACTTCCAGTTATTACTATACTTGGACCACAGATTGCTGGAATTTTTACAGGTTCTTTTGTTATTGAAAGGATATTTGGTATTCCAGGATTAGGTTCATATTATATTACTTCCATTAATGATAGGGATTATACTATGATTATTGGAACTACAGTTTTCTATGCAGCATTATTTGTAGTAGCTCAATTAGCAGTAGACTTACTTTACGGTGTTGCAGACCCTAGAATTAGGGTTTCAAAAAATAGCAAATAGGAGGCTCCAAAATGGAAGGCATTTCAAAAGATAAATTTAAAAAAATTGGTATAGATCCATCTTCAAATGAAGCCATGGCACGTCCTAGAGTTGGCTATTGGCAAGATGCTTGGAGAAGACTTAAAACTAATAAGGTTGCAATGTTAGCCATTGTAATTACTTTAACCATATGTATAATGACTGTAATAGGACCACATATAAATGGCTTCAAATATGAAGAAATAGATTCATCAAAGATTAACCTAAAGCCAAATAGTGAGCACTGGTTTGGTACAGATGAATTAGGACGTGATGTTTTCTCAAGAGTATGGCAAGCAGGTAGAACATCTATGATAATAGGTATTGTAGGTGCATTTATTTCTACAATAGTGGGAAGTATTTATGGTGCTTTTGCTGCATACTTTGGTGGAAAAGTAGATAATATTATGATGAGAATAGTTGAGGTTTTAACTTCTATTCCATATTTAATAATAGTTATTATAATTTCTATAGTTACAGAATCGAGAGATATAGGAACTCTACTTTTAACTTTAACTTTAACTGGTTGGTGCGGTATGGCAAGACTTGTTAGAGGACAGATGCTACAAATAAAACAACAAGAATATATTATGGCAGCAGAAGCATTAGGGGTTAGTCCTTGGAAAATAATCAAAAAGCATTTAATCCCAAATTCATTAGGTATAGTTATAGTATCTATTACCTTTGATATTCCAGGGTATATCTTTGCTGAGTCATTCCTATCCTATCTTGGACTTGGACCTCAGCCACCGGCAACTTCATGGGGTGCTTTAGCATCAGCTGCACAGCAAAACTTTATATTTTATCCTCATCAATTGTTTTTCCCGGCTCTTATGATTGCTTTAACCATGTTGTCATTTACATTACTAGGTGATGGACTTAGAGATGCTCTAGATCCTAAACTAAGACAATAGGAGGGAGAAAAATGGAAAAGGTACTAGAAATTAAAGACTTAAATATATCATTTCATACCTACGCAGGGGAGGTAAAGGCTGTTAGAGGTATTAGTTTTGACGTTCACAAGGGAGAAACATTAGCCATTGTTGGAGAATCAGGTTGTGGAAAAACTGTTACAGCAAAGGCTATTCTAAGACTATTAAAAACTCCACCAGCGGAAATAAAAAAAGGTTCACAGATTTTATTTGATGGTGAAAATGTTGTAGAAATGGATAAAAAGAGACTACTTTCCTATAGAGGGGAAGAAGTAGCCATGATATTCCAAGACCCTATGACATCTTTAAACCCTACTATGACAGTAGGTAAGCAAATAATGGAAACTTTACAGATTCATAAAAAGATTAGTAAGAAAGAGGCGGAAGCAGAGGGAATAAAACTTCTTAAATTAGTAAATATTCCAAATGCAGAAGAAAGAATAAATCAATATCCCCACGAACTATCAGGTGGCATGAGACAAAGGGTTATGATAGCCATAGCTTTATCTTGTAATCCTAGAGTGCTTATTGCAGACGAGCCAACTACTGCCCTTGATGTAACTATTCAAGCTCAGATTATGGATTTATTAAAGGAATTAAAAGATAAATTTGGTACTGCCATTATTCTTGTAACTCATGACCTTGGAGTTGTTGCAAACTTTGCAGATAGAATTCAGGTTATGTATGCAGGAAATATTGTGGAAACTGGAACTAAGGAAGAAATCTTCTATAATAGCCAGCATCCATATACTTGGGCACTACTTAGCTCTGTACCAAGTGTAGATACAAAGAGTAAGGAAGAGCTTTACTC
The DNA here is from genome assembly GCF_900128955.1 of Tissierella praeacuta DSM 18095. Taxonomy (GTDB): domain Bacteria; phylum Bacillota; class Clostridia; order Tissierellales; family Tissierellaceae; genus Tissierella; species Tissierella praeacuta. The sequence goes on from NZ_FQTY01000009.1 coordinate 54,903, forward strand.
CTTAGGTGGTACACCACCAGATTTAATTCTTCCATTACCAGGTTGTCCATTTGCTTCAAGATGTGAGCATGCAATGGAAATATGTAAGGAAATGAGACCAGAAGAAACTAGTCTTTCAGGTACACATAAAGTAAATTGCTGGCTGCAGCACCCAGATGCTCCTAAAGTAGACAGAGTAAGGAACTTAGGAGGTGGAAAAAATGAGTAAGGATAATTTCATAGAAGTAGTAGAGTTGAAAAAATATTTTCAAGTAGGAAAAAATGCAACTCTTAAAGCTGTAGATAATGTAAGCTTTAATATAAAAAAAGGTGAAACTTTAGGTTTAGTTGGTGAGTCTGGATGTGGAAAAACTACTTGTGGTAGAACAATTTTAGGTATTTATCCAGCCACATCAGGTCAAGTTTTATTTAATGGAAAAGATGTTCATAAAATGAACAGAGCAGAAAAACTTGAGTTTAAGAAAAATGCACAAATTATATTCCAAGACCCATATGCTTCCTTAGACCCTAGAATGACCATAGGTGATATTATAGATGAAGGTATGGATGTCCATTTAAAATTAAGTAATAAAGAAAGACAAGAAAGAATACATGATTTGCTAAAGAAGGTAGGCTTAAATCCTGAACATGGTTCTAGGTTCCCCCACGAACTATCAGGAGGACAAAGACAAAGAATAGGTATAGCAAGGGCTCTAGCAGTAGAACCACAGTTTATTATGTGTGATGAGCCTATTTCTGCCCTTGATGTATCTATCCAAGCTCAAATAGTAAATCTTCTTATAAAATTACAGAGGGAAATGGGTTTAACTTATTTGTTTATATCCCATGACCTTTCCATGGTAAAACATATATCAGATAGAGTAGGGGTAATGTATTTAGGTTCCATGGCAGAATTAGCAAGTAATGATGCCTTATATGACAATCCATTACATCCATATACAAAGGCACTAATATCTGCTATACCAGTGGCAGACCCTAGTGCAGAGGAAACAAGAAATAGGATAAAACTAGAAGGAGAAGTACCTTCACCTATTAATCCGCAACCTGGATGTAAATTTGTTAAGAGATGTGCCTATGCAAAAGATATCTGTCACAAGGAAACCCCTGTATTAAAAGAGGTGGAAAAGAACCATTTTGTTGCCTGTCACTTATATTAGAAAGGGGGAATTTGATGTTAAATAGATCAATAATTGAAGATATATTTTTTGAAGCACTATCATGTGGTGGTGATTTCTGTGAAGTATTTATGGAAGATAACTTTTCTACAGAAATTGCCACTCTTGGTGGTAATATTGAAAGAGGTATGAGTGGAAGAGACTTTGGTATAGGTATTAGAGTCTTTAAGGGGTTAAGTTCTGTATATGGATATACCAACGATTTATCTAAGGAAAATCTTATAAATATTACAAGAAGAATAACAAAATCCTTTAAAGGTGATAAAAAAGAGACTGTATTAAACTTGGATAAAGCTATTGATTCAGTAAATCATCCCTATATAAATCTTCCTTCTGAAGTTGATTTATCTAAGAAAATGGAATTTACAAAGAGGGCATACCAAGCTGGAATGGATTATGATGAGAAAATAACTCAAATGACGGTAAATTACTTAGATCAAGAGCAAAACGTACTTATAGCCAATACAGAAGGTGTCTATGTAGAAGATAAAAGAGTAAGAACAAGAATGTTAATTATTGCCGCAGCTGAACATAACGGACAAATAGAAACTGGATATATTGGACCTGGTGCTTTAATGGGTACTGAATTCTATGACAAGATTAGTATAGAAGATTATGCAAGGGAAGCAGCTAGAAATGCTAAGATCATGGCAATGGCTGATTATTGTCCTGCTGGAAATATGCCAGTTGTTGTAGATAATGGATTTGGTGGACTAATGTTTCACGAGGCCTGTGGACATAGCTTAGAGGCTTCATCTGTAGCTAAGGGGCTTTCAGTTTTTTCAGATAGAATAGGAGAAAAGATAGCTTCTGATGTAGTTACTTTAATAGATGATGGTTCAATAGTCAACTCTTGGGGTTCCCTTGGAGTAGATGATGAAGGTATGAGAACACAGAAAAATATCCTTATTGAAAATGGTATCCTAAAGGGATATATGATAGATAAATTAAATGCTAGACGAATGAATATGAACCCTACAGCTTCAGGAAGAAGACAAAGCTATAGATTTGCTCCTACGTCACGCATGACTAATACTTATATAGATAAGGGTACTAGTACAAAGGAAGAAATAATTGGAAATACGGAAAAAGGATTATTTGCCAAATATCTTTCTGCAGGTTCCGTAAACCCAGCTACAGGTGATTTTAACTTCTCTTTATCAGAAGCATATTTAATTAAAAATGGTAAAATAACTAAACCTGTTAAGGGAGCAACTCTAATAGGAAATGGCAATAAAATACTTCAGGATGTAGATATGGTAGGAAATAATCTCGAAATAGGACAAGGATATTGTTATGCAGGTAGTGGAGCATTATTCATTGGTGCAGGACAGCCTACCCTTAGGGTTAAGACCATGACTGTTGGTGGGAGGGAAGAATAGATATGGATAGAGATAAATTAATAGAGATATTATTTGAAAAAGCTAAAGCGTATAATATTGAGGAAGTAGAAGTCTATATCAATAAGGATTCATCCATAGATTTTAACATATATGAAGGTAAGTTAGAAAAATATGTGGTAGCAGAGGAAGAGAATTTATCTCTAAGGGGTATTTACAAAGGGAAAATGGGATATTCATATACGGAAAAATTAATGGAATATAGCTTAGATGAATTGATAAATAATTTAATTCAATATGCAGAAAATAATCATAGTGATGAAGTAGAAAAAATGTCTTCATCCATATTGGAAAGTAAGAAAACCGCTGGAAGGGAAAATTTATTAGGTAATTTTACAGAGGGAGATAAGATTGGATATTTATTGGATCTAGAGAAAAGAGCTTATGACTATGATAAACGAGTAAAGACCATAGATGATTGTAGTTATCAAGAAAAGATTCAAGAGGTATATATTAGAAATACTAAGGGACTGGAAGTAGAGGACAGACATACTATTGGTATAATAAGTCTTTCAGCTGTTGCAGAAGAAGGAAATAATATGCAAACAGGATATTCAAATTATGTATTCAATGAACTTTCTGAGAAGTATAAGGAAAAACTTATTGAAGATAGTGTCGGAGATGCTATAGGGATGTTAGGTGCAAAGGCTATAAAATCTGGTAATTATGAAATTATCCTTAGAAATAATGTAGCTGCAGATATGTTTAGTTATTTTTCTCCTATATTTTTAGGAAGCACAGTTCAGAAAAACCTATCTCTAATGAAAGGAAAACTAGGCTCAAAAGTAGCAGTGGATTTTTTCAACATAGTGGAAAATCCTTTAATGGAAAATGGAAAATATTATAGAACCTTTGATGATGAAGGAACTGCTACCTATTCAAAATATATAATAGAAAATGGAATATTGAAGACTTTTCTTCATAACAATAAAACTGCTGAAAAAGATGGTGCAAAATCCACTGGAAATGGTTTTAGGATCTCACATAAATCGTCTATTGGAGTAATGTCTACAAATATGTATATTGAAGAAGGAGATAAATCTTTAGATGATATGGTAAAGAGCATGGAGAATGGTGTTATTATTACTGACATCCATGGATTACATGCAGGAATCAATCTGACATCAGGAGATTTTTCTCTATCGTCAAATGGATTACTTGTGGAAAATGGGAAGGTAATCAGACCTTTATCTCAAATAACCATGGCAGGTAATTTATATACTATGCTGAAGGATATAAAATATATAGGAAATGATATTAAGTTTTCTTATTCTAGAAGCTACTTCGGAGCTCCTTCTATTTATCTAGGTATCTTAACAATATCGGGTAAATAAAAAAGCTTATAAAGGATTTTCGCATAGGGTTTATTAGGCTAAAAAAAATAGAATAGCTAAGATTTACGGCTATTCCATTTTTTTTAACCCTTTTACAATTATGAGAGACTGTAAAAAAGATTAAACAGTCTCAGCATAGTGGAATGACAGGGTGCTGTTCACTTTGAAGCTGTTCATTTAAATTTTTATTCAATTGCTATCTGAAAGTCATATATAAGCATTTTTTATTTTTTTAAATATTTATTAAACCAATTAGTTATCTCTTCTAGTCTTTTAATTCTATGGTTTGGTTTTCCTGAGCGGCTAAGTTCATGATTTTCTCCTCTAAACATAATTAGTCTAGAGTCTACACCATGATATTTTAAAGATGTAAACATTTGAATACCTTCAGGTAGCCAACAACGATAGTCTTCTTCAGAATGAATAAATAGAGTAGGGGTAACTACTTTATCTGCATATTTCATTGGAGAATGGAACCAAAGTTTTTCTACATCAGACCAAGGAGTAGCAGCTTGTTGGTCGTCTACAAAATAATATCCAATATCTGTAGTTCCAAATTTAGAAATCCAGTTAGAGATAGACCTTTGAGAGGCAGCAGCTCTAAACCTTTTAGTGTGACCTATTATCCAGTTAGTCATAAAACCACCATAAGAACCACCAGTAACTCCAATTCTTTCTCTATCTATAAAAGGATATTTTTCAAGAATTAGATCTGTGAATTTCATCAAATCATCATAATCTATGGTACCATATTTACCTCTTATATCTGCAAATTCATTTCCCTTTCCGTCTGAGCCTCTTGGATTACAGAAAAATACTGTATAGCCTTCATTTGCCCAGTATTGCATTTCATGATAAAATACTTCGCCATAAACAGTTTTCGGGCCACCATGGATATCTAATATTCCTGGATACTTTTTATTTTTATCAAAATCTACAGGTTTCATTATCCATCCATCAATAGTCACTCCATCTACTTCAAAACTTAGATGTTCAGGAGTAGATAATTTTTTTTCGTTTATTACCCATTCATTAAATTTAGTTAACTGGACTTCTTTCTTTTCTTCTAAACTATATAGTTCTTGAAGTCTAAGTCCCCTAAGACCTATAAATTTTATATTTCCATTTAATACATCAAATCCATCTATAGAGCCATTATTTGTAGTTAGTTTTTCTATGTCTCCATTTTTATTTATTCTATTGATGTAAGAGTTATTTAATTCAGTAGTTATAAAGTATAGATGCTCACCATCTACTATTATAGATTTAGAGCTGCCATATCTGCAATCAGAGCCAACAGAGTTCCAAATACTATAATCAAAATCATCCTTCGATATTTTATGGGCATTGGTGCCATCTAAATTCATTAGATAGAAATTTGGGTTTTCATTGACTCCATAGGATTTCATATTATGTCCTGTAAATATTATTTTATTTTCAAGAAAATCAGCAGAAAAGTAACTAAAAACATCTTCATGAGTTAACTTTTCTAATTTATCTTCTTTAATATTATATAAATGTAAATCAGATTTTAATTGCATCTTATCCATATATGAACTGGCAACTATAAGGATTTTAGATTTATCTTTATTGAGTTTAAAACTTTCTACTTCTGTAAACTCATCTGTAATAGGAGTAAGGATTTTGTCCCTTAAATTATAGATATAAAGTCTATTTCTTTTTTTATTTGTAAATCCTGTACCATTTGACCAAAAAGGTATTTCGTCCAAAACTTCATAGTCTCTGCTTTCTTCCATATTTTTTATAGCTTTTTCCTTTTCTTCACCAGATAAATTTTTAATATTTGGAAGATTAGGGTCAAAGGCTGCAGTTATTAAAAGATTATTTTCATCTAAGATTTCAAGAGAATTTATTTTGAGTGGGATTTCAAATGACTTATTAGCCTCTCCCCCATTTATATTGATTTCATAATAAGTCGTAAACTCATCTTTTCTTTCTTTATCTTTTTTATTTCTTATGGCAGGGAAAAGAATTGTATTATTATCTTTCCATATAAAAGAGCTCTCTTCATCTAAGGATGTTAATTTAAACTCTGATTTCTTTTCTTCATTATAGATATAGATATTAGATAGATATTTATTTTCTTCTGTATCCATTCTATGTAGTATAAAACCTAGATTTTTACCATTAGGTGAAAATCTAATACATGATAAAAACTTATATTTTGTAAAGTCATCTAATTTTAAATTTTCCATTTACATCCCCCCATTAATTCTTTAATGTATTCAACATATATTATATACTATTTATATATACACGCAACCTTTTTAGAATACTGTAGTCTAAATAGTAAAGGAGGGTTAAGGTGGATAGAGATGAAGAAAAAGAACTTATAAGAAAACTAAAAAAAGGAAATGAAGAAGCATATATAGAACTTCTGGATAACTACGGAAATAGGCTATTAAAAACTTGTTACCTAATCCTCAAGGATGAAAAAGATGCTGAGGATATAGTCCAAGATACTTTTTTAAAAGTATTTAAGCATATAGATTCTTTTATGGAGAATAGTTCCCTATATACTTGGGTTTATAGAATAGCATTAAATTTATGTAAGGATAAGCTGAAATCTAGAAAAGACTTTATTATATATGAAGATATAATAGAAAGTAAAGAGACAGTAGAAGAGCAAGTATTTGGCTCTATTGATAGAGAAATTTTAAAGAGAAAGTTATTTAGCCTAAACCATATATATAAGGAAATTCTGATATTATTTTATTTCGAAGAACTATCAATCAAAGAAATAGGAGAAATTTTGGAGGAAAAGGAAGGAACTATAAAAAGTAGATTAAGTAGGGGAAGGGTACTATTAAAGGAAGCCATTGAGAAAGGAGGAGAATTTAATGGATAAAGACAGATTAGGTAATGAATTGAAGATAATAATGGAAGATGAAACAAAAGATATGAAACTTTCTCAAGGACTAAGGGATAAGATATTAATTCATAGAAAGAAAACCCTAAGAGATAAAATAAGGGATTTTTTAAATAAAGAAATAGAATTGCCTCTTATACCTATAGTAGTAGGTTCTGCTTTACTATTTATTATTGCAGGAGTTCCAAAAGATATAATTTATAGAAGAGAAAATGTAAGGGTTGTAGATATTGGTTCATCTCAGATGATAATTAGAGATGAGAGGAGTGTGAGTCGAAGTCATGAAAATTAAGGTGAAAGTAAAGACATTGATTTTAATATCTTTAGGAATATTGTTTTTTATTTTTGCAGTAATACCTTTTGCTAATATAGAGTTGGCTAATTATTTTAGTAATTCTAAGCCGGAAATTGCTGAAAAACTATATGATTATTATTTAAGATATCCCATTGCCCTTAGAAAAGATGAGGCATTATATAAAAGTGCCCAAAGTACGATGAATGGGTTCAGTAGATATAATATAATGATGGGTATGCAGCTAGGAGAAAAAACTTTAGATTATACTACTATAAATAATACTATAGATAAATATAAAAATATAATAAGAGATTATTCAAAGAGTGATTATTATACCTTAGCATATAAAGGTATATTAGATTCTTATATTTATCTAGGAGATAGTGATAATTTAAAAAAATGGATAGACTGGGGGAAGCTTCAAGATTATAAGAAAACAAAAGATATATCTGTTCTTTATGAAGGGTATAATTATTTTGCCAATAGAGAGTATAATAAGGCAGAAGAGTTGCTAAGCACCTTTGTTTTAGGAAATAATGACATGGATTATATATATTATTTTTTAAAGGGGCATATAGAATTTGCTAAGGAAGATTTTAATAAGGCATTGGAATATTATAATAAGGCCAGCGAAATTGGTTGGCAATATAGAACTGGTTTTTTTGGAAGTGTCGTTCCAGATGGAAGGAGATTTTGGCTAGATGAATTGGATTTTTATAAGGGAGAAAATAAGATAAAGGGAAGGGTAACTGCTGATGGTGTAGGTATTCCCTTTGTGGAAATATATTTGCAATATCCAAATCAAGGATATGCTTCCCGAGGAATAGATTTTGTAGCTATAACGGATAAAGATGGATACTATGAAACTATTGGGATAAAAGAAGGAAGATATGATTTAGGAATAGGAATAGGAACTGCCATATTCTTTGATAAGGCATATCTGACAAAAAATGTATATAATCTTCAAGTATCAGATAATGTAGAATTTGACTTTGAATTTAAAACTCCTATGAAGGTAATTAGTCCAAAGCCAGAGGAACTAGTAGAAGGTAATAAATTTGAGGTAAAATGGGAGGAAGTAAATGAGGCAGATTACTATACTGTTCGAGCAGTTGCAATTGATGATGGTTCTAGTATGACTGTATCTATAAGAGATGAAAATGGAAAAAATAAGATAAAAGGAAATAAGGCAGTATTTAATATAGAAATGCTAAAGAACTCTCCTACAGGATATTCCATGGATGATGATGAAATTGTAAATCCTGAGGCTATAATGGGGTATATACATGGAGAAACAATGATTCCTATTATAGTCAACGCCTATGATAAAAATGGAAATATGTTAAGTAGTAGTGTTCCCATGACAAGCCGCTATGAAAATGTTCCAAGTATTAAGATAGTAGGAAAATTAACAGTAGGAGAAAAGTTAATAGTAAATAAAGAATACGAAAAGGCTGTAGGATATTATGAAAATCTACTTTTAGAAGACAAAGACAATATAAAAGCCTTATCCTATTTATCTAAGCTTTATATATTTGGATGGGGTAAAGGTACTAAAGATGTCCACAAAGCCATAGACTGTGGAACAAAAGTTTATAATTTAAGTGGAAATGCTGACGTAATCCTTAGGGTACTTGGTCAAATGAATTCTAATGATTATAGAGATAATAAAGAAATTATAAAAGAACTATTTGATATTATACCTAATGAGTATAGAGATATATATTTTTATTGGTATAGGGGGGAATATTATAGAGCATTAGGTGAATTTGAGAAAGCTAGGAAGGATTTCCTTTTTACAGATAATATTTTTCTTTCAGATATTATATATATAGATTTATACTATGGTAAATATGAAAGAGCTATAGACTTTCTGAGAAATAATAATGTTAGGTTTTATTATATGAATAAGGGAAAGTTAATAGAAGGTATAGAACTATTAAGTAAATTACCTCAAGATGACAAAGAATATACAATATTTAGAGAATATCTTTTTAGGATACTAAAAAGAGAAGGAGATTATAACTATAGAAAAGAAGATTTTGATAAAGTTTATAATAGCATAAAGAACCTTGGTATTAAGATTATTTTAAATGAAATAAAAATAGATAATAATTGGTAAATAGTACAGTTGTGTCTTATATGGGATTGATACATGAGAAGAAGTATTTTGTTGTATTTTGTCATAAGAATTTTGAGTCTTTATAACTATGTCGTATTTGAGTAATTTCGGGTATAATTATATAAAAAGGTAATTATGATTGGAGAGATTAATATGTCGAAACTTACTTTAGATTATATAGTCAATAAAGTAGAAGATATAAAAGTTTTACCGGAAATTATAAATAAAATAATAGCATTAACTGATGATCCAGATTCTACAGTACATGATATAGAGAAGGTAATATTACAAGATCAGGTTTTAACTACTAAAATTCTTAGACTTGCTAACTCTGCGTATTATGGTTATGCAAGGAAGATTTCTACTGTATCTCAAGCTACTGTCTTATTAGGCTTTCAGGCTATAAAGGGCATAGCTCTTGCTTCTACAGTAAGGACATATCTGACAAAGGAATTAAAGGGGTATTCCTTAGAAAAAAATGAATTATGGTCTCAATCTCAAACTTGTGCTATAATATCAAGATTTATAGCTAAAACCATAAAATATCCTAATCCAGAAGAGGCTTATATTGCTGGACTTCTTAGGGATATTGGGAAGACAATTTTAAACCAACATATGGAGAGGGAATATATGGAGGTATTATCAAAGATGGAAGAAAATAATATATCCTTCTTAGAAGCAGAAAAAGAAGTATTGGGTTTTGGTCATGCTGAAGTAGGAGAAAAAGTGGCAGAGAAGTGGCTGCTTCCTAAAAAGCTAGTAGAGGCTATTGGTTACCATCATAATCCAGAAATGGCAACTATAAATCCACTCTTAGTTTCTATAGTTCATGTTGCAGATGCTATTACTATGATGATGGGAGTAGGGCTTGGACTTGACGGTCTATCTTATGGATTATCTCCTATGGCATTGGATAATTTAGAATTAGATGAATTGGAATTTCAAAACATTATATCCCAAGTAGCAGATTTAATCAAAGATGAAGATAGTTTTTTAACAGCATAAAAAAGCAGATATGACTATCTGCTTTTTTTAAAGGATTCTAAATTTATTATACTACATTCATGTTTTTTATTATTTTTTGATTCCATAAACTCTAGAATGATTTTTCCCAATGAGGTTACTTTTATCTCATAATTTGGATATAGATTACATTTGATAATTCCTAGATATTGTAAATATATATAAGATGCAAAGAAAAATTTAAGACTATTGGAAAACTTAGGTAATATACCAGTAATTTCATAATTTATATTTTCATTTAAAGATGAAAGTAGTTTCAATAAATCTTTTTTTGATTTATCCAATATCTTTGAATTTTCTATATTATAGATTTCTGAAATAAACTCATTGCTCCAAATATATTTAAAGAAAAGAGTATATTTGTCTTCATCCCTTAACCTTAAATAATTGTTACCTTTATTAGTAACAGATAGACTATTGTCACTAATTGAAAGCAGCCCTAGATTAAGGGAGAGTTTGTAGAACATATGGATTATAGGAAAATCCTTTTGATTAGGAGAAGCCTTAGCTACATAGCTAGATAGCTCCAATATTTGGTTTATTTCTAAAAGGTTTTTTCTTTTTATATATTTATTTCTTTCTGTTAAATCCAATGGTTTATCTAATACATAAAGTATAAATTTATCATAATCCATTATAAGAGATATGGCGTCCTCATTTAAAAAGCTTGCTATAGTATTAGACAATTCCCTATCTATTACAAAGGGAGATTTGACTAATTTCAATTGATTTATGAAATCAAATCTAGCTTTGCTTATATCTAAAAGTTCTTTATATATTTCTTTATATTCTGAATCTCTATTACTTAAAAATCCTAAGTAATTTTTAAAGGTAGTTATATAAGAGTTTAAATCATCTTGAGATATTATAAATCCATCTTCTATTGCATTTTTGAAAAAGGCATGAAAATCTATTTTGTCAAGGTCATATAAAGTTAAATCTTCATCTGCAAGATAGTATTCAAAGAAATCCATTAGGTTTGATATATATTTTTTTACTGCTGTTTTAGGTAGCTTCAATTTAAGATATGCTTCAAATTCATCTAATTCATCATAGAATATTGAAAAAATATCTTCATCCATTTCAATTGCTTCAAGAACACAGTTAGTATAAATTTTATATAGATTTATACTATATTTTTTTAAATATTCCTTAATAGTAAGAGATGGTAATTTTAATCTTAAATGATTAAAATCAAAGAATACTTCCTCTAAAAACATAGGTTTAACAGATGATGGTAGGTGACTGATATCTCCTATAAAAGTATAATGTCCTAGTAAGTTTCCAATTCTAGCAAAAGCAAAGTCACCAATGGACATATTAGAAGCCAGTTCAGGTTCTAATAATTTATAAATTTTATTTTGAAGCAAGTCATGAACTTCAATGAATTCTTTATGAGTATTGATAACTTCAAATAGTGAGACATTAGATTTATTTCTTTGTATTAGAATTTCTCTTTCTTGAGGTGTTAATATATCCGATTTTTCTTCAAGAAATTTTTCAATAAAAGTTTTTCCGTTTCTTCCAATGAAATCTATACTTATCCATACATTAAAGGCTATTGTATATTTCTGTTCTCCAAAGTCAGGATAAAAAAATTCTAATGTGTCTAATATGCTTTCATATTGTATTTCTTCTGATATATATTTTAACAACTTTTTAGTTGCAGTTTTGTCAATTTTTTGTATTTGCTTATAAGTAAAACTCTGCATAATTCCTCCTAAGATATATTCCAAATAATTCTTTACCAAAGTATATTATATACTATTATAGAATTAAATGCACAAGAAAAAATAATCATGTGATAATTATTAATTGTATAAATATAAAAATCCTCCTTTTAAAAGAGGATTTTTATGTCTAATCAGCAATTAATAATTTAATTTTTAAATATCTGATAACTGAGTTTTAGCCTTATTTTGTTCCCAAGCATGAAGTAGAAGAGCAAGACCTATAACTCCATAAGCGATAAATACTCTAAAGTATTCACCTATTTGAGCATTACCCATTAGGTTTTGACCTGCCAATGGGGATATAATAAATAACAAGTGGAATAGGAATGTTCCGATTAAGGCTTCTTTCCAAGAGGCTTTATTTACAGATGCTCCTCCTATTAAGAGGGAGGCTACTGCAAAAAGTCCTACTTGTTCATGGTTACTAAATGTATTTAATGTTCCCATGTTTTGTAGATATACTATTTGTCCCCAAGCAGCTAATACTGTTGAGATTATTATAGCAATGATTCTAGTTCTATCTACATTGATACCTGAAACACTGGCTATATGCATATTTTGCCCTACTGCTCTCATTTCTTGACCTAATTTTGTTTTTAGGAAGAAATATAGGGCTACGAATAATAATGCTGTTATAATCAGTGTAACTATAGGGTAAGATGTTATATTTTTAAAGATTAAATTATCTAAGGATTTTCTTACAATGTTTAAGTCAATTGTATTTCTAAGACCTACACCTGTAGACATTAACATATTTGGATTACTAAAGGGTATAACTTTACCAGCTAATACTATAAAGATTAATTGATATATTCCATTAGCAAAGAAACCTAATATCATGGAAGTTATCATTTCTTTTCCTTTAGCCTTGTTTAAAACTTTTCCAACTAAATAACCTAGGAATATAGCTACAGGAGTGGAAACTAATATTGCAATTAAAAGTCCTCCAATTCCTCCTATACCATAGTTAATTATAAAGATAAGCCCTATTTGTCCAGCCATAGCCCCTAGAACTATACCAAAGTTTAGTCCCATTCCAGTTATAACAGGAATTATAAGGGACATCACTAATATTAAGTTTCTAGATAATCTAAAGATCATCTCATTAAAAAGAAAGTTAAGTGGTAAACCAGATAAGAAGAAACCAACTACGCATATTGCTAAGAATACTATTGGAACCATCATGCTGCGTCACCTGCCTTTCTAGTTAATGCATATAAGATAATACCATTACTGATGATTATTCTTATTATTTCAGCCATACTTCCTTCTGATAAAATATTGATTACAGGAAGGGCAACAACAAGTAGTCCTTGGAATAAGAAAGTACCAATTACTACGTGGATTATTTTTGCCTTTTGTAAAGTTGCACCACCTATTAATATTGAAGCAGCAGCAGGAAGTGCTACATAAAGAGGTGAATTATATAATTGTAAAAAACCGAAGGATTGACTATAAACTATAATACCAATAGCAGCAAGTACAGTAGATAGCACTATACCTAATAGACGTTGTCTGTCAACATTTACACCATTGGAAGTTGCAAAGGCTTCAGAACTTCCAGCTACTTTCATAGCAGTACCGCTTTTGGATTTAGAGAATATCCAAACTATGCCAGCTAATAGGGCAAAGAATAGAATCAATCCAATTGGAATGATTTTTAACCATTCTGGCAGCCATTCTGGATTTAAAGATTTATCTAGTAACCCAGCCATTGAAGATTCTAAGGAAAGTGTAACACGAAGTCCTGAACCTCCCATTGCCCAAGTTAATTCTGGGTTTCTAAAGGGAGCTACAAGCCAGAATATACACATGAAGGATACTATTGAGTAACCAACATAGTTACCTACAGTCATTTCCTGTCCCTTTACCTTATTGAGCATTAGACCATAAAGATATCCTGCTATAACTGCTAAAGGAATTGCAATGGCTAAAGCTACAAAAAAACTGGTCCATCCAGTGAGCCCAAGCTCAATACTAATTAAAGCACCAATAAGTCCGAATATTACTCCAAGAGGTAAGTTGAAATTAATCCCTATACCAGATTGTATAGAAGGAACCATAGCTAATACCAAAATGGCATTCATGCCAAATCTTGTAAATATATCTTTCCATATTCCTGATAGAGGAATATTTAGCATAGCAGCTGCAATTAATAAGACTATTAAAAAGGCCGAAATTATCAATCTAGGAAATCCTATTTTTTTATATATTTTCTTAAAATCCATTTAACCCACCACCTTATCTATATCTTCTCCAGCCATGGCCAAACCAAAAGCTTCGTCTGATGCATCAGGTGGAAGTATAGCATGAACTTTTCCTTCTGCAATGATGGCAATTCTATCTGAAACTTGTCTTAATTCAGCTAATTCGCTAGAGGTGATTATTATAGTCATGTTAAGTTCTTTATTTAATTTAACTAAAGTATCTAAAACCAATTTTTTAGCACCTATGTCAATACCACGAGTAGGTTCTGATACCATTAGTATATCTGGATTTAGAGTGAGAGCACGGGCGATACATACCTTTTGTTGATTTCCGCCAGATAAGAATCTAGTATATTGACTAGGACCTGTACACCTAATATCTAATTCTTCTATCATTTTGTCTGCATGAGATCTAATCTTTTTACTATCAACTATTTTTAAAGGACCAACTTTATTGAGAAATTTATCTTGAATTTCAAGACTGGTAAATGCGATATTGAAATCAATAGGTTCATCTAATAAGAGTCCTACACCTTTTCTATCTTCTGATAGAAAGGCAATAGAGTTATTTAACATTTCTCTTGGATTATTTAATGGCATTTCTTTGCCATCTTTTAATATACTGCCTTTTGTGGGATAAAGACCCATTATTCCATTAGAGATACCAATTTTTCCATGACCAGCTAAACCACCAAGACCTAAAATTTCACCTTTTCTTATTTGAAGATTGACACCTTTTACTTTTTCACCAGGCATATTAACATATAAATCCTTTAATTCTAGATATGGCTCTTCATGGGAATTTATATCTTTTTTTTCTGAAATAGTGGAAGTGATTTCTCTTCCTACCATAAGTTTTGCCATTTCAATAATATTTGTTTCGGAAGTCTTTACAGACTTAACTAAAGAACCATCTCTTAGGACAGTTATAGAATCTGTGACTTGTTTTATTTCATCTAGTCTATGGGTAATGAATAGAATTGCTATTCCCATATTTGATAGATTTTTTATAACATCTAAAAATTGAGCTGCCTCAGATTCAGTAAGTACAGCAGTTGGCTCATCTAATATTAAAAGTTTTAGGTTTGATTTATCTATTTCTCTAGCAATTTCAATAAACTGCATATAGCCAACAGGTAGCCCTGCTACTGGGAGATATTCGTCTACTGTCATGTTTAATTTGTTTAAAGCATTTTTAGCATCTTCCTTCATTTTAGGAGTATCTAATTTTTCCATTTTAGAACCTAAAATTTTAGATAGTAAAGTATGCTTAGTATTTTCACGGTTTAATTTTATATTTTCTGTAATGGTGAATCCTGGAATAAGCATAAACTCTTGATGAACCATACCAATACCCATTTCCATAGCTTCTGTTGGAGTTTTGGGACTATATATTTTGCCATCAAAGATCATTTCTCCTTCAAAGCCTCCAGTAGAGTGAATAACTGGCATACCGAATAATATATTCATTAAAGTTGATTTACCAGCTCCATTTTCACCTACTAGGCCATGAATTTCTCCTTCTTCAATTGTTAAAGACACATCTTTTAGTACTTGATTACCGGAATAGTTTTTTCCTATATTTTTCATTTGGAGCAAAGCCACTTTATTACCTCCTTTATCTAAAGAGAAGGGAGTCGTCATGACGACTCCTTATCTTTAATTTATTTAGAATACTTGTGATCCTAGTACAAATAGTAAGAAGTTCGGAGTATTTTCAAGTTCTGAGAATTTAACTTCGTCATTCTTGTCATCAGTTACTTC
Source organism: Tissierella praeacuta DSM 18095 (assembly GCF_900128955.1). Lineage (GTDB taxonomy): Bacteria > Bacillota > Clostridia > Tissierellales > Tissierellaceae > Tissierella > Tissierella praeacuta. The sequence goes on from NZ_FQTY01000009.1 coordinate 70,846, forward strand.
TTTCATATAGTTAACTATAGAATCCTTATCAAATTTATCTATTTTACCTTCGCAGTATGCTTTAGCATATTCTACACCAGCTTCAATCATAGCTACGTTTGCAGGTCTATTCCAAGTACCGAATCTACCAGTACCACCTTTTTCAGCTATTTTAGATGCTATTTGCTCTGAAAGATAATCTAAATCTCCAGCCTTATCAGCAGGAATTTCAATACCTAAAGCACCTGGATAAGCATGATATGGAGATGGACAACATTGTTCAGGATAAATAGCACCAGTTTCAAGAGCTTGTTTGATTAAAGGCTCTTGCATAGCACAGTTTGTACTAAAGAATGCAGTATCTTTACCATATTTTTCTACTTGTCTAGGAACATCTTCTAATATAAACTGTTGTGCACCAGGTACGCCAGCATCTGAAAGTGGATCTGGAGCGTCAACTTCAACAAATTCAAGACCTACTTCACCACAAGTTTTTTTGAATATATCTCTTCTAGCAGATAATAACTCATAAGACATATGTCTTGGGAATGAATAATGTATAAATGTTTTAGCTCCCATTTCTTTAGCTGTATGAACTACAGATTCACCACGTTGAAGTTGATCTAATTCTAAGGCTATATCTGCACGAGAAGCTATTGCTTCTGGATCTTCATGAGGTGCACCTAGGATAAATAACATATCAGGTCTAGTTTCTCTAACCTTGTCTATAGCTGCTGCAGCACCAGGAACTGCTTGAACAAAGATTATAGCTTTAACATCTTTATCTGCAGCTAATGAAGCAACTTGAGCAATAGTTGTTTCTTGTTCCTGAGCAAATTTATCAGGATAAGTAATGTGTTTAATCATATCACCATATTTAGCTACCATTCTTTCACCGGCACGAAACTCTTCTTCTCCTTGAGATACAGTACCAGTTACAATACCGATTTTGTAATCAGTTTTTTCAACTACATCTCCTCCATCAGTATTAGGTTCATTAACCACATCTGATGTAGTCTTGGCTCCACAGCCGGCAGATGTAATAACTAGCATGGTAACCAAGAGTAATACTAATATTTTTTTCATTTTTACTCCCCCTTCATTTTTATATATTTAACTCCCTTTTGGGAGAAAAATAACTGAATACATAGATAATTACAAATAAATAAAAAGGATTAATTATTAAGAAAATTCCAAATTCAAAAATTTTTATAAAAAAAGCTCAATCCAAAAGTGAATCTAGCTTAAATTATATAAGTACGAACTATCATGTTGATACTTTAATGTGGCAATCTGTTTAAATAAGTATAGTTTATTTTTATTAAATTGTCAATAAAAATATGACTATTTGTAGGAACCCTACGGCTTATAAACTTATATTATTAGTTATTTTGCAAATAATAAAGGAATAAAAAATATTCAGGCTATTTTTTATTTGAAAGATTTGATATTATAAAATTAAAAACAATAGGAATGGGGGCTTATTATGTTAAAATTTCAGGATTACAAATATGAAAGACCAGATTTGTTTAAAGTTACTGATGAATTTAATGAATGTTTACAAAGATTTAGGGAGTCAAAATCCTTTAATGAGCAAAATGAGGTAATAAAAGAAATAAATAAAATAAGAAATCATCTAAATACCATGTCTACTTTAGTAAGTATTAGACATTCAATTGATACAGAAGATGAATTCTATGCAAAAGAAAATGATTTCATTGATGAAAGTTCTCCAAAGATTGAAAATTTAGTATCTAAATTCTATAAGGAACTTGTTAATTCCAAGTTTAGGGAAGAATTAGAAAATGTTTGGGGGAAACAGTTATTTACTCTTGCAGAATTACAATTACAAACTTTTTCAGAAGAAATAATTGAAGATTTAATTAAGGAAAATAAACTTGTAACAGAATATGATAAATTAGTTGCTTCAGCTAAATTGAATTTTGAAGGTGAAATAAGAAATTTAAGCCAGATGAAACCTTTTACAGAATCTAAAGATAGGAATATGAGAAAGAGGGCATCGGAAACTGTTAGTGGATTTTTTAGGGACAATGAAAAAGAATTCGATAGAATTTATGATGAATTAGTAAAAGTAAGAGATAATATGGCTAAAACTCTAGGTTTTTCTAATTATGTAGAAATGGGATATAAAAGACTTGGAAGGTCAGATTATGATGCTAATATGGTTGCTAATTATAGAAAGCAAGTATATGAAAGTTTAGTTCCATTTGTTGCAGAGTTAAAGGATAGACAAAGAAAAAGACTTGGGCTTAAAGATATGAAGTATTACGATGAGCCTTTAGAATATTTAACAGGTAATGCAACACCAAAAGGAGATGCCGATTGGATACTTGAAAATGGTAAGAAAATGTACAGAGAATTATCTACTGAAACAGATGAATTCTTTTCCTTTATGGTAGAAAGAGAATTGCTGGATTTAGTCAGTAAAAAAGGAAAAATGGCAGGAGGATATTGTACTATTATACCTGAGTATAAATCACCATTTATATTTTCTAATTTCAATGGTACATCTGGAGATATTGATGTATTAACTCATGAAGCAGGTCATGCTTTTCAATCCTATTTAAGTATGGGATTTGAGTTGCCAGAGTATGGGTTTCCTACTTATGAAGCTTGTGAAATTCATTCAATGAGTATGGAATTTATTACTTGGCCTTGGATGGAGCTTTTCTTCCAAGATGAGGTAGATAAATATAAGTTTAGTCACTTAGCAGGTGCTATAAACTTTATACCTTATGGAGTAACAGTTGATGAATTCCAACATTATATATATGAAAATCCAAATGCTACACCAGAGGAAAGAAGGGCTAAATGGAGAGATATAGAAAAGAAATATCTTCCCTTTAGAGATTATGAAGATAATGATTTTTTAGAAGGTGGTGGATATTGGTTTAGGCAAGGACATATTTTTAGCACTCCATTCTACTATATAGATTATACCTTAGCTCAAGTATGTGCATTCCAATTTTGGAATAAAACTAGAGAGAATAAAGAAAAGGCTTGGGAAGATTATCTTCGTCTTTGTAGAGCTGGAGGAAGTTTACCTTTTCTAGAATTAGTTAAATTAGCTAATTTAGAAAATCCTTTTGTAGATGGGACTATAAAAAAAGTAGTAGAGCCTATTAAAAAATGGTTAGATAATGTAGATGATAGTAAATTTTAAAAATAAATACTTTAACAACTTCCTTTTTGATGTAAAACATCAAAAAGGAAGTTGTTTTTTTATTATATTTATTAAAAAATACTTATGGATTTCGAATTAATTATATTTTTTAAATTTTATTTATTCTTATATATAGAAATATTCAAATTATTTTAATTATTTTTACATATGAGATTGACTTAAATAAAAATTGTTGATACAATAAAGCTGTACCGTATTATAATAATTAATACCGTATAACGGCACAATTAAATAAAAATTGTACAAAATAATATTACGACTACTTAGTAGTATTATTTGAAATATAAAAATAAGAATAGGGGTGGTAATATGTCAGTAGAAAAAAAGAAGATGACGGTATCAGATTTTAAAAAGTATAAAGAGGAGGGTAGGATGTTTACTTATGTAACAGCATATGACTACACAACAGCTACTATTGTAAATGAAAGTAATTGTGAGGTCATACTCGTTGGAGATTCATTGGGGATGATAATGTTAGGATATGATGGTACAACTTCCGTTACAATGGAAGATATGATACACCATATAAAACCAGTAGTTAAAGGTGCTCCTAATACATTTATAGTTGGAGATATGCCATTTGGTTCCTATAATATTAGCAAAGAACAAGCCATTAAAAATGCAAACAGATTATATAAGGAAACAGGGTGCGATTGTATAAAGTTAGAAGGTGGAGCAGACATGGCAGATACAGTAGCTGCTATAGTAAAGGCAGGTATACCAGTAATGGGGCATATAGGTCTTACACCACAAACTGCAGGAATGCTAGGAGGATTTAAGGTTCAAGGAGGAACTCCAGAAGCAGCAAAACAACTTATAGAGGATGCGAAGGTACTGGAAAGATCAGGTGCATTTTCAATAGTGGTAGAATGTGTACCAAAAGGAGTGGCAAAAGCATTAAGAGAAGCTGTAAGTATACCAATACTAGGAATAGGAGCTGGACCATACGTTGATTGCCAAGTATTAGTAACTCAAGATTTATTAGGTATGTATGGAAATCTTAAACCAAAGTTTGTAAAAGAGTTTGTTAATATAAGAAAAGAAATGGTAGATGGATTAAATAAATTTCATCAAGAGAGTATTGATGGAGTATTTCCTTCAAAAGAATATTGTTTTAATGCAAATGTAGAGGGATTTGAAATACAAGATTAAAATTCAAATATGGAGAGATGATTAAGATGAGAATAGCCATAATAGGATCAGGAGCCATGGGGAGTTTGTACGGAGGAATTTTAGCAGAGGCTGGAAATGAAGTTTATTTTATTGATGTCTTTGAAGAACATATAAATAAGATAAATAATTATGGTTTATGTATAGTAGAAAATGGAGTAGAAAGATATATTAAAAATGTTAAAGCTACAATAGATGCTAAGGAAATAGGAAAGGTTGATCTTGCTATAGTATTTGTAAAATCTACTATTACAGATATAGCTATAGAACAAAACAAAGATGTAATTGATAAAAATACCATTGTATTGACATTACAAAATGGACTAGGGAATATAGAGAAAATCAACTCTGTTGTTGATATAAGTCAAATAGTTGCAGGTACTAGTTCAAATGGTGCTAGTATGATAGAACCTGGTAAGATTAATCATGCAGGTAATGGAGGAACAACAATAGGGGAGATAGATGGTTCCATGACTGAGAGAATAAAAGAATTAGGTAAGATATTAAATATACCTAAACTAGGCCCAGTAAAAATATCAGATAATGTAATGGGAACAATATGGGACAAGCTACTTGTAAATGCTGGAATTAATCCATTAACAGCAATAACGGGATTAAGAAACGGACAACTATTAGAAAATGAAGAAAGTATATTGTTGTTAGATAAGTTGATAAATGAAGGAGTAGAGGTGGCAAAGGGTTTAGGTATTAAATTAGGATTTGAGGATTCAGAGTATTGTAAAAATGTATGTAAAGCAACATCCAAAAATACATCTTCTATGCTGGCAGATGTAATTAATAAAAGGAATACAGAGATTATGAACATCAATGGTGCTATTGTGAGAGAGGGAAGAAAGTTAAATATTCAAACACCTGCAAATGAAATGATGACTTATTTAGTTTTGTTGAAAGAAAAATGTTACTTTAGTTAATTATGTTTATTACTAACATTATGGAGGGGATTATATTTATGAACAGTTCTGCAATAATAGACAATTTCAAGGTTTTAGAAAGCTTGAAAACTGATGAAATGATTGAATTCATCCAGAAGTTGGTTAGAATTAATAGTGTATATGACCCAGAAGTAGAAAATGCCAATGAAGAAGAAGTCGCAAAATTCATATATGATTTTTTAAAGAAAGAAGGATTCGAAGTTTATTTAGATGAAGTGATTCCTGGAAGACCAAATGTTATAGCTATATATAATGGAAATGAAGAAGGAAAAACACTTTTATTTGAAGGGCATACAGATGTAGTATCAGCGGGAGATATAGCTAAATGGCAGTATGATCCATTTGGGGCTGAAATAGTTAATGTAAATGGTAAGGATAGGATGTATGGACGTGGAACAAATGATACTAAGGGAAATGTTGGTGCTATGATATATGCTACAAAAGCTATAAAAGATTCAGGGATTTCATTAAAAGGAAGAATAAAGCTTTGTATTCCAGTCGATGAAGAAGGTCTGATGATAGGGATAAAAGATTTTATTAAAAAAGGTTGGGCCGATGACGTAGATGCTGGCATTATTTGTGAACCGGAGGAGAAAAATTTATGTCTTGTGCAGAAAGGTGCCTTGAGACTTGGAATTACAATAAATGGTAAGATGTCTCATGGAGCTATGCCCTTATCAGGTAATAATCCAGTTTGGGGAATTGGTAGAGTAGTAACAGAACTTAGAAAACTTGAGAACGCAGAAAAGGATAGGCTAGGTAAGCATGAATACCTAGGTTGGCCAAGCATAACCCCTACTACTATTCAAACCCCTATAAAAGGAGTAGCTCAGATTAATGTTGTGCCAACTGATGCCTATATAACATTGGATATAAGAACCGTACCTGGTCAGGATCATGAAGCATTAATAAACCAAATTCAAGGAATTTTAGATAGATTAATGGAGCAATATGATTCTGGTGATGATAGATTTGATGCGATACTAGAGATTATTGACAATAGACCAGTTGTTGAATGTGATATTGATGAGCCAATAGTTAAAGCTCTTTCAAAAGCATATATGGATATAATGGGTTCTGAACCTATTTATAATGGAGTACCTGGTGCAACTGACGGAACCTTTTTAACTGCATGGAAGAATATTCCGGTGGTAGTTACTGGAGCTGGAGATAGAGAGATTCCCCATCAAGTTAATGAGTGGTGTGAAATTGATGACTTGATTGAAACAGCAAAAATGTATACATTAGCAGCTTTGAATTTCTTAAATGATAATTAGTTATCCATTAGTATAGACTTTATCTTCAATAAAAGATATTTTGTTAATTACTTTTTCAACAAGGAAAACATCAGCTAAGTAAGTTTTTGAAATAACAAATCCAAGTTTAAATGTTTAGGATTGTTATATAAATTTTAAAAGGGATGGTGAATAATTGTGAAAGAAGTAGAACAAAAAAGGAAGAATGACGATAATGAAGAAAAATTTATGGAAGATCCAAGGTATAAACAATGTAATAAGGAAGCGATGTATGGAATAATATTAGGGATTGCCAATTTAATTTGGTGGTATTTATTTGGATATGGAATGGGTGGTAAGCCAGTAGAAGAGTACACATATATTTTAGGATTTCCAACATGGTTTTTTATGAGTTGTATTGTAGGAGCAGTTATATTTACAGTTCTAACCTTCATTATGGTAAATAAGGGATTCAAAAATATGCCACTTCATAAATTTACCCAGGAAGAAGCAGAAGAATATATAAGACTAGATAAAAAAGGGGAGGCTAAAATATGAATAATCTAAATTTTCAAGTTTTAATCCCCATAGTAATATATTTTATAGCTATGTATTTTATTGGAATATATGCTGCAAAACTTCTTAACAAGGTAAAAAGGTCAAAGACGAGTGATGGTTCAGAATATATGGATGAGTTCATGACTGGAGGAAGGGATACAGGTGGCTTTGTATTAGCTATGACACTTGTAGCTACTTATTTAAGTGCAGGAAGTTTTATAGGTGGGCCAGGAACTGCGTATACTCATGGTCTTGCATGGGTATTTTTAGCTATGGCACAGATGCCAACAGGTTATTATACTCTTGCAGTTTTAGGGAAAAAATTTGCAATAGTTTCTAGAAAAATAAATGCTAATTCAATAACTGATTTCCTTAGAATTAGATATGAAAGTGAAGCGGTTGTTATAATTTCATCTTTATCCATTATATTTTTTTTAATAGCTGCAATGTCAGCACAATGGATAGGTGCAGCAAGATTGCTTCAAGGTTCCACAGGGATAGACTACACTATAGCATTGGCTTTTTTTGGAATTACAGTAGTGGTTCATACGGCTATAGGTGGATATAGAGGAGTGGTATTAAACGATACTATGCAAGGAATAGTTATGACAATTTCAACATTAACTTTATTTGTGATGATTCTAATAAAGGGTGGGGGTATACCAAATATTATACAAAATATGAAAGCCATAAATCCAGGTATGATAACACCCTTTGGTGTGCAAGATGGATTTATGACAAAACCTTGGGTTACATCATTTTGGATATTAGTAGGATTTGCAGTGATAGGTCTTCCAAGTGTTTCACAAAGAGCGATGAGTTATAAGGATTCAAAGAGTTTAAATGCGGGAATAAAATATGGAACGGTAGTTTCTCTATTAATATTGATAGGAATGCATTTGATAGGAGCATTTGGAAGCACTCTAGTTTTTGGAATAGAGTCTGGAGATTTAGTAGTACCTACATTGGCAGTCACGTTATTTCCAAGTGTGTTAGCTGGAATAATATTATCAGGCCCCCTAGCAGCTGTTATGTCTACGGTAGATTCTCAACTATTAGTTGTTGTAGGGGCAATAGTAAATGATTTGATTGTAAACTATATAAAGCCAGATTTATCTAAAGATCCGCATAAAGTATCTAGGTGGACTATTGGATGGGCTGTAATAATTGGCACAATAATATTTGTTGTTGCAATGGAACCACCAGAGTTAATGGTTTGGTTAAACTTATTTGCTACTGCAGGTCAACTTTCAACATTCTTATGGCCAACTATATTAGGGTTATATTGGAAAAAGGCTAATAAGGAAGGTGCAATATCTAGTATGGTAGTGGGAATTGGTTCGTATATAGTATATAATTATTATTTGCCAAGACCCTTAGGATTACATGCAATAGTTCCCTCGTTAGTACTTTCATTGATTACATTTATAGTAGTATCCAAGGTTACAAGACCTCCTTCAAAGCAAACTATTCAAACCTTTTGGGGTATATAAGATAATATTATGTGAGCTATAAAATAAAATAAAAATTATAGTAAAGATTATTTAATCTTTACTATAATTTTTATTAAAATGATCATATTATTATTTTATATTAATATAGTTCATTTTGTATTTTATTTGCGTAATCTTTTAACATAGAAGAATAATAAGGAATTTTATTATTATTAAATCGAATAGCAGGAACAGAAATACTTATACTTGCAATTGCATTTCCTGAGGAATTTAAAATAGGCACTCCTATGCAAATAAGTCCTTCAACATATTCTTCATTATCAAGAGCATAGCCTTGCTTTTTAACTTGTGCTAAGTTTTCAAGTAGTTCTTCATCAGATGAAATTGTTTTTTCTGTATATTTAATGTAATTATCTCCAAATAAAATTAAATCGTCATTAAATGCAGCAATTGCCTTTCCTAAAGCACTGCAATAAATGGGAACCTTAATTCCCAGTTCAAGTTCTACTCTAAGAGGTGATTTTGATACCATTTTATCTAGATAAACAACACTATCATCATCTAATATACCTAAATTAATTGTTTCATTTACTTCATTATATAATTTTATTATATGAGGTTTGGCTACATCTTTTATTGCCATATTGTTAACTACACTACTTCCTAGTTCATATAGTTTTATTGAAGGAAAATATTCAAATGTTGATGTGTCCTGATCAATATATTTTAAATACTTTAATGTATTTACTATACGCTGGGTAGTGCTTTTACTATAACCTGTTAGTTCGCTTAACGTACTTATACTAAGTTTTTTATGCTCAGTTAGCACTTCTAGTAAATCAAAAACCTTTATAGCAGATTTAATAATATTTTTATCATCTAAATTGTTATTCAAGATTTTACCTCCACATTTGAAATAATAGTTATTTTATCAGATAAGCTCATAAATAACAAGTAAATATATATTAAAATAACTTTCCTATTTGGTATATTTCATCAAATAGGAAAGCTGTTTTTTTAGTAGATTTATTAAAGAAAATAAGATATTAGTCGATATAATGTTTAGAAGATTATAATTGGGGGGGTATTATATATGCAGGTTGGTACTGTGACAAATATTTCATCAAATTCAAGGATTGACCAAACGCAAACTATAGGAACAGGGAGTACAGAAATTAAAATACCAAGACAAAAATTAAAAAATCAAGACCATAGACTTGAAGGACAAGTAGAAGAGAAAAGACTTTCAGAAGAAAATGTTATAGGAATAATTGAGAAGGCAAATAAGGATTTTATTGCATATGATAGAAGGTTTGAGTTTTCAATACATGAAACGACTAAGCAAATAATGGTAAAGGTTATAGATGTAACAACTGATGAAGTAATTAGGGAAATTCCCCCAGAGAAGGTATTAGATATGGTTGCAGCAATTTGGGAAGTTGCTGGAATTATAGTAGATAAAAAAATATAGGTGGTGATTATATGAGTAATATGAGAATATCAGGATTAGCATCAGGTATGGATACAGATGCTATGGTTCAAAGTATGATGAAGGTAGAAAGACTAAAGGTTGATAGGTACGAACAATCTAAGCAAATAGCTCTTTGGAGGCAAGAGGCATACATTAATACAAATAAAATGTTTGCTAACTTTATATTGAATACTCAAAAAGATATGGGATTGAAAAAGGCTAGTAGTACAGGTTCACTTTCAAATGTTTCCTATTCTAGACTTGATTATGTAAGGAAAGCAACATCATCAAATGAAACTGCTGCAACAGTATCTGCTACAAGTGAGGCAGTAAATGGGAGTTATGAGATTAAGGTTGAGAAATTGGCTACTAATGCAAAATTAAATAGTAATAAAGTAGATAAGGATCAAACTTTTGGTAATGAAATTACCATAAATCTTGGTGGAAATGATATTGTAGTTAAGAACGAAAATGGAGTTAAATTAAGTGATATAGCTAAGGAAATAAATAACTCTAAGCAAGGGATTAATGCTTTTTTCGAAGTAGATAGTACTAACAAGGGAATATTGTTTTTACAAACTTCTAAAACTGGAGAAGTCCAAACAATTAATCTTACAGCAACTGGTAGTAATAGTAGTGAGTTTTTAGATTTGTTTACAGAAAAAAATGCAAGGGGAGAAAATTCACAGATTAAATTTAATGGGCAGACATTAAATTATAATGATAATAATATTAAATTCAATGGTCTAAACATCCAGCTTAAAGCCGAAGGCATCACTAACATAAATGTAAACACCAACGTTGATGGTATAATGGAGAAAATAGAAAAGTTTGTTAATGATTACAATGAATTAATAGACAAGACTTCAAAGCTAGTAAGTGAAAAAAGATATTCAAATTATCATCCTCTTTCCCAAGAAGAGAAAAAAGCTATGCATGAAGACGATGTTAAACTATGGCAAGAAAAAGCTAAGTCTGGAATGTTAAATAGGGATGAAACTATCCAAAGAACACTTCAAAATATTAGAACTGATTTATATAAAAATGTAGAAGGTTTAGATGGTAGTTTTAAACATATAACTGAAATCGGTATAACTACTGAAAAATACTCTAAAGGTACTACTGGTGGGAAACTTCAAATAGATAAGGATAAACTTAGAGCAGCAATAGAAAAAGACCCAGAAGGAGTAATGAAATTACTATTTAATGAGCCAGATGTAAAGAAAGATGGTATGAGTGAAGCTGAGTATAAGAAAGCTGTTTCAAATAAAAGTGGTGTATTTACTAGAATATATGATAATCTAACTGATGGAATGAAAACTATTATAGATAAATCAGGGCCAGGTGAGGATGCAGATTTATTTAGATCTGTGCAGTTTAATATTTTAATTGATTTTAGGACTAAAAAATCTAGTATATCTGATTTGGATAAAGAAATATTAGATGCAAATAAGAAAATAGATGATTTAAACGCAATGTTATATAGAAAAGAAAATGCATATTATGCAAAATTTGCAAATATGGAAAAGATGTTAAGCCAAATGAATAGTCAAAGTAATTGGTTGTCACAACAATTTATGAGGTAAATGAGGAGAGAATGAAATGACATATGAAGCTTTAAATAAATATAAACAGAATAGTGTATCTACAGCTACTCCAGAAGAACTTACGCTTATGTTATATGATGGCGCTATTAAGTTTATGAATATTGGTAAATATAGTATAGAAAATAAGGATTTAGAAAAGGCACATTCTTCCTTAATAAGAGCTCAGGACATTATTTTAGAATTAAATTACTCCTTAGATATGAATTATGACATATCTAAGGAGCTTAGAGAGCTATATAGTTTTATCTTATCTAAATTGGTAGATGCAAATATAAATAAAGATACTAAAGCCATAGATGAAGCTCTTGTGATAGTAAATGACATGAGGGATACTTGGAAAGAAGTTATGAAACAAATAAAACAAAAAGTTTATCAGGCTAAGTAGGTGTTTCTATGACTTATGATAATGTTAAAAAGATGATAGATATGTCTCTTAAAAAAAAAGAAATCCTAGTTGAGATTTTAAGATTAACTAAGGCTCAAGGAGATAATATCGAAAATGATGATATGGATAATTTAGGTAAATTGCTGGCAGAAAAAGAAAAATTAATGGAAAAGGTAGATATATTAGATAAGGACTTTTTATATTTATATAATATTATAAAATCAGAAGAAAATATAGAAAGTTTAGAAAAGATTAATATAGAGAAATATGCTAATATAAAATCTTTAAAAGAAATTGTTATAGAGATAAATACAATATTAAATCAGATATCATCTATAGATAGAAATAATACAATAAAAATGAAATCAAATGTAGACAAGATTAAGTCAGATTTAAAGCAGGTAAAGGAAGCTAAAAGAGCCTATAAAGGATATAATTATGAGGCTGTAGGAAGCATGCTAATAGATGAAAAAAAATAGAAACTTACATGTAAAAAAACAATCTAATATCATATTGATATGCTCCCCTTGTAGTAGACAGTTTAAATAAAAAAACTGTTTACCACAAGGAGGAGTATTTTTATGGGAAGAAAAAGTAGATTTACAGCAGATGAAAAACTTAAATATATTAATATATGTATAAGAGGAGAGGATTCCATCACCCATACAGCTAAACTAGTTGGTGTTAGTAAATCAACTTTAGAAAGATGGATACGTAACTATGAATCATTAGGTATTCATGGTTTGAATAACACCTCTAAAAATACAGTTTACTCAATAGATGTTAAAAATATGGCTGTAAAGGATTATCTTGACGGAAAAGGATCTTTATCTGACATATGTAAAAAATATAGAATTA
>NZ_FQTY01000035.1 GCF_900128955.1 Tissierella praeacuta DSM 18095
AAAAAAAATTTGATAACTATCTTGAAGAAATTAATCAAAAAATATTAGAAATGAATTTAGAAAATGAATGGGATTTAGAAATCTAAAAAAATTAAAAAAACGACTTTTTTTGGTGTAAAAATTAGGGTCAAAAAACGTGTTTTTTCTTATCTTGATACTATGTGAACACCTTCGATTTGGGTCGACCTGCTTCAAAGCCAATATTTTCAATCGTTACAGACAAAAAAAAGGTCGTTTTTTAGGATACTAATAGACAGAAAAATACCCCTGTGTTATAATTTAATTGACTAGAAAAAATTAAAACCACCAGGGGATATTTTTATATTCATTTTTAAATTTTCCCTTCTGGTTCCAGAAAGGAGTTTTTAATTTGTATAATAATCATAGCATAGAAAAAGAAAAAAATAAAGTACTAAAAGATGTAAATAAAGAAGGAAAAGAACGACCTTGGAGAGAGAAAAAGTTGAAGACTTTAGAGTTGGCTGAGGTTTATAAAGAAATTGGATTAGATAATAAAGCCTTTAGAGTTGAATACTGTAGTTGCCAATTAGCTTTTAAAGTTGATAATGAAACAGGAGAGAAGAAATTGGATAGTATGATGTCATGTCAAGTAAGGTTGTGTCCTATGTGTAATTGGAGAAGAAGCCTAAAAATTTATGGCCAAGTATCTAAGGTTATGGATAAAGCTCTTGAGGATAAGGATTATAGGTTTTTGTTTTTGACTTTGACTTGTGAAAATGTAGAAGGTAAAGAATTGTCAAGAACTATAGATAGATTATTTCATGCTTTTAAAAAATTGAGTGAAAGAAAAATTTTTAAACAATCTGTAAAGGGTTGGTTTAGGGCATTAGAGGTAACTCATAATCTTAATGAACAATCAAGTAGTTATAATACATATCATCCTCATTTTCATATAATTTTGATGGTAAATAAGAGTTATTTTAATAAGCCTGAGATTTATATTTCACAAGAAAAATGGACAAGCCTTTGGAAATCATGTTTAAAGGTGGATTATACTCCAATAGTACATATAACAGCATTTAAAACAGGAAATAAAAAAGAAACAGCTAAATCAGTGGCAGAAACTGCTAAATATACAGTAAAAGATGAAGATTACTTAATTCCTGAAGATAAAGAATTGTCCAAGGAGGCTGTTTATATTTTAGATAGAGCTTTGGCTAATAGACGGCTTGTTGCTTTTGGTGGAAAACTTAGGAAAATACATAGAGAACTTAATCTTGATGATATTGAAAATGGAGATTTAGTAAATACAGATAATGAAGATGAGGTATTGAGAGAAGATGTAAAATATCATATTGAAGTTTATGATTGGAATATAGGCTATAAACAATATATTAAAAGATAAAGGAGGATTTTTATGTTGAGTGTTGATTTTCAATCAAGATTGGATAGGTGGAGGAATGAACAAAGTTTTGAAGAAATAGAATTAGACAAAATTGACATAGTTTATAAAATTCATAAGGATGCTAATGGTATAGGATTATATGGAAAACTAGGTAAAAGAAAATCGAATAAACAATCTGGAATTGTTGTTATGAAAAAAAGTAATGGTAGATATACTTTATTATTTGGAATGTCAGATTTAATTGTTTTAAAGCTATTAAATTATAAAAAGGCTAATTTAATAGTTACAGATTTAAATAGAAATGAAGTTGAGAAAGAATTAATATTTTATTAATTTTTTTAGTATTAATATTTTATTATTGTCTTCGTATGTTTTTTATAAAGTAGATTGAGATTTAATAAATACAGATAATGAAGACGAATCATTAAGAGAGGATATCAAATATCATATTGAAGTTTATGATTAGAGTGTAGGTTATAAGCTATTTTCTTAAGGAATTAATTACAATATTATATTCATTTATATTTAATATATATTGATATCTTGTAATTAAATAAATATAGCTGATTAATATTATTGATAAACATAGTATTATTAATAGATTTTCACTTTTATTATAATTATTTAAATTAAATTATTGTTATAAATAATCAAGCTTATATTTAGTTTAAGTGTTCTAACTTCTGTTACTTAAGTTTTGAAACCATTCTAATAACATATTTAAGTTTGAATTTATTTATATTATTATATATGCTTATAGATTTCGACAAAATAATAATAACTATTATTATTTTGTTATTGTGAATAAAAACAAGCTTAAATATTATAAGCATTTTGTCTTTATAATTATATCATTTAACATAAAATTGTTTGTTTTTTTACTTTTGATATATAATTATAAAAAAGGGGTGAGTATATGAGCAATAGAGTTAAAGATTTAATTCATTTCTATAAAAAGCATCGGAGAACTAGAAGTTTAATTATGGCTATATTGGTTATAGGTTATTTTGTTTTTAAAAGATTTTTTTATAATTTTTTCGAACAACATTTAGAAAATGATATTGTTTTTTATATTCTTGTAATGATTGCTGTGTTAGATTTGGTATTTGATATTATTGTACGTTATTATGAAAAAAAGAAAACCTCATGAGGTTTTCTTTTT
>NZ_FQTY01000018.1 GCF_900128955.1 Tissierella praeacuta DSM 18095
AGGTATTTTTCTTGCAAGAATTTCTTGAATCGAAAGATAAATATGTGCTGCAATATTGATTGGATCAACACCCGTCTCTGGTAATGCTCCATGACATCCTGTTCCATTTACAAGAATACGAAATCTATTACATCGGTCGATATTTGTCAACAAAGTTTTTCAAATATTGCTCAAATATAAAAGAGGTAGCCACCATTTTGTAGTAGCTACCTCTAATCTTATCTATTTACTTGTCATAATTTATAAGCCTTATCGTTTCTTTTTTTACATCTACTTTCACAATATCATACCCTGCGTTATAAATAGAATTTCCCATAGGTCTGTCATCACTTGCATACCAATAACTTGGATATGTTTTTGCTGATTTACAAAGTTTTCTGCCTATAAGTTCTTCTACCTTTGAAAAATCAATTTCTATTTCTCTACCTTGTTGTTTCAGATAGTCTGTTATCGGTAAAAATCTGCTGTCTTTGTGAATATACTTTTTATCTTCCGTTTTCTCTATTTCAACATCTTCCTTTATTTCATCATCTTTTTCTATCTCAAACTTGCCGATAAAGTTAAAGTAAATGTCTATTCTTTGGGTAAACTTATATCTTTTAAGTTTCTGCTTTTGATATATCACTATTTTATCAATCAGTTGATTTATCATTGATGTTGTAAGTATAGAAAAGTCGGTAAAACTCTTGATAGTTTTAATAAACTGTTCTGTGTTATCACTAACAGACTGTAATTTCTCCGTTACTTCCTCAAGCTCAACTATTCACTATTTAGGATATTTTGCTCATCTGTATACTGAACAGCTATCTTATTAAAGGTTTCATCATTTATTCTTCCACTTGCATTGTCCTCATACAGTTTTACAAACAGCCTATCTATTATAGCTAATCTATTCTTATCAGCCTTTAATTTCTTTATATTTTCCTTTTGACTTTTTTCTCTTTCTTCAAGTCTTGCAAATATAACGATATTTTTAAATTCTTCCTCGTTATTCTCAATGTATTTACTAATATCTTTTAGGGCTTCTAAAATAAGTTCCCTAACTACTTTAGACCTAATATAATGTGCAGAGCATTCATTTTTATGCTTCTGATAGGTTGAGTATATATAATTATCATATCGCACATCTTCTTTGTAATGTCCTGTGCCCTTTCGATTTATTCCTCTTGAATTATATAACTTTTCTCCACAAAACAGCTTACCTGTGAGTGGATTTACTGTCCCCTCTCTTGACTGCCTTCTTGTCGTTTTCAAAAGGGAATTGGCAATTTCCCATGTTTCTTTATCAATAATAGCTTCATGAGTATTTTCAAAAACAGCCCAATTTTCTTTTTTATTAGTATATCTTCTCTTATCCTTAAAACTTGGTTCTATAGTTTTGAAATTTACAGTATGCCCTAAATATTCTTCTCTTCTTACAATACTTGAAACAGTTGTTCCCCGCCAACGATATGGAGTATCAAACTCCTTACTAATTCTATTTCCATAACCGTTCATAGCCATATAGTAAGACAGAGAGTAAACTTTTTCTTTATATAATAAGTCTGCCATCTGATACGGTCCATGTCCACTTACTACCAAAGAGTAGATCCTCCTTACTACCTTTGCAGCTTCTTCATCAATAATCCACTTATCTTTATTGTCAGGGTCTTTTTTATATCCATATATAGCATGGCTTCCTGTATGCTTTCCCTCAAGTCCTTTTGCCCTATATACTGCCTTTATCTTTCTGCTTGTATCTACTGCATAGATTTCATTGATAATATTTTTGATTGGAATACTTATATCTGTTTCCATATCGGTAGTAAAGGTGTCTACATTATCATTTATAGCAATAAACCTTACATTATGCTTTGGAAAAAACTCCGTTGTATAAATTCCTACATGGAGATGATTTCTTCCAAATCGTGATAAGTCTTTTACAACTACTGTTCCTATTTCTCCATTGGCAACCTTTGTTATCATATTTTGAAACTCAGGTCTGTCAAAATTCGTTCCGGAATAACCATCATCAATGAAAAATTCACACTGAAAAAAGCCACTCTGCTTGGCAAACTGGCTTAAAATCTTCTTTTGATTTGTAATGGAATTACTTTCTCCTTGAAGTTCATCATCTCTTGATAAACGACAATAAAGAGCTGTTTTTCTGTTAGCTTGAATAGACATATTTTCCTCCTGTCTATCAAGCCTACCTACGATATTTATATTATACTCTTTTTTTCATGATTTTTACCACCGTTAATTGTCATTATTTTTTATGACTTCCTGCTTAATGATTGATTTCATCTTATCTTTCAGCTCTTTTCCGTTTTTCTTACAAAAGATATTTACGGTATATTTTGTATTTCCAATTTCCTTTTGAATTACTTTAGTTTTTCTATTATCTGTGTTGTCAGTTTGTATATTATTCATAAGTTCTCCTTCCTGTAAAATAAAAAAACGATTAGATTTTTTACTTTTCTAATCGCTCTTATTCATCTATTAAGTTTTGTGCTTTCTTCAGTTTTTCTTTACTTTGTATTTTTCTTCTATCAAGTCCTGTTACCCTAAGTGGCAAACACATCTCTATGATCCTTAAATATATCCTACCAAGCATTATATCCTCTTGATCTTTTTCTATATCTTTGAAATTAAGATTTGTGGTTATAAGAGTCGGTCTTGCCTTTAGGTATCTTGAATTTATTACATTATAAATCTGCTCTAAGGCATATTCTGTATTTCTCTCTATTCCAAAATCATCAAGTATCAGTAAGGTAGGATTTGTTTATTTGCTCTATATATTTATTTCTATCAAGGTTAAATCCCCCTTTTTGTAAATCATTTAGTATCTGTGCAAAATTCCTCATTTTAACTGTATAGGAATACTCTTTGATGATTTCATCATCTGTATCTTCATTTGCATTTTCAAAGGTATAAGCTATTTGATTTCTTGATATAAAGCAATTTCGTCTAAGTCTATCCTGTTCAATCTGCTTTTCTCTTAATTTCCTCTCTTCTTCTCTATCCCTATCACATTTACAATTATTTCTAAAAATCATCAGCTTATCCAACATTGGAATTGCTTTACCGTCTATTCTTTCATTACAAGTTTTGCAATAGATATGTCCGTCTTTTTCATAATGTGTTTCTTCGTTGTAGATAAAGTCTGTACCTTGAATTTTTGTAGTTATCATATTTTGATTTTCTTGGTTATTCATAGTTTATTTCTCCTTTTCTGTAATAAGTGGCAAAATGCGTTTTAAGGCTTGTTTTTTAGCTTAGGTATACTTGGTGCCTCTTTTATGATTAAACCCTTAAAAATACCTTTCCACTTCGTTATATGATGTTTATAGACTGTCGCTATCCTCATAATTAGTTGAGTAGGTTCTATTACTTCCATTTTGAATATTTTTCTGTGTTAGTTTTTCTTTATCTTGCTCATACCAATTAAGGATTGTTACATAGTGATCTTTATAGTCTGTCCCTTTGCTCTTGATATACCTTGATAATTTTTCAATCATTATTTCGGTATGACCTTGTAGCTTATCCTTTAGTTTTTGGCATTCATCATCGGTTAAACGGATATTTTGATATTCTCCGTAAAAAGAAAAGTGGGTAGCCTGCTCTACTCTCTCCTTATCTATACTAACCTTATCTAATCTACCCTTACCTATACTAGGTTGACCACTTGACAACCGTTGGTTAACCAAATGACAACCAACACTTTCTTCTAAAATGTATGCTCCATTTTCTGTTTGATAAAGCTGTTGTTTCTGCTCTATATACATTGTTGGCTTATATCTGTCTTTTCTAATAAAGTTATTTATCTTCCAATGGGTAATTACAATAATCCCTCTTTCAAAGACGATTACAAAACCCTTTGTAATTAGGATTTTCAAGTCATCTTCGTTTGCTCCTATGATTTTTATTATCTTCTTTGGATTATCCACAAAGCCGTCATCATCTACCCTCATTGATAAATGAAAATATGGGCATTGACTACTTAAGGGCATATCCAAAAATAAATCGCTATCCACTATTTTTAGTGAAAACATTCTTTTATCTGCCATTTTTTCCTACCTTTATTCAAATAAAAAAGACGATAGATTTTTACTTCTACCGTCTTGCATAAATTTATTTTAGCTCATTTTCAATTTCTTCTATACTTGGTAATGCTCCTTTAAAATTTTCAGGAATTAAGTTTGATAGTTGATATTCTGAAATCCCAATAGGTTCTCTTGAACTTTCAGAAGCATATTTTGCCAATATATTATCCTTTGTCTTACAGATTAAAAGACCTATTGTTTAATTATCTCCATATCCCTTTAATATATGATTTACAGATGTTACATAAGTTCCAAGTTGACCTATGTCCGCAGGTTTAAATGCGGAAATTTTAACCTCTACAACTACATAACAGTGTAACTTAATGTTATAAAATAACATATCAATAAATTCTTCTGAATTTCCAACGACAAGCCTATATTCCCTACCTACAAAAGCAAAGCCTGTTCCAAGCTCCAATAGAAACTTCTGTATATTATCCATTAAAGCATCTTTTAATTCTTTTTCATCATAATTTTGTCTGATAGCTATAAAATCAAAATTATAAGGATCTCTTGTCATATCATTTGCTAAATCGCCTTGTGTAGATGGCAAATTGTTTGTAAAGTTTGTTATTGCTTTTCCTTGACGAGTATACAAATCTGTATCCAAAAAATTAAGTAGCACAACCCTACTCCAGTTATTTTCCAATGTCTTGGATATAAAGAAAAATGATTTATCCAAATTTACCTCACATCTATCCATGATATATCTTTGATGTCACCAAGGGATATTGAAAATCATATCAAAATTCCTACTGATTTCAGCTATCTGTAAATCGTCCACAAGCTGTGGACGATTTAATGGAGAGTATATTTCATAAAATTTTTTTATATATTTTAAGTTAGTGACAGAAAAACCTTTAACATTTGGAATTTCCTTTTTTAAATCTGAACTTAATTTTTTATAAAATCCACTTCCCCATCTGCTCTCTGCGTGTAAGTTGATGATTTCTTCTCCTAAACTATAATAAAACCTTAGCATTTCGGAATTGACAGAAACTGCTGCTTTAAGTTGCCTATCTTTATATGATTTCTTTATTTTTTCAAGCATTTGTATATATTCACTATCTCCAATGATAGACAAATCTTTTTTATCCATTCTTCTCACTCCAATCTGATTTTCTATATTTTTTATCTTAATTATCTTACAGCCTGTAAGCCTATTTTATCATTACCATTTTAGTCTAATCGATATAATTATATCAAAAATATCACTTCTTTTCTATCTCTCAGTTTCCTTATGATTATATCCTTTGTTTTTGTAATGCTCTCTTGCCCATGCTTTTTGTCTATCCTCTTTTTTGATTTGCCTTTGAAATTCCTCTAATGCCATTTTAACGCTTGGCTTTTCTCCTCTTGCAATAGCCTTTTTGTATGCTATTTCTATTTCAATGTTTATATCTATCCCAAAGTCTTTATTTACTTCCTCTACTACATATTTGATATGGTTAATTTGAGTGATTTCCTCTTTTATAAATTTTTGATTGAAAGTGAGATGATTTATATCTGCCTGTAATACGCCTTTTGCTTTCTCTCATTTCTTTATTTCTATCTTTTCACTTCCACTTAACTTTTTTAGAATAGACTTTGCTCTGATATATTTATCAATTTCATCTTTATGGGAATTATAGTATTCTTCTTTACTTGCTCTTGCTATTTTACTGAATATAGAAGTATCAGCTTAGCGTCAAAATTTTCTTTTCTCATTCTGCTGTCATAACTTAAATTTTTAGATAGTTCTTTTTGAATTTTATAGTAGGTTTCAATATATGAATATACATCAAAAAGGTCTGGGGTTAGATTATATTCTTCTTGTTTTTCTTTGGAGAACCCTTTCAATAGTCCTTTTATCATCCCTACCAAACCTAAAATCCAACTGCTTATATCTGCGATTTCTTCTTTTAATTTTTTGAACTCTTTATTTAAAGCTATGATTTTTCTGTTATGATTTCTATACCTTTTTTCTCCATCTGATAGCTCTTTGTACCTAAATGAACTTGTGGAAGTTCTTCTCTTCCTTGTTCTTCAAATGTGCGTGGGTCTATTCTTTTATCTATGTTTTCTACTTTTAGGTTTCCAATTTCCTTTTTCATCAATTTCTCTAAGGGTAAGTAAGATATGGGCATGAGGTTGTTCTTCATTATCACTTACCGTAGGATTATGAATATTACAATCTGCTATCATACCTTTAGAAGTAAAGTTTTCTTCTATAAACTCACTGATAAGATTTATTCTGTCTTGTTCGTTTAATTCTCTTGGCAGTGTAAAGAGTAGGTTTCTTGCAAGTTGTGAGTTTTTATTTTTTTCAATTTTTTCCACACTGTTCCATAGGTATTCTCTATCGGAAAATTTTTTTGGTATATGTTCCGGCAGAAATATTTTTGAAAAGACAAGGTGGTCTTTTTTAGAGTAGTCGTGGACTTTTACATAGTATTCATCTTTTAATTTATCTCTTGCATTATATGCAGCTTTAGCAATCACGCTTGCTCCCTTTGATCTTGAAACTATATCTACATGGGTATGTAGGCTTTTAATTTCCATTCCGTTTCGCTCCTTTCGTTTTTTTGATTTTTGTATTTTAGACATAATAAAAGCAGATAGATTTTCTTTAGTAATTTTCTGTCTGCTGAACTTTATCTATATTTAATTTTGATATTTTGGTATCTTTATGATGATAGGTATCTTTGTTCCCTTTTTCAAAGGGCGCAAAGATACACCGTTTTACTACGGTGCTTTGCGTTCTTGCAGAAAACTATTCGCTCCGCTAAGGAAACAAAAACGCTAAAGGATTTTTATTTGTTCAAGGGGGCTACTCCCCCTTAAACCCCTGTGTACTTTGTTTTTTCTTGAGTTTTCAAATCAACAAAAAAGCAAAGTGTTAAAATATCTCTCCACTTTGCTACATCAATCTTCATATTTACTTTTCATAAAATCAGTTCCTTAATTTATTTTTCTATTCTTCATTTTCTAAAAAGTCAGCTTCCATATCTTCATCTGAATTTTGCTCTTTCTGATTGTCTAAGCTATCATTTTCATCATCAAGATTTTCAGTTTCTTCCATATCAATTCCTCGTTCTTTCAAATGAATTTCTGTAAGTTCTTTTAACTTTTCTCTATTCCTGTTATCTGATAGGACATAATCTAAAAAAACATATATCAAATCATTATTTATATCTTCTTGCATACCTGTAATTTCTCTTTCAAAGGCTTCAAATACTCCACCTTTTTCTATTTTTCTTTTTGTTTCCGGCACTTGTTTTGAGCTTGTTTATCTTTTGATTGAGTAACTTCGCTCTATTTTGTGCCTTTTCAATTTTGTTATTCTCTTTTTTTAATTGACCCATTACTTTTTCTAACTCTTTCATTTTAATTTCCTCCGTTTAATAGTTTTTTTGTTCTCATAAAGAAAGGTTAAGCACTTTTATCTGATACTTAACCTTTCGGCATTTTTTAGAATTTATCTTCTAATGAGATATTTTTATCTTTAACAAATAGTACTCTACTTTATCATTAAAAGATTTTTCTATTTCATTGATATTTGACCACTTAAATGATATAGTCACATCATTTTCTTTAGAAATTATGAAACGAAATGTTTGCAAATTTGCTGAAACCCCATCAAGTATATTCTTATCTTCAATCTTAAGTTCGTCTTTGCTATATGAAACTAAATCTATATATTCCTTAGTTTCTACACTCCAAAGACTAATAGGATTATTTTGTGGAAGTATAACTTCCACAAAATCTTCTGCTTTATCATTTAATTTCAAATCAATTTCATGTTCTATATGAGAGTTGACTATAGCTTGTTCGATTTTATCTAAATGATACTCTTCCCCATTAATAACAACAATGTTCCCTTGTGGATAACCATTGTCATTTTTAGGAAAGTCTATCTGTTCTCCATTTTCAATTACATTACTATTGCTACATCCCACAAAAAATATTAGCATTGTGGTCAAAAACATCACTATTAAAATTCTATAGTTTTTGACCATGAATATGCTCCTCCTCCAAGGTTGTAATTAAAATTACCAGAAGAATTCAATGTAACACTTCTATGCACTCCACCATTTGGTTCAAGTAAAATTAGTATTCTTTCATTGCTTCCTCCAGGAGAACCAACCCAGTCTTCATATCCAATCAATCCAACTGAATGTCCACTTCCTCCTGAAGTTAAACGTATATGCATCGGATTGCCACCATTTATATTATTTTTTACGCTAGTAAAACTGATTACACCAGTTTGTGAAGGATATAATCCCCAATGATTGTATGCATCTTTCATATTAGTCCAAGAA
Organism: Tissierella praeacuta DSM 18095; assembly: GCF_900128955.1. Lineage (GTDB taxonomy): Bacteria > Bacillota > Clostridia > Tissierellales > Tissierellaceae > Tissierella > Tissierella praeacuta. The sequence goes on from NZ_FQTY01000018.1 coordinate 8,387, forward strand.
CCCCCTTGATTCCAATTATCGTCGAAAATATATCTTGCAACATCAATATCAGAAAGGGAATAACCTTTGTAATAATTTATAATCGCTGCACAAGTTGCCGCCCAACAGGTATTTCCAGACTGACTCACACCATTAACATTCAATGTTCTGTAGGATGTAGGTCCATCAATCGCCCTCGTTCTTAGGTTTAAATCTCTTGCTTCAGTTAATTTTAAATCTGTCCTTAAATCATCTTGGTTCAAATAATTCGATAAAGAAGAAATCAGCAAATCAAAATTATAATATAATTCTCCTACCTCAACTCCATCATCATATAATTTAAAAACATCAATAGTTCTTTCTCCGTTAAACGCTTGTAAATTAATACCATCTGTCAATAATACAAAATCATTCAATTCACGTTGTTCAAATAAATCATTCAGTTCTCTAGAAAAAGAAATGGATAGTGATGAATTATATTCACCTTGATTTTCTACCACTTCAAGTATTGCTACTATATTACCTCTTTGTAATACAGGAAAACAAATAGAATTCGTCTTTTGTTCTACATTAAACAATGTAAACGAATTTCCTATGGAATATTCGTCTACATTCCCGCTCAGATCTCCAACGCCTATAAGTGCGTTTAAATGTTTAGGAAGTACTTCAATAGCATATTCTGTAATTTCATGTTTGGTATCCAAACTTTTAATTCGTGCAGAAACATTATCTGTTGCAAATACAGATGTACTCATCCCCACAACTAATACTAAGCTTAATAAAAACATTAATATCTTTTTCATGGTTTTCTCCTTTCAATTATCAAAATTAATATTAATTAATATTTATATAAATCGAAAGAAACTAGTCTCCATTCTTGTACCTCTGAGGATTCATACTTCTCCCTCTCCTTTCTCTTAGAGAATAAATTATATAAGTTTATCTTATATAGCTATTTATCTTGACTCTATATGTCAATGAATTTGTTGAATTATTATCTATGATAACCTCATACCTACTATTATAATATGCTTTAACAGTTAATGTAGTGGCTTTGTCGAAAGTTTCTTTATATATAACATGACCATTTTCTTTTATTATAATTGCATAGTCTAAACCTCCATTACACGACATTTCACTCATCTTAACTGTAAATCCGTCATGATTAGGTTCTGTCCAAGATTCCATATTGAATTTATAGGACTTGTGTTCTAAACCATCTAATGTTACTTTGCTATCTACATTAGCAACTCTCAATTCATTCAAAGGTATTTCTCCTTGAATATGCATTTTAACTTCATTGTTCAATTTTCTTGCTAGGCAAATTGCATCCTCTGCATCGCAATAATTGTAAATCACTAAGAATTCATCCCCTCCAAGCCTACACTCAATATAAATTCTATTTATTTTAGAAAAAATAACTTATCATTCCGGCTCCAAACACATCTGTTATTGCATGTGCTAAGAAAAATGGAAATAAGTTTTTCTCTTTCATTCTTGTATATAGGAAATAATAAATTCCCCCTACTAAAAAACCTATAGCTATAGCTGAAATATTCCCTTGATAAGTATGGAAGGAATAGCGTACAAAAATAGAATAAATAAAATAATATTTTCTCTTATCTAGTGCAACGCTTAAACAAATTCCTAAGAAAAATATCTCCTCATAAAATCCATTCAAGATTGAATACAATAATAGTGATAAATCTATTGTAGAAAGCTTACTTAAAAATACATTTGTCTCCTGAGTTTCATAAAATATAGAATTATCTACATTTGGATAAGCAAATATATTGTATATCAACATAAAATATAAATCGAATAACAATGCTACTCCAATAAATAACGCAATTCCTATTAAAACCGATTTTAAATTTATTCTTATCTTCCACTTAGAAAAGTCAAAGTTTCTAAAATACAAATATATAAAAGCTAAGAGTAGTAATACAAACTGAAATATAAGAGCATACCAATTAGCACTGCTTGTAAACTCTGGTATCTGTGCTGTATTAGTATCTGGCAAATACAAAAATGATGATATTGAATTCCAAATGAAATAACCAAACATTATTATGGTAATGATTAATATATCCCACCATCTTAGATATTGTATTTTATCTTCTTTTCTCCATATTAAAATATTCATAATATTCAACCTCTCTTTTTTATTTATTTTGGGAAACTATACTTCTATATTCTCAGTTGTACTACTATACTTATTATACTTCCTTCAACTCCAAACTTACCACCAGATAAGTAGCTTGGTCCATGTGTTGTGACATGTATAAAAGCATTTCCAACACTTGTTCCACTTACAGGAATTCTCAAATATTTGGTGTCTCTTTTACTTTACAAATAAATTTTAAACGCTCTCTACTATTGTTAATACACTTAACATAATTCGAATTCTTCATTGTTCAAAAAAGCTAGTCTCACCATCAGGGAGATAGGTATCTTTTAAAAGATTATATATTTCACATTCAATTTTAAAATTTATATCCTTTTCATTGTCAGAGTTTATTCTAAAAGAATTCTGCAAAGTATAGTTCTTTTTATATCTAGCATTCTCCATTAACAATGCACGAACATCTACTAGAATTGATTCAAGAAACATGTCCTCTAAAAATATATCATCCTTAATGAAATTCTTATCTCGAAATAAAAAATAGTCCATCTTTCTTTGTATTTTTATAATCTGGTTATTATATTGCTCTCTGTATCTGCAGAATTCATTAAAATCTAAACCGTGTGCAAAAATCTCTTCTTCCATGTTTATCCTCCAATTCTCTAGAACCAAAATCAAACATTTATCTTAAACTTCTATGCCATCTATATTTTTGCCTTTTTTCGGGGTCAAAAAAGTCATTTTTCGTCCGTTTTTCGACCCCAAAATCGGCTCCAAACCAATATACGTTGTGTTCTAACTCTATTTTTTTCTCACCCGAAGCACTACGCGTCATCAGAATTATCGCTTCGACGTGCTATATGTTTCTATATTTGATAATGTAGTAGTATTCTACCCCCTTGCTAGTTTATAGTTCGTTCTTCATATATTTCTCAACCCAAAACTGTAACATATTTAAATCGAAAAGTAGGTCATAAACATCCTCTAACCTTACCATGACTAATTTCTCTATCATCATATATATATAACACATATTAGTATTATCAAAATTTAAAATATCTAAAATTACTTTTCCTTGTCCATTTTCCTACCATATTTTTATAATTGCCTAGTAAAATATTAAGCTTTGTGTTTATAACAATTTAAAATTAACCTTTGTAAACCCTTGTATATAAATACATACTATTCTTTTCTATAAATCTTCTCCCACAACTCATTTAATTCAATATCTTTTGAAAATTCTTCAATAAATTTGCTTTTTAATACCTTTTTCTCATTCTCTTTCATTACCTCTAATATATTTCTTGCTTGTTCTTTGGGTATTTTACCTTTGCTAGCATCTTTTAATATCATACTTAATTTTCCTAATACTGGACTTCCCATTAATTGCTTAGTAGTTATAATCCCTACTTCAGTAATCAATGTATTCTGCCATATATCCATACTAGTTTTTTTAATAGCTGTTACAATTAAAATACCACATAAATTTGAGTATATATAGCAATATTCAGGTTCATCATTCTCTAGTAAAGATCCAAATATACTTCTTTTGAAAAAACAGATAGGATAAAGATCTGCATGATTAATAAATGATAAATCATCAATAAAATATAAATGAGTCTCTACTCCTTTTGGAAACTCTCCCCTACCTAATAGATACTCCCTTAGTCCCATTATAACATTTGTAACTAAACTAATATTTTTATTAGAGATTTCTCTTGTTTTATTTAGATAGGACATTAATTCTATATATAGGATCCTCCAATTCACTGATGTTATAAAATACCTGATCCATTCTTCATATTCAAATTCAGATTTATATCCATTTAAATATGGTCTGAAAACTTTCTCAGCAAATATCTTTTCAGACTTCGAGAATAATCCTTCACAATCCACGCAAAGCAACTCTTCTTTAAATCCATCTTGGACTCTCCTTCGAAAATCAGTTTCTGTACCTCTCAAAAAACCTGTAGGACCCGTTTTTTTAATCCAATCAGTTACAAATCTTGGTATTATATGACTCTTCTTCAATTCAGACTTTTTATAACATAATGCACACTCTTTCATAGGTTTCCTCTCCTTATACGATTCCATATAACTTGTCTTTCTTAGAAAAAGTATTTAGGTTCTAATACATTAAAAATTCCTTTATAAACACTATCTAATTAAAATCATTCAGTCAGTTACAGTCTTTAAGAGTTATTCATAAATCTATCCAAGATATATGAACAAAAGAGCTTCAACGGAATTTGGAATTTTTATTTTAATCTTTTCTATATTTTAAAGTTCATTACCATTAAACAGATTATTACCCGCAAATAGATAATAATAAGATAGGTAACATCATTATCATTTTATAGCATTTTCCAGTATTTCTCAACTAGCAAATGTATTCTTTACTAAGTTTAAAAATTACTTTTGACTATTTCTATCTACTAAATATAACCCTCAATATTCTCTTAGGAGTTTAATCTTAGTATATTCTCACTACTTCAAATCAGTAACATTGCCTTATATCCTTGTTGCTGCTCCACATTCCTAATCATATCTACTCAATCACTACCTCTAATTCAAACTGTATCTCTAGCCTTTCTCCTTTTTAACTTTAATGGTCTTGATTAATCTTCTAACTAACTTCCCATCAAACTCTCTTACTTGTGGTCTTACAGTCTTTAATGTACTGTCCATTTCAGCTAATCGTTCTACATAGCTATTTGTGTATTTCTTCTCTTGCACCAGCCTTATTTTTGCCTGTTTTAGCCTATTAATCTCTTCTGATATCCTTTTATACTCATTATCAAAATCTTCTGTTACAACCCCTAGTTTTGCATTTTCCTCTATTAGATTTAATATTTCTTTTTGTAGAAGTTCTATCTGTTCAGCATGTTCTGTTGGGATATCTTTTGCAGAATATCCACCGATGATTCTAATAACATTCTTCCTGAATGCTCCTATAAAATCTCCATTATTTTCTACTACACTGTTTATGGCTGTCATTATAGCATTATGTAGTGGTTCGTTGGTGAATTGATTGCAATTAGCTTTGTCTTTTCGATTCAGTGAGACTTACTCGTTCATTACAACGGATTAAAAAATCAAGTGAATATGTTCCCACAAACAAAAACCACTGAATGTCATCTACACACTCAATGGGTTTAACTATCGATATTACTATATTTTATTGCTTTTCTAACTTCACGATAACTTCAACATGCCTTGAAGCGATGATAATGATGTCGTAAATAGATATTATCCCCTTGGTGGTAGGGTAAAATTATAACAATAAACTATTCTTTTCTGTCTACATTAATTGTATTATAAGGGTTATAATCTTTTGATACTTGTAACCAAATATTCCAAATAAGTAGGGGTAATCAGACTAAATTTCTCAATTTATCTTTAGAAAGTATTTTATTGTTAGTTACTCTTATTTTTTAAAATTATACATCTCCTGTACCTTCCAGTGATAGTAAATATTTAATTATTTTCACAAATAAAATATTTGGCTATTATAATTATACGTACAAAAAAATATAGCTATTCTCTAATTACATTAGTGTAAATTATCACTAGATTTACCTAATTACCATATAAATTTTTCACTTGAAATGTTTGTAATTACTATTTCTTTACCTAATGCACTCCCCCCCCCCCGCATTGTGCATAATGTTATATTCTTCCATATAAAAATCTTTATACAAATCTCTAACAAGAGAGCAGGCATCATATGTGATTATCCAGGGATACTCGATGTCATCTAAATGCTTAACAATAACATTCTTTAAATTGAGATGGTCTTCCTCTGTAAAGAAGTTAGTATAAAGCTGACTCCCTTTAATAACATAGGGAGGGTCAATATTGAGAAATATAGGTGATTTCATTTTCTTCAGATGCATTTTAATAAAATACCCTGCATCTTTGTTGTATAGCCGAATCTTACTTTTAAGTTGGGCAATACTCTCAATTCTACGGCTTATATCCTCTCTATTGAACCTACAATCAATTTTATAATTTCCAGTTTGCTTTAATCCACCAATAGGTCCGCCTTTAATTATCCCAGAAAAATTCACCCTATTTAAAAACAATGTAGCAAAACCATCGGTCAAAGAATCAACATCAGGATTCTGATAGTTCTGCTTTTGCTTTTCTCGTTCTTCTAAATTTATCGGTGTCTCCCTAATAAGTCGAAGTAATCCATCTGTATCATTCAACACCGGTCAATTATCGGCAATAGGAAAACCACTGCCGGAGGGTACGATATCGCGTAAAAGGGTAAACTATCCCCATACCTTGGGATACGATGTATACAACGGCGAGCCTGTCGAGGTTTCACTCGAAGTCTTAGCAAGCGAAACTCCAATTTATACAGAGGGTTACATGGTTTTTGTCGAGGGTATACCTGTACTTTCCAGAATTAAGGTAGACGGTGTTATGCACGAAAAAGAGAAATATATGCACATTGTTGACCATCGCGAGGAAACCACGACAAATGTGAATTTATATTTTGAGCCGCTTGGATTTCAAAAAGGAGAAATTGTGGAGTTTTATATTGCGTATATATTTACTCCTTCCTATATTCCATACGAGTATTATCCTTTATATGGAAACACACATAAGATAATGAACGCTCCTTCGAGCCCTGTTAAAATAGAAAGAGGAAGCGATTCCACAACGAAAAAAATGGCATTGTTCCCCTCAAGAACATATGAGATCCCTAATGAAATATATAAAATGTATGAGCATGAAGACGGGACGAATTATGCGATGGTAGCGGGAGTCAGATAGTACAACAAATCTGAACTTGATAGAAAAAGTACAATTATGGCAGTTGCTGCTCCTTATAGAGATACATTTCAGAGGTATATTGCATATTCTGTTCCGGTATTGCTGATAAATCTGGACAAACCACAAGCAGAAGAGGACATCGTCCCGCCTGAATATAAATATGCTGAATGAGACGACTGAGCCAGTGATTTGAAAGCCCGTCACACCAATGTTACTGAGACTTCTGTTCAACCATTCTACAACGTACGCCCGGCTTCGCTATCAACAGCTCCCAATCGTAGTTATTATTCTACGATTGGGAGCTTCTTTGCAATGGCCGTTTTTACGACGCAGTGCAAGATTACCGCAGGCTTTCTGATTGTTATGCTGAAACTAAGCAGAAACTGTTTGTTGGAATCAACCGCTTTTTAAATATCTAGGAATATCGGGTAGATGACCAATAAACCCCTGCCTGCAAATTTCTGCATCATTTCTCTTGACATCACCACACAATTGTAGTAATATGAGATTACTACATAAGTGTAGTAAAGTTATCGCAGACGTATGGCAATAAACGGAGGTGTACACATGACCAATTTTCAAAAACTATCGGAAACAGAAATGGAAGTTATGCAGATTATATGGAAATCTAACCAACCTGTGACATCTAGCGAGCTGCTTGACATTTTTGCGCGGCACAAAGGCAAGGTGTGGAAAGGGCAAACAATGGCAACCTTTCTGGCAAGGCTGGTTGAGAAAGGAGTCCTGATTTCCACAAAGCAGCAGGGTCGCACGAATATCTATGAGCCTTGCATGTCGCCGGAGGAATACCGGAGCCAGGAAGCAAAAAGCCTGCTAAAAACGCTGTATGAGGGTTCTGTCAAAAACTTCCTGGCAGCACTTTATGACGGCAAAGAACTGACAAAGGATGAAATAGCTGAATTGAGGCGCTGGTTCGCGGAAAAGGCAGGTGTGAAGAATGAGTAATCTGTTTTCAAATCTACTTGCCATGTCCATTGCGGGAAGTGTGGTTGTCGGGTTGATGCTGTTACTTCGGCCTGTAACTGCAAAAATCTTTCCTGCCAAGTGGCAATACGGAATTGGGAAAATGGCAATTGCTTTTTATCTCTTGCCTGTTTCCCTTATTGTAGGAAAAGTTTCTTTTATTTTTCCAAAGACAATAACGCCAAGGCATCCTTCTGGAACGCCACCTATGGCTATCCCTGAAGCATTAGAGCCAAACGGTTTTGTGGATGCAGTAGATACCCTGATGGAGAAACATCTTCCTGCTGCTATGGAAAAACACCTGTCTTTAGAAGTAATGGGGGCCGTTTTGCTCATTTGGTTTGTGGGCGCGATGGTATTTGCCGGATGGCATTTCTATTGCTACCACAGATTTAGCAAGCGGCTTCGGGAAAACAGTATTCCCATACCTGAGGATACGGCCGCCGCCCTGATTTCCTCACGCAAAGCTACTTTGGCTGTCCACAGTGATGTAAAACTGATGCTGAACCACAAAATTACAAGCCCTATGCTTGTGGGGCTGCGCCACCCCATGATACTGCTGCCAGCATCCAGCATATCGGAAACGGACTTAAAGCTGGTTCTGACCCATGAACTCATGCACCTGAAACGGAAGGATTTATGGGTGAAAGTGCTTGCGCTAATTGCGGGAACGCTGCATTGGTTTAACCCCTTCGTCCATGTTCTCCGCAAGGATGTAAACATATGGGGCGAGTTGTCCTGCGACGAGGCATTGGCATCCGAAATGTCCCATGAGGAAAGAAAGCATTATGGCGAAGCCATTTTGAACGCGCTGGACAACCATTCCGGCATGAACACGGCTTTTTATTCTCCCTTATGCGAGAGTAAGAAGCACATTAAAAGGAGATTGATAAGAATGTTGAACGTTAAGAAAACTAAGAAGTCTATTACGGTTTTAGCCGTTGCAGCAATCCTGGCAATCGGCGGTATAGGATTGGCATTGGCTGCCAGTTCGACAGGGAACGACATTGACAATGTTATCAATGTCAGTGCTGATAAACAGAACGATAGCAATATCGACGTGAAATATCTGTGGCCTGTAACGGGGCGTAATCGTATTACCGCTGCATATGGTAACCACATGCATCCCGTGAAGAAGGAAATGGTGTTTCATAATGGGATTGATATTCCGGCACCTGAAGGCACACCTGTACTTACTGCCGATAAGGGAACAGTCGCTGAGATAGGAGATAATGAAACGGATGGTAATTATGTCATTTTAAATCACGGTGGGGGTATTCAGACTTTTTACTCGAAATTGTTTGGATTTGCAGAAGGACTTGCAGAGGGAGATACCGTGCAGCAAGGCGACGTTATCGGCTATATTGGCTCGACAGGCGAAGCAACAGGCCCTCATCTACATTTTCGCCTGATTATTGACGGTGAGTACATTGACCCGACGAGCGTTTTTGCATCGGAAGATTGGTCGGATGGCAGGATTCGAAGGCCTGGTGATTGATTTTTCCGTAGTGTCACGGATGGTATATTTACCTGATAACCCTTCTTGAAGACATTCTGGCGATGTGGTAGTTGTTAAATATATGTGGGTTCCGTGAAAATGCGGAGCCCACATTTTTGTGTACCCAGCATCGTGTGATTTAACAAATTTTAATCAGCACCAAAAACAGTTGAAACTCCCAAGCCCTCACAGTTTTTCTTCACGGTGCTGATTATTGTGGTTATCAGAAAAAACAACTTATCAGGAATTTTAGAAAAAACCTTAGGACAAATAAGGGAGAAGAAGAAAAAGATAAAGATAGCCACTACTGGATTTAGAAACCCTAATGTACCAAATATGATCCCAACAATATTGAAGGCAAAGGAGAATACTATATTCATCTTTATTCGCTTAATGACCAATCTTGACATATCAATAAATTCAACAATCTTGATCAAATCATCTTGCATTAATACAACATTAGCTGTCTTAATTGCAAAATTAGTTCCCCCATGACCATTGCTATACCTACATCAGCTAAAGAAAGGGCAGGACCATCGTTAATTCCATCACCTATAATAGCAACTTTCTTGCCCATACTCTGATATATATTAGTTTAATCTAATGTGCTAGTAAATTTGATATTGTATGAATTTACCAATTACTTTTTTGAAAGAAAGATACCTCCTAAGAAAACAGCTCGGAAATATTATCCAAATATGAGTTCTTTAATGTGTCCTAGATTTATATTATTTCCTAACATATGATTGATGCTGTAACAGAGATTATGGGCTGAGTCCTTATCTATATTTATTTTTTCCATATTGACCTCCTTATTAATTCATAGACATAAACAGTAAATCATTGCAAATTCATTTGCTCACTTAAGTTCATATGAATTTGATGATTGTTGCATTTGACTTACATCAACTCACTATCGTTTCTTGTATTAAGTCATAAAAAAGGCAGGGAATTCTTCTCCCTGCTCACCTATTTCTATATCATTGCTTTCTAATTCAACCCTTTCTTTTTGCTCTAAAAGCTCTTGTTCTCTCTTTTTTCTTAGTCTTTCTTTTTGTGGTTCTGCTTGCTCTGGTGACTTCCAAGCAATATTTCCTTCCAGATTATCTAGAAGATGTTTTCTGGCTGTTTTAAACTCATCTCCTATTAACCCTAATCTTAAAAGCCATACTCTAAATGTATATTTTTCATTTTCTGATACAGTTTTCTTGGGACTTGCAAACTTTTGATTATATGCTTGTGCTGTTACAGCCATACAAAATTGCAGATATGCTTTCAATTTTCCTGCATGAAGAGATCCATTAAAAGCTCTGAATTCTATGGTTCCCTTTTGAAAAACAGAGTGCAGATTTAGACATCGATATCTACTGTCATGGTAATGCTGATGACTTCCATCCCCCCCTTTATACCAAAGATTTTGAATACTCCTTATTGTTTTAGGTTTCTTTTTGTTTAGTTCTTCTAAGAAATCCTTATCTATTTTTTTACAATACCGTCTTTCTCTTTCCGAATCTACTTTCAAGGCTTTATATATCATATCTTCCTTTGCAGCTACAATATTTACAAGGTTTCTAATTTGATATGCCTTAAATGGAGCTGAATTGATATGAATATGAATTCCACAAGATTTATTACAAAATGCTCCAGCCCCTCTTAATTTTCTTATGATTTCTTGAATATTTTCTATATCTTCATATCTACAAATAGGACTTACTAACTCAACACTATATTCCTTATCTGCTATTTGCTTTCTATTCCCTACTTTCTTTTGACAGGTAATACTAGCATCACTTACAAGTTTCCATTTCCTATTTTCATTATCTGTTACAGTATAAGTCCCATATCCACCTCCCTCAAAATCTACTGTCCCATTTAAATATTCACCAATAACCTGTGCTGCTCTTTTTCTTGTAATACCAGTCATCTCAACTTCTACTCCAAAATTTTGTTCCCTAAGATCCATATCCACACCGCCTTACCATAGCTTTTTTCTTTTTATTATATCTATGGCATTTTCATATCCTCTATATTTAGAAGCTAGAACAATAAGATCTGCTAGTTTTTCATCCCTCCAGGAATCAATTAATTCTCCTAAGCATTTATCGTGGAGTTCATTGATTTTAAAAATAGTATCTGCAATAATCTTTTCTATTTCTTTATCTCTTTTAATAGATTTGTTCTTTTCTCTGTATCTTCTTTTAAATATTGCTCCATAAAACATAAAAGGTCATTATCTCTATTGGGAGTATAGCTAATGCAGACTTTTAAATCATCTATAATTTCTTCTTTTTGTATCCTTAAGAACTCAAGTTTTTTATTTTCCACTACCTTCCACCTGCCTTTCCAAATAATTTTTCCTTATAGGTTGGAGCATGAACTGCTAAATTATATCTTTCATTACCACATTTATATAGACAAACTCCCCTTTGTGGAAATTTAATTAAATTGTATTCTGATTCTTCCAGCTGCAGGGTATCTATATAAAACTTTTTATCAATATTTCCTGCATTAAATAAAAAAACGTGTGCTGGAATAGAAAACAGCGGCTTAGTTAGTTCCCTAATTCCTTCAATATTGAAGTCTTCAAGGTTCTGACTGCTAAGTATCACTGCTGATTCTTTCTTTCGCACTCGCTTCATAAAATTACGAATATATTCAATTGCTGTAAGATTAGTTAAGAATAAATACAGTTCATCAATCCCTGCTGCAGTATTTCCTTCTGTAAGAAGTTTATCTGACATAAAGGATAATATATTAAATAATAAGGCATTTTTAACATTTTTGCTGGCCTGAAGTAAGCCCTTAACAATAAATCTATTGGATATTATATTAGTATGACTATTAAAGAACTTACTTTCTGCACCTTGACACATGGAGTGAAGTCCAAGGAAAATTTCCTGTAATAATTCCTTAGTATAAAGCTGATGTTTGTCAATGTCATAGCCCTTATATTCTTCCTCTATAAGCTGATACAAATCTGAAAGAATAGGGTATTCATTTGATTCTAATCTACTGAAATCTGTACTATCACTTATCTTATATTTTCTATATAGTTTTTCAAGCATGATTTCTATTACATCAATATGCTTATAATCAAAGTCTTTATATGATCGGAAAAAATCCTTTAAAAAACTAATATGCTGGCTTAGTTTAGTTGCTTGTCTAAATGCTATAGGAGCATCTTTATCTTCTGGACTTCCTCCTTCATCCCACGTTTTAGGTTCTAATGGATTTATCATATATTCTCCACTCATTAAATCTACAAAACATCCGCCTATATTTTCAGCAAGATCTTGATACTCATCTTCCGGGTCTAAGCAGATAACACTCTTTCCTGATTCTAAAATATTACATAATATTAGCTTTAACAAATAGCTTTTCCCTTGTCCAGAGTTCCCTAGAATTAAAATACAGGGATTGGTTTTGTCATCATCTCGTCTATCAAAATCTACAATAATATTTGATCCAAACTTATCCCTGCCTAAATAAAAACCATTAGTATCAGTCTTTCCCGAATAATTAAAGGGATATAAATTGGCTACTGAAGATGCTGGAAGTACTCTTTCAAACTGAATCCCAAATATATTTCTTCCACTTGGGCTGACAGATAAAAAACCTTGCTGCTGCCTAAGTATAAGTCTATCTACATTTAATTTACTTCTTACAAGTTCTGTTAACACATCAGTCTGCAGTAATTTTAAACTATCATAATCACTAGAAATAAGTTCAATATATACTGCACAATGAAATAATGGCTCTCTATTTCTGTGCATTGTTGATACTAAGGTTACCACATCCTGCAGGTTGCTTTCTGCTGTTACAGTCTGCTGCAAATCATTTGTATTTAAAGTGTTCATCCTATTTTTATTGGCTGCATTATGAATTATCTTCTTCTCTTCATTTGGAGTTCCCTGTCTTGTATATATCCTAAGAGTAACTCCATCCTTTTCCCCAAGATGACGAAGGATTGCCTGTTCATTGGTACTTGTAGGATATTCCCTTAAGGCCCATACACCTCTGTAGGTATTCCCGCAAATAAAGTGATCTGTATTAAATTTAATAATAGATGGTGCAATCATGTCTATAAAAGTTTTGATTTTTTCATCCTCTACTATAGATATTTTCTTTTTTACCATTTTATTTCTTTACCTCTCTTTCTTTTTTGACATTTAAAAAACCCTACACATTAGTGCAAGGTTTGGTAACATATATAATATATAAAGTTTCTTCTTAAGATTGCTCCATAATTCCATCGATAAATTGGATTTTTGCTAATCATTACAATAACAGCTTTCCTGCTTTTATATGGGTATTCTAAACTGTCATCATCCACATCTATTATTGCAATATATCTACATACTTTAAGCAATCATAAATAAAATTTAAAGGTACACAATATAATATGTCGCATCCATTTTTTGACACTGTCGTTTGCCCTATGCAATAGACATAATTTTCTTCATTCTGTCTCTTCTGAAACTCAGAAACACTTTTGGCTATTTGAGATTCTCTAATACATTTTGCATATATCATAATATCATTCCTCTCATAACTACTAATTTAGTAAATCAATTCATCTATTACACAAACTAAAATTTATCAATCTTTCATAAGAATCCCCAATCTATTTATCTTATGAGCGGTGATAATGGTATAACTATATGCATTAACTGTTATTTCACAATTATCTATGTCTATGTACCAGTTCTTACCCCTTCTTACTATAATAGCATTGGGACTTAGTATTTTCCTGCTACACCAATTCTCTACATCATCCGCATCTAAAGAAAGATTCTTTTTAATTCATCCAACTCCAACTCTGTTGTATGCGAATTTTTTGTCGCCATGTATTCTCCTTATTAAATTCCTATTTACCTACATCTTATATGTTTTTCTAATCCACATTATTTCTAGAATGTCCTAACTTCACTCCATCCACATTCCATCATCATTTTGCTCTAACTTAGGAAGGGGTATATGAAGGAGTCTTAAAAAATCCTTTTGTGACTCTAATTCTCTTTCAGCAATAAAATTAACAAAGGGTCTATCATCTTCATGAGCTTTTTCCAGTAATGTAATATATTCACTTCTTAGAATTGGAGGAATTAATGCAGGTAAATATCCATCTTGTATCAGTGCAGTATTCATAAGTAGCCTTGCTACCCTTCCATTTCCATCTTTATAGGGATGAATAAATACAAACTTCTTATGGAGTAATGCTGCAAATTCTACTGGGTGATATTTTTTTCTTTCTTTACTTATCCACTTGCATAGTTCCTCTATTTCAGCTTGGATATTTTCTACCTTTGTTACTGGGTAATTAGATCCTGATATAAAAACAGGAATATCACGATATTTTCCGGCAAATTCTTCTTCAATATTTTGATAAAAGAGTTTATGTAGGTATAGGATATCAGCTTCTTTAATTTCTTTATTTTCAAGTAAAGTGAACATATAATCATATGCTTTTGCATGATCTACAGCTTCAAACATATCTCTTAAAGGCCTTCCTCCAACTGTTAATCCGTCTTCTATTAAAACCTTAGTTTCACTTTCTGTTAAAGAATTACCCTCTAATGCATTAGAAGTCCATGTTAAACCAACCCGATAAAAGTCTTTTACCTGCCTCAACATTTTACCCTCAAATGGTCTTAATTCATTAATAGCACTTTGATACAAATCCAGTTTTTCTTTGTGTTCCATAGGTTCACTCCTCGTATAATAGTATTTGCAAGGAAATATTATATATTTTATAGAGATAATAGCCTTGCAACCTATTGTCTCTTTTTTTATTTCTTTGTATAGACCAATAACAATGCCTGTGGTTTAATAATGGTAGAAACCATTAAGGAAAGTTCAGTCGCTCCGTGTTTAGCCTTCGGGCTTATTCTATGAAAGTCAGTCCCCCTTGGCTGTGTGTTTTCTTCTAACCGCTAGCTGTTTTCTCCTGAACAGGTGTCCCTTGTTGCAGGAAGGGTTCGTGCATGCACCACAGGAGCTTATTCATATACGCGAGGGTGTCGCTGCCGCAGTCCCAAGGGCATTGTTTTATTGGTTTCTTAATCTATTTAGAAAGTGAGGTGAATTCTATGTTGAACACTCTCTTTGTAGGTATCGATGTTAGTAAACGTAATAATGTTGTACGTTTTACTGATTCTTATGGTGATACTTTAACTGTCTTCTCTGTTCCTAACAATCAAGATGGTGCGAATAATCTTCTTGATAAACTACGTAACACCCTTATAACTAGGGATTTCCAAGCAGTCTCTATCGGTATGGAATCTACCTCCATTTATGCTGATCATCTGGCTATCTTTCTTCGTAATGACGCATTCTTAAAGAAATGGGGTGTCAAAGTCTTTGTTCTGAACGCTAAGCAGGTTAACGCTTTTAAAGAAGCGTATCCTGAATTACCTAAAAATGATAATATCGATACTCTTGTTATTGCTGACTATCTACGCTTTGGTCGTATATCCAAAGAAGTTAATCTGGATGAAAAATTTATCGCCCTTAGAAATCTTACTAGAGCAAGATTTCAAGTTGCTCAAAATCTAAGTCGCGAAAAATCTAGATTCTTAGATTCTTTATTTTACAAGTTTTCTTCCCTTGATTCTTCAAAAGTATTTTCAGATACCTTTGGAACTACTTCCATTGCTGTAATTACAGACTTCTTCTCTACAGATGACATTAATGAAATGCCTTTAGAAGTTCTAGCAGAGTTCTTAATAGATAAAGGGAAAAACAAATTTAATGATCCCGAGGGAATTGCAAATGATTTAAAAGCAGCTGCTAGAAGTTCTTACCGCTTATCTAAAACTGTAAATGACTCTGTTAACCAACTATTAGCTGTACGTCTTATTGGAATACGCTCTTTTCAGCAACAATTAAAAGATCTTGATAAAGCTATTGAATCCTATATGCAACTGTTTCCCGCTATTTTAAATAGCATTCCTGGTATTGGTCCCGTGTATAGCGCTGGGTTGCTAGCTGAAATAGCTGATATACACCGATTTAAAAATCATGCAGCATTAGCTAAATATGCAGGTATTGCATGGACAAAATACCAATCTGGAGACTATGAAGCCTCTAATACAAGGTTGATTCTTTCGGGCAACAAATACCTAAAGTATTATTTCTTGGAAGCTTCGAATAAGGTACGCATGCACGATGCCGAATTCAAGCGCTATTACCTATCCAAGTTTAAAGAAGTACCGAAGCATCAACACAAACGTGCCCTCGCACTTACTGCAAGGAAGTTGGTTAGATTGGTTTACTCACTGCTGAGCACCAATCAATTATATATACCACCTACTAGCAAATAGTAGGTTCCTTTAACGCCTTCAAAAATTTGCAGCTTTCTGAAGGCTTATTAAAGTGTGCCTTTTTTAGAAATATTATACATATTTCCTTAAAATTTTAATCATTTATGTCTTGACATATTGCCACTAGACTTTTTTAATCTTTTAATATATTTCTTTAGCCCTTATAATCCTTTAATTATAGACATTATATCATATAGACTTTATCAAATAAACTCATATTTTCTATCACTACTTTGTTTAATCATTTGGATTATCTAATAGGTAAATTATTTCTTATAATATTATTATCTACCCCTGTTCAATTTTTTGCAAAAATAGCCCTCAACTTTATGAAGGCTATTAAAATGCTTGTTAATTTCATATCTCATATTTACTTTATAAAGGCAGTTTTTTGATTAGTTCCCTATAATATCAGTATTACCATTTACTAATTCTTGCCATCGCTTATTTCCTATCATGTAATCATATGTTTCTTTATCTCCAAAAGCTAGCAACAAATTCTTATGCATTTCAGCAATAAAATCTTCTTCAATTTCCTTAAATTCCATATGATTGTATAAGCTTGATTTGGTAAAGTCTAATATTTTATTAGCACTAGCAAGCATCTTTTCCATAGTTGCTATGGTTTCAACCACATCTTTTTCTGCTGTTACCCAATCAAGCTTACAAGATTCTTTATAGTAGTCTCCCATTTCAAAAACTTCTGCTAAATCTCTTTGTTTCTCTACAAGCTTGTAGGCCTTTTCCTTATCTTTATCTTTCATGGCCAAGATATACATATTCTGAAAAACCATACTCATCATGCCATATCCAGAGAATAACAGCTCTTCATAGGTATTATATGCTTCCTTAATCTTATTTGTTTTGCTATAAATAAAAGCTTGTTTTCTTTTTCTTTCTGGGTTTTGATTAGAAAAATAATTTAAATATTCTTCTGCTTTTTCATATTCTTCCTTCCTTAAATAAAATCCAAATAAAGAATCAGCTGCCTTAGTCCTGATATTTTCGTCCTGACTTTCTAGTGCTCTTTCATAGCAACTGTTGATATAATCTTCATATTTTTCTGCGTCTGGAACTTTCTTTGTTAAACGCCATGCATCTAAAATTAGAGCTACTTGCCAGATTAATTGTTCACAATTAGGATACTGATCAATTTTCTCTTTTGACCACTTGAAAACTTCCTCATAACTTTCACTTTTAAATTTTTCATTTATTTGATAAACAATATTATTTATTTCTTCCTCTCTTAGTTCCTCTTCAAAGGACAATAGGATATCTGGTGTTATATTAAGCAATCTAGCAATAGGAGCTAATAGCATAATGTCCGGTTGGGAATTTCCATTTTCCCACTTATTAACTGCTGGTGCTGTAACTCCAAGTCGATTTGCCATTTCTTCCTGAGTTATATTTTTCTTTTTTCTGTATTCTCTTATTACTTGACCTATCTCCATAATAAATAACCTCCTGACTATACTTTAATCAGCAATGGCCTTTGCTAGCCTAATCATATCAAGAATCCTAGTATTCAACAATTGAATAAATGTTAATTATTGCTTAAAAAATATAACTATTGCTCATATTCCACTTAATTAAATTTTTTCTTATAGGGTCCACTTACTCCCCCTGCAATATCCTTACATTTTTTTCTGTCTTCAGCCAGCTCTTTAAGTTTCAGAGGATTTTTATTAATATTTAATAATGGATTGTACTTTTCAATAAGTATACACTCTATTAAATCAAAATTGTCATCATATGCTACAATACTAACCTCTATATTCTCCTTTAGCCAATTAATAATTTCTTCTGTATCGCTTTTTGAAAATTTAAAGTTATCTTTATTTACCTTGCCAATTAAATGTCCTTTTATGGGCAGATATCCTAGAACACACCCTATAATCCTAAAAAAGGTGCCTGGTGATTTATGTTCTAGCTCTTGTTCTAATCTCTGTTTAATAGTTTTTTCAGCTTTCCCAATATAAATATACTTATAAACCCTTGATTCTAAAATTGTTTGATATCTAATTGGTAGCTTAGATTGCTCCCTTAACCTTATACAATAAAATCCTAGTTCAGATAGTATTTTATTATCCAATTGGGAGATTTCTTTGAAATTACTAGGATCAATTAAGAGTTTCTCTATTCTACTCTGAACTCCCTTGTTTAATAGATATTTAGTTTCTTTCAATATGAACTCCCCCGGCATATAGTATCTTTCTTATAATTATATCATTATATTTAAAAATAACTTCAAATAAAATTACTTTTACTCATCGCCAAATACAATCCATCTTTCCCCATCATAATCTTCATATTTTTCTGTAGTTACATTTTGTTCATAGTAAACTCCAAGGAGTCTTTTAATATTCTGATTATCTGCCCTCCTAGCTGCAAATCCTTGGTCTTTTAAATTCTTTTTTATTCTCGATAAGTATGAGAATATATTTGATTCCTTCTCATCCTTAAGTCTTATTATAATCAGAAATTCTCTAGCTGTTGCCATTTATACCTGCATCCTATCAAGATTAATGCTATCTTGCTTTAGCAAATTCCTTATAACATGGTTTTGTTCCATTTCTATTCTTCTTTTTAAATACTGCTTATTGTCATCAAAGTTTTCCTTTGAATTAAGACATAGCATTTCAATTTCTGCTATACCTTTTAATACTGTCATCAAAGCATATATCCTTGAACTTATGCTTTCATCTTATAGTACCGAAATATTAGTTGGATGGATTATAAAATATACTAACTCTCCATATGGAGTTTTGAGACTAAAATCTGTAATTTCTTCAATACTAATTAATTCTCTTGTAGATTTCTTTTGTTTTTCTTTTATTTTTCTTTTTTCTTCTCATTTTACAACCTCCACTCAAATAATTGTTGTTTTAATATAAAAAAGCTACAAGCATACTTGATAAAATTCAATATGCTTGTAGTTTCAAATTGTATGGTTAAAAAGGCATATACTGCAGTTATAACAATTGCTGGCATAAATCATAACTGGGATAAAGCAAATACAGAAATAAGAAACCCTATTCCAATAATTACAATGTCTTTTAATTCCCATAGCCATAGTGTCACTTTAGCCTTTAGATTATCAGTATACATATACATTATTTATTCATCCCCTCTTCTTTTTGTTTTCTTAAAAAATAGGCAATCCCTCGCATAATAAAATCTACACAAGGGATTGCTACACTATTACCTAATGCCTTATATCTTACAATATCTGATGCTTTCTCAATATTAGTCCATCCATCAGGAAAACCTTGAAGCATTTCACATTCAAGTGGAGTAAGCCTTATTTTCATATCCTTTCTCTGTATTGTAAACTGCATGTATATCATTTGTAGTCAGGTTATAGCTAATATCTTCTTGAAAGCCACATCCATTTCCACCATTATAGTCTTGTCTTCCTATAATATTTGCTGATATACAGTAGTCCTTCTTATCCATGCTATTTGACACTAAAGGTACATTATTTCCACCAGTTCCATAAGATGCTGAAATTGTTGGTGCCACATTTAATGGTCCATTATACCTACAATCCTTTCCATGGTTTTCAAATAATTCTTGTTGATGCTTGTGTATCTTGTTTATGTTTTCTTTATTTATAACTATAGGTGGATTCCCTACCATACCTGCTCTCAAGGTTCCTGTAATATTTTCTGTTAAATCCATCCTTTCTCCGCCTTGATCATTTAAGCATATTATTGGCTCTATATTTATGCTTTTATTCCCCCTTGAATCATCAAGGCTTTTTTCAACTGTGATGGCAGTTCCTTTCCCCTTGCCTTGGATCTTCTCAATATTCCCAAACAAGCTCTCTTGCTCAAATAATATTTTTGGTGCGGTGTGTCCTCCAAAATCTGCCACAAGAAAGATTCTTTTTCTTCTTTGGGGGACACCCCAGTATTGAGCATCGAGTACTCTCCAAGCAATGGAGAATTCATCTCCCAATATGCACCTAACAGATTTCCATAACCCTTTCGGAGGTCTAGGTATAGATATTCTGCTGTCTGCAATCTTTGCTGTTTCTTCCAGCACTGCCCTGAAATCTTCTCCTCCTGCACTTGAGAAGGCTCCAGGAACATTTTCCCAAAGGAAGTATCTAGGTCGAATAAGGTGATTTGCTTTTCCTCCCTTTCCATCTTTACACCTCATTTCTTTTGTTATTCTGACTTGTTCCATAAATAATCCTAATCGTTCACCTGCTAGTCCTGCCCTTTCTCCTGCAATAGACAGATCCTGACAGGGTGAACCACCAGTAATTAAATCAACAGAAGGCAATTCCTCCCCTTTTAATTTGGTAATATCTCCAAAGTGAACCCATATTAGGAAATCTAGCTTTTGTTACTCTAATGGGGAAAGTTTCTATTTCACTTGCCCATATAGGTGTAATTCCATTGTATATTCCAGCTAGGGGAAATCCTCCTATTCCATCAAAAAGACTCCCCAAGGTAAGCATCTTACATTCCTAACCTTAAAGGAGTCAATTCATTTTCCTTTATATCTAATTCCATTATTCTTTTAATGGGTATACCTTTACTTCTAGCAAACTCTATTTCTTCAAACATTCCACTTGAGATATGGTTGCCGAATAACCAAAGTTCATCACATTTATTTAGAAATTTTTTTCCCATGTTAATTCCCAATTTTCTTTCATCTTCTTTGTCCTCATCTAAAATCTGAGGATAAAGAAGATGAGGACAAAAAAAGGCATTACCTTCGTTTAACACATGTCGGCAGGCCTTCTTGGCAAAATCTATATTCTTTTCAATATCTCCAGCATAGGGAGATGCAACAAATATTAATTTCATAAAACACAACCTTTCCTCTTTATTTTGGTACTGCTTGAACAATTGTCCTAGTTGTATTAACTGCTGCTTGTGCAGTATAAACTGCACTCATTATATTAGCACGAGTTGATGTGTCAAGTCCGAATGCACCTGCAATTCGTGGCACTTCTCCTGCTGATAACATTAAACCTAAGCCTAGTAAAGCATGATCTTTTACCACCATTAAACCAGCCGTTAGTATGGTTGCCTGTAGGAATGTAGTTAAACAAAGACCAATTATCTGTTTAGACCATTGAATAAATCCATCTATATATCCACGAGGAACAGAAAACATATAAAGACTACCAACTGCTATTTGTATAAGGAGAATTCCCCCTCTTTTTAGGTTAGCAAAGAATACCTTAATCACTGCATATCCAATTAGGATAATTATAAATAAAGCCATAAAAGGACTTTTTATCATGTAAAGACCTCCAAAGATTTCTGAACTTCCTACACTGGTAATATCTCCCCCAGTATTTAAATTTGAAATAATATCTGAAGCCAATTCATTGATTCCACTTCCATAGCCTGTAATCCCTGCAGTTAAAGTTGCTTGTAGGTTAACAGATAACTTATATAATTCTATTGGTACAATGGTAAAGAGATTTACTGCCATAAATCCCTTTATAGCATTTAAGCCTGCATCTCTGATACCACCTCTTCCATTTTGATATTCTATTCCTGTTTCAAAAACTGATACTATAAGTCCTGTTCCATATAGGGACCAGGCAAGATAAGAGAAAAAGAGAACAATAGACTGTACCCAACTCATTTCAAAAAGTTCTACTCCCATATTTTTCATATTGGCAAAAAAGTCAGCAAGGAAACCTACAATTTGTCCATAAATCCAGTCTATTATTTGATCCATTACATCTCTTAATATAAAATCCCATATAAATATTTTTATCGCCTCCTTTCGTATCCAAGTATAAAGGCATACACTATAGAAGGTATGCCTTTTCATATTATTTTATATTCCAAGTATCCCTACAAAAGGATGGTAGACATCTTTTATTTTTTATTCATCAGTTTATATTTTATACATTCTATATACCTTAATTGTCTTTTTAACCTTTAATTTTTGTAGAAAAATGCCGATATAATTAGTACAAAAATATATTCAACCCCAAAACCTACACAGTTGAAAGAAGGTGATGCTAATGTTTATAGCAGACATGTAATATAAGTTCCATTTCATGATTCCATATTAAGAAGGGAGATTATAAATGAAAAAGTATACAAGTTTTTTCAGTTTGTCCATAAGCATAATTATGTTATTCATGGTATTTGCTTCTATACCTGTCATGGCCACAACACCCATAGCTGAGAGCGAAAACTATATTGATATTGAAGTTCCCCTTGTCCCAATTGATACTGGATTTATCACGCCATTGGCTATTAGCCCACTTACGGGTAATGCGGGTAAATTAAATGCTTTTTTCAATATTGGTCAAACATCTGCAACTACCAATATGGCAATTTTTGATTTTCGTGACAATACATTACCGGTAAATGCTAAAATCACCAAGGTAGAACTATCATCTCAACGAACTGCGGTTCCTGGTATGACATATTATGCTCAGATTGGAAAAGGCTCGACTACTACCAATTTTAATTGGGCACCCAATATTTCTTGGGCTTCAACAGTGAATACTAACTATTTTAATAACCAAAATCCCTACGACTACTGGGCACTCCGTTTTTATGCAACAAGAACAATCACTCAGCCCGATTATGGTGCAGGAGCTACAGTTTCATCAGCAATACTAAGAGTCTATTGGAAATAACCAATTAAATAAGGATGACTAAAATCGAATATTTTTACTTTGTATATTCCCTTTAGGCATCCTCAACCACATTAACAGGAGGTGATCTGATGAATATCAAGGGAATACCTTATATAAATTATTATACCGCCCCAATGGCAAAACAAACCCAGGTAAGAAATAAGACAAACAAACCTGATGAAATAACTAATCCCATTAAAAATGATATAGTGGATACCGTAGAAATTACAAATATTTCTGATGCCAATAAAATAGAGTTGGAACGTCGTGCGGCTTTAGATAAAGTTAGCCCCAAGGAAGCTCTCATGGCTGCTTTAACAACTGCTCCAAACAACGATGATGTGGAACGTAGCAAGGCATTAGCAGCCAAATTTGCACCGATTCAAAATAAAATGTTATCTGGCAAAAAATTAACCGCAGAAGAAAAACAATTTTTACAAAAATATTATCCCGAATTTGCAACCACAGCACGACGCATTGAGCAAGAAATCGAACAACTCCGTAACCAAGTCAGACATTCTAAGTCAAGAGAAGATGCAAACCGATTGATTATGGAAAAGAAAATACAGCTTATGAACTCAGGAAAAAAAGATGGTTTTCTTTTATTCATAATGCCTGCGATTGATGAAGCCTTCTAGATAATATAATACAAAATCTATTGTTCCTAAAAATTGCTTAAACCTATGATGGAAATACAATCATGTTGACAACTGACATTAAATTTTAATATCCTATTATCAGCACTTGATGTGATTTGAAGAATTAGTCCCATCCAAACCTCTTTACACAAATAAGCCGTTTCATTTCCGTTTTAATGTAACGGCTTTTGCTTCGCCTACATTCCAAGAATTTTCCAAATATATTTTGGTGCTGTTAAGGTAAATACCAAGCATGCAAACAGTATTGCAGGGGCTGCCCATTCAAATTGTCCATGTTTGCGAAAATCAAAATATGCGGTACCCAGTTTTGCAAAGAAAAATACTGCTAGAATTAAATCTATTGCTGGAAATACTACTTTATTTACTACAGTCTTAATTTGAGTTGATGCATCTTTCCAAGTCCCCTCAATTGCTCCTGCCACATCTCCTGAACCTGCTGCAAAAGTTATAGTACTGAGCATTAAAAAAGCCATTAGCACTATACAAATTACTAATATATTTTTCTTATATGTCTTCATAAAAATCACCTTTCTCTTTCTGTATTAAGGTTTTAATGGTGCAATGTGCCAGTCCTGCCATAGATTGCCCCTTATTGTAAGTGAGTCTGTAAGATTCATAGAAAGCATCCCATCAGGAGTCCATACATCTATAACCCAAGTATTTACTGTATATGCCCCGTCAGGCATCCATATAGGAGTAAAGTGGGTACGATTTTTATAGGTTGAATAATTATTTTTCTTAAATTCAAACTTTGGGCTTGAGCCACTAGATGTTTTATCCAGTAATCTCCAATAAGTTTCATATCTAAATTCTGGAAAATAGGATACAGCGTTTTGTGGATAGGTAATTGCTGAACTTTGGTTGCTGTTGATATTTACATTTACTAATTGATTAATTCCATATCCACTTTTAAAGGTACTTCCATTTCCAGTAGGATTTTTGCTATCATTTGTAATTCTCATATCTGCAGAAAGTCTTGCACTATATTGGTCAAGGTCAAATTCCCACCATCCATGGTCACACCAATATCCTGAGTCTTCCCCAGTACTATGCCATACCCAATATTCCTGCCACCAAGGACGCCATATACTCCAATTTGCATTTGTCTTTTCTTCTCTTCTTGGAATAGGTACATAAGAGAAGGAATCATTCCTGTCATCTGCTACTGGATTCGGCGGAGGATTTTTATCTAAATCTACAATTTTAATATTTATAATTGATTTAGCAGTTCCACCAGGACCATTAACATTTACATGTATTGTCATATTTTGCTCTGTACTTGGGGTTGTCCACTTTACCCAAGCAAGTTGTGAATCTCCCCTTGGATAATAGATATTACCCACATTATAGGTTCTTCCACCAATGTCAAAACTTACATAGGTTGGATTATCAGGATCCGATTGTCCCCCGCTTACCATCACTGATGTAATTACTTCAGTATTTACTCTATATTCATAATCATATGTGCTGATAATTGGTTCTTCAGGTTTTTCTTTAAATCTAACAATTCCAAGGCCTAAATAATTCTTAATATCTGAGTTTGAAGCTGGAGTTGATGTACTACCACTCCATGCATGATATCCTAAATCTCCTACCTCTAAAAACATAGCTAGAGGCAGATTTTTATGAGATAAGGATACCATTTTAGTTCTAAGTCCACCACTTAATTTCTCATCATACATGACCGCTTCCGTTGCAGTTGTAGCTATCATTACTCCTTGAAATGTGTAATAGGCTATGGGTTCTAGGAATAATTTATATTCTCCATTGATTAAGGTATCATAATTCATTCCAGTATTTGATGCTATAGATCTAATAACTTGCTCATCAGTAAAATAACTTTTTATTGCTTCAATATTATTTTTACCCTCTGTACTTACTATTCTAGGTATCGATTGAGATGGATTAATGTAAGAATATGAGCCTTGTATTGGTGACAAGTTTCTGCCTCCATTGTATTGAAGTTTCGATACTTTCCCAAAATGAAATATTGTAGATGGTGGCTGTTTATTAGTTAAATCAATCGGAGTAGTTACTATTGAATAGTCATCTACTCTTACGATACTGACTCTTACTCCATCATTCCCAGGCGACCATTTATTTTGACTAGTTCCACTCCCCATTCCACCTCCACCCGAATCTATGTTTCCATCTCCAACTGCAAACACAAAAAAAGGCATTATAAAATTAAATATTATTAAAATTGTAATAAAAAATATTATTCTTCTCTTCATCTCTTTCTCCTTTCCGTCTTTTTTGAGTTTTGAACATAAAAAAAGGAAGTATCGGCTATTTGCTTTTACTTCCTCGTGGTAGTTTATTTAATTGTGTGTTACTTTAACAAACTGAGTTTTTCTTTCAGAAAACCGACTATCATTGCACTCTTGTGTACCGCCATAATGAACAAAAGTATTAGTTATCATTCTGCCACATAATAATCCCTTTTTAAATATCAGTTATAGTGCTTTCTATAACTGTGTTGTTATTATAATCAATTTTCAAGTAAGTAACTCTATATCTATCTCTATATCTCCGTTGCAGTTTTCTTGCAGTGGTGTTGCATTGCAATGCTTTTTGATTATTTTTAATCTACCTTGATTTTCTTGAACGTCTTATAAAATCCGTTTCTACTCCGTCATAATATATTTTCCTTAGCCTTTTTATCCTCTTGTCCGTGAAAAAATTTTCTTTTAGCTTTAACCAATAATATCTTCTGTTTTCTGTTGACATTCTTTTTCCTCCTGTTTTTGAAATAAAAAAAGGCAATAGCTTTTTTCTCTACTACTGCCCACATACATTTCTATTTCGAGACGGTGAAAAGGCGTTTTTAGTCTTTTATATCGTCTTTAACAGATTTCCTTGTCCTTGCTCTTAAAGTTCGGCTCAAGGCTTTATATTGTTTTTTATGATAACTTATATTTTTACTGAAAAATTCATCGTTGACAACTGAGAAAACAAATTCAGCAATCCTTTATCCTTATTGATGGATGTATTGACCATTTCAGAGATAACACTATTTTGAATGCCGTACACAAAAAGTTGATTTGGAATTTTTTCGTAAAGAATATTAAGATTTGTTCCAATAGGGATATCAAACAGGTTTTTGCTAAAAAAGTCATCGAGAGCTTTTTTTACATCAAATTTTTGCGGCAAATTCTCATTTTGTTGATAGGTATTTTGATACGCATGGACTTTTTTAGAATCCACAAAAAAAGACTTTCCCTTGTCAATGAGTTTAATCCCGTCCTTAGAGAGTTCATAATCGTCTACACCTTTTTCTCTTGCCATATCATGTATCCAGTCATTTTGTCCTACCCCATATTTGTATTTTTGGTGCATATCCATTAGATGACCATTTTGAAACCCGATATCTATGAAGTCATTTTCTTTCAGAATTCCTTTTTTTGAAAAATATTTAATATCCAAGCCTAATAGACCGAGTACGTCCCTCTGTTCTTTCTTGGTATTGCCTTTAGTTGCTTCTTTGACACCTTCAGAGATTTTAACTAAAATATCTTCGCCATCTTTTGTAAAGAAACTGCCGTCTCTTGCTTCCAAATCTCTCATATCAAGACCTGTATATTTGAAAATTTTATCCGCTAAATTCCAAAGTCGACTCTTTTCAGGATCATATTGTTGAGACAGGCTTATCCCTGAAGAAGACTGAACCATGTGCAAGGATAAAACAAATGAATTCTGATCTTGATTTAAAATATTCTCAATATCTTGTTTTAATGCATCATCTATATTTCCTAAAACGGAGATCCTTTGAGTATATAAGTCACTTCGAAAAATCAAAGGAACATCATTCGGAATATAAATACCGTTTTCCTTAAAAAGTTTAGACACTTGAAAATCCATGTTTAGGCGATCATGTATTCGACTCCTATAACTCTCTATTTCGCCATGAATTCGAGGAACTTCATTGCCATAATATTTATAGTCCTCCACAGAATAGAAAATAGGGTTACCTCCATCCAAAACATCCATCTCATTTTGATAAGCATTCATACGATCTGCTGAAAGATATTTACCATCTAAAACCCGATAGTGGGCGTAGGTTTTATCAAAATACTTTCTTCGTATATGTTCTTTGGGATCCGCAAAAGACTTATTCTGACGATTGATTTCTGCATACATTTTATCAATTTTGTCTTTTAATTCTCCTGACGGACCCTTATATAAATTTTTAGCTGTTCGTCCTTCCAATTTATAGGGAGAACTACCAGAATTAGTCACAGTAATCCTTGCAATATTCATTGTATCCTCAATCCTCCTATCTAAAGTTCCAGCCAGAAGTTATATCATAAAGATAGTTTACTCTTAATTTCACATTACTCATAGTTGATCTTGCTGTTGCTTTAGCATTATATTTGAAAGACCACCTTTGTTTTACTGGTATTTCATCAGATAAGTCGATGTAATAATAACCGCTTGTAACACTAGAAACCCTAGATTCATACCAAGTAGATTCAGTTTGAGGCATAAGCATATGTCTTACATTTCCCTGACTTGGAGACATACGGCTACTCGTTTCTACGCTTTTTACAATAGCACCATCTGGAATACTCGATTCTCTGGATAAGTCGACTGTAATAACACTGGAATCAACTCCAGATAAAGACATACTAGAGTTGCCATTATTTCGTGCTGTTCCTCGAAAATAAAAGGTTTTTGTTGTGCTTTTCATCCTATCAGCAAAATTTAGAGAAAAGAACATATCTCCTATATAATTTCCTCTCTCTACTTTTAAGAAATAAGAGGCAGCTCTAGAACCATCGGCTCTTACTGCCAAAAACTTAATAAAATTTGACGGATTAGCAATTTGGCTCACACGCATTACTTCGTCCATAGTATTTGCATCATATAAGACAAAATTCATGCCATCGTAATCATTACTACGAGAGCAAGTAACATAAATTTGTTCATCTGAACTCATGTTAAATTTAAACCAAGCTTCTGTTTGATCTTTATCAATAGCACAAGTTTTGATATTTTTGTATTTCCAATGACCAATGTTATAAGCAGTACTTGGACTATTGTTACCAATAATAGCATGTTCTGGATTGATTTCCGCATGTACCACAATTGCATTTGTAAATAGCAATGCAAACACAAATAAATTAACAAGCACTTTCTTTAACAAACCAATTCTTTTCATAAGAAAATCTCTCCTTTTTAAAATAAATTTTTATGTGTAGTTTAGCATGACCTGTTATTAATTATATCGGATATTACCATCAAAAGTTAAGGGGATTAGTAAAAAAGCAATTAATATTTAATCCACCCCTTTTCCCTGTCAACGGTAAAATGCACGAGCTATCCCTCGCCCTTGACAGTAAAAAATTTTCTTTTAGCTTTAACCAATAGTATCTTCTGTTTTCTGTTATTTCTTCTCCTTATATAATGTATTTAAGTTGTTAGAGGTGTCAAATGTATTATTTAGGTATTGATATTGGTAAAAAACACTCGTGTTGCTTCACTTGTTGATGATAAAAAGCAAGTTGTATTCAAGGCTTTCTCGTTTTCAAACTCAGTTAGGCGAGTATGAAGCAACAATAAGGTCTTTTTGTCGTATCTAAATTTATTTAATTTTTATGAATATCAATTCCTATATTTTTTCACTTAACCCCTTGACTTTTAATAGTTAATCTTTCTCCAAAGAAAAAACACTGCATTTCTGCAGTGTCTTCATTTCATCTCTTAATTAATCCATATTTCCTATTTTATTACCATTCTCATACATATCATCTGCTTTTGTCCCTTGGTTCTCACCACTATTTTCTACCCATCCAAAACCAGGTAGATAGGTCTGTCCCTTATTGTTCTTATCTCCACCTTGTGGTTCATCCTTTTTCTTGGGGGTTTCTTCATGCTTTTTAAGCTTATCATAATCTACATTCTTAGGTGGTTCTTCCACTTTTTCTCCATTAGGTTTCCTAGTTGGATCTGTTAATTCTTCCTTGGTAGGTCCTTTTGGTTTCTTTACATCCCCTTGAATAGTTTGATTTGTACCCTTATCTATTCCATTTTTATTTTTTTGTATATCAGGTACCTTTATAGGTGGTACATTAATTTCCTTTTCACTATCCTCTATTTTTTCTTTATCTTCTTTTTCTGTATTTGCTACAGTTTCATCATCTATTTTTTCTGTAATTCCTTTATCTATATTAATTTCCTTATTTTTTTCTGCTATTACATCATCAACAATAACATCTTTTTCATTAGGCAGTGATGTTTCCTCTACTGGTTCTTTTTTAAACTGAGAGCTAATCATAAAGACCAGTATTGCACAGATTAATAATCCACCTGCAAGCACAAAACACTTTTTCATTCTATCATTAGATATTTTCATAGATTTCTGCCTCCTTCTAAATCTATTTTCCCCTTTTCTTCTACTCTATTATTAATTCCAACCCTACCATAAACAAATTAAAAAGTCTATTAATATTTTATCCTTAAAACTTAGGTGTATAACCAGCAATTGTTTTTATCCTGATTTTCATACTAGGGAGTAGCTTACCCCCAAAGAATACTGGAACCTCCAGCATAATGGTACTATCAATTTTAAACCTTGAATTAACTATATCTCTTGATGCCAAAGGTACATTTTTTATTACCACATCTAGATCCCAAATTCTAAACTCCATCTTATTATCTGATGTAGCTTTTATATGGTATCCTCCACTTTGATTTAATCCTAATATACTATCCAGTCTTCCATAAATATCCCCATAACTAAGTGATTCCTGAAAATCATCTGCTACTGGTTCATATCCTCCTGAATACCCTTCCCTAACTCCATGATAAACTCCATCATAATTGTCATTTACTGTGGAAATTACTGCATTTTGTACTGCATCACGAACACCTTGGGCAATAATCATCAGTCTAAAGTATTCAGATATGCCAGTAAATATTATTATTAAAGTTAGAGTAACTGCTATTATCAGTGGGAAAGAACTGCCACTGGTATCTTTTTGTATTAATTTTATTTTACCTATTATTTTTTTCATCATCCCACCTACTTCCAATATACTTCTGATTTGCCTGCTGCATCAGCTCTTAAGGTTATTGGGAAAAATCCAAAACCTGCAAATAACCCTATATTAGTTTCGTAGGTAATAGTTACACTTATTTCTTCATTTAATTGTATTTTCCCTGACTTGGACCACCTTATATTTGGATTAATTCCCATTTTATCTTTCAATAATGTTTCTCTATTTGTAGTCTCCCTTCCTACTCTACCTGCAATTTCTGCTTCCCTTACTAATTCTGTGGCAAAGGTATCTATCTGCTGCTTTAGAATATAAACTGGAAATACCTTTACTGCAAGGGCAATAACAAGCATGACGCAGAGGACTAAAATGGCCACATCTATATATCCCTCTCCTTTATTAGATCTTAGTATCTTAAACATATGAGCACCTCCTAAAACAATCCACTAAAGGAACGGATAATTTCGTATATAATAATAGATATATAAACACCCATAAAGCACATCAGCATTATAAAGGAGAAGACTCTTATCTTTGGTGGTATCTTCATAGCTTCTGCTTTTAATCTTTGCAGTTCTAATTGTTTCATATCATGAGAAAGCATTTGAAAGTACATTAATCCATCATCCCCACGAAGAACACCTATTAACCCTCTAGTTATGTCCGATAGCATCGGTGAATTAATTCTTGCTTCAAACCTTGTAAGGGCTGCTTCATAGGATGAAGACCTCATGTCTGCAGTTAATATATCTAATTCCTTAGTGAAATCTTCCCCTGCATTTTTCTTAAAGTTTTCTATCATAGACAATACATCCCTGCTTGCCTTTAATTCTTGGGTAATAGTTGCTACAAATCTTGGAAGTTCCCTTTCTATCCTGCCTTTTTTCTCCTTTAATTCTTCATCAGCCCTTTTTATTTCCTTAAAATAAACCATTATACTTAAGAATAAAATAATAGGTGCCAGTAAGGGAAATATTATAAGAGATGGAATTATTGCTATTCCAATTAAACCTGCCTTTACAATAGCTGATGCCATGTATTCTTCAGGAGTCATATTTATTCCAGATGCATTTAAGGTATTTTTCATCCTAGCCTTTTTATATTCATCCATGGGAATATATTTTGACAGTCTTACTGCCCATCCTAAAAGAAGTATATCTATATTCTTTGACTTTCTATTTCTTTCCCTTCCTGCTGACTGCATAGCTTTTTGTGTAGCTAATCTTGGAAGTTTAAGTAAATCAGAGATTACAAAGAATAAACCTAGAGCAAGGAGTATTCCAAAAATAAAGATTAAAAATATCATTTTATCTACCTCCTATACTCTATTGGCTGAGTTAATTTAATTACAAAAGCAGTGGATATAAAGATGGCAGTAAAACATAGGGCAAGGACTATCTGACCCATTATAGTATGCATCAAAGTATGATACCAGTTTTTATTTAAAAAATATAAAAGTGGAATATTTCCAAGGACTAAAATTTCCATAGTAATGAATTCTTTTCTCGGTTCAAATACCATGTTTTCAAGTTCCCCATTTACTACCCTCATATCAGATAATTTACTTACAATAGGTGTTAAAGTGGTTTTTAGACTTCTATCAAATTGACAAGCAATTAAGGCATCACACCATTCATGAAAGACAGCATTATCAATCTTTTGCTTCATATCCTGTAAAGATGCTGTAATATCGGGATTTATCAGCCTAACTCTAGAAATAAATTCCTTAAATACAGATAGTACTGGGGGATTTAAGTAATCTATATTTTCTTCTACTGCAGTTACAATATCTTCATTTCTTAAATATGCAGTTGTTATTATGCTAAGTGCTGTTTCTAATTCTGCCGAAATAGCTTTTTTAAAATGAGTTTGAGTAAGCCTTACATACCAAAAGGGTATAAACATAAAGCCTATCGCCATTACTGGTAGTAAAAAGAAATTATTAATTATAATAGAAATAGATGCTCCTATTGAAAAGAGCAAAAGTGATAAGGCACAGAGCATGGGAAACATTTTTTTCCTTCCAGTTATTCTTAAAATTTCTTCTACTTCAAATATTTCTTTTCTTAAAAGAGACATCTTTTTTCTTTTGGTAGTTTCATTTATTTCATCCTTGATACTTCTAGGTTTACTGGTTAAATTCTTAAAAAGACTATCAGTAAACTCCATAGGCGAAATGTTAAACAATATAAAAAGGCCTGTAATCATTCCAATACAGTCCATTAACAAGATGGTTGTCATTTTTATACCTCCTTCTTTTTAAGCTTTTCTATTGTATCTAGGGACATCCCATTTTCTAAGAATCTTTTAGATAGACTTTCAGATATACTATTAATTTGTTTATGATATCCCTTAATTACAAATTCTCCGTCTTCCATTGTATTTTCTGTAATAATGTATTGGAATAGTGATCTATAGTTTCTTGTCCCATCAGCTAAGATTTCACATTCCATAATCTCCATCATTTTTCTTTCCTTGTTTTCTAATTGTTTACAAAATACAACTATGGGATAGGCTTCAGTTACATACCCCATTAATGTTTCATCTGTCATGTCTACTGCTCTTTTACAAAGGGATACCATTCTCCTATAGGTTGCCTCGCAGGAATTCGAGTGTATAGTTGTTAAAACTGCTACTCCAGTTCTAGCTGCCTCTTGGGATACATTGGCTTCTGCTCCACGCATTTCCCCTACAACAATAATATCAGGATTGAAACGAAGGGACATATCTAGAAGGGTTATCTGATCTATTCTTTGCCTTTCATTATCACTATCACGAGTAATAGTATGAATAACAGAGTTAGTCACCCTTCCATTCTTCTCACGAACTAGTGATAATTCCCTTGATCCATTTTATATAGTAAATATTCTTTTGTTATCTGGTATTGTTGTAAGAAGCCAGCCTGCAATTGTTGTTTTCCCTGAACTGGTTGCACCTGCTACACAGACAGAAATCCCATACCTTATACATTCAGATAAAAAATCTAACATAGTATTGGTCGCAGTTCCTCCATCTATAAAGTCCTCCTTTATCATATTCTGTGGATTTACTATACGAATAGATGCTGCAACACCAACATCTTCATCTACTAATGGGGTTTTTAATACTGCTATACGAATATTTTTTGATAAATGTCCAAGGACTGCTGGACTTGCATTGTCTAGTACCATTCCTGATATATGAAGCATTCTCCTTATGACATTGATGGCATGTTCAGGTGAATCAAAATGCTCCTTAAGCTTTTCACATCTTCCATCGGAATACTGGATTTCAATATCCTTCCATGAATTTATATCAATTTCTTCTATACCATCTCCATAAATGTATTTAGTTAAAAAGCCAAACTCCGCCATCTCACTATATAAAGCATCTATAAGTTCATTTCCATCCATGCCCTTTACTGATATTCTTTTGTCCTGAACATATTTGGAGATATATCTTTTTAAATGCTCCTTAGAATCATCTATAGTATCATCTGTTATAAGGATGGAATAATTATTTGATATATATTCCTGGACATCCTTTAATACCGATGAAAAGTCCTTATCTTCTGATTCAGGAGTAAAAAATAGAGAGTGGATTTCTTTTTTCTCTAACACCCAAACACCTCCTTGGCTATCTTTTCAATTTCTTTGCGAAAGGGTCTGCTATCCTTCATTGATAAGTCTTTAAATAAATCTCCTGCAAGGTATTGTCCTTCCAATTCTTCTGAATAAGGGAGTTTAAAGGCTACTGATCCAAGTGCTTGGCTTATATGATCTAGCCCTTGCTGTGGTTTTAAATTTGATCCTATTTTATATTGCTTATCTGCATCCCATTTGCTATCTCTAAGAAGCGGCAGTTGACTTGATAAATAGCTAATACTTTTTAAATCACAGTTGGCCAATCTTAATACCGAATCAGCTTCCATTAATGCGAGAGCAGATAAGATATCATTTGCTATATAACTGCCACAATCAATAATTATAAAAGGTGCTATTTCTCTTAAGTTTTCTATAAGCTCCCTTGCTTGATTTTCAGAATATGGAGGGTAGGTATATTCATTTTCTCCTTTTAACATTCCAAGAATGGTTAAGTAGGATAACTTTTTATGGGTTATCATATTATGCTTTATTAAGGCTTCATTTACATGGGCAGCTGCTAAAATACTTCCTAAGGATTTTTCATATTCAAGATCTGATGGAGGACAAATACATGGCAGCATAGGTGCAGTCATATCACAGAGTAATAAAACCACATTTTTTCTTTTATCTGCCAGATATTTTGCTAACTTTACAGCTACTGTTGTTTTACCGCTTCCAGGACTGCCCCATACTGCTAATACTCCACCATGGAGAATATCTTCGGCTTCTTTTTCTTCTGTATTTCTTTTAAATATCCCTTTTTTCTTGAAATTCAGCAATCTATTCCACCTCACTATCCTCTGTTTCTTTGTCTTTTTCTCCACTAATATTTTCCCTATTATGATTTTCATCTTCCATGGACTCTTCCTCATCCTTTTCTGAATATATTTCTTCAATCATCTCTTCTTGTATTTCAATAAACTTCCTTGCGTTTTCAGGTGTTCCTCTATATACCAAGGATAAATGTAACTTCCCATCAGCTTCTAGTTCTGCAAGGATATTTCCTTGTTCTTGTCTTACCAAAAGAGTTACAGTAGATGGAAGTTCCCTTTCATCTTCTGCTATTTGTTCTCCAGTATTTGCATCATAGCCTGATGAGGCAGTTACAGATATTATTTCTACATATTTAAGTTCTGGTGGTATAACTGTTTCATCTAGCTTTTTATAGTCAGGTGCTATAACAGATACTATATCTCCAGATTTAAGTTTTCCAGAAAGACCATTGGCAAATGTTTTTATAGTTATGGATATGGCCTGTTTGCTCCCATCAAGATTGTATAAATAGGCATTTTCAGCTGCCGGTATATCTGATAATTTTGTATTTAAAATATAGTCTCCTATTCCTAAATCAGCTGCTGCATATTTTCCTATTACTGTTTCTTTAGTTTTAATAATATTATTAGGTAAGTTATACCCCCCTACTTCAACTATTTGAACCATATCATTTGTGATTTCATCTCCTGATTTTATCTCTTTTACCACTCGTACAATCTCTGTCTTTTGGCTTACACTTTTATTAAATAAAGGAGTGAGACCAAAACTAATAATTAGAGAAAGCATAATACAAATTACACCTATTACAGTTCTATTTTTAATAAATCCCATTTTCAATTCCTCCTAATTCATAATATATATAATCATAAAACCTATCCCTAGAAATGGAGCAAGTGGCATAGGTAAATTCCCAGCCACTTGTCTTTTCATTATTTTAGATATTAATACTAATAAGAAGTAGAATAATACTAAGAAACTAAGGCCTATTATTAATCCATATATTCCTTTCCAAAATCCAAGGATCATACCTGCTGAAGCAGTTAATTTAATATCTCCTCCGCCAATGCTATGTTCTTTTATTATTGCTGCTATTAAAAGGGGCATAGCAACAGCAATCCCAAATAAGTTCATAAAACTAAACCTCAATAAACTTATTAATACAATCAGCACACAGATTACATCTGGTATTTCCCTTCTTCTAATATCTGTATAGGATGCTGCCATAAGCAGAGAGGGAAAAAACATCCCCTGCAAAATACTCTTATCCAGCATAATTAAACATATCTTTAATTCTTTGATTAAGGGTTAGCATAACCACTTCACTAAATAATAGATAAAGTCCAGCTAAAAGCAAGGCTCCTAATACTACTGCTATTAATATTTTTACTGCCGTATCAATATAGCCTTCTCCACTGTTATTACTTACTGCTGTTCTTACGAATATTGCCTTTCTAATAATAAATGTATTTACATTTTTAATCATATTTTTCATATACTTTTCCTCCTAAAATTTATTTATAAACTCATTTTCATATCTTGATTTTGTTCTTCTAATTCAAAGTCAATTTCCTTAAAGCCAAATCTGTCTACATAATAATATTCACTGCCTGTCCTATCATAAAGTTCAACTACATCAGATATAGATAGAGAATAACCAT
The DNA here is from genome assembly GCF_900128955.1 of Tissierella praeacuta DSM 18095. Taxonomy (GTDB): domain Bacteria; phylum Bacillota; class Clostridia; order Tissierellales; family Tissierellaceae; genus Tissierella; species Tissierella praeacuta. The sequence goes on from NZ_FQTY01000018.1 coordinate 45,420, forward strand.
CAAACCCTTGGGGATGATCAAGGTTAAATTTTGTATAAATCTCTTCCAAGTCATTGGTTTCAATTTCTCCATCATAGACGATTTTGTAATTATCCTTATCTGCTTCCCCAAAGTTTTTTATAAGTTCTTCATATCCTATAAACTTTCTGTCAGGGCTTACATCTGTTTTTAGCTGCCATATACGGCAATTTTTTAACACTATAACTTCTTCACTATTAATATCAACACCCTTTGACAATCTTTCAAAGATTCCATCCCTCCATATGGTCATAAGTTTTCTTTGATTTAGCCAGCTTTCTAATTCTTCACTTTTAAATATCGAATCTATGACTGCCCTTTCATCTTCTACATAACCTGCAGGATTTCCATAATAAAAAATACAGCTATTTTTCAGCTGAATCCCCTTCATATTGCACCTCCATTCTTTTGTTAATTAATAAAAATAGCTTGATTTTATCCCTTTTATAATCTTAATCAATAAAATTTTATTAATTTAAAACCTATTCATCTCCATATACGATATTTTCCATTATCAAATTTTCCTCTAATTCTCTGATACAAACTCCTGATATTTCAAAAATATCTATAACAAACTGAGGAACATCAGCCAAATCATAATTATGATCAGACTCTATAACTACAATTTCACCGCTATCTTCTTCTGTATAAGCACAAAGCTTTGCATCTGTTGGGATACCTGCCTCTTCTAACAAATATTCAGGTACTATGATTTCATCAAATTCATCATATTCCTTACAATAAGAACAATCATCACATCTGCCGTAGGCACCTGCTAAATGAGTAATTAAATCTTCTGATAGATTTTTTAATCCTTCAGCTAATTTAATTAATTCCATTGCATTCATTGTTCCTTTCAATACTACAAATCCATTTTCTACAGTTTTTAATTCTAAATCTCTGCTATCTAAAATCTTTGATTCCTTTAAAACTTCTAAAGGTATTATGATGTTCTTATTGGAACTTTCTTTAATAATTTTCATATTGTCTTTTCTCCTTTTTCTGTTTTTATATTCCGCTTTCTATTTCAAACAAATTAATCTGTGATGGGTTGCTATTTTTCCTTTCCTCCATATCGTAATTGGCTATGAGGATTTCTGAGAACTGAGCACCATTATCATAACGTTGTTTAATATTATTGATGCGGGTAAAGCTTTCAATCTGAATATTTGCACCATTATATAAATCCCTAATAAAATCGCAATCATTATAGGAAAGGAGAAACTTTCCTTCAATACTCATTAATTTATCTCTAAGTCTTATATGATCCTTTTCCTGAAACCCATTTTCTCCAATATTTTTATAATATTTTTCTGTTTCGTAATATGGAGGATCTAAATAGAAAAAACTGACAGGCCTATCATATTGCCCTATCAGATTTTCAAAATCTTTATTTTCAATTACAACCTTACTAAGTCTTCTGTGTGCCTGCTCAATTAGAGGAAAATTACTCCACATATCATGAGGCTGACTTCCAAAGCTAGTAAGCCCTGATGCATAGCTATATCGAATAAGCTGATAAAAATATGATGCTTTTATTACTTCACTTTCAGGACTATCTATTGCAAGTGTATCTTTTACTCTGTCAAAATCCTCTCTAGAGTTTAATACGAAGTATAAGGCTTCTATTAATTCCTCTGGTTTCTCTCTGACACAACGATATAGATTGGTTAAAAGTCCATTAAAATCGTTATATACTTCAAAATCATTACCAGGTGGCTTATGGAATAGTACCCAGCCTCCACCTCCAAATACTTCTATATATCTTTCATAGTAAAGGGGAAATGATGACACTATTAATTCCCTAAGTGCCTTCTTTCCGCCTATCCAACTCATAAAGCTATTTATATTCCTTCACCTCTCTTCTTCGCTACAACCTATTTGAAGGATTAACTGACCGCTGTTGTCTGGAAATCTCTTCAGTGATTTTACCAATCCATTCTTTGCTCTTGCAATCTCTTTGATTCTGCTGGTCATTTGATATATGCTATTTAAAACCTCATCTGTATCTCCTGCATAATAGTAACCATTTTCATCACTGCAAATTGGAACACCATCATTTCTTAATTGATTAACTATTTTCCTTATATTTCTGCTGCTGATGGAAAGTTTGTTTTCAAGATATGCACTGGATACTGCCTTTTCTTTTCCTACATGGTATTCTTTTAAATATTTGAGAAATTCATTTCCCACCTCCAACTCCTCCCTTTATCAATATTTGTAAAAATAAAAAAGGCCGATTGTTTAACTGTAAATTACAGTAATCAATCGGCCTTAACTGTTTTTAGGTATTAAAAAACACGGTCTTCTTTCCTACCGTGCTACACTAATATTCCAAGAGCTTTTAACAACTTAATTGAGTCTTTTATCCCTTCGATATAAATAAACTCTTGTAATTCCCTTTCTATAAAATTGGATATGTCTCTGCAATCTTCTATTTTCCTTTTTACTTCCATTGAAATATCTTTGTTTTCATATAATCCCTTACTTAATATTTTTACACTTTCTACTGCCTCCTTTACTTCTTTATTTGTCTCAATTAATTTAAAATATGCCAATTCTAATCTTTCTACTAATGCATCCTCTAATATCTCCTTATACTCTTCCATCTCTTTCCCCTCCTTCAAGGACACAATATACCACAAGTCTTAGGAGATATCGATTATAAAATCTGTTATTTTTTACTCCATTGATAAACTTATATCAGATGGTTCTTTGCTGAATTGATAATGAAATTTTTCTTCATTTCTTTTAATAAATCCATATTTGCAAGGTACTAATTCTTTCTTTTCAATATGAGCTTTAGCATATTTTACATAATCAAAATTATCTCCAAGTATTGTCCCTTCTTTGACAATTTTATCTCTATCTGCTGCAAATCTTCCATATTTTTCAAGATTAGCAGTCTTTGGCAGATAATCATAACAGTCTAGATTTTGTGAAATATCTAAAGCATAATCAAGTCTTGTGCAATTCTCTAATTCCATTGCTGATTTAAAGTGTTCTAGAAAAAAATCCTTATCATCACAGGCCTCATCTAATAAATATCCTAAGTTATTTCCATCTATAATTAATTCTTCTATGGTTTTATATTGTTCTTTTAAATCTTTAATATTTGGAAATATACATTTAGCATCTTCTAATCTGGCTTCATTTATATTTTCTATACCAAGGGTTTCTAAAACTAATGTCAATTCATCAGGTTCTCCAGTTGATAATTCATCTGCATTTATACCATCATAGATTTGTTTAATGATGCCCCTTTGAATTATATATCCTTTATCTGTAAATACTCCTTGAAAATCTTCATGATATTCTCTGCCTAGCTTTTCTGTTTTAATAAACTTTAAAACTTCATCACTTGCATTTTCTTTATACCTTGCTACATATTCTCCTAGAGACTTTTCATCATTAACTTTGTGGTAATAGTCAAATTTATATAATTGTTCTGTAAGATTAATTAAATCAGCTGCACTGTTTATTTCATTAAGTTCAACTGCTCCTTCTAGGATATATCTTTCTTTTACTGACATCTCTTTAAATCTATTATTAAGGAATTTTAACTCTTCTTGATTCTTTTCAAGGTTTTCTAATAGTTCTTCTAAGTTCTTCATAGAGTCATACCACCCATGCCTTGTGATTGTTCCTGAGTTTTTTCTTGCGGTCTGGATAATACTTTAAAACTATCTTCTCCAGGAATAAGACCAAGACTTCTTCCATTATCCCATTTCATGTGTATGGTACCAATATCATCTACTCCTATTACTGTACCTTTAATACCTTTATCAATACCTTGGATGTCATCCATTGCTGAAAGTAATTCTATTCTTGTCCCTATAGGGTACATATTTTTAATTCTTTCTACTTGATTTCTATTATTCAAATTTTATCCCTCCCATTATTTGATTTTCAGTTATTCCCATTTCTTCAGCTGATTTTATAAACCAATCCTTGCCGCTGTTCCAAAAGCTAATATAAATATCTCCTATATCTGTTTTTATTTCTCTTTGTTCGAAGCCTTCTCCCCAGCCGTCTGAAGCCTGACCTGTTATATTGCCTTTGATTTTCTCAAGCTCCTGCATAGTTAAGTCATCATTTAATGTAAGTATTGCTACTCCCAGCAACTCATCTCCTACCATTTCAACAGAGAATTCATATTTTTCTACCTTTCCATTTACACTGTCGTGTTCATTGTAGTAATGCATAAGACCCCTATGAATTTCATCAGGTAACCTATCCCTTTCTATAGCATCAAGGATTTCATCAATATAGCTGGCTATTTCATAATTTCCTAGCTCCAATGGTTCATTTAAGCTTTCACTAAAGCCATAGTCATTTTCAACCTCATAGGTTCTAACAGTTAAGGGCATATATAACTTCATTGTTTTCTGCTCCTTTGTTTTAGGAATTTCTATTCCAAGATTTTCTGATAGGATATTTGAAAGCTTTTGATTATAGCCATGGTAGACAATATATCCCTTGTCAGAAAATGCACCCAACTCATTTGCCATTTTTATTTGGCCATATCTTTTAAAGTCAATGTATTCCTCCAAATTATCATCATATTCAAAATGACCTGATTCTGAAATCATATATCTGCCATAGCTTTCAACATCCTTAATGCCATCAAAGAGTTCAAATTCATACATAGAATCAGCTAATAAGAGGAACTCATCTATAGTTAAATGATTTATATGGTCCATAAGTCTTTCAAAATATTCTACATCTCCATCCATTTCCATAAATTTATCTGAGACTTTATTTAATGTATCCAGTTTTTCTAATTCTTCAGCTGCTACTGCCATTTTTTCGGTTAGATATAAATCCTTCCCTAGCTTATTAAAATCATTAAAGTTGTTTATTAAGCTATAACAGTGCAAATTAAAACTAAGATTTATTAATTCTGCCATGGATTTAGGTTCTTCTGCAAAGGCTATTGCATAGAACTTTTCTATTTCCCTTGTAGTAAAGCTATCAAATCTTTTCATTAAATAATTTAGTTCATCTATATTAGCATTTTTATCAGCTAGTATATTTAAAAATCTTTCATCCCTACTGTTTTCCACATAGCAATTTGGTTCTGTAGTCATTTCTATTCCTAAATCATTGCATATCTCCTATAATTCTACTTCCTCCATAGGAAACCATATGGTTTTCCTTTTATTATCATTTGATTTTTTAATTGTAATATTCAATTTCAATCCTCCATTCTATTTAGTAATTAAAAATAACTCTGCACCATATCTATTGATTAAGGCAGAGTTAATAATTGCTTTAAAGGTCATATCATTGATTAATTCTTTATCTGCAAGTTCACTAATTTTAATAAACTCCTTCCCAGTTGATATGGTTCTTGCAGTTTGATATAGGGCATAAGCTTCAGTATCTATTTCTTTTAGACAGATTTGTTTAAGGTCAAACTTATTAATCTTTAGTATTGTTTCTGAATTTCTCCATAGGTTTTCATCTACAGTTAGGAGAAAAAGAATAGCAATGTATCTAGGAGATACACCATAGATATTAAGATCTTGTTTATTAAATTCATTATAGAATCTTTCTTTATGCTTATGATTTATAAATATTTCCCCTTTGAAGTTATTTGTTAGAAGCTTTAGTCTATCTTTTAAAGAATAGTCTTTTATTTTTCCAAAACATTCTTTTACTAAATCTTTATATCTACATCTATCCACATTGAACAGGATATCAGAATGAATGTATCCACCACAATCATTGCATATATTACTAATATTAATCATATTGAAATTGCAGTCTTTCCCACCTTCCTTACAATTAACATAATTGTTAATGACTATACCACTTCTCCTTGATTGGAAATTTGGAACTACATGCACTAGTTCTGTATTCCTTCTAGTGATGTACCATACATAAATAAGATTGTCTCTTTTTTTATTTCTTTGTATACATCAGTAACAATGCCTATGGTTTAATGATGGTAAAAAACCATTAAGGAAAATTCTACTCATTCCTGTTTGAACTTTTTAAATAGTATTCCTGATATTGGTCTTGCATATATGGACCCAATATCAACCTGGAGATTATCAAGATCTCAATACAAAATTAATTCCTTCAAGCAACAAATACATAAAATATTATTTCTTGGAAATCTTGGATAAGTTATACATACATGATACCGAATTCAAGCGTTACTATCACTCCAAATTTAAATAACTCCCGAAACATCAACACAAACGTACCTTCGCACTTACTGCAAGAAAATTACTTCCATTGTTTTACTCACTACTAAGTTATATACCACCTACTAATAGGTAGTAGGTTTCTTTAACGCCTTCAAAAATTTGTAGCTTTCTAAAGTCTTATTAAAGCACGGTCTTTTTTAGCAATACCATACATATTTCCTTCAATTTTTAACTATTTATGTCTTGACATATTACTGCTAGACTCTCTTTCTGTTTTTAGGCATAAAAAATGGTGAAGTTTACTTGGTCTTAATTCCCCTAAAACTTCGCCATTCATATTTTATTATTAAGTTTTTTTTAAATTTATATAAAAATAAATGTATTGGAATTTTTATATTCTAATACACTTACGATTTGTATTTTAAATCTCTATAAGCATTATTTTTAAATTGTCAGTTGCGCATAATATAAAGAATACATCATTATAAAAGAAATTATTCTTTATTTTTTAGTTCTAAAAGTATAGGTGTTATATTAAGTACAATAGATATAATCGTCAAAACCCATAACGTCATTTCCATACCAGGTACTACATCTAATAAAGCCGACCAATCTTTCACTTTTACCCACCCAGATACAAGACTGTATTCTGAACAAAGTGTTAATGCTGTAAATGATAATCCTATTGCCATAACAAGTTTATAATCCTTTCCCGCTTTATACATATAAAGATTTATAAAAGTTGCTACTATAGCAATAACCCCTAATATTATCGACATAATTACACCTCCATTATATTTTTATTTATGTCGCGTAAATCTACTAATGTTCATTTATAGTATATAATTCACCTACCATAATAGCAACCAAACTTAACCATTTACTAATAAAGATGTCACTTAGATATGTTATTTAACGCAGATTCTCATAATTATAAAAATTAACGCTTAAATATGCTAAATTATAATTTAAAAATAACTATGATAGAAAACTTCCCTATAAATTGAAACTATAATTTTCTTAGTTGAACTCCAAATTTATAATAACACGCTAATGTCTTTTCTCAGTTTATTTATGTTTTTAGACACTATAATAATTCAATGCCTTTAATCATTAGATACTTCTTTTATTCCTACACCATATGTACTTTCCCCTTCAATAGTATACAAACTATAGAAATATTTCTTCCTGTCCATAAGATCGTCAAATGTCCCTATTTCTTTGATTTCTCCGTCTTTTATTACAATTATACCGTCATATTTTTCCAGTATATTTTTTATAAGTTTATGAGTTACTACTAAAGTAGTAAGCTCATCAATGTCTATTAAAGATTTTTCTATTTTATATGTAGTTTCATTGTCCAATGATGAAGTGGCTTCATCTAATACCAAAATTGGGGTACCTTTGATTAAAGCCCTTGCTATTGCAAGCCTCTGCCTTTCTCCTCCGGATAAATTACAACCGCTTTCTCCTACTTTTGTATCCAATCCGTTGTTTAAAGAATTGACAAACAAACTCAATCCTGACTTTTCAATAATATCATTTATATGCTCATCGGAATAATCTTTAAATAAAACTATATTATTTTTTACGTTGGAATCAAATATAAACACTTCCTGCTGTATTACAGAAACCATTTCATATAAAGAATCAGGTCTTATATGCCTTATGTCCGTTCCGTCTATAGTGATTTCTCCTTTGAATTCCTCAAAATATCCTAAAAGCAACTTTAGAATTGTACTTTTCCCGCTTCCGCTAGGTCCTACTATGGCATATTTCTCTCCTTTTTTAACAGAAAAACTAATATTCTTGAGAATATCTTTGTCTTCATTATAGGTAAAACTAACATTCTTGAATTTAATTTCATCACACAATACGTCTTTTTCGATTCCTTTTCCTTTGTCTGCATTAGAAGATAATAAATCTTTAAACTTATTACTGATTTGTTTTATTGATTTTATTTTATTAATGTCTTCTGAAAAAACCCTTAAAGGATTTACTATATAATTCATTAACTGAACAGAAGCCATCATCGATCCTACTGTTAACTTTCCTTTTATAACCATATATGTTCCAAATATAATTACTACCAAAAACATCATAAATCCCGATATTGATGATAAATTGGTTACAAGAGAACTAAAAACTTTAAACCTGTATTTAGTCATTTCAACTTCTTTATTGGAATTCTTATATTCTTCTTTAATCTTATCTTCTATATTAAAACTTTTTATAACTTCATAGCCACTCAAATATTCCTTCATGGATGCAGTAAATTTACTTAAAGAATCGGAAAAATCTTTTCTGTACAGGGAAACCTTTTTGCCGAACAGATTAGGTATTATAATGGGTAAAATGCCAACTACTATTACAATCACCAATAAATAAGGACTCATAATCACTACGGCTATGGTTGCCAAAACAAATCTAAAACTCTGATATACCATATCCAAAACAGTACTAAAATAATCCTGCTCCAACATTGTCAGATCATTTGTAAACATTGATATGTAGTATGATATATTGTTTTCTCTGAAATCCATTATGTTTTTTTCTATGAGTCTTTTAAATAAATCTCCCTTGAAATTCAAAAAAGTTTTCTGTATATACTTTGCCTTCATGATATCCGATAAATAATTTACTAAAAAAGAAAATATCACAAATATAACGGAATAAATTAAAATTTCATTAAAATTACCTAAATTCTTATTTACTCCGGTATCTACAATTATCTTTAATCCTGCTGCTAACAGAATATCCATTAATGTTATTATAAATAACAATATTATATTAACTACCAGCAAACCCTTGTATTTATATATATACTTTTTCATATTAAGTTATCCCCTAACTTTAAATAAAATCCACAAATGCTTTAATTATCATAATATTCTACATCAATATTTATTTTAACAAGTTTAAAATTTCAATTTTACTTATAAATTTGTGATATTGAATAAATACTAATTTTCTTTAAATATTTTGGTCTTACTAGCATTTCAAGATTGTATTTTATAAGTTGTTTTGATAAAATCATCAAATATTCCTTTTTGTAATTCTCCAATTTTTTCCAATACTAAATATAATATAGATGCTATTTATTGCGTATTTTTGAGTATGGTGATATACCAATATCTGTTTCCGTTTATTGGTATATTTAGCTAAGGTGCCTTAAATACTACTACAAAATGTAAGATCAAAAAAGCTATTTGTCTTGCCTAAAATATATATTAACCTACAATAAAAATTGGCAAATATAAGCCAGAATCGTTAATCTTAACTTCCTTAACGGTTGTGCTGGATGAGTATATCACGAAAAATATTTTATGGTTAATTCTGTCAAACAAAATATCATAAGGACCTATAGTGAATTTATAAAATCTTGATACCTCACCAATATACATCATTCTATCTATTTCCTTTTGTATACTTTTAAAATCATCGTCAAGTTGATTAGGGTTTTCATTTAAATTCACAAGATTTTCCCTCAGAGTTTTTGAAAAGTTTTCCAGCCTTTTAAGACATATTTCCTGTGTTTTTTTCATAGCTTCTTCTGATGTTATTGAATCTCTAAAATCATATTTTTCATCAATTATGACATTTGCAAAATTTCTAACTATGGTGTCGACATGAGATACTGGTATCTGTGTATCATAGTAGTATGTGAACTCAGGAGATATTCTTGGGGAATAATGCACCGTAGCATCTAAGTTTTCTGCAACGAATCTTAACGGCACATACGTTAAGTCTTTATATATTATCGCTGGATAATCTAAATCAATTTCTATCCCGTTGACAGAAGCAACATTGCTATCAATCGTCAGAACAATCTCGTTTTGAGATTTTGTAATGTTAACTAACCTATTACTCCCGTTCCAATCCACAGAAGCACCTAATTCCTGAGCGATTAACCTTACAGGTACCAATGCCTTGTCACTTCTAATAATTATTTCATAATCAGTTATTATGGTTCCGTTCAAAAATAAGAGCGTAGAATATTCGTTCAAATCAACTTCATTGCCATTTGGTAAAATAATTCTATCTGCGTATGTTGCTGTAGGATTCCCTTTTTCTACATACGAAGCGTTTACAAGACTGACATTTATACTAAGAATTAAAATTGTCATAATTAAGCATGCAACAACTTTTTTCATAAATACTACCTCCAATTATTTTGTCTATCATTTAAAAAGCAATCCATAATATTAAGTTACTTGGTTTCCTTGGGTATTATTCCAATTTCCTTATTATTTCAGTATTCTGCTACATGGTAAATAGAACTTAAATTTTTTAAAAGCAGGGTCATTGGATGTTTGAAGAAGTATTTCTCTGCCAGATTTTTCACATCAGAGTGATCAGTGTAGGAAACACTTGATTCATCCTCATCAGTAACTAATCCAACATGACTCTTACTTGTATTATATATTATTGAGCCTGCAAATGCTTTAGTCCAGCTACTTTCTTCGTAAAAGTAACCCTTATCAAACATATATGGAGCTATTCCACCATTATTATTGTATCCTGTTCTAAACCAATTTATATATTTAAAAGCTCCTATAATAGAACCATTAGAATGGTGAACCCATTTACAGCTTATGTCTTCTGGCTAATCACTTCCTCAACGGCTTTATAGCCATTATCAAAAGTCATCTATCATTATCCTTCCCTTCCAGCTCGTCAATGTTTACAAGCCTATCAGTCCCTACAATTTTCTCTTCGTTAATATCATATGTGAAATTTTGAAAAATATATGAATCTCCACATGTATCAACTAATTGATTTTGAGATTAATTGTTCTGTATCTTGTCTAGTAATATGGTTCTAAAGATATTTAATAGTATTGCTCATTTTTTTACTTATTTAAAAGTTCATATTCGTATTTTTCAAGTTTTTCAAAAACACCATTAATCCATTCTTGGTCGTCCCATAACTCTGGATTATCAAGTTTTCTAACCTTATGGTGACCCGTTACAATGGTATCTATACCATCCTTGTTCCCAAAATATAAATCAACAATTTTTAATGACTTTTTTAAAGATTGAACTAGCATTTTGCAACTCATTCCAGATCCTTGGTTAGAAAAATATAAGTTTAAGTAGCAAAGATTTTCATTAAGAATACTGAACTCTAATTCATTAAATTCATTTTCCAAACCGAAAATCACACCATTTCCACCCTTTAACTCCTTCTTTTGCTCCAATTCTAACATCTTATTTACAAATTTAAGTAAGTTTTCATTTGAGATATAATTTTCAAATGATACTCTTTCTTGTTCTGCAACAGCTCCAGTATAAAGATTTACAAAAGCTTTCCCAAAGTTCACAATGGTTTCGTAATCATAATCACTAATTTGATCTTCTTTAATTAAAAATTTTTGATTAGCCAAATCACTTAATATTTCTGCTACTGAGTTCTTTGGCGGTTCAAAAAAAGCTTCTCTATTTGGTATCGATTCTATGGAATTTTCTTTTATTTGAGTTTTATTTGGTTTATTCACTTTTTGAGAACAACCCACAAGAGCAAAAAGTACTAATACTACTATCCCTAATGATAATTTATCTACGGCAGTTATAAACTTTTTATTGAAAATAGCTTAAACCTACCCCCTCTATAATAATTCTTTAATATATATCTTTTAGATTTTATTTCATAATTTGATACTTCCCTTCTACCGAAGTATTGACTGTTTCTATCTCCATTTCTTGTAACTTTTGCAGATATGCTTGAAGTACCAGATATCCCATTAATTATACCTACACATTCTACTTTACCATTTATAAAATACAAGTCAAGCTTTACATCATTAGTGTTCTGCCACTGTGGAGTAATGGTTGTTTCTGCGCCAACATATTGAACTACATTTGGCGACATTTCTGTATAGTTTCCAGTGTAAACAGAGCACATCAAACTCTCTCACCAATTCTTTCAGAGAAATATATTTCCTACCCCTATATTCTACTTCTTTTCCTTCTTTTCCTTTTTTTCCTATGCTATACCTTCTTTCCTCCCTATCCCTTGGGAATAGGCTGCTTGTACATCAGAATGGACATGGGTATTACCTCCCTTTATGAAATGATCGGTTGTGAGGAAACTTTTTCTCAAATGGAATAGAATCTTCGCATTAATTTTGCTACAATTAAATATAATGTTTGTGCGGATTATTTTTCTTAGCTAAGGCGTCACGGTCTAAGCGACTTGATACATTAAATTTATAATTTTATGCAACAATAATCTATAAAATATTCCTAAACTGATACTCTATATCATAGAATTTTTAGGAGGGATGTAATGAAAAAAATGTTAGCTGTTCTTTTATTCTTAGCATATTTGTTTGTTATGGTTACAGGATATTCTAAAAAACCTACACAAGAAGACTTAAAATGGGATAAGCGACCTATGGTAATGATTGATGACTCCATTTACATGGATACTAACACTGAAATTTTTGTTGATACAGATAATGTAGATATTATAGGAACTATTATTTCATCGGTTGATGGTTCAGAGTTGCCTGCTAAAAATGCTCAAAGCAATTTCGGATGTGAGGGCTCTGAATATGCTTATTATGAAAATAATGTTATCGTTAAAATAAATGGAAAGTGGATTCTTTTTGAGCAAGAAACCATTGTAGAAAATTAATCAGCCTTTGTTTCCTAAGACATATTTAAGCTAAAATTCTATTAAAGTAGAGATTGCTAACAAGGTTAAAGTCTAATATAATATTAAAAATGGAACGGATAGTTATACTGTAAGCGTACAATAATCTCATGGATTTAAAAGTGTCAAAAACCATGAGATAATATCTCTACAAAGTAGTCCTAATGTTGCCAACACACTTTGTCAACATTAGAACAGTAGGGAGATGATGATTTGACAACTATGAAAACATCGAAGCATGAAATAAATAAAGCCCAGTGGCAAGAGCTGATCAGAGAACAAAGTGAAAGTGGTTTATCAATTAGAGAATGGTGTAGAAGACATAATATGTCACATGGCAAATTCTACTACTGGCAAAGAATCATTAGAGAAGAAGCACTAATAAAAGCTGGGACATTAGCAGTTACAGGACAAACCCAATTTATTGAAGTAAAACCAAGCATGGCTGAATTTAAATCTAATAACCAAGGTACTTGCGC
>NZ_FQTY01000011.1 GCF_900128955.1 Tissierella praeacuta DSM 18095
TTTTCAAAAGTAAGATTGAAGAAGCTGGAATGACCCAAAGCATGTCCAGAGTTGGTAAATGTATAGATAATGGTCCTATGGAAGGTTTTTTTGGTATATTAAAGACTGAAATGTTTTACGGTAAGAAGTTTAAAACACTTGAAGAATTAAGGGAAAAAATAATTCAATATATAAAATTTTACAATGAAAAAAGATTTCAAAAAGGATTAGGATGCATGGCTCCTTTAGAATATCGAAACCATGCATCCTAATGTGCATAAATTTTAATTAAATTGATTGTCTACTTGACAAAGGTCAGTTCACAAAAGACTCTTTTCATTCGTTGATATAGTAAGAACAAATGAAAAAAGTTAGTTCTACGACCACTAATAAAGTTAAATCAAGGAAAGACTACTACTTATTCAAATGGAACAAAAGTTGGCAATTACCAGATGGAACAAAGATAAATGTTCGTTCTCATAGTAAAGATGGACGAGTTACACTTGAAATTTAAGGAAAAGGGAAACATAAAATAAAGATTAGATATAAGTAGAGGCGTGAATATGAAGAATAATAGTTTTAAAAAATGGATTCCTCACAAGGATGTTGATGAAGTTTATGATATAACAAAGATCGGATTTCAGAAAGATAAGGGTTCATAGTTTTATTGGTTCCAGATAATCTAGAACATAATAAGCGTTCTAATCATCTCCTTAAATTAACTTGGGATGATGTGCTTTCTTATCAGGTAACTCAAGAAAGCTATAGACCAGATGTATGGATATCTGACCAAGATGAAGTATGGACTTTTTATATAAGTGAATCTTCAGGGTACTTACAAAACTTTTTAAAAGACAACATACTTGCCCCTGAGAAAACTTATCATTTTTTTATAGGAGGAACAAATTTTATAATTGATATAATATCCGATGAATATCCAAAGGTAACCTTTGTTAAATAAATTGAATGCTTGGATGAAATAATATGGAAAATATAAAATCTTATTTTAGTTTTTAAGAATTTTTATATTCTCTTTCACCTTGAGATTTTTATTAGTAGTATTAATTCCTTATAATTGTGTAAAGGATATCTCAATTAAAACTTGTAATTAACTATTTAATATAAAAAATTAATTACAAGTATTGAAAAATAATACTTGATTTAAAGGGGAGGATTAAATTTGAGAAAAAAGTTGCCAGTTTTATTAATTATAATATTTATTATAATGTATATATTGTATTTTTATTTCATACAAAGGTTTTTAGCTAAAAAAACATTTAATGAGTATATCCAACTTCAAGGAACAACTGAAGAAAATATAAAATCTAAAAGAATATTTAAAGATTATAAACAAGGTGGTTATTTTATTGAAGTCATTTACAAAGATGATCCAGATTTTATTTATGACTATAAGTATTCAGTAGATGCAATTAAAAATATGACTAATTACAAAGCAATAAGATGTGATGTTTATACTAAATATAATGAAGCAGTAGAATTGTCAGGCGATGTTGAAAATATAAAGTATCCGCCAATTGAGTAGAAGTAAGTCATTTTTAGTATAATTTAATTATATCAAACTTATTTCAATTATGATTAAAGGGGGGGTAATTTATGAAAAGAAAAATTAGTTTACTTATGGTAATTGTAATGATGCTATCTTTTACAACAGGGGTTTTTGCAGATGGTGTTGAACAAGAAAAATTAGTGATTACCCTTGAAGATGGTACTAAGGTTAGTGAAAGACAGTTTATTGAAATTTTAGAGTTCTATGAAGGAGAAATTTATAAAATTTCTTCTGATATAAATGTTTTAGAAGGGCCTATAAATAATATTCAAGTAAGATCGGTTGCAAATATTACTATGGATGAGGTTATGACTATAATGGCAGGGACTTGGATGATTCCTGGAATTGGTAAAGTAGTTGTAACAGGAGGAGCTATTTTAGTAGGTGGTATTGCTCTTTATAAAGTTAGTTCTGAGACTGCTAGTAAAGTTAAATCATGGTTAATAGCAAGGGCAGAAGTTAAAGAAACTGAAGAAAGAGTGAAAGAGGTTTTGAAAGGAAAAATAAAAGATCGTAAAACAGGTGGAGATACGCATGTTTATAAAGGTAGTGGGGGTAAAAGAGCTGCTGAACGAGATTTTAATAAATTAAATCAAGGAAAGACTACTACTTATTCAAATGGAACTAAAGTTGGACAGTTACCTGATGGTACTAAAATAAATGTTAGACCTGGTAGTAGTAATGTTAGTGGAAACAAACCCACTCTTGAAATCCAAGGTAAGGGAAAGCATAAGATAAAAATTCGATATTAACGATATTAAGTAGGTGATAAAAAATATGTTTGAAAGTAATTTTGATAAAAATTTCAAAAAATGGATTCCTCATCAAAATGTTGATGAAGTTTATGATATGGAAAATGTAGGGTTTGAGAGAGATGAAGGGTTTGTCGTATTATTAGTTCCAGATCATTTCGAGAAAGATAAACGTTCAGAATATAATTTAAAATTAGTGTGGGATTATGTGATTTCTTATACAGTTACTGATGAAAGTTATAGACCAGAGATGTGGAAAACTAAAGAGGATTCTAATAATGAGATATGGACTTTTTATATAAGTGAATCTTCAGATTATCTAAATAAATTTAGAGAAGAAAATTATCTTGTAGCTGAAAAAACATATCACTTTTTTATATGTGGTACAAATTTAATGATTGATATAATATCCGAGGAATATCCAAAGGTAACCTTTGTTAAGCAAATATAAAGAAACAATAAAAATGATAAAAGAAGAATTATAAATATATCTTTAGAACCTGAGCCTATCAGGTTCTTTTTATATTTCTAACAAAACTAGAGAATGATTTCATCTGCTAAAATTTTTTTAGGCGAAGGAAAGATTATTTTTTTCTATATCTTTGTCACCTTCGTTTAAGCATTATCTCCAACAAAATAGGACATAAAAAAATACTCTTTAAATAATTATAAAAACACAGAAATACAATTGGTTAACTTTAAACTAGTAAAAGACTTAGATGATTTTAGAATAATAATAATATATTGTTTAATAAATTTAGATGATGAAACATGTCAAGAAATACTATCATATTCTAAGGAATACCTTTTAGGAAACTTACAGAAAGGTTCAGATATTAAAAGCATTAAAATTACAAAATTTCAAAAATGGATAGAAAAGCAATCTGATTTAAAAAAGTTTTTAATAGATGGATTAAAAAGATATTATGAAAACTGGAGGATTGATTGCAAAGATGAATATGAAGAAAAAATGAGAGATATATGTATTGATGAATTAAACTATAAATTGGAGAATATGGCTTATATTGAATCATATTTTATGTATCAAGATGGCTATCCAGATACATTTATAGCAAGATTAGATGCATATTCAAAATATAAATTATTAAACCATTATTATATGGAATTTTCAATAGATGGACAAGTATTAGATGAATGGATAGAGTGATATTTTTAAAATGAACTAAGTTTCTTAAAATTATTTGATAAAATAATACTTGGGGTGTCAAGGGTTTTTCTTATTGCTATAAAAAGTAAAGAAATTCATAATATAAATAGAAGGAGGATAAAAAGCTTTAAAACTTACATATGGTTTAATAAGAGAACAAAAATATAAGAAAGAGGGTGAAGAAAATATGATGGTAAATAAATATATCCTTATAGTTATAACACTAATATTTACATTTATTACAAATTATATTTTTAAAATGTCTTTTTTAAAGGGTGGAATTATAACTATAGGTCTAGTTACTCTAGGATATATTCTATATATGAATATTAAACAGAGAAAAAGATACTCCATTCTAGAAGAAGAATTGGATCCAGAAAAGTTTATAGAAGAGACTCACAAGGCCTATAGACATGCTGGAAAAAATAAGGAGTTAAATAGCTTATTAAATATGGACTTAGCCTTTGCTTATATGAGTCTTGGAGAATATAATAAAACTATGGAGTTTTTAGATAAAGTAGATCCTAAGCAACTACCAAAAACAAATAATTCCCTAGTTGGCTATTATACTTCCCTTATGATAGTTTATTATAATTTAGATGATTGTGATAGGGCTAGGGAGATGTATAAAGAAGCAAGTAAATATCAATTAAAAAATAAGAGAGCTGAACATCTAAGGGCTATTTTAGATGCTAATAAATATTTCTATGAAGGTGATTATGAAGCTAGTAGAAGATTATTTTCTTCCTATCCAAAAGATAAGATGAGTAAGAGATTTGAACTAGAAATTCTTTATGTTTTAGCTTGTATTGATGAAAAAGAAAGAAATTGCCAAAGTGCAAACTTAAAGTATAAGAAAGTAGCAAAAGAGGCTAATGGATTATATATTGGTAAATTATCAAAGGATAAACTTAAGGCTGATTATAGCTCATAGAAGGGGACAAGAATAAAAATAGTTATTAATTTATTTTTTAATTAAATATTTTAAAAATAGTGCTGGAGTGGTCTAGAATTATTTTAGGGGTATTTATATTAAGTTAATAAAGGAGAACAACTATGAATTGTAAGAAGTGTAATTTTTATTGTTATGATGACGAATATATTTGCCCTAATTGTGAATCGCTTTTAGAAAGGGAACTTCCTATAGATGAATATGAAAGATCCTTATTTATCTATAATAAGATGCTTGAGTTTAAAGAAAGAAAAAGAGCAATAAAAATAATTAAAATATCAAGGAGGTTTTTATTAATAGTATTAATTTCTGGTCATTTTATTTTTTGATGGTGGTTGGATACTTTTATAACATATCCTAATCGTATTGATCCTTACCAAAATACAGCTTGATGGACTATAGTTTTTGCATTAGCTTTTTATATTATACTTTTAGGCAAACCAGGCATACCTTTAGGTAAACCTTATATGGAAGGTGAAAAATTTAATAAACCTATTGGTTTAATTAATAAGAGTAGTATTAAAAAGAGTACACATGTAATTATAATATCCTTGATATTCATTTTAACGTATCTTTTTTATTTAACTTTTTTAAAGAAGATGTTTTTATCAGGCTTTATATATTGGCCGTCCTCCAAACTTGAATCTTTTGGTATAGATAAAATAGGTATCGTAATTGATATACGATATTTTATACAGTGTCTTATCATTGGAATATACTATGGGTTACATCCTATATATAACATTACTGATGCGGATTATTATCTACTTAATAGAATAAATTTCCATAATAATAGTACATTACACTAGACCTACTTTGAATTGCTTGATAAATATAGCTTTGGGTAAGATGTGATTAAATTTATATGATATAAACTCTCATTTCAAAATGATAAACTTGTATTATCAATCTTGGATTATAAAAATTTACTTCAAATGGCTAAATGGTTTGTGTTGGATAAAGAAAAAGATATACATCCTTGAAAAAAGAATATATGAACTAAAAAAAGAGAATGAAAGATATATTTGATTGAAGCAAGTAAAAGTTGAAGTTTCAAAATGAAATTTCTAAGAAAGATAAATATATAAGAAATTTTGGGGAACTTATTATATAAAATAGCATAGTAGATGAATTTAATAAAAGACAGGATTTTAAAGATAAGTGCATCGATCTAGAGTTATGATAAATTAATGAACCTTAGCAGATTGATGTGTAGCAAATATTATTTAGATTGGAGAAGGATATCAGGATGGGGGATATAAAAAGATCTAAGTGGACTAAGAGATTTTTTATTTGTATTCTTGTAATACTAATATTATTTACATTTAGAAATTTTACCTGGTATAGAAATAAATATGAAATTAAGAAGTTAGTAAATAATAATCTAGATTTTTTGAATGAATGTATTCAAAATGGAACCTATGATAAAATTTATGAACTAGAAAAAGTCAAAGACATCAAGAAATGGCCTTTAGATGATAATGAATTTTTTATTGACTTCTATTACAATGGTTATGGAATTGCTTCAAATACAACTTATATTGGTTTTTATTACATAAGCGAGGATAAGCCAATAGGATTCCAAGGATATCCTAAAAACTTGAACCAGAGGGGAAAAGGATGGCAATGGAAAGAATTGAGTGGAGATAACTGGTAT
Source organism: Tissierella praeacuta DSM 18095 (assembly GCF_900128955.1). Classification (GTDB taxonomy): domain Bacteria; phylum Bacillota; class Clostridia; order Tissierellales; family Tissierellaceae; genus Tissierella; species Tissierella praeacuta. The sequence continues at coordinate 6,076 of NZ_FQTY01000011.1, forward strand.
TATACAGAAAAGATAGCAGATCATTGGTATTATTATGAATCTGATTTCTAATGTAAAAAATAGTGAACTTTAATTTCTAGATATAGAACATTTATAATTATGTTCATCTAATGGTTAAGAAATAATCTAAAAAATATATATAATATAATAATGGAAACTATAAATGTATTAGGATGTCAAAGATTCTGATACATTTATTTTTTATACAAATTAAAAATTTAATATGGGAAATCATAGGACGAAGTTTAGGTTAAATATAGACCAACTGATGGTTATGGCACCTAATTTCCAATCAAGGAGAAGTGGCATAGTCATTAACAATTATGTTAATTGTAAGGAAGGTGGGAAAGACTGCAATTTCAATATGATTAATATTAGTAATATATGCAATGATTGTGGTGGATACATTCATTCTGATATCCTGTTCAATGTGGATAGATGTAGATATAAAGATTTAGTAAAAGAATGTTTTGGAAAAATAAAAGACTATTGGTTTCCTATGGAGGAAGTAGAATTACAGGAGGTATGCAATGATTTAGGAATTGAAATGACAACAGAACCAAATTGCTATGTGGAAAACAGTAGGGATGAAAGATTTTTAAATATACTAGCAGATAAAAATGCTAATATAGATGAACTAAATTATTTAATGAAAAGATTTGATAGCTTTACTACAGGGGAAATAGAAAAGTTCTATGCAATAGCCTTTGCAGAAGAACCTAAATCCATGGCAGAATTAATAAATCTTAGTTTTAATTTGCACTGTTATAGCCTAATAAACAACTTTAATGATTTTAATAAGCTAGGGAAGGATTTATATCTAACCGAAAAAATGGCAGTAGCAGCTGAAGAATTAGAAAAACTGGATACATTAAATAAAGTCTCAGATAAATTTATGGAAATGGATGGAGATGTAGAATATTTTGAAAGACTTGTGGACTATATAAATTATTTAACTATAGATGAGTTCCTCTTATTAGCTGATTTTATGTATGAATTTGAACTCTTTGATGGCATTAAGGATGTTGAAAGTTATGGAAGATATATGATTTCAGAATCAGGTCATTTTGAATATGATGATAATTTGTAGGTTACCTGATGAAATCCATAGGGGTATTATGTATTACTACAATGAACACGACAGTGTAAATGGAAAGGTAGAAAAATATGAATTATCTGTTGAAATGGTAGGAGATGAGTTGATGGGAGTAATAATACTTAGTATTTCATAAAGATGAATTTCAAACAAAACATTTTAAAACACTGATTGAAACAATTGAGAATAAAGTAAGTGATAAGTGAATATGCAGGTATGTTTTTGTTCCTTAAACGATGAGTTCAGGGGAATAAACAAATTATTGACAATGAACATAATATGTGATATAAAATATATAGAAAAAATAAGTTAATATATAAATTCTATGAAGAGAAAGAGTAGGCTAGTTGATCGTTCTGCAGAGAGTTGGTGTTATGCTGAAAGCCAATGTTCAAAGATTAGTTGAAAATCATCTCTGAGAAGCAGAGCTGAAATTTATTTTAGTAAGCAATGTAGGTAGTCCACCGTTAAAAGGAACACGTATTATAATGTACGCTGATGAGTGTTATAAATTAATTTTTTATATTTTAGTTTATAGAACTAGGGTGGTAACGCGAGTATAACTCGTCCCTTATTTGGGGACGGGTTTTTTTATTTACAAGAATAATCAATAAAGGAGGAGGCACATTATGGAAAGCGATATTGGTATTATAAACTGTAATCATAATATGAAAAAAACAAATTGGAGGTTTTTAAAATGGAAAAAATGGACAGTAAGAAGTTATTATTTGTAAGTTTAATGATATTTTCAATGTTTTTTGGTGCAGGTAATTTAATATTTCCGCCTCAATTAGGACAATTATCAGGAACAAATATGATTATATCAATGGGAGGATTTTTAATTTCAGCTGTTGGTCTTCCAATACTTGCAATTGCTGTAGTTGCTAAAGCTGGTGGACTTCATATACTGGCAAGTCGTGTGCATCCAAAGTTTGCCTTTGCTTTTACAGTTTTAATTTATTTATCAATAGGACCATTTTTAGGTATACCAAGAGCAGCAAGCTTAGCATTTGAAATGGGGATCTCACCATTTTTATCAAATACAGTAGGTGAAAGTAGTTTGCCATTATTTATATACACTTTAGTTTATTTTGGGATAGCCTATTGGTTATGTATGTCACCATCAAAACTCGTAGATAGATTTGGGAAAGTTTTAACACCAGTATTATTGGTTTTAATAGCAAGTATATTTGTATTTAGTTTGTTTAAACCAATAGGTGTATTTGTAGCACCTATTGGTGATTATGCACAGTTTCCTTTACTTAAAGGATTTTTAGATGGATATATGACAATGGATGCTATAGCAGCCCTTAATTTTGGTATTGTAATCTCTATTGTTTTAAAGGAAATGGGAGTAACAGAAGAAAAAAACTTGTGTCAAATACAATAAAGGCAGGGATGATAGCAGGGTTGCTATTAGCAATTATATATGGAATGCTTGCATATTTAGGAGCTGTTTCACAGACAAGGTTTGGAGTTACTGAAAATGGAGCTCAAACACTTACAAATATAGTATTTTACTTATTTGGACAAAAGGGATCAGTTTTACTAGGGGTAATATTCTCCCTTGCTTGTTTAACAACATCAGTAGGACTTTTAACCTCCTGTAGTCAATACTTTGCAAAGTTGATGCCAAAGGTTTCATATAGAACTTTGATTACAATACTCTCTGTATCAAGTATGATATTTGCAAATGTAGGATTGACACAAATACTTAAATTTTCAGTTCCTGCATTGACTGCTATATATCCAATGGCAATTGTTCTTATGGTAATTACACTTTTAAATAATTTTTTCAAGGGAAATTCTTATGTATATTTATTTACTATGATATGTACTTCCTTTGTCAGCATCCTAGAAGCATTAGGACAATTTGGACTAAAAGTTAATATCCTTAACAATCTACCATTTTATTCAAAGGGACTTGGTTGGATTATCCCAGCTGTTGTTGGTGCAATAGCTGGATTTGTTTACGGAAACCTAAATAATAAAGGAGTTAAGAAAAAATATATGCTGAAATCCGAATAGGTAAAGATAAATACTAAAAATCAGGAACACTTTTTAAACTACCTATAAAGTGAATAATGCATAGCATCAGAAAAAGTCTGGGCATAATGTCACCATACCAACAAAAGGGTGGTATTATGCCCTTTATTTTAGCAGTTTAAATAGTTCATATATGAACAGATAGTAGATTATTATGACTACAAATTGTAGGATCAGTAACAAGGATAAAGTATATGTTACTGTTTGCATAATATGAGGATTTATTAGTGGATTGATTTTCAATCATATTGAATTTATCAATGAATTAACCATGGAAGATAAATATTGAACCTAAGAAAGGATGTAATGTAGACAGCGGTTATGAAAAAGAAAAGGGTATCGGTTACACTGGTCTAATAGGTAGTAAATTATTGCCGTTGGAGTATAACTTTAGTTAGATTAGTTAAAGGACGAAGCAAAATAAAGATAAAAAGGAAAATAGAGGTGGAACTATGGAAAACAAAGATTTACAGAAAAAGTATATTGAGCATTTAAATGTATTGCTTATAACAGTAGATTTTAAAGAACTTGATATATCCTGTGATTCAACAGATCATAGCTATGCTAAAGATATATTAAAGAAGATGCATGACATCTTTATAGAAGTTTATAAGACAGATTATCTTGACAGTTATACTTATGAGTTTGTTGAAGTTCCAGCTATAATAAGAGGACGAAATACTGGACATATAGGACTTGGAATCGTATCACTTGATTTAGAATCATCTGGTGAGCATTGGGGAACTTACTTTTTAACTCCAAGGGGAGTTATCGACCTCATGTAGATTTTGATAATGTACCAGAAAAGATAGCGTAAAATATAGTATTAGTACCACTGGAAGGCATGGGTAATGCCTGTAACCAAATATTCCAAAATGTGAGGGATGAGACTATAGGTTTTATCCCTTTGTTGTTTATGAATACCACCCGCTAAGCGGGTGGTTCCAAAGAGCTTTTAGGGGTGAACAGAAAAAAGAAACCTCCTTTGATATAATAAAGTTAGGTCTGACCAACCAAACTTAATCAAAGGAGGCATCCATAATGGATAATAATAGTTTATCACATAACAAATGGGATTGTAAATATCACATAGTCTTTGCACCGAAGTATAGAAGACAAATAATCTATGGCAAGATAAAAACAGATATTGGCAAGATATTAAGACAGTTATGTGTGAATATAAAGGAGTAGAAATAATAGAATCAGAGGCATGTAAAGACCATATACATATTCTAGTAACTATTCTACCAAAAGTATATAAAGAAACAATTACAAGAGGATATAGCATATGACCAATTAAGCATGAAAGAGTTTGTAGACCCGTTTACTGGGGAAAAAATAAAAAACTAGATACAAGCAAATCCCATTTAGGGGCTGCTTGAGAGAATAAAGTGGTTGGCAGACCTTTCAATGTGTTTTGAGACACAGCAAGTACTATGCCCTTATAGGGCTAGAGCAAACTACCTGCTTTACGGGTGGTCATGATTATATTTATTTATTACTTTGAATATATTTCAAGCAGCTTATCTGAAGCAAGGTTGAATGTTAGTGGACCATAGCTGTTCATATTTTCATCAAAATAATAAATACGCCCATTTTTCATTGCGTCTATAGACTGCCACACAGAAGAAGATTTTAAGCTTTCAACAAAGGCTTTAGACATATCATAATTATGCTGGAATACAATAAAATTTGGATTCATTTCCAGTCTATAGTTGGGAAAAGCATTAAAATGCATCACTAGAATATGCAAGAATGATACTAAATAAATCCTACGAGGATGTTTTAAATTTAAGAGAAACTTTTACCAACGAAGAATGATTTTCTAAGGGTGTATATAAATGGGTAGGTGTAAGTACTATTGGAATTAGGTTATTATTGGATATGGTTGCGATTAATTGACAATACAATGACAGAAGAAGAGTTAAATATTTTAAAAAGATTTTAGAATTTGTAATATAAGTGAAACAACTATTTTTTCATTAATATATATTCTTGACAAAAAATGAATAGTGGTTTAATATTAAATTAGAATTCAATATAAAAGTGGGGATATGAAATGGCACAAGTTTTAAAAGAAGAAGTTAGAAACAGAATACTTGAGTCTGCACAAAAAGTCTTTTATGAAAAAGACTATAGAAGCGCTAAGCTAACAGAAATTGCAGAGGAAGCTGGTATTCCCGTTGCACTTATTTACACATATTTTAAAAACAAAGCATCTTTATTTGATGAAGTAGTCAAGGGGATTCTTGATAGAATCATTAAAATAATGGAAGATGAGGAAAAATTGGAAACAGGCAGTCCTTCTGAAAGATTTAATCAAGGTGGTGCCAAGCACCTTCCAAGGATATTAGAAGACAGAATTAAACTTATTATTTTAATAGATAAAAGTGCAGGAACAAAACATGAGAAAGCAAAAGAAATTTGGGTAAATAGATTGGGACAGCATATAGAAGAAGGTTTCAAACGCTATTCAAATAATAAACATGACCCTATGCTCTCACATATCTTAGCTAATAACTATGTTGAAGGGATTATGGAAATTGCTAGGCACTATCAGGATGATAATTGGGCAAAGGACATGCTTTTTGTACTTAATAAATGTTATTTTACTGGTGTAGAATCATTATAGATAAAAATAATAAGCATCTAAATACTGTAATAGAGACATTTAATTAAAGTATATATTTAGAAAAAACAAGGTTTCGCTATTTAGTGAAACCTAACTTTATAAAGCAATATTGAATTTTAATTCAATATTATTCAATTTTGAAAGGAGATGATGAATCATAGAAAAAAGAATGAAGTTGTTTTATGTTTTTTCATGTATTTTAGCTTTACTGCTTTTATACATATCAATTGTAATAGGTAGATTTGAAGTTTCAACTTCTAATATTATTTCTCTTATTAAAAGAGAGAATCTGCCTCAACATGTAGAAAAGGTTATATTAAGCATAAGACTTCCTAGATTCATACTTAGTTTAATTGTAGGGGCTGGACTTTCAATTTCAGGTGCTGCATTTCAAAGTATGTTTCAAAACAGACTTGCTAGTCCTGATATTTTAGGAGTAAGCAATGGGGCTGCCTTTGGAGCTGCTTTTGCAATTTTGTTTTTTTCAGGAAGTACAAAAGCTTTAATAGTAACTGCGTTCATTTTTGGAATTGTGGCAGTAGTTTTGACTTATACAATAAGTCAGATTCAAAAGAGTAGACAGACAATCACATTAATTCTATCGGGGATAATTGTTGGTTCGTTTTTTAGTGCTCTTTTATCATTTTTAAAACTTGTAGCTGATACTGATCAAGCTTTACCAGCTATAACATATTGGCTTATGGGAAGTTTTATAGGAGCAAGCTTCTATAAAATAATTGTAGCAGGAATTCCAATTTTATTTGGAACTGTTATATTAATAATGATGAGATTTAGGTTAAATATCTTATCTTTGGGAGATGATGAAGCTTTTTATCTTGGTATAAATCCAAGAAATAATAGATTTATAATTATCTTCGCTTGCACACTAATAAGTGCATCTTGTGTAATGGTGTCAGGCATAATTGGTTGGGTTGGAATGATAGTCCCAAATTTGATGAGACAGTTCTTTGGGGCAGATAACAAAAATTTAATTCCCTCATCTGCAATATTTGGAGGGATATTCATGGTAGTCATGGATCTTTTAGCAAGAAGTATTTCAGAGGCTGATATTCCTATTGGTATTTTAACAGCAATTGTTGGTGCCCCAATTTTTGTTTTGGTTTTCAAAAGATTTGATGGAGGTGGAAAATAAATTGGGATTAGTAGTTAAAGGCATAAGTTTTGGTTATGAGAGGAACAAAGAGTTGTTTAAAGATATAGACTTTGAACTAAACAAGTCTGAAATTCTAGCTATATTAGGTCGTAATGGCATTGGAAAGACAACTTTTTTAAAATGCCTTATGGGAATTAATAAATATAATAAAGGTGAAATTTTTGTAGATGGACATAAAGTTTCTAACTTACAAGAACATGGAAAAACTTCATATGTTGCTCAAAACAATAAAATAAATTTCCCCTATACATTTTTAGATATGGTTCTTATGGGAAGGGCTAGAGATATTGGTATTTTCTCTCTTCCCAGTAAAAAAGATAAAGTAGATGCCATGAAAGCATTAGAACAAATGGGAATTGCACATTTACACAACAAAATTTGCACCCAAGCCAGTGGTGGACAATTACAGCTTATGTATTTGGCAAGAGCCCTGGTACAAAAACCAGAAATACTTATCTTAGATGAACCAGAATCTTTTTTAGACCTTAAGAATCAGTCTGAAATTTTAAAGCTAATTGTGAAACTTGCAAAAAAAGAAAAGATTTGTTGCATAATAAACACCCACAATCCTGCAAATGCAATGAAAGCAGCAGATAAAGTACTTTTAATAGGAAAAGATTCTAATCATAATTATGGAAAAACAAAGGAAGTTTTGACAGAAGAAAGTATTAGCACCTATTTTAATATAAAGGCAAAAATAATTGACTTAGAACCATATGGTATATCCCAATATACGATGGTAGAAATATAAACATGGAGGGAGTATAAATGAAAAAAATATCAATTTTATTAAGTTTGATTTTAATCATGAATGTTTTCACAGGTTGTAGTTTAAAAAACAATAATGAGAATTCACAAAAAGAAGTGGAGAAAGCACAAGAACTTGAACAAAGGGAAAAAGTGAACACAGGAAAAGAAAATCCAGACAATAGAATGAGAAAAATAAGAGATTTAACTGGTCAGGAGTGGGAAATCCCCACAGCCGATAAAATCAATAAGGTTATGATTATTTCTCCCCCTTTACTTTCTTATTATACACTTTTAGTAAAGGATGTAGACAAACTTGTTGCAGTAAATCCATTGGCTTACACAGTATCAGGGAAAGATTTTCTCGATGTTATGCTGCCTGAGAGAGAACATATTGAAACAGGGTTTATTAAAGGATTTAATTCTAATACAGAAGAAGTATTAAAAATTAATCCTGATATTATTTTAGTATATGGAGATTTTCAAAAAAAGGGACTTGAAGATATAGATATTCCTGTAATTGATTTTTTCCAAAATACTTTTGACAATAGAGAATGGTCTGTTAATGCTTATAATCTTATGAAAGAAATCTTTGATTTTAAAGGAGAAACAGATTTAGATGAAGAGTGGGAAAAAGCTGAAAAAATTGTTGCAGAAGCATTAAAAAAAGTACCTGAAGACGAGAAAAAATTTGCCCTTATAATTCATCAAAACAATGGAGAGGAGTTGGTTATGCTTTCTACAAACTCATTCCATGCGGATTTCCTTGAGAAATCTGGAGTCCTTAATGTCGCATATAAGAATGATGATAAAGCTACGATGCACCAAAAGATCGCTATGCAACAAAGCCTCCTTTCAATGGAAGATATATATTCTTGGGATCCTGATATAGTATATGACTATCAAGGTAGAGATGCAGACTATTATTTACAAGGGAAAATTAAAGGGCAAGATTGGAGGGAAACCAGTGCAGTTAAAAATGGAAAGGTCTATGATTTTCCTCAAGGAGCATATAACTGGGGAGCAGCAGGCTTGGAGGGTCCCTTAACAATTGTTTGGATGACTATGAAAAATTACCCAGATACAATTGAAGAGACTTTCTTCAAACAGTATATGAAAGATTATTATAAGAAAATGTTTGGTGTTGAAATAGATGATAGTTTACAAGAACTGATTCTTGACCCCATAAAGAAGTAAATTGGAAATGATAAAAATGAAACATAAACAAGGTTTAACTTAAATGGGGGTTAAAGCCCCCTTAAGTTAAAAGCCAAAAATGAATATAAATTCAATAATATATTATTTATGGAGGTAAATTATGAATGAAAAAGAGTTAAGACAATATACAATAGGAAAAAATGTTTTATCCAACACATTACTTGCTCTTAAAATAATATTTGATTTAGTGCCGCAAGTGTTATTGGTGTTATTAATAAGCAAACTATTTAATGGAGGACTAACAGCAGATTATTTTAAGACTATTATTTTTAGTATGCTAATCTCCTATACCTTAAAAGAGATTTTTAACTATCTTGCAACTAAAGTTGCTCACGATAGAGCCTATAGCAAGCTTACGGAATTAAGGTTTGCTATAATAGAACATTTAAAGAAATTAGATTTAGGTTTTTTTAAGAAACATAGTACAGGAGAACTTACAAATATTATTCAGCATGATGTTGAGCAGGTGGAAGTATATTTAGCCCATGGGCTTCCTGAAATTATGTTAGCAACACTTCTTCCAATCTTAGTCTTTATAGCAATGCTGCTTATAGATTATAGACTAGCCTTTATAATGGTTGCTGGCGTGCCTTTAATGTACTTGGTGAGGATTATGTCAGCCAAGGCTATGGAAAAGAGATTTCAAATATATTTTGCAAGAGAAATGAAAATGCGTGAAGATATGATGGAGTATGTAAAAAACATTGCCGTTATCAAAGCTTTTGCAAAGGAGGAGGAATTTAGTGGTGAAACTTTAGAATCTGCAAGAACATATATATATGATTTGAAGAAGAGTATGGGTGCTGTAACTATTCCTATGGGGCTTATTGATATTTTTATGGAAATAGGAGTAGTTCTGGTTATGATTCTTGGAAGTATTTTATTATTAAATAGGAAAATATCGGTAGCTAAATTTATACTATCTATTATTTTATCTTCAGTATTTGTATCTGCTATAAGCAAGACTGCTACACTTCATCACTTCTCTATTGTCTTTACAGAAAAACTAAAGAGCATTAGTAAAGTGCTGGGAGTTTCTTTTCCAAAAGAAAAAGTAAATGAAAATCTTAAAATGGGTGATATAGAGTTTAAAAATGTAAGTTTTGAATATGAAAAGGATGGCTTTGCTTTAAAAGATATTAACTTGAAGTTTAAAGAAAATACTTTAAATGCTCTTGTAGGAGCCAGTGGTTGTGGGAAAAGCACCCTTGCAAGTCTTATAATGGGATTTTGGGATGTAGATTCTGGAGAATTAACAATTTCAGGGAAAGATATTTCACAATATAATGGAGATAGTATCTCAAACCTTGTAGGAAGCGTTCAGCAAGAGGTTATATTATTTAATTTAAGTATATTTGAGAATATCGCCATTGGTAAAGTTGGGGCTTCTAAGGAAGAGGTTATAGAAGCTGCCAAGAAAGCAAGGTGTCATGATTTTATTTCTTCCCTTCCCAATGGATATAACACTAAGGTTGGAGAAATGGGGGTTAAGCTATCAGGGGGAGAAAAACAAAGAATATCCATTGCTAGAATGATACTTAAAGATGCACCTATCTTAATTTTAGATGAAGCCATGGCAGCTGTAGACAGTGAAAATGAAAGGCTCATAGGTGAAGCTATTGATAATTTGAGTAAAGATAAAACTGTTATTACTATTGCTCATCACTTAAATACCATAAGAAATTCAGATCAAATTATCGTTATGGATAAAGGACTTGTCCTTGATGCAGGTACTCATGAAGAATTGATGGAAAGATGTAAGTTTTATAAGGATATGGTAGAGGCTCAAAACAAAGTAGATAGATGGGACTTAAAGGAGGGAGAATATGTTTAAAGAATTACTAGGGTTTTCCAGTAAAAAAGGGAAAAGAGATGTATTTATTTCAGCTTTATTCTTCTCCTTTTATGGATTAAGTTCCGTAGGAATGTTACTTACTGTTTTTTCAATTCTCTTTAAAATTTCCGATGGAACAGAGTTAAAAAAACTCTATGGAGAATTTATCTTGCTAATAAGTTTAGTTGTATTTAAAGGAAGCTGTAATATGATAGCTGATTTAAAGAAACATGAAGCAGGATTTGATATTGTACAGCAAATCAGAGAAAAAATGATTATAAAACTAAAACTTTTTAGTTTAGGTTTTTATACTAATGAAAGGTTAGGTGAATTAAACACTATTCTCCACAAAGATGTGGATAATATGTCTATGGTAGTAGGTCATATGTGGCCACGAATGTTTGGGGATTTCCTTATTTCTTTTGTAGTATTAATAGGACTTGCACTTTTGAACATAAGGTTGGCTCTTATTATGTTTGCATCTATTCCTATTGCTTTAGGATATTTACTCTATACAATTAAACAGGCTAAAAAAGTAGAAAATGAAAACAATTCTGCCTTAGCTGATATGGTAAGTTTATTTGTTGAGTATATAAGAGGTATTCCTGTATTGAAAAGTTTTTCTAATAATAAAAGTTTGGATAATGACCTTTTAGAAAAAACAAAAAAGTTTGGCGAGACAAGCAAGGCAGCATCTAAATTTAAAGCAAAGCAGCTTTCCATTTTTGGATTTTTGATTGATTTAGGATATTTGGTTCTTTTACTATCAGGTGGCATAATGGCATTAATAGGCAGTATTGACGTATTAGGATTTATGATTATGGCTGTAGTTTCTAAAGAATTTTATAAGCCTTTTGCTTCTATGGAAACCCACTATATGTACTATGTTTCAGCAGTAGATTCTTATGAGAGATTAGGGAGAATTTTGCATGCAGATGTAATACCAGATAAGGTAGATGGCATTGTTCCAAGACAAAACCATATATCATTTAAAAATATTGAGTTTTCCTATGAAGAAGATGAATTTAAAATGGAAAATCTAAATTTTAATATTGAGGAAAAACAGGTGACGGCTCTTGTAGGAGAGTCTGGAAGCGGAAAAACTACAATAACGAATTTGCTTTTAAGATTCTATGATGTAAAGGGTGGAAGTATTACACTTGGCGGTATTGACATAAGAGATATTCCATATGACGAGCTTTTGGATCGTATCAGTATTGTTATGCAGAATGTTCAACTATTTGATAATACCATTGAAGAGAATATTAGAGTAGGGAAAAAGGGAGCGACAAAAGAAGAAATAATAGAAGCCTCAAAAAAAGCAAGGATACATGACTTTATTATGAGTTTGCCTGATGGTTATGAGACAGATATTGGAGAAAACGGAGGGATATTATCAGGAGGACAAAGACAGAGAATATCCATTGCAAGGGCATTTTTGAAGGATGCACCGATTTTAATTCTTGATGAAATGACAAGCAATGTTGATCCTGTCAATGAGTCTTTAATACAAGATGCCATTACTGAACTTGCTAAAAACAGGACAGTACTTGTCGTAGCTCATCATCTAAAAACAATTCAAAGAGCAGATCAAATCCTTGTGTTTAAAAAAGGAAACTTACTTGAGAAAGGAAAACATGGAGAACTTTTGGAAAAGGGAGGGTACTATACCCAACTATGGAGAGCCCAGTATGGTGTTTAGGTAAGATAAAATAGTGTTTATTTTTAAATTTTATATAAAGATAGGAGTGCAAATATGAATATTACGCCAAATATTTATTATAAAACCATTTTACAATATAGAGAAGCACAGATTCTATTTGAAGCTATAAAATTAGATATTTTTTCCTATTTGGACAAACCAATTACATTAGAAGAAATTACAAAAATTACAAATTACAATAGAGAAAATCTTAATATTTTTTTAATGGCACTTTCATCCTGTGGATATATAGAAAAAAATGATTTGATATACTGTAATACTGTGGCAAGTAAAGTATATCTTTCTAAAAATAGTAAAAAATATATAGGACAAGCTATTTTATTTAGAGAAGAAATGGGATCTATTTTGGGAATAGAGAAAAGGGTTAGGTATGGATTTACAAAGGAAGATAAGACATATAACTTTTCAGAACTTGCTAAAGTTGTACATCATGAAATGTATGCAACTGGAAGAGTTTATGATTTTAATATAGAGATTAAGCAAATATTTTCTAATCCATGTATGTCATATAAAGTGTTGGATTTAGGTGGAGGTTCTGGAGTATTGGCTATTGAATTTGTAAAAAATTTCCCCAATAGTGTAGCCTATGTATTTGAAACCCCTGAAGTTGCCCTTACAACTAAAAAAATAATTAAACAAAATAATATGGAAAATTATATTTCTGTTTTAGAAGGTGATTTTAATGTAGACGATATAGGGAAGGATTATGATTTAATAATTGCTTCTGGAATTTTTAATTTTGTAAGTGTGGAGATTAATAAGTTTATAAATAAAATTGCTAGATGTAATTTTTTAGATAAAACACAAATTTAGACTAATACTAAAAAAGTGATTTTATATTCCAAAGTTAAGGAATATAAAATCACTTTTTTATTTATCCAAATCTCTAAACTTGGTATTACATGAGCGAGGGAGATAATCCTTATGTTTTTTAGCTATGTCTCTTACATCTTTAGGACAAATACCTTTGTACTTTTTATAATATGTGGTAAATTTGCTATGGGAGGAATATCCTACTGATTTTGCAACATCTTTTATTTCTAGACTTGTATTTAAAAGTAGGGTTTCTGCAATGTTCATTCGTTTTCTCTGAGAATATTCAGTAATAGTCATTTGATATTTTTGTTTAAATAGTTTTTTCAATTTAGTACCACTCATCATAGCAATTTTTTCTAATATTTCTTGAGGGACATCTAAAGCGTAGTGATCATCTAAGTAATGGGCTACATTTTCAATAGCTATATTATCATCATAGGGAATTTTTTTGTTTTCTTTGCTTAAAAATGCATTTATAGTTATACTTAGCCATTCTTTGGCTTTTGCTTCAAAAAACATCTCAGCAGCAGGAGAAGTCATTTTACAGTTTAAAATTGATAGGGCTAGCTTTTCAATTGCCGTAGATATAAGAGATTTTGTCTCAAAAAACACATTTGAAAAATTTACATTCTTCTTATTCTTTATACAAGATAGATGCTCTTTTATCATCTTTTTTTTAAAACCAATCCCAACACTTAGATATGGGAAATTTCCATGTAGTAAAAATTTGTAGTTTTGCTGAGCTGCACTTGTATCTATAACATACAAAGAGTTAGAAAACAGTGTTTCATAAGGATTGAAACTTTCTCCATTTGCAGTTATAAGATATGAAGAATAAAAGGATATTAAATTACCAATGTGGGGAAAAGAGGCTACAACTCTTTCTTTTTTTATAAAAAAATCGTGGATTTCAATAATAAATTCATCTGTTTCATAAAACCAGTAAATACCCTCAAACTCTTCATTTTCAGTGCAAAATGCATGACCGACTTGGCAATATTTACAATTATCTATGCATGGGTTTAAACCCATATCTTTTATTAAATCTTTATATAAATTCATAAGAAAACCCTCCTAATATTCCTTTTAGACATTATTCCGATTAGACAAAGAACTCGTATAAATATTGTATCATTATTTATTAAATGGTACAATCTCTTGTAATAAAGAGTAATTACTTTTTTGTTAGTAGGTAATCGTGTCTAAAAGAATTAAAATAAAAAGGGGATGATAGTTTTGAAAGATAAAGAAAAGAAACCCTCAGTATTAAAAAGATTACTCCCTTATGGAGGTCAAAAAAATTATATGCTTTTTTTGGCAATGATATTTTCAGGTCTTTCAGGGATTATGGTACTTATGCCAATGGTATATATTCATAAAATTGTAAGCGGAATTATATTAAGTAATGATATTAATTCTGCAGCAATTAGATCTAATGCCACTTATGCGGCCTTATTTGCAGTTGCAGGACTTTTGCTTTATACCTTTTCACTTATTGTTTCCCATCTTTTTGCTTTTGAGGTGGAGGCAAATATTGTTAAGTTAAGCATAAAAAAACTGATAAATAAGCCTTTGGGGTTTTTTGCAAATAGGGAAAGTGGAAAAATCCGAAACATAATTGTAGATGGAGCGGCAGAGACTCACTCATTTTTAGCCCATCAACTACCAGATTTAGCTATGACTATAATTACACCTATTATACTTATTATTTTTTTCTTCATTTTTGATTGGAGATTAGGTCTAGCTAGTTCTATTCCCATTATTATTGGATTTATGCTTATGTCGACTATGATGAACAAAGATACAAAGAAAATGCGAGATGAATATTTTGGGGGGTTAGCCAATCTATCAGCTGAATCTGTAGAATATGTTAGGGGGATTCCTGTAGTTAAAACTTTTGCTCAAAGCTTAGAAAGCTTTGATAGGCTTTACTCATTAATTATAGACATTAAAAATAAAGTCATGGAAATGACTATGGGATATAAAAATAAAATGTCACTTTTTGAAGCTATTTCAAGTTCTACAGCATTTTTCCTCGTGCCTATTGCTATATTAATAATTAAAAATGGCGGAGATGTAAGGACAGTTCTTGGAAATAGTGTTATTTACCTTTTAATTGGACCTGCTTTTGGTGTTTTTATTATGCGTTCAGCAACAATTAACCAATACACTTATTTTGCAGAACTAGCTCTAAATAAGATTGATGACATTTTGGACTATGAGGATTTTACCTATGGAAATAAGAATTCTTCTAATAAAGATATAGAATTTAAAAACGTAACTTTTTCTTATAATAATGAGAAAGTTTTAGACAATATTTCTTTTAAAATAGAAAAAGGAAAAACAGTAGCTTTAGTAGGACCATCTGGAGGAGGAAAAACAACAATAGCTCGTCTTGCTGCTAGATTTTATGATGCAGATGAAGGAGAAATATTAATCGGCGGCATAAACATTAAAGACTACAATAAATCTAAATTAATGGAGAAAATATCTTTTGTATTTCAAAATTCAAAATTATTTAAAATGAGTTTAAAAGACAATTTATTAATAGGGAATCCTACTGCTACAGATGATGAAATTGAAGAAGCTCTTTTAAATTCAGGGTCAAAAGAAATTATAGATAATCTTGAAGATGGCCTTGAAACAGTATATGGGACTAAGGGAACATATTTCTCAGGGGGAGAGGCACAAAGACTTTCTATTGCCAGAGCTTTTCTTAAAAACTCAGATATCATAATTTTAGATGAAGCAACTGCTTTTGCAGATCCTGAAAATGAGCATATTATTCAAGAATCCTTCAAGAAACTTTCAAAAGGTAAAACCACTCTTATGATAGCCCATAGACTATCTACAGTGGTAAATGCAGATAAAATACTCCTAATAGAAAGTGGGAGAATTGTAGAAAGCGGAAGTCACGAAGAACTATTAGAAAAAGGATCCAAATACAAAAATATGTGGGATGAATATCAAAAATCAATTAATTGGAAGTTAGGAGGTAGAAAATGAAAGATTATTTTATAAAAAGATATGCCATGTCAGACATTGGAGCTGAAAATCTTAAAAAATCAATTTTTTCACATACAATTTTAAATTTAACAAAAATGTTTCCTCCTATAGTTGGGTTTATGTTTTTATTTCAATACTTGGAAGAATTAGAAGGAATAAGCACATTTCAAAGTTTATCATTTTTCAAATACATTATTTTAATTATCCTGATGACAGGAATAATGTATTTAGTGGCAAGATGGGATTATGTAAGGCTTTACAACAATGTCTATGAAGAGAGTGCCAATTCAAGGATTGATATTGCAAATAGATTAAAAAAACTTCCTTTGTCTTATTTTAGCAAACGTGATATTGCAGATCTTTCAGCAACTATGATGAGTGATATGACCCTTTATGAACAAATTTTTTCTCACGCTGTTCCTCATATCTACTCAACTGCAATTTCTACTATAATTATAGGAATAATGATTTTAAACTATAACTGGAAACTAGGTTTAGCTGCTCTTTGGGTAATACCAGTTGCATTGATTGTATTTTATTTTTCAAAGCACAGTCAAAAGAAGTCAGTAGATGCATGGATACAAACCAACAGAGAAGTTTTTGATGACTTGCAAGAAAAGATTGATCAAATAAGTGACATAAAAGCTTATAATTTAGAAGAAAAAGTAATGAATGAATTTTTATTTAAAATGAATAAAACTACCAAAGCTAAAATTAATGCTGAGTTCTCCTCTGGTATTGCAAATGCCTTATCAGGAATGCTTCTAAAATTTGGAATAGTTTCAGTGGCAATCATAGGAGCAAATATGCTAATAGCAGGTGAAATTAATGCTCTTGTATATATTGCCTTTTTAATGCTTACTGCAAGTATATATTTACCAATTGAAGGAATTCTTTCTTTCATGGCTATGATAATTATGTTAGATAGTGTAGTAGGAAGAATTAAAGAAATTAAGACCATGCCTATACAAGAAGGAAAAAAAGAAATGGCTCCAAATAGCTATGACATAGAATTTAAAGATGTAGTCTTTGGTTATGATGATTATACAGTAATTAATGGAGCAAGTTTTACTGCAAAGCAAGGAGAAGTTACAGCCTTAATAGGACCATCAGGTAGTGGAAAGACCACCCTTACAAAACTTGCAACTAGATTTTGGGATATAGATAAAGGAAAAATCCTATTAGGTGATGTGGATATTAGTAAAATTGATCCAGAAACATTGCTTAAGAATTATGCAATAATATTTCAAGATGTGGTACTATTTAATGCCAGCATAAAGGATAATATAGCAATAGGGAAAAAAGGAGCTAGTGAGGAGGAAATTTTGAAAGCTGCAAAAATAGCTAGATGTGATGAGTTTATAGATAGAATGCCAGAAGGAATAAATACAGTTATAGGTGAAAATGGGGAAAGACTCTCTGGAGGAGAACGTCAGAGAATCTCTATAGCAAGAGCAATACTAAAAGATGCACCTATTATTCTAATGGATGAAGCCACTGCTTCCTTAGACGTAGAAAACGAAAGCCTTATACAAGAAGCTATTTCTCATTTAATTAAAAATAAAACAGTTATAGTAATTGCTCATAGAATGAGAACCATAAGAAGTGCTGATAAAATAGTTCTTCTTAATAAAGGCAAAATAGAAGGCGTGGGAACAGATGAAGAACTTAAAGAAAAGTCTAAGACCTATCAAAATATGTTAAAAATGTCCATGGCTTCTGAAGCGGCAGAGTCAATATAAGAGGGGAGATGATTTGAAAGCTACCATGTAAAATTTAAAGAGTAAAAACTTTAAACTATGTTTATAACAAGCTTAAAACAAACTAATTATAGGTATATTACACAAGGAGGATTGTATGAATTTAAAAAACATTGAATCACTGAGAAAAGCTATTTTAAAAGAGGAATATGGAGCAGAAATACAGGACAGTTATATAACTGGTGCTTCGTACATTTACCAAACAACACAGTTTCCTAACACATCTATAAAGTATAAAAATTATTATGTATTATATAGAATTAACTCTTATTTTGGGGCTTGCTCTTATGAAAAAGAGCAGTTGGATTTAGATTTAGCCAATGAAAATTCAGGTAAATTTGTTAAAGATGTTATAAAGATTGACAATTTGCCCATTAGAATTGCAACTATGGACGCGTTTTTAGGAAGCAAGTTTTTACACAAAGAGAATTGTAATGAAAAAATTACAATACCATCTGGTACACCTTTAGAAAAAGCAAATGCTAGGGATGAATTGATAGCACGCTTGGCAAATGTGAAAGAAGGTGAAAAAGTTGCCTTAATCGGAGTAGTTGACCCGTTGGTGAAATCCATTAAAAAAAATGGTGCAATTTGTTTGCCCTGTGATTTTAATTTAGATAAAACTTCTTATGGAGACATTGTTGAATCTGATATGGAAGTAGTATTGAAAGATGCGGATAAAATAATATGTACTGCTATGACACTTAGTAACAATACTTTTGATAGGATTTTAGAGGTAGCAAGGGAAAGAGGGTTACCATTAACTGTTTATGCACAAACTGGAAGTGCTGTAGTAGCTCAATTTATTGGCAAGGGGGTTACATCACTCTTAGCAGAACCCTTTCCTTTTACTCAGTTTAGCAGTGGAGCAACGGAAGTGTTTTTATATTATTGAGTATAAAATAATCTATAGAAAATTAAAGCTGACTATTTTAGAATCATATAATTTAAACTTAAAGAATAAAAAATTTAGATTTTTAGGAGGATTATCATGAAGAAAAAAATTATCAGTATTGCATTTGTAGCGGTGTTAGCACTGGTTTTATTTGTGGGATGTGGTAACGATAAAAGTACACAAGATGTAAGTGGTCAAAAATCAACAGAAGCAACTAAAACTGTGGATACAAATGCAACAGATCAAGAAGAATTAATTTTCGTAGAAAGAGAGATAGCAAGTAAAATGGATCCGAATTTTTATCCAGGATCTAGTCATTACCTAGCGAATGGTGCTTCTGAAACATTATTTAAAATTCAAGCAAATGGAGAAGTAGAACCCTTTCTAGCAAAAGGCTCTAAACAAATTGATGAAACTACATGGAAAATTGATTTAAGACCAGAAGCTAAGTTTTGGAGTGGAGAATCTATTACTGCTCAAGCTGTCATAGATTCTTTAGAAAGATCTAGGGAAACAAATGTTAGAGCGTTGCCATTTTTAGAAGGGATTAGTTTTACGCCAATAGATGATTATAGTTTTGAAGCAAAAACAGAAAGAAAGAATTTAAACTTGCCCCTATCTCTTGCTTATATGGAATTATCCATTATAAATGCATCTAAAGCCCACGATTCTATAGAGACAATGGATATGAGCGGCATGTATAAAGTAGTTGAATTTCAACCTAAGAAAAAAATAGTTTTAGAAATAAATGAAAATTATTATGGAAAAAAACCTACTATTAAAAGAATAATCCATGAAGAAATAATGGACAATGAAGCTAGAACTCTTGCAGCCTCTAGTGGTAGGGGTGACATAGTAAGAGGGATACCAAATGAAAGTGTTGCACAATTAAAAAAGGATGACAATCTAGTGCTGCATATGGCACCAGCTGCCAATACACAGACTATATATCTTAATCTACAAAAAGAACATTTAAAAGATGTAAAGGTGAGACAAGCCTTGGCGTGGGCCTTGGATAGAGATGAGTTGGTTGTATTGGGCTCGGAAGGATTAAGCACCCCAGTCACTACTTGGTTAGGTTCTAACCCTAAATATGCAGAGGCTAAGAATGCTGTTTATACAAAATATGATCCAGATAAAGCCAAGGATTTACTTGAGGAAGCAGGTTGGAAGTTAGGAGATGATGGAATTAGACATAAAAATGGAGAAAAACTACAATTTAAATTGAGAACTTGGGGACAAGATAAAGCCTTAGGTGAAACCATTCAAAATCAATGGTCTAGAATTGGTGTTGACACAGAGGTTATTTATGGAGACTATGCTTTAATTGAAACGGCAAGAGAAACAGGCGACTGGGATGGCTTAATTGAGGCTTGGCAAACCTATGGTGATGAGCACTCACTTTTAAGTGGTCAATTTAGCCCAACTGGAACAGCAAATTACGGAAAATATGATGATGCGGAAACAAATAAGTTATTGGAAGAGCTTTTAAATGCTAAAACCGCTGAAGAAAGGCATGAACTTGCATTAGCTATAAATGAAAGAATAGCTATGGAGGTTCCTGCTATATATATGTACCCAAGAGTAGAAACGTCTGCTGTCAAGAAATCGTTAAAAGGATATAAAGAACACTTTAGACAATTTGAAAATGTAGTAAATTCAGATTTGGAATTTGAGGGATATTGATGTTTACAAAAATACTAAAAAAAACGATGGAGATGGTTGTGACCATCTTCATCGCTACAATTATTATATTTGTATTAATAAGATTGTCTCCAAGGGATCCTGTGAAAATAGTTATGGGAAATCCGGAAATAGCAATGACTAATACAAAAGAGTATGATATACGATATGAAAAAATGAGGGAAGAGCTTAATTTAGACAAA
Source organism: Tissierella praeacuta DSM 18095 (assembly GCF_900128955.1). Taxonomy (GTDB): domain Bacteria; phylum Bacillota; class Clostridia; order Tissierellales; family Tissierellaceae; genus Tissierella; species Tissierella praeacuta. Next base: position 26,909 of record NZ_FQTY01000011.1, read on the forward strand.
AGCATAGCTTTTCAATATATTTCATGGATTAAAAGGGTATTAAAATTTGACTTTGGGAAATCAATCTACACAGGCAGACCTGTTGCAGATGAAATAAAGGAGCGGATTCCTGCAACCGTATTACTTGCTATTCCTTCTATGATTCTTCAATGTATTTTAGGAATTTCCTTGGGGGTTATTTCTGCAGTTAGACATGAAAAGTTTACGGATCAAGTCATTCGTTTTATAAGCGTATTTTTTTCATCAGTGCCGGCATTTGCACTTGGGTTAATGTTGCTTTACTATTTTGGAGTTTATCTAAAATATTATGAAGTTTCAAACGTAGCTAATGTAAGTAGACTTTGGCTTCCTGTCATTGTTTTAGGGGTAATTTCATCACCTTCTTTAATAAGGGTGGTAAGAACTAATATGTTGCAAGAATTCGGCAGAGCCTATATATCATTCGGCATTGCCCGAGGACTTAGCAAGGGAGATATATTAAAAAATGCAATAAAAAATATTGCACTTCCAATAATAACAATTTTAGCCCTTTCATTTGTTTCCCTACTAAGTGGTGCTGTAGTTATAGAGAGTATTTTTACTTGGCCAGGCATGGGAAGGTATGCTATGGAAAGTATATTACTAAACGACTATCCAGTTACACAAGCCTACGCTTTATTTATGACTATTATGATTGTTATAATAAATTTCTTTGTTGATATAATTTATACTTATGCAAATCCGAAAGTTAAAATGGGAAGGGGGCGATAAGATGCAAAAAAACAAATCTCTATCACTTATTATAGGAATAATACTAATAACATCAATTATAGTTTTAGTTGCTTTTGCAAATGTATTTGCACCTTATGACCCCATTGAACAAGTTCCTGAAAATCGATTAATGTCTTTTAGTTCAAAGCATATATTTGGAACGGATCAATATGGAAGAGATATTTTTTCTAGGGTTTTATTTGGAGGAAGAACCACTCTAACAACCTCACTTTCTGCCTTGATATTGACAGTAATTTTGGGGCTTTTTCTGGGAATGGTGTCAGGTTATTATGGAGGCTTAATAGATGCTTTATTGATGAGGATTGTAGACGTAATGATGGCTTTTCCTTTTATGGTATTGGCTCTAATAGTAACGTCCCTATTTGGCATTAGTTTTTTAAACCTGTTAATTACTGTTGTAGTCATTGGCTGGGTACCTTTTGCTAGGTTGACGAGAAGTATAGTTATAGACGCTAAGGAAAATACCAACGTACAGGCATCAGAAATTTTAGGAGCAAAAAGTTGGAGAATAATGATAGAAGAATTGCTACCGCAGGTTATAAGCCCAGTGATGGTTATGGCTACATTTGAGCTTGGCAAATTAATGCTTTCAATTTCAGCACTCTCCTTTTTTGGCTTAGGGGCTAAACCACCTTCTCCAGAATGGGGAAGTATGTTATCAGATGGAAAAACATTTTTCTTTCAAGCACCCTATATAATAGTTGGACCAACCTTAGCTATAATATTATCTGTGTTATCTTTAAACCTAATTGGAGAAGGGTTAAGGGATTTAATGGATCCATATGAGATACCTAAACTGGAAGATTGTCCAAAAAGGAGATTGTTAGGATGAAGGATATAAAATTAAGAGTTAAGAAATTAAATGTTGAATATATAAAAGATGGGAATTCATTTAAAGCGGTTTCTAATATCTCTTTTATCCTTAAAGCAGGTGAGGTCATATCAATTATAGGAGAAAGCGGTTCTGGCAAATCTAGCTTAGCTAAAGCTTTAATAGGTCTTTTACCTGTATCTGCAAAGGTAAAAGGTGAGGTGGGCTTATATCCGAATTTTCTTATTAACTTAGAAAGTGATTTAAAGGTATGGAGTAAAATCAGGGGGAGAAAGATAGCCTATATTTTTCAAGATGCTCAAGAAGCTTTAAATCCTATGATGACTATTAATGATCATTTCAAAGAAACCCTGCTAAACCATTTTAAAATGAGTGATACAGAAATATATAAAATAAGTAAAGAGTATTTAGAATATTTAAATTTTAAAGATGCAGACAAAATATTGAAATCTTATCCCTTTGAACTCAGTGGTGGTATGTGTCAGAGAGTTTGTATAGCTCTGTGTTTAGTCTTAAAGCCGGAGATACTAATAGCTGATGAAGCTACTTCTGCCTTAGATGTGCTTAACCAAATGGAGATAATTAATTTATTGAAAAAAATACAAAAAGATTTTAATTTATCTATTATATTTATAACTCATGATATAACTGTTGCCAGATTAATAGCTGATAGAATAATTGTAATGTATAATGGGACTCAAGTGGAAAAAGGTACAGTTGAGGATGTGTTTAAAAAGCCTTCCTCAGACTATACTAAAAAAATTATTTATTGTAATAAATGTTTATTTAATTTAAAAGATAAAAGGGAAGATAGGGTTTTAAATAGCTTGCCCAAACCTTTATTAGAAATAGAAGGTGTAAACAAAAGATACAAAAATAATGGTTTTAATGCATTATCTGACATAGGGATAAAAATAAATGAAAGAGAAACTGTAGGAATTCTAGGTGAGAGTGGGTGTGGTAAATCAACTTTAGCGAAATGCATTATAGGCTTAGAAGATATAGATAGTGGGGAGATATTCTTTGATGGAGAGAGAATTGATAAATTTAGAAAAAAAGAAAGAAAACAGATATATAGAAAAATGCAAATGATATTTCAAGATGCCCGTAATTCTTTGAATCCAAGAAGAAAAACCATAGAACTTGTAAACGAACCTAATAAATATATGAAAATTTATAATAGAGAAGATGATAATCCAGTTCAAGATATATTAAAAGAAGTAGCTATAAACACTATTCATTTTAACAGCAGACCTCCACAATTAAGTACTGGGCAGTGTCAAAGGGTGGCTATAGCAAGAGCCCTAATGGTTAAACCCAAACTTTTAATTTGTGATGAAATAGTATCTGCTTTAGATGTTGAAAATAAATTACAAATATTGAAGTTGTTATTAAATGTTAGGGAAAATTATAATACAGCTTTAATCATGATATCTCATGACATACAATTTTTAAAATCAATTTGCGATAGGATACTTATAATGCAAGATGGTCATATTGTTGACGAATTTAATATTTGTTGTGAAGATAATTATTGTGTGGACAAAATGAGTACAGTGAACGAATTATTATACGTGGCTAAGGAGATGGAGAGTCAATTTGTGGATAAAATTTAGAAACAAATAAATAAAATCTTAACAGTATAAGGGAGGGTGTATTTTGGATAAGAGTATTTTAGATTTGGTGGGAACAACTTCGTTAATTTCATTAAAGAACATTCAGGCCTATACAAAAAGAATTTTACTCAAAATGGAAAGTTTTAATCCAGCTGGTAGTGTAAAAGATAGATCAGCGAAGTATATTATTGAAGAAGCAGAAAAAAGAGGTTTGCTAAAACCAGGAGGTACGATTATTGAGTCTTCTAGCGGTAACTTTGGTATAGCATTAGCTATGATAGGCGCTGCAAAAGGCTATAACATCAAAATTTTAGTAGATCCAAAAACAACAGAGTCCAACAAAGCATTATTAAAGGGGTATGGAGCTGAAGTGATTGTAGTTACTGAAAAAGATGATTGTGGCAGTTACCACAAGACTCGAATAGCACTTGCTAATAAGATGGCATCTGAAATAGATAATTCATTTAGGCCAGATCAGTGTTTTAGCCTATTAAACAGTCAAGCACATTATGAACAAACTGCTAAGGAATTATTAGAACAATGTGATGACAATATAGGGGCTATAGTAGTTGCAGTAAGCACTGGTGGACAAATAGGTGGTATATCAAAGTACTTTAAAGAGAATAGACCAGATATAAAAATAATAGGTGTTGATGCAATAGGATCTATAATATTCGGTGGAGAAGCTAAATCATATTTAACGCCAGGTGTTGGGCTTGGCTGGACTCCTGTCAACTTGAATATAGATTTAGTAGATGAAGGATATTTAATTGAAGATGAATTAGCATTTATAGCCGCAAGAGTTTTAGCGAAACATGAAGGAATAATGATAGGGCCATCTTCAGGTGCTGTTTTTTTAACTTCAATGCATATTGCAGATATCTTACCAAAAGATAAGATTGTCATTTCTATGGTGGCTGATAGAGGCGATAGATATGTAGATACATTATTTAATGAAAAATGGCTTGGAGAAGTTGGTTTTTCTATTGATACCAATATTAATTTTCTAATTGACAAAGCTAAAAGGTTAAAACCAAAACATACAAATGCTAACAAAAGTTTTTTTTATAATAATGAAATTGAAAAGGAGTTATCTATTCCAAAGAGCACTAAAGATATAAATGAAGAAATTATGAAACAAAATAAAGTTAGATTTGGTGAATAAAATGAGAATAAAGACATTTCAATCCTTATCTATTAAGGAAACATTAAGGGACAATGTTATAACAAAATACCATAATGAATTGCTAGATAGTGAAATTTATTTTAAAAATAGGAAAAGAAACTTCAATATTAAAGACATATTAAACCAATATTCAAAATTTATTATTGAAGATATTTTGGTAAAAAATTATAAACCTTGTTTATATATACATGAGGAGAGTAATACAGAGTATACCATTAGGTCAATATTGACTTGTGTTGATATTTTAGATAGCTTAAAAGAAAAAGTTATAAAACATGAACAAATATACAAAGAGAAAATAGAAAATATGTGTAGTTGTTTTACTGAGTGTCCAGTGCAGTCTGAGCCTATAATGTTGTTTTATACTGAAAGTCATGAATTTATTGATAATCTTATAGATGAAGTAATAGAGAAACAGAAAGAAACTTACAGTTTTGTATCAATTAATAATAAGAAACACAGATATTGGAGAATTGAAAATAATGATACTATAAATAAATTTATTGAAATTTTTAATAAGATTGGTAGTCTATATGTTGCAGATGGACATCATAGGTTGTGTTCATTGGAAAACTTATATAATATGACTGACAATATTGATATTCAAACTAATTTCAATAAAGTATTTGCTAATATTGTTTCAGCTAGTCAAATTAAAACCATTAGATTTTCAAGAGAATGGAAAATAAGAGCTACTGATAATATAAACAAGCAAAAAGAAAGTTTCCTTGAGGCCTTGAATAAATATTTCTACGTTTATAGTGATTTCAATAATGAGTATGATTCAGATGAGAATACGATTATGAAATTCTGTGATGAGATATTTTATTTAAAAAGAAACAAATCAAACATGAGAGAAGTAAATGGATGTTCGGCAGAGATATTTCAAAAATATATAGAACCTTTAATGAATAGTTGTTTTGATTGTTGTAGAGAAATTGAGCCATCAATAAATAATGATATAGAAAATGATAATTTAAATAGAATAACTTTTAATTTTTCGTCACCAAGTATTGATGAAATTATTCTATTGTGTAAAAAAGGATATAAATTTCCTAGAAAAACAACTTTCTTTTATCCTAAAATAGAAGATGGAGTGATTTTTTGTGTATAAAATAATCAATTACAGGAGGAAAAATAATGGAATCAACTATAAAAGAATATGACTTAACTAAGGGTATTATTTGGAAAACTTTGATAAAGTTTGCTATGCCCATTTTTTTGGGAACTCTTTTTCAAGCCTTATACTCAATGGCAGATGCAATTATTCTTGGAAGATTTGCTGGAAAAGGTGCTTTGGCAGCAATAGATTCAGTGCATACTTTAATAAATATGCCGGTTAATTTTTTTGTAGGTCTTTCATCTGGTGCTACAATTGTTATTTCTCAATATTATGGAGCAAAAAAATTTAAAAAGGTTTCTGAAGCTAGTCATAATGCTGTAACCTTTGCATTTTTAGGAGGATTATTGTTATCAATTATTGCCATTGTATTAGCTCCTTTCTTTACTCAAGTCATAGGAGTTCCCAATGAAATAATGCATGATGCTAAGAGATATCTTATTATTTATTATGCAGGGATGTCTATATCGATGCTATATAATATTGGGGCAGGAATATTAAGAGCTATAGGAAATTCAAAAACTCCTTTTTATTTTTTGATTACAGCCAATATAGTAAATATAGCTTTAGATTTGATTTTTGTAGTTATGTTTAAAATGGGTGCTGTAGGTGCAGCTATTGCTACAGTTATATCTCAAGCTGTAAGCGCAATTTTGGTAATTTTAAGATTAACTAAGACAAAATCACCTTGTAAAATATATATAAAAAAACTTAAGTTGTACAAAGAACATATGCTGGAAATTGTTAAATTAGGATTACCTATTGGATTACAAGCAACACTATTTCCAATTTCTAATACTATTGTTCAAGCAAGTATAAATAATTTTGGAGTTAATAGTATAGCAGCCTGGGCTATATGTGGGAAAATAGACTTTTTAATATGGTATGTATCGGAAGCTTTTGCTACAGCTGTATCTACTTTTGTTGCACAAAATTATGGAGCCAAAAAATTTAAACGTGCAAAAAAAGGAATTCGTGTTGGTATAATAATACCAGCAATTATACTTATAGTTATTAGTTCTACTTTATATATGGGAAGCAGAATCTTTGCTGGAATTTTAGTTAAGGATGGGGAAGTTATTGAGCTTACTTCTCAAATTATACAATTTCTTGCACCCTTATATGTATTTTATGTATTTTGTGAAGTTTTCCCTGGAGCAATACGAGGTACGGGAGAAAGTTTTAAACCAATGCTTATTACTCTTTTAGGAATTTGTGCATCTCGAATTATATGGATATTCTTTGCAGTTCCTTTACGTCCAAGCCTATTTATGGTCTTAGCTTGCTATCCTATGTCATGGATATTAACTGCAATAATATTTGCAATATTTTATATTACAAACATCTCAAAGAAATTGCAACCACTGGTGTAACTGACAAGGTTATACTTGGATAGATTACACTGAAAAAGATTATAAAATAAATAGTTTCACTGTTATAACGAAGAATATAGATAAATTGATATATTCTGATAAATAGATTAAGTGAATATAAAAAGTTGCATTAAAGAATTGCTATTAAACTGATTATATCAAATTAAAACATACTACAGGGATATACTAAATAATAGTTTAATTTCTATAAAACAATATAAAAAGCGATTAAGGAAATGATATGATACCTCCAAAGTAGATTATCTGATTAATTAAAATTAAATAATCTACTTTGGAGGTGTTTTTTATGGGAAGAAAATCACAGTATAGTAAAGAAGTCAAAATTAAAGCTTGTAATGTAAGCGGTCAATAAACCTATGGATGAGAATAATTAACCTAACCCGTGGGGATTTTGTCTTGTGAAAATATATAAGAAAGAAGGCAGTTTTTATGACAAAGTATAAAAAAGGAATCCTGATGCTGACTTGTTTTCTTATTCTCTTCATGTTTTTCTGTACAACAGCTTTTGCAGCTGGCACAGGAGATTTAGCTGGTGCAATTGGGGGTACATGGCGTGATGCTTCAGGGCAAATTAAAACTGTGGTAAATAAGGTAGTCTTTCCCGCAATCGATATAACTTTAGCTGTATTTTGATTATCGCAAACATGGTCAAGTTGAGTGGAGTGATCCGGCAATTTTATTTGCCTGTTTGATGTTCACCTTAACGGCACCGCTCTATATTTGGCGCATATTGGGTATGTAAAAGCAAAGGCACTGTGCTAAATCGAATAGTACAGTACCTTATTTGCGTAATTAGATAGATTTTATTGGGTGGATAAAGTTAGTCACTGATGGAGGGTGTGCTCATAATCTAAAAATAGAAAAAACTTAAAACTAACGCTTAGTGTGATTATAAAGCATTATAATCAATCCCATTCCAGAAATACTCCTAATAGATAGCGTGCTATGAGATCAGTTACTATTAAAGAACTTTTTAGATAAAGCTCCTCCTGTAATAGATATGCCTGCACTCAATAATAATCTCTTAATGAATGTGGCAACCATAGCCTTAGGAAATGCAATAGCTGACACAACAATGGTTACTAAATCTACTAGTTTCCCTGCAAATAATCTAACTGTATATGAAGGAAGTCCCAGCCTAGATGTATATGATACATCTAAAGAATAATGCACTGTACCTTCATACATGTTTGAGCTTCTGTAATTTATTCTACCTAATTTTGTTTTGTTATAACTAAAAGCTTGTTATTTTTGTGAGTTCATTCTACTTAGAGGTATAAGATAATATTGTGATAGACTCTCCATTGTTTTTTCGCTCAACTGCAAAAATAGAATTTTCACGTTCAATTCTTTGTGTTTTTGGTAGTTTAGAATAGTCAATCACAGCAACTTGATATGGAATATAGAAATAGCTTTCAACTTTATTTTCCTCACAAAATATGATTAAGCTCTGACCATCACCATACTCAATCGATTTATTAGCAATTCGACTGAAATTAATATTGTATTGTTTCTTAATTTCACTTGAGTCTGTATATGGTGAAACAACCACTATGTTATTCCAATCTCCAGTAACTAATTCATCAAAATTAACACTGGATAATCCGGAAATTTCTGTTTTTATTTTATGGGGTATACTGCTTTCTCTTAATAAATAAACTGAATTATAATACAAAGTTGTTATTAATATAAAGCTAAATATACCTAAAACAAAAAAAGTTTTTCTACTCATTTTCTAGACCCCACGGAATTTGTTTTTACCAAATAGTTTTTAGTGCCGATATCCGAACCTTTAAAACGTCGGAACTCTCCATTTTTCACTGCATCATTTATAAGTACTAGCGCTATATCAATTATAACATCAGAAGGTGCATTTGATGGGATTTTTGTTGCTTTGTTAATGCCCACATCGTTGTTAAACAAATCCATTTTTCTTGCTAACGCACTGCCCGGATAGTCATCTTCATGTGCCACACCAAACTCTCTTGCATATGCAGCACCTGCATCTCTCGCCGATAATATCATCCAGAGAGCATGACGAAACGCATCAGAATTATCATCCTCGTATTTAGAGGTAGAGTTATAATATTTCTTATAATATGACATAGCTGTTTTTGCAGCTGATAATACAGATATCCCCTTAAATAAACTTTTATTGAAAACTCTCTTCTCATTAGTTCTTAATCTGTTTTTTATAATGGGCAAATCACCATAAGAGCGAGTATTTAAATTACCGTTAAAAACAATACTTCCATTACTATTTACCCGAATAATTTTCTTGTCTAACCATCCTGCAATACTCTAATCTTGATTTTTTGTTCAAGATTCTCATCAGTTATGGTTGGCTCATTATATTTTATACTCTGAATAAAATTGTTTAAATCATCAATCTCTAGTCTTTCAACAATAGTCGCATAATCTATCTGCTGATTAAGAAAAGGATTCATGTCCAATTTACTTGCAAAAGTAGGAACGCTTAAACTCATTATCATTGATAATGTTATTATAAAACTTATTATTTTTGTAGTCAACTTTTTCATATAAAGTCCTCACTTTCTAAATTTAATTTATATATATCTGATTATATTTTCTTTCTTAAACCATTGGAATCACTCTCCTTAAAGTTACTTTGCTTATATGCCTTCACTTATATAACGCACGAGGAGGAAAAAGGGGACAATCTTTTTCAAAATAATAAGCCGTTGTTTCAGATATCTCTATCTTATCTAAAGTAATTCCTTCTGTGTCAAAATATATTTTTGTATCAGAAAGGCTCATAAAGATATTAAGGGTATTACCATCTTCACTAATGTATTCATATAGCATTAAACTTGGTTGTTCTATCATATTCTGCAACTGGAAACCATCTGTAATATATTGTGGAGAATACTTTTGTAACTCCCGTATAGTTAATTTTTTATCATTCTTTAACTCAAAGATACTATATTTTTCAAAGGTTTCAATGACCCACGAAATAACTTTTTCTCTAAATTCAGCATTTGCAACCATAGTCACTGAAAAGGTCATAATTATAATACAAGCCGCGACAGCTATTGATTTTCTAATTTTTTTAATATTCTTTGCAAACGTAGGTAGAAGCACAACTTTAGCATTTTCATCACTATTAACTTCCTGTTCTATATATTCTTTTAAGGCTATTTTACAAATTGCTGTCATTGCCGTTATTGATAAGATTTCATTTTCATTGCACCCTGCCAGATAGGAAACTATCTTTCTGTAATGAAATAAATATCCACTTGGATTTTAAATTTCTCGGTATCGCACCTATTTTCTACAACTTTGAGATTAGTGTTGTTTGCCCATATAGAGCAGTAGGCTTGCTGTGCCAAGGATGTTGCTCATAATGGTTAGTATGATATGTTTCTTTTCTTTATAAGATGTGTTACTAAGACTGATATTACACACACTACCACATTAATTATAACTATAACTGGTTGAACTGTTCCATAAATTAAACGAGTAGAAACTAAAAGAATCAAAAGTGAAAGTAAAGGAATAAGCCAATTGTTTTTAATATTTTTCCCCGTCAGGGAGCTTGTGTATATGAAAAAAGTAGGATTTAAAATATACAACGTAAGTAATATAAAGGGAAATCCCCAATCTGAAGGTAAATAGTTTACCCCAATAAGAGGTAGTGCTATAAAAAGAATACTAGCTAATAAAAGCGTTTTTAAGGTTAATTTCATTGACTCAATTTCCTCTGTCAAATATAAATTTCACCTAATGGGTACTTTTTCAAATACTATCATTCGTAAAAGTTTTGTTCAGTAGATATATAAAATAAGTTTAGCATATTAAAGCAGCAGCTTCAACGCACAAATTATAAACAATGGAAATGGGAAGGAATATGAAAACGGAAACCTGTTCACCGGCCTTTTGCAAGGATACTCTGGCGAATTTTAGGGATGTAGGCATAAAGAGCCACTATACAGATATAAAACTGTAGTGGCTCAATTTGTTTTGTAAGAGTTTTACAGAATACGGGCATGAGCAATTAGAGAATAAGCGATATTTCTTGTTTTAACAATAATTAACCCAAGTAAAAATGCGGCAGCAGAATGCCATATCCAGAATAACAATGCTTGAATAACACAATGGGCACACGGTTCTAAGCCATGTGCCAGTTTGCTGTAATACTTTCATTTTAAATGTCGACAGGTGTTTTAGCAGATGCTTGTTCTGTGCAGTTGCGTTTAAATAAACGGTAGATTACAAAGCACATAGGGATAATCATGGCAAGGGAAACCATATTGAGGGTAAAAACTCCTGCCTCTGAAGGGATAAAGCTCTGTATCGCACCGATGAGGTTGTTTGCCCCATGTACGAGAATGGGATACATAAGGTTATTCGTCTTCTCGTAAATTATGGCAGCGACTATTCCCATAAATGTAGTATAAACAGCCTGAACCATATTCATGTGATAGGCTCCGAACATTGTCGCTGACAGTATGATCGGAACCCATCCGGAGATAACCTTACGTATGGAGCGAAATACTATTCCTCGGAAAAGAATCTCTTCTATGAGAGGTGCGGCAATAACGGCAATCAGAATTACACCTAAACTACTTCCACCGCCGATTTCCTTGTTTGCTGCATCCATTGCGGCAAGGCTTCCCTGAAGAGCGGGTATTTTTTCAGCCAGCATAATCCAGAGATAAGAGACTCCTGAAACTCCTGCAACTGCGACGAGACTTATTGCCGAATCCTTGAGATTCGGCACAGTTCTTATTTCATCTTTGCCTTTCCTGAACGCCAACTTGTAGATAATAAAGAAGATAAGCATCAGTATCACATCTACAAGAATTTCAGCTAAATAAGAAAACTTCATAAACTGTTCCTCTGGTATATGAAAAATATTTACAAACAAATAGTAAATGCCGTAGAGAAAGATACTTGATGTAAGAAAGTGTCCCGCTATGGCAAGTATTGGGAGTGCGGCAAACCAGATTTTTCGTCTAACATCTATATTGTTTTTAGTCATGTCTTGCCTCCCGATTACTTATTGTCCTTATTGTTGTTTAATTCCTGAATTTGCCTATCAATTTCGTCTATTCTTTTAATATCATCAAAAAGAGTTTTTAGCTCATCTTTGGTAAAAGAATCCTTTGCAGCTTCTATCTGAGCTTTCAAGTATTCAGCGTAGGTAGTATCACCCATCTGTTCAACATTGCTTTTCTCCATATGGTCGAATACCTTGTCCCAAACATCCTTGTGTTCTAAGAAGATATTGTTTTCCTCTGTCACAAGTGCTTCGATTTTATCGTCAAGTGTTTTCTCAGAGGAAACAGAGGATGAAATTGTTTTGCCGGCCTTCACATCGTCGACCATTTTAAGGATATCGTCCATTTTCTTTTCATCTTCAATGCTTCCTACAATGGGTTCTCCGATGATATTACCGTTTTTATCAACCATAACGGTGGTGGGGAAAGCAAAGATTTTTCCGATATAGTCCTTTGCTTCTTGTCCGCCACTGATAAACAAATTCCTATATGTGGCACCCTGCTTTGAAAGGATTTCCTTTGCCTCTGCAAGTGACTTGTCGCTTTCTCCGGCCTCCACATTTACACCTACAAGTTCAGCGCCCTTTTCACGGAGCTTGGTGTTTAACTCTTCCAGTGCAGGCATCTCATTGACACATGCGGAGCAGCCGTTGAACCAGAAGTTAAGAAGAGTTACCTCGTTTTTGCTGAACAGGGTCTCATCAACACTATTGCCCTCAAAATCTGTTCCCTGAAATTTCGGGAAGGCTTTAGTTTGCTTTGTTCCGTCTGTTGAGGAGGGGGAGCTGACTGTGCTATTGCTGCTGCATGCAGCCAGCGAAAAAGTCATCATTATTATTATAAGTATGGATACGATTCTTTTAATTACTTTCATTTTTTATCTCTCCAATCTGATTTATTATTTTATCTTTCTTTAGTTCAAGAGGACTTTTAAATCCCCAGTGGACGCTGATTGCCTTTGTTGGGCACACCTTTATGCACTCTCCGCAGCGGATACACTCTGAGTGGGAGGTGTTTTTAGTGATGTCCACATCCATTTTGCAGGTTCTGCTGCATTTTCCGCAGGAAATGCATTTGTGCTTGTCCACATTGTAGTCAAGAAGCGAAACCTTGTTAAACAGTGCATAGAACGCACCCAGTGGGCACAGCCATTTGCAGAAGGGACGGTAGAACAGCACACTGAGAATTATAATCCCAACTAGTATTCCGAATTTCCAAGCAAAGAGACTCCCAAGTGTTGCCCTAATACTGCTGTCAACTAGGGAAAGGGGTATGCCGCCTTCCAATATCCCCTGGGGGCAGATATATTTACAGAAGTATGGTGAGCCGATTCCGGCTTTGTTTGTTATAAGGATTGGCAATGCAACTACCACAATGGCGAGAACGCCGTACTTAATGTAGCGCAGAGCCTTAAGCTTTTTGGTGCTGAACTTCTTCGTTGGAATCTTATGAAGCAGATCCTGAAACCATCCGAAGGGGCAAAGGAAGCCACAAATAAACCTTCCGAGCATTATGCCGAAAAAAATCAGTATACCAGTTATATAATAGGAAAAACTGAACTTGGAGGAACCCACCACGGCCTGAAAAGATCCGATGGGGCAGGCTCCCGTTGCAGCCGGACATGAGTAGCAGTTAAGTCCAGGCACACATACCTGCTTGACCTTTCCATTATATAAAGCTCCCTTCAGAAAATTTGGCAGATGGATGTTTGTCAGAAGCGTGGCAAACGTTTGAATGGTATTCCTTTTTTTAAAAAAATTCTTGAATGAAATTTTCTTCACTTTAGCCTTATCCAATTCCAACACACTCCAAACACAGACGAATTGCTTTCGCAAACACGGTTTCGACCTCTCCACGGTATGCACCTAAACCCACAAAGGCGATTGCCGTAATAATCAGCATCAGCTGCACTGTAAATTTTATTTGTGCCGAATATTTACCGATAGAATTCATTTGTTATCCCTCCTCTGTTTTTTTGATTTGATTTTTTCTGACAACAGAAGTATAGCAAATTGAGTATAAATTTCCTGTTAAGATAAAAACAATTCTTAAATCAATTTAGCAGAAATTTTATTTCCCATATGTTATAATATTTTTGAAAACTTGGTTTTAAATATGATAAGCTTTTCTGCAATCTGCCGAGTGCTTTTCCGGCAGTAAGTAAAAATAGAGCACAATGAAAGGAGTGTATATCGAATATGAGAATATTGGTAGTCGAGGACGAAAAGACCCTCTGCGAGACAATTGCAAAGGGACTGCGGCTTGACGGGTATGAGGTGGACACCTGCTTCGACGGGGAAGATGCTTGGGATATGATACTGTCGGAGAGTTATGATCTTATAATATTAGATTTGAATCTTCCGGGAATGGATGGAATGGAAGTACTTCAAAATATTCGCATGGAGGATGCAGAAACTAACATACTTATACTTTCTGCAAGAGGCCAGCTTCAGGACAAAATAGACGGACTCGATGGAGGGGCGAACGATTATCTGTGTAAGCCCTTTCATTTTGAGGAACTGGAAGCTCGTGTGCGAAGCCTTACGCGAAGACGTGTCGTTCAGAATAATCTTGTTCTCGAGTGTGGAGAAATTTCCCTTGATACAAAGGCACGCACTGCTTTTGCAAGGGGTGTAGAGCTATCACTTACGCGAAAAGAGCTGGGTCTTTTGGAGTATCTTATGCTCCATCAGGAGCACCCAGTAAGCCAGGAAGAGCTTATACAGCATGTGTGGGATGGAAGCGTGGACAGTTTCAGCAATTCCATCCGTGTGCATATTTCTGCGCTTCGCAAGAAGTTGAGAGCGGTCTTGGGATATGATCCGATTACTAATCGCATCGGGCAGGGCTACCTGATAGGAGGTATGTCTGAATGAAAAAAAGGCTCTCCCTTCAGTGGAAACTCACATTAATGACTGCATTTCTGGTAATTGTAGCCTGTCTTACCCTTAGCTACTTTATCAGCAGATCGGCTGTACTATATATGGATGATATTGAGGATTCGGTAATAGCCATATTCCCAAAGGAACTATTTTCGGAGGACTCCTCAGTAAATGTTGAATTATATATTGATACGACGGCGAATCTTTCTGACATGGTTAAAAACACACAGGTGGAATTTTGGGGGAAGAGTCTGCTCATAACATCAATTATCACGCTAATAAGCAGTACCCTGATATACTTTATCGTAGGATACGCGCTGCGCCCGCTTAAGAAACTTGGCAGGCAGATCCAAGATATTCAGGCAAAAAACATGCAGCAGCCCATTGCTTTAGAGAGTAACTCTATTGAAATTCTGCGTCTTATCGACGCTTTTAACGGAATGCTCAAAAGGCTTAACAATGCCTTTTCCGCACAGAGGCAGTTTTCCGCTAACGCCGCCCACGAACTTCGCACCCCTCTTGCGGTTATGCAGACCAAAGTTGAGGTGTTTGAAAAAAACAAGAACCCTGGAAATGATGACTATCAAGAGGCAATAGACATGGTTAAGATACAGACCGACCGTTTATCCCATGTAATAGACATCCTTTTGGAAATGACCGAGCTTCAGTCAGCAAAAAGAAGTGACCATATCTCACTTGCAGAGCTGACCGAAGAGGTTATCTGCGATTTAGTGGCTGTGGGGGATAAAAAGGGCATAAGCCTTACTCAGAAACCCGGCGATGCACAGATTATGGGCAGTGATATGCTGATATACAGAGCAATCTATAATCTAATTGAAAACGCAATTAAATATAATCATCAAGGCGGCGAGGTTTCGGTTGAAATCAAAGAGAATGATGAATATGCCAGGGTAATTGTCTCCGATACGGGTTCGGGAATCGATAAAAATGACTGGGAGCAGATATTCGAACCGTTTTTCAGAGTGGATAAGTCAAGAAGCCGCGCTATGGGAGGTGCGGGCCTTGGATTGGCACTTGTACGAGAAATCGCCCGCCAGCATGGTGGGGATGTTTGTGTCCTTCAAAGCTCAGCACAGGGAACACAAATTGAGCTGAGTCTTTTGTTGGGTTAACATTATAAAGATATCTTTGCTCGGTGAATGTAAGGAGGGATGTAATATGAACAAAATCATATATATAGCAGATGATGAACAAAATATCCGGGAATTGCTCAAAGACTTTTTGAAGGATGATTATGAAGTGGAAGTTTTTGAGACAGGGGACGCACTGATGAAACGCTTTGATGCTGCTCCAGCGAACCTTGTGATTCTTGATATCATGATGCCAGGAACAGATGGGTTTACGATCTGCTCAAAGATTCGTAAAACATCTGATATCCCAATTATTTTATTAACAGCAAAGGACATGGATGCTGACTATATTACCGGCTTTACAATGGGGTGCGATGACTATTTTATCAAACCATTTTCCCCTATTAAGCTGGTCATGCGGGTGAAGGCCATTTTTAACCGGGCGGAGAATTGGTCAGGAGAAAGCAGCCGGGATAAAGATCTGTCATTTGGAGATATTACACTGCATGTCAGTCAAAAATTGGCCTTTTGCCGGGAACAAGAGCTAAAGCTTACCAATACAGAGTATGCACTTCTGATTTTCCTGTTTGAAAACAGGGATCGAGCCGTATCCAGAGAGGAACTCCTCAATTCTATCTGGGGATATGATGAGTCAGTGGAAACACGGGCAACTGACGACACCGTCAAACGGCTTCGAAGAAAAATGGCAGCTTGCTCCAGTAATGTTATCATTGAAACCGTTTGGGGATATGGATTTCGTCTAACAGAGGAACAACCACTATGAGAATACGTCCAACATTAAAATCTTCTCTATTTATAAGCCCCTCACTGATAATAATTGGTGCCTTTGCCATTATTCTATTGGCATTCAATATTATAGTATCCCAATATACTAACCGCATCGCTTCCGAACATATCGACAGCCAGTTCTCGACATTTTCGTTATACAGCAAAAATGAAGAGAATTGGTGGAAGTTCACGAAGAACGAAAGCGGATATGGGCTGACAACGGCATATGTCGTACTGGATGAATCAGAAAAAGCAATAGACCCCAGTCCCCCTTGGCCGAACCCAGAGGAAGAAGCCATGACGGAATACATCACCTCGCTTTATCAACAAAACCGCCATGATTTGCGTGATGGAAAAATGCTATCCTTTACCCATGAGAGCCAAGCCTACCGCATTCAGATGGGGACATATTATGGTTACTACGATGGGTATATGATCTTTGAAGATGAAAAGAACCAAGAGAATCACCAATACGATATTCTTGTATTTACAAATGTTACTCCCCTGGTTTCATTTGGAGCAACTGTCAATCAAATTCTCTGGATTCTGATGGCAGGTGTACTTTTGCTTACTTTGTTTTTAATGTTTCTTAGGTCTTATAAGCTAGACGCGGCCTTTAAAGCGCTGAACGCTTTTATATTTCGAGCTGGGAAGCGGGAGACATTGCCGAGAAATCCTGCTTTTGTATATAAAGAATTTTATCAGGTAGCTAGAACGATTCTCGCAATGATAGATATGATTGATCAGGCAGAAAATGCACAGAAACAGTTCTTCGCCAATGCTTCCCACGAGCTGAAAACACCCCTTATGTCCATTCAAGGGTATGCCGAAGGCTTACAGTCGGGGGTAATCAAAGATAAGGAAAAGTGTTTGTCAGTCATCATTCACGAGACTCAGAAAATGTCACTGCTGATCAATGATATTTTATTGTTGTCTCGAATGGATGCGGCAAATCACCATATGCCCCATGAAGTATTTGATCTTCGGGAACTGGTTTTATATTGTACTGGAACCATTGAAACGACTGCACAGAAAAACAATATTGCTCTTCAGTTTAATGTAGCCGATACCCCCATTCCTTGCTGTGGTGACGAGTCTGAAATGGAGCGAGCTGTGCTCAATATTCTTACCAATGCTTTACGCTATGCAAAAACAGTAATACACATTACATGCAGGCAAACTGACGAGGGTGCCATCATTACTATTGAGGACGACGGCACCGGAATATCTTCAAAAGATCTTCCCCATATATTTGAAAGGTTTTATAAAGGTTCTGGTGGGAATTTTGGAATAGGCCTGTCTATTACGCAGGAGGTGGTTCAGCAGCATCATGGGAAAATTACTGTAGATTCAAGTCCAGGAAAAACAATATTTCGCATTCTATTACCGGTGCATCAATAGGTGTTTCTCCACAATGTTTCAGCTTGCCACAAATCTGCCATAATTTTCATGCACTCTTTCGGAGATTTCCAAGGATTGGATGTATATAATCATAATTAAGTTAAGTAACCAACCTCACATTGAGGTAAGCTAAAAAAACATATTAAAAGGAGGAACTTCAATATGAAATACTTGAATTATTTATCGAAGACTAAAAACGTTGTTACATGCGGCCTGTTGGCCACTATGGTTCTTGCGGGAAGCTCTGTTTCCGCTTTTGCTGCCGAAGTCCCTGGCGGCTATGGTTCCCACATCAACCCAGTCAACCCCGAATACCAGCAGGTTGAAACCATTGCTCAACCTACTGATGAATCTATGGCGGATTTTGTCAAAACACTATATATGCTGACCAAAGAGGAAAAGGCTTTGTTGGTAGAAACTGAAAATGCCAAGGCACCTTACTACGAGCAGATGAATGAGCTAAATAGGCAGATTGATGAAAAGACAGCTATGATTGTAAAGCAAGCAGATCCAATTTTTAATCAGATTTTCAAAATCAAAAACGCGCACGAAAATCTATGGACTAAGTTGGATACCCACGAAAACCAAGCCCAGAAAACAGTGGGACATGATTATATCAAGTTCATTCAGCTTTCTGATGTCTTGACGAAGTCAGAAAAAGAACTGTTGATTCGTGAACAGAAGAAGATCGATAAGCTCTACGAAAAAGTGGATACCTATTATGCTCAGGCAGAAGAGGCCACTGCTGATTTAAAGACACAGCTAGAGGCAGTGATTTCCAACATTCAGAAAATTGATTCCAAGACGACTTCTATCTGGGGCAAAGTTTACGCTAAGTAAAACTGTAATTCCAGCGAAATATGGCTCTTACTAATATATAATAGAAAAAAAGCTCGGCATTTGCCGGGCTTTTTCTCTATATTTCGATAAATTTTGCTCAGATGACTGGACTGCTTTGCAGAGTTCTGGCACATGTATAATAGAAAAAGTTACTACCGAAGGTGTTGCTTATTTTGCTCGTTTCGTGATAGCAAACACAATATCAACTGCTGGATTTTTTCCAACACTTTTATCAGTATGATATTCATATTCCAGATTTTGTGCATCATAATCACTCTGTGGCAACCATTTTGTATAAAAATAGCGTTTTGCCTCTCCAACGGCTAATCACCACAGCATACCAAACTGTGGCTTGACCGTAATAACCCCATAGAAGCCGCAGGGTAGAACAAGTGATCGTCAGGGCAATGTCATAGGGGAGCCTATAACAGGTTCAATTGATACTCAGTCACAAATTGATGACTTAAACAAAAAAATTGATAAAATTATGGAGAAAGACTTACAATAGGAGAATAGAAATTGTGTGGCGGCATTGAGTAATTATACTGGACATCAATCTTCCAAAACCAGAATACGCTCTTTGCTTCGCCGAAAAGCAGTGCAGGAAAACACGGTTCTACACTGTGGTGAATTGTCATTTGATACAATCAGTAGGATTGCCTATGTTAATGGTGATGAAATCAAATTGACAAGAAAAGAAACTGAGATTCTTGAATATCTATTGTTGCATTTGGCACAGTATGTCACTCAAGAAGAATTATTGGAGCATGTTTGGGATAGTGAAGCGGACAGTTTCAGCAATGCTGTTCGTGTTCATATGTCAGGTCTGCGGAAAAAGCTAAAAGAGAGCACAGGTAGAAATATGATTACTAATGTAATTGGAAAGGGGTATTTGATCAGTGAAGAGTAAAAAAACACTATACGTTAATGAATGAAACGGGAGAGGAATTAAAAAATGTGATTGTGGACTTACAAGAAAATGACATTTTGCTTCTGATTGTGGATGATGCTCAGCTCAAGTCAATCACTGAATTTCAAATATATTCTTTTTCTGTAATGATTGCAACTATCCTGCTTGGCTCGTTGGCATTTTTTCTTATTATCATGCATGTAATTAAGCCTTTGAAGGTTCTAACAGAAAAGGTTTTTCTAATTAATATTGATAGTGTGGAGAGTCTGCGTAATGACATCGTAATGTCTAAAGGCGGATATGAATTGGAGAAGCTTTCCCAGAGCTTTGATGCAGTACTGAATAAGATCTATGAAAGCTATGAAAAGCAAAAACAATTCAGTGCAAATGTTGCTAATGAACTTCGTACAAAAATTGATGTTTTCAAGAAAAAGCAGACCCTAAAGGATATAGAAATTGAAGACTTTATTTCCACCATGGAAAACAATGTGACCCGATTATCAGGATTGGTAGAGGGTATTTTGTTTTTGAGCAGAGATGCCCAGCCCCAATATTCACAAGTAAATGTACGGGCACTTTTAGAGGAATCAAGAAACCGAGTTACAGGAGGCTATGGTATCGGGCTAGCTTTGGTGCAAAATATAATTACAAGATAGATTGTCTTTATTGGCAAGTTTTTTATAGAAAAATCATTTTAATAGAAACTTTATACCCTGTTTGTTAAACTGAGCATATGAGGTGATGGAATGGATGAAAAAAAGAAAAAAAGGCTGGTTTCCAATAATTGTTTTCGCTTTACTGTTTGGTCTGTGTCACATGGCTATTAACCTAATGTCTGCCATATCAGGCATGATACCAGAAGGTAACTGTACCAAAGTAATTTTAATGTTTTAAAAAATAGTATTGTCAAAAGCACTGACTTATTTTTACAATAGGTGGGTGCTTTTGACATATATTAATCAATTTTAGAAAGAAAATTATCTATAGCATTAGAAACTATAATGGAAATACGTAAGGGCGAATTCATGGATTTAATAGAAAGTATTATATCTTAGCTAAGAACAAGTATGTTGGAAATGTTATGAAGTTTTTTATAAAAGAACAATATTATTACTTAACCAAAAGGGAATATTTGAAATCATAATTATATTATTATACAATTAAATAGATAGAATAAAGTTTTTTATTGATAAAATTCTACTATTAAGAGTATTATCTGCCTAAAAATTGCAAATTTAAGGGGGGTAAAAATGATATATGAGTTATTCAATTTATGTAGCTGATGATGAAAAAAATATAAGAGAATTAATACAATCTTTTTTAGAAGATGAAGGATTCAGGGTCAAATTATTTGAGACTGGAGATGCACTACTTTGTGAGTTTGAAGAGATACCTGCTGATTTAGTTATATTGGATGTCATGATGCCGGGAACAGATGGATTTAGTATTTGTTCATCCATTCGCAAAAAGTCGGATGTCCCGATTATTTTGCTTACTGCTCGTGGAACCGATGCAGATTATGTTACAGGTTTTACATTGGGTTGCGATGATTATTTTGCTAAGCCTTTTTCTCCTATTAAACTTACTAT
The DNA here is from genome assembly GCF_900128955.1 of Tissierella praeacuta DSM 18095. GTDB lineage: Bacteria > Bacillota > Clostridia > Tissierellales > Tissierellaceae > Tissierella > Tissierella praeacuta. The sequence goes on from NZ_FQTY01000011.1 coordinate 48,351, forward strand.
GAGAGTTAAAGCGATTTTTAAACGACTATCAAAAGAGAAAGAAAAAACAACAGATGACGAACTGAACTTTGGTGACATTGTGTTATATCCCATGCAAAAAACAGCATATTGTAAAAATAAAGAATTAAAACTTACTAATACAGAGTATTCACTACTAAGTTATTTAATTGAAAATAAGGACAAGGCAATTTCCCGTGAAGAGTTGCTCAATGTAATATGGGGTTATGATAGTTTTGTAGAAACAAGAGTTACTGATGATACAATAAAAAGGTTGCGAAAAAAAATACTTACTCATAATAGCAATATATCCATTGAGACAGTTTGGGGATTTGGATTTAAGCTGAATCTGAAAGATTAGGCGATAATAATGAAAATAAAACAAAGAAAAAAAGTAAAAAATTAAAGTTAAGTCTATTTTTAATTCCATCCAGTGTAATACTTATAGCATTTTGTTTAATATTAGCAACATTTAATATTGTAATTCAATATATAGAGAAATTAACTAATATATAGAGAAATTAACTACTAAAGAAATCAATAGAGAGTTTAAAATTTTTGATATATATTACTATGGTTCTAATTACTTAAATAATCATCAAAATGATGGGAAGGATAAAAATGATTTGGAGTTTTTCATTACAGTCTACTATGCTATACTTGATGAGAACTACAATGCTCTAATACTAAATGATAAATTATATTCAGAGTTAGGACAAGAAAGAATACAAGTAATTGCAAAATACTTTAGAGAAAATCGCAACATTATTAGTAAGAATCAAGCAATTATGTTAAAGCATGATCGCAATACTTTTTACATCAAACCCAAAATTTATCATGGGAAATCTGATGGATATTGTGTTTTAAAAGATACTTCTCATGAAGCAAAAGATTTTACTGTAATCGTATATGCCAATATAACACCAATGCAAAATTTCGTGGACTTAATACACAAGATATTAGGTTTATTAATGATCTTGTCAGGAATTATTTCAATCTTTGTTATCTTAAGAATGACAAAAAAAATTGATAATTCTTTCAATAAGTTAAAAAAATATATTATAGACGTAGGGGAGCGTAAGGCTTTACAAGAACTAGATGTATTAGATTACCGAGAGTTTAACGATGTTGGAAAGACAGTACAAAAAATGTCATCTCTAGTTGTTGAAATCTTGTTTTTATCCAAAATGGATATGGATCATAGTAAAACGAATCAAGAAATAATTGAATTAAAAGAGTTGATATACGACTGTTCTTGGAGATAATGCATACATATTTGGAGATGAACAACGTTTGGAGAGAGCTTTTTTAAATGTTCTTTCCAATGCTACACGGTATGCAAAAACAACAATTAAAATTATTTGTGAAGGTAAAGAAGAGAATATTGTTATATCAATTATTGATGATGGAAATGGAATATCTAATAAAGATTTGCCACATATCTGCCACAAACTTGATACAGTTTTAAGGATATTTTTCCCAAATGTTTTGTTTATAATAAATACAGATGGTAAGTTAAGACAGAATTCTTAACAATATAAAATCATCTAAAATAAAATTAAGAGGAGATGTTAAACAAAATGTTAAATCAAAAATCAAAAATTCTAATAGCAGGTATGCTGACTGTGGCAACAGTAATTGGAGGATCTGGTATTAAAAGTGAAGCAAGAATGTTAAAAGATATGAACTCTAAAGAAACAGTATCTATTCAGACCATAGATACTTCTAGTCAACCTGACATTACAAAACGTTTCGGAGAAATGAATTTCTTGAGTCAAAGTGAAAAACAAAGGTTGATTGATGAGAAAAATGCCGTTAAACCGTATTACAATAAAATTAACAGTCTTGAAAAAGAAATTCGAAAAATAAGTGACAATATTATGAAAGACGCAAAGGAAATACTTCAAGAATATGATTCAATTTATTGGGCAAATATGACTTTGTGGATGAAGTTAGATTCTGAAGTTCCAGAAACCCCTTATGATAAACTTCCTAGCAATACAGAGCGTATCAAGACATCAAAAGTACTTACAAAGAATGAAAAAGAAATTTTGAAAAATGATGCTAAACGCTTAGATGAAATTGATGCTGAAATCCAAAAATATTACGATAAGGTAGAAAAAGCAACAGCTACTTTGGGCAAACAAATTGATATAGAGTATGAAAAGATTGAAGCAATTAATCAAAAGAATAGTGATATTTGGCAAAAGATTCATAAAAACATGGATGGTAAATAGAATATAATACAGTATTACCTTGATAACAAAAATTAGTTACTTAGCAGAGGACTTTAAAATTATATAAAGATTAAAACATTAAGGATGCGTATTGCTATGATTTAGGGTCATAGAAATACGTATCCTCTTTTTATACTCTATATAATATCTCTAAAATATCTAGAGCAAATTCTTTTTCACCACAACGCATACTGGTTTGAAGATGAAATTTGGGTCAAAAAATGGGGAAATTAGGTTGATAAGTAAATGGTTGAATAATATACTATAGATAAACATAAAAGTAGAAAAGTATGCTGCTATAATCAATAAGGAGGAAAATATATGTATCAATACAAAAATGTAAAATTAACTCCAAAAGGATTTATTGTATCAGAATTAGAAATGGTATACCAATGGAATTTGAAATTATTTTTGAAGGAGAAATAGATAATTAGTATTAAGGATTTTATTTTTATATAAGTAGTATAATGTATAATAATTAAAATAAAGTAATAGAGGTGAAAATATTGGTTAAAGAAAAAAATAAGGCAAGGTTACTTTTATATGGAAGTATTTTTTTAGCTATTGCATTAGGGGTATATGCTCAAGATATTGCTTATTTTTTGTATAATAATTTGGCTGTACCTTTAATGGTAGGTATAAGCATTGCAACAATACTTAGCATACTTTTCTTCTTGAGTCCACCTATATTGGTATCTAGGATTAATAAACAAAATAAAGTTGGAGAGAAAGAAATTAATATATATTTAGGCATTAATGCTTTAATAGGTATAGTTATATCTACATTTTCATTAATTGTTTTGATAGCTTGGTTAGGTTAATATAATTTATATTTCATTCATTTAATAAATAAGAAATAATTTAAAGAATATATGCAAAAATTTAGTAGTGAAAACTATTTGTATTTTTATATAAATCTAAAACTAAATATAGAAAAATAAAGAGGTAAAGTTTAGTTAAATTATAGGTCAATATAAACTTCAATTTGGAATTAGAAAAAGTGTAAATACCATTGTTCATAACATTAAAATATATAATTCATGACAAATCATGGCATAGAAATATAAAATTGTTATAATAAAACCAAATAAATAATTAATTAACAAAGGAAGGGGGATATCACGCAAGTACTCCATACAATATGGTCAGATATAATTATATTGCTAGTGACACCTGCGGAGGATAGCAATAAGCTTTTAAATCAAAAAGAAAAGATAATTTTTAAAAAACGGATAAATATTAATTTATGCATCTTAGCTTGATGAACTATATTCTTTTTGTTTATTGGCATGAAAAAATTCTGAATATATAGTTATGGAGTTATATGATTTCTTTTATGTTTTTATTGGGAAAAAATAAAGGAGGGGTTTTATAATGAAAAGAATGCTTATCTTATGTATTACTTTGTGTTTGCTGCTTACTGGAATTACAGGAACTGCTTTAGCAGATAGTGGTATTGAGGTTAAATTGGAAAATCTTGAAAAACAAAAAGAAAATAATTTGATTTCAATAAAAGAACAATTAACACAACAAGATATGATGGCACATTATTATATCTACGAAGAAATAATTGAAGAAGAATATAATGCTCTGAAAAGAAAAGTTGAAAACCAATATGGTCATAAGTCACTTTATAGAGCTGATGATAAAGTTAGATTAAGAAATGGTGGGCAAATATCCTATAAAATGGGGGAAAATATAACTAATGATCCAAGAGGACACGCTTTTTTAGTGTCAGATTATTATACAAAAACACAAACAAAAGATATAATAAGAAAATATGATAGAAATAACAGAATAACATGGAAAGACCTATCAAGATTTGTAATTGAAACTGTTATATCTGAAAAAAGTAAAATTCCTTATATAGGACCCTTATTAATTGGTATAGAAGGCACAAAATTAGTTAGAGATTATATAACAGTAAAACAGATAGAAGCAGTAGAAAACTCAAGAACGGGTTGTATGATAATTGCATCAAGTTCTACTACAGTAGGTAGAAGTACTACAATTAGAGTATGGGAAGATACTCCTTATGCATATATACCAACAACTGCTACAAGAGTAAAAATTAAACATTTTTAAGGGGTGCCATTAGTAAGATGGATCAAAATATAATAAATTTTATAATAAAAAAGGTTATCATCCCTCTATATTTGTCTTATCGCCTTTATAATATTATAAAATCGATAAAACAGCAAAAATCAAATATAATTAGTTTCACTAAGTTATTTCAACCTATTGTGTTTCTTTTTTTAGTTTTTTCTTATACACATTATTTTAATTACGATATTTTAGATGAAGTTATGATATTTATTGCTTTCCCTATACTTTTTTTAATTGAATCAGTTTTGTTTTTTAAAAACAAAGCTGATTGGACTGCAAAAGAAAAAATAATATATATAACAATTTTATCTTCTTTTATAATCACTGAATTATTATATGTATTTAAGCTTAAGAATATTAACCCCACTATTTTTTCTAAATAGTGAGGGTTTATTATTTTTCTATACCAGTTTTAAGAACCTTAGAGTTTGCTCTTTATATTTTTCCATATATGTCCTCTAATAGTTTTGAATGTTCATTAGTTGGGTAGATAGGATTTTTGTGAATACAATATTAATATTATATATTTGTAAGCATTGTCAAAAAAGTGTATATTTGTGATATAGTTAATGTAAGTTATCATTTTGCTAGGGAGGTATGAAGTATGTTTATAATAGCAATTTGTGATGATGAACAGATAATAGTTTCACAAATTGAGAATATATTATTGGATTATTCCAAAAGAACCAGTTTGGAAGTAGATATTATAGTATTTTATTCAGGGGAAGAATTGTATAAATATATGGAATTGGGGTATAACTTTGACTTAATATATTTGGATATTGAAATGGAACCTATGAATGGACTTGAAGTAGGAAAGATGATAAGAAATAGGATGCAGAACCATAAAACGGACATTGTTTATATCTCAGGTAAAGATGGTTATGATCGTCAGCTGTTTGATGTACAGCCCTTGCACTTTATTTCAAAACCTATTGATCCCAATAATGTGATAGAAGATTTAAAGTTAGCTATGCTTAGGGCAAACAAACTAGGGGGTGTATTTACATATAAAAAAGCCAATGAATCACATAAAGTACCAATAAAGGATATTATATATTTTGAGAGTCTTGGTAGAGAAACAAGGATTGTTACAGTAAATAACGAAGATATTTTTTATGGGGTAATGCAGAAAATATTTGATATAGTCGGGAAATATCAATTTATTAGAATTCATAGATCCTACATTGTTAATTATAATCATATATCCATTTTTAGATATGAGGAAGTTATTATGTCAAATGGGATAATACTACCTATAAGTCAGGCAAAAAGAAAAGAAATTAAAGATATACAGTTAAGTATAGAGCAGGAGGAATAAGTGGTGAGCATTGATATACATAATTCCGTTTATATTTTCAGTAATATCTTTATGACTTATACAGTATATAAGTTTATGAAAATATTTTATGAAAAGGAAAATACAAAAGCAAAGGCAATAGAAATAGGGCTTTATGCTATATATTTTATAGCTATTACTATATTACGTATTTTTGTTAATATCCCTATTATACTCTTGATTTCAAATTTGGGACTTTTCCTAATGCTAACATTAAATTATAAGGGTAGTTTTAAAAAGAAGATTTTGACAGCTTTTTTAATATACCTTACTTTAATGTGCATTGAAATGATAATTGTTTTATCTACAGGATATTTTAAATTAGATTTTTTAATAAGAAATAATTATGAATCAATTTTAGGAATTATTATTATAAGAATAGTATCATATTTTGTAGTACTGATTATAGCAAGCTATAAAAATATTCGTCAAGGTGATATTGTTCCTAATACCTACTGGGTATGCATACTTATTATACCAATAGGAACATTATATTTACTGATTACAACATTTATGGTAAGTGGACTTGCATCTGTAACAATATTTATAGCTATAGCACTGGTATTATTTATTAATTTTGCAACATTTTACTTATATGATGAAATTTCAAGAATATTATCAGAGGAAAAAGATAAGATACTTATGCAGCAACAAAACAAGTATTATGAAAACCAGCTGGAACTAATGAGAGCATCTTTGAAGTCTATAAAAACCATAAAGCATGATTTGAAAAATCATATGGGCTCCTTATATGCCTTGGGGGAAGAAGATAAAAAAGAAGAGTTACTGAAGTATTTATCTGGGATGATAGAAGTGCTTAATAATAAAGAAGGTTTGGCATCTACAGGAAATACTGTTATAGACAGTATAATCAACTTTAAATTACAAGAGGCAGAAAAGGAGAAAATTGCAATAAATATAGATTTAAATATTCCGAGAGAACTAAAAATTCCTTCATTTGATATAACTATCATTCTAGGAAATCTATTAGATAATGCATTAAATGCAGTAAAGAAGTTGGAGAAAGATAGATACATAGATATTAAAATCAAATATACAAAAGGACGATTAATTGTAAGGATAGATAACTCCTTTGATGGAATAATCATAAAAGAAAAAGGTAGAATAATTACTTCACATAGAGATAAGAACAATCATGGTTTAGGATTAGAAAGTGTAAAAACAGTTTTAGAAAAATACAATGGAACTATAGAATTTAAATATGATAGAAATAAATTCCATACAGGGATGTTAATGTTTATTGAGTGAGAACAAAGATTAAATTAGTCTTTGGTTGGATAATGGATAGGTTACAATAAACTAGACAACTAAATTAGGTTCATGTAAACTAATATCAATTAATATAATTGATTTAATATAAATAGGGAGTGTGATATCGTGAATATTAATCTCATGGACAGAAAAATGATTAAAATGCTCTGTACAAAGTCTGTAGGTATGAATTTGGGCGACAATTTGTACAGAGGTAGATATTTTTTAGTCGCTTTTGATAAATAAATTCATACATATACAGGCTTTGTTTCCTTAATTAAATAATAAATTTAAGGAAGTGAGCTTTATGAAATATGTAAGAATTGATAGAATATTACCAGATGATTTAGTTAAAGAAATTCAAAAGTATGTCCAAGGCGAATATGTATACATTCCTTCTCTTCCTGAAAAGAGGAAAAGATGGGGTGAAAAATCTAAAAGTCGAGATTATCTAAAGGCTAGAAATGAAAAGATTCTAAACCTGTATATGGGTGGGCAATCAATTAGCAATCTAGCTGAAGAATTCTTTCTTTCGGAGAGTAGTATTAAGAAAATTGTATATAAAAAAGATAAGTAGATTAAAGCTACTACTTTTATATGTGTAGTAGCTTTTGTGTAAAAGATGATATAGAAATGATTATTATCTTTCTTAAAAAATGTAGAAGCTTTAAAATGGTATTGAAGATAAAATTCATTTGAAAACGAATTTTCAATTCTTCCAGTAGATATTATAACAAAAGGAGAGAATCAAAGTGAATAAAAAAATATCATTAATTCATTCTACAAATTTAGCTGCAGTAGATTATGCTTATGCTGGACGTATACCTTCTGGAATGGACTTATTATTTTTGGCGGGGGCATGTCCCATTAATAAAAACGGAGAAGTACCTAGCTTGAGTGATTATGAGTTTCAGGCGAAACTTTGTGTAGAGAATTTAAAGGAAGCACTGAAGGAATGTGGGGCTACTTTGGAAGATGTAGTATATACTAGGGTTCTTGTAGCATCTCACCATCAGTCAGATTTGGTAACTGCATGGGAAACAATAAGAGAAAAGTTTGGTAATCACCATGTTCCAAGCACTTTATCCGGAGTTACAGTATTAGGATATACAAATCAACTGGTGGAAATTGAAGCAGTAGCAGCAGTAGAAAATAATACAAAATGATTGAAGTATTTGCGTCTAAAGAGAAAGATATCTTCATAAAAAATAAATTTTATTAGAAATATAAATGCATTGAGATATAAACCCTTGTTTCTCTTGCTTTATATAAGTTCTAAAATCTAATATAGAGATTAAAGGAAGTGAAGTTTTCGGTCAACTATTGATTGAGGCTTCCTTCTTTTATGTATGGTACATCACTAGGAATAGAACAACTAATGATGAATATTATATTTCACAAACAATAAAATCTATACAATTAATGGATTACATGTAGAATTTATATACGTTATAGTCTTTCTATTCCGTCCTATAAATTAGCAATAATATGTTCTTCAAAACATAAGTTAGCTTTAGAAGAACATATTGATATCAATAAGCCAATACAAGAAAAATTATTGCTTAGGGAAAAAGGCAGCGCAATTAGAGATGTTTTTGATAGTGCATTACCTAAAATTCTAATAGAAGAAATCAATAGTGGTGAAATTTTTGAGATAAAGGTAAATGATTTCCAATTAGTTAATATAAATCATATTGTATTTCATAAAGATAAATTTCAAACAAAGAGTTTTAAAACATTGATCAAAATAATTAAGAATAAAGCGGATGATAAGTGAATGTACCTTCATTCAGCAACAGTAATTGTAAGAAATGGGACTATACCTTGGATACAACGGGACAAGAGAAAGAGGGTAACCAAGTCTTAGAATGACAAAGTTGCCCATATTCCTATACTAATTGGCATTAGCTTGGTTCAGAGCTTGCTTATTCTGATCAAGATGTGAACTAACAACTTTAATCAAAATAAAATAGTTCTTCAAACTTTTTATCAAGTGCAATACACAGAATCAGTGCTAATTTAGCACTAGGATTAAACTGTCCTGTTTCAATAGAGCTGATTGTATTACGGGAAACGCCCACCAGTTCAGCAAGTTGCTGTGTTCTCCCATAAAGCTATTGAATATTACTTCGAAAATAAAAACAAAGCAAAATGCAGTAAAACCAAGTTTACTTGTCAATAGAATTTACTAAGTTTTATGTACAATATTAAAATATTAAGAATCAAGAACTTAAATAGGATATTAAAGAGATATACTCAGAAAATGTAAAAGAGTATAAATTATTTTAAAAATAATCTAAAACTGTACAAAAGTTAGATGACTTATTTGAAAAGATGAAATATTATATAAGTACATCATGATGTAAAGTTAGAATATTACTAGCATTTTTGTTTGAGAAGGAGGTAGAAGAATGATTAAGGAATTTATGAAAAAGCTAACAGTAATAGTTTTGGCTCTAATTTTGGTTTTACCAAATATTAGTTTAGCGGCAGGACAAGAAGATTATCTTTCGGCGGAAGAAGTATTTACACAAGAAGAATTAGAAATACTAGAAAAGGAAGTAGAGAAAAAAGATTTAGAGTTCGATAAGGGTGATGAAGGTTCTATTACTTTGCAATCAATTGGGATATACCCAAGAAGAAAAGGAGTTATTCTCGTAACAAAAGATAAGTTCAAGGGTATAATACCAACAGGACATGCTGCGATTGTATATAGTTATGGAACGGTAGTTGAGTCATTATCTGGAGGAGTAACAACAGGAGCAAATGATTGGAATCAAACAAGAAAAACTTGCTATGGAGCAACAGTTAAAGGAACAACTACAGCACAGGATGAAGCTGCAGCTAATTGGTGTTATAGAAAGTTAGGGTTACCCTATAATTGGAACTATCTTAATCCTTATACAAGGGATAAGTTTTACTGTTCTCAACTAGTATACGCAGCATTTTTGGATAATTACAGAATCAATCTAGATACTTCCGATTTTGGAGTTGCAGTTCATCCAATGGAATTAGTAAATAGCAGCAATACATCTAAAATATATGAGAAATAAACATAAGTTATAAATCAAAGGGAACCATGGTTCCCTTTGATTAAATTAGAAATGAGGTTATAAAGATGAAAAGGTTAGTTTATATTGTTGGAATAATAGGAGTTTTAGTTACTATAAATGGGTGTAGTCCTAAGTTAGATAAATCTAAATTTTTAGGTAGTGAAAAGGCTAAAATTGGGATAGTAGAGACAATAGCTACTGAATACAATAGTAGTATCCATTGGTATGACAAGGATTTAAATAAGGTTTCAGAGCAAAAGTTGAAATATGCTATGTTAGGATCTTCATTCCATAATCCAGTTTATTATGATAATAAAGTTTTTATGATTCCTCAAGGATTAGGAAATAAAAAGGATAGTAAAAAAGTGATAAGTCTTGATAAAAATAATTTTGAAATAACAGAATACTCTTTCAATAATATAGCATTAAATGATGTTGCAGTTAGTGAAGATTATATTTATACAATAAATACACTTAATGGAAATACACATATATCAAGATTAGATAAAAAAAATAATGAAATTAAAGAAATAATAGTGGATAAAGAATATTTTAGTGGAATTACGATTTTAAAAGGAAAAATATATGCATTTAGTTCTAATATGTTAACCACATTTCCAAGGTTTTATCTTTATATTTATAATGAAGAACTAGATATTTTGGATAAAAAAGATATTACTCAATATGGAACAGGTCAATATAAATTTATGTATGATGAAAAATATTTATATGCCGGAGTGACGAGTACAAAGGAAGATAAGCCAGCAAATAGTATATTAAAAGTTTCAATTGATACAAATGCAGTTGAGATAATAGATATAGGTGAAGAGTTTCCAAATGATATTCTTCAATATAATAATAAAATAATAATAACAAATCATGATCTTGTTACATATGAAGGAAGTAAAATAACTATTTTAGATAAAAATACTCAGGAACTTGAGATTGTAGAATTAAATAGAAAAGCAGAATTTGCAGGTGTAATAGGAAACTCCTTAGTTGTAGCAGATCAAGAGAGTGTAAGTCTATACAATATAGAAAACAAATTTGAATTAATAAAAGATATATTCATTGAGAAGCATGAAGATTCTTATATTTCTAGTATAATTATATTAGAATAATTTTATAAATATAAGTAGGTGATAAATGTTGAATAATAGAATTCAATTTGAAGGGTATATAAAAGGTTATTTAAACAATTATCTAGAAAGAAAGAAAAATAAAGAAGATTTTGAGATTGGATTTTATGAATATTTGTTAAATCAAATCTTTAATGTTGCTGGTAGAACTATATTGACTTTACTCTATACTTTTAAAAAAGAGAATTTATTACAAGGCAACACTTCTGAAGAAAGATACACTTATTTTGACAATTATTCAAAAACTGATGATTTTCACAAATTAGTTGACAAGTTATATCCTTTACTTACTCTAAGGTTAGATAGAATTATTAACAATCATATAGTGAATTATAATAAATTAAAAGAAAGAGTTGAAAAAGATAAGATAGAACTATTTCATAAATTTGGACTTGAAATAAATTCTATAGAAGATTGTCATATAAAATATGGTGTTTCAGATGCTCATAGAGGATTAAATTCTATTTGTATTATTGAAAATAATAGTAAAAAGATTGTTTATAAGCCACGTTCAGGTAGAATAGACACAAACTGGGGATTTTTCATTGATTGGTTTAATTCTAAAAATCCCTCATTAAAATTAAGTATAAATAAAATTATAGATAAGGGTGACTATTACTGGCAAGAGTATGTGTACAATAATCCATGTGAATCAGAGTTGGAAATAAAGGAACTTTATTATAGGATAGGACTCTTATCATCAATATCCTATGTTTTAAGAATAGAAGATTTGCATATGGAAAATATAATAGTAAACAGAGAATTTCCTTATTTAGTAGATTTAGAAACTATTTTTCAACTGGATGCTTTTCAAAATGGTGATTTGAAATTAAAAAGTGTTACTGACGTATTAAACAAGAAAGTAAGACAATCTATTTTAAGTACACAATTGTTTCCAACACCTAGTAAGTTTCAAGATTCTAATGTAGATATTTCTGGGATTACAGGAAGGATATATATATTATTCCAAGATAATTAAAGAAGAACTTTTACAATTAATAAATTCGGAAAAGTTATTTAGTAATATTTATCCTAGATATCTTTTTAGGAATACAAATTTATATTCTATGATTCTTGAAATGAGTACAAATCCTAAATATTTAAAGGATAAATCAGATTTGGACAGGCTATATAATCTTCTTATTGATGAGAATGAAATACATAAATTTAGTGATGTGTATCAAACAGAGGTAACAGATTTATTTAATGATGATATTCTATATTTTTATGGATGTATTAATGATGGAACTATATATAACTCCAATGGATATAGTTGCTTTGCACTAGGGAGAACCCCTTTAATGGAAGTAAATGAAAGAATTAATAAATTAAATCAAAAAGATATGTATATTCAAATTGATTTTATAAAAAAATCAATGACAAACCAGAAAAAGACTTGGAATTCAATCAGAGAAAAAGTAGATTATGATGTAATTAGAAATATTAACAGGGAAAACTTATTAATAGAAGCTGCTAAAAATATAGGAGATATATTTTTATATAGTGGCTTAGCAGGCAACGCAGTATTCTTTTCAAGTTTGTATGTTGAAACCAAAGATATAAACTACAAAATTATATTGGAAAAAATATTGAATACTATAAGAATAGACTTAGATGGAATAAATAATAAAAATATATCAGCATTTAATGGAATCATTTCCTTAGCATATTTATATGCTTTCTTATATAATCAAATAAAAGATAAAAACATGCTTAAGTTAAGTCTTGATATTGTAAAGCAGTATAAAGAAAAAATTTTAGAAATTACTTCATATGACATAATTGATGGACTAGCAGGTGTACTTATAGTAGTTCTAAATATATTTCAATTGAGTAAAGACAAAGAATTAGAAATATTAGCTATAGAAATAGGAAATAAGATAATAAAAAATATTCAAATAGAACAAGGAATAGCTTATTGGGCAAATGGTAATGAAAATCAATTCATAATAGCAGGATTTTCCCACGGATTATCAGGTGTAATTTATGCACTCAGTATGTTATATGAGCTGGCTGGATATAAAGAATATATATCAATCATTGATAATTTAATACACATAGAAAACAGTTATTACAATGATGATATTGAGAATTGGATAGACTTAAGAAGGGAAGATAATTCAAAAGATATAGAGAAGGCTTTAAAGGTTGTCTAGTTTATTGTAACCTATCCAGAGTAATATATAAAAAACCAAGTTTGTGTGGAAGTTTTCAAAGAAAATAATATCATTACGGTAATTATTTAGCATAATGGTAACAGCTTTTACCTGAAAATTTTAAGCTAGGTATTGATTCTTATGGCGTGAAAATTCAGTTGTAACTCATTTATAACACGAATTATTGCCAACTTCAATATTTGTGAAACTCAGCAGATAAAAATTTGGTATCTCAGTTATTAAAATATTAGGCATATTTAGATATATGGTTTCGATATTCTAAGGGATCCATTTCTGGACATTTTTTTGAGTCATACCATAATTAGTGAACATAACAATTAATCTCTCTTTTCTTTTGGTGTTAGATTCTACTTTTTATATTTGTAGTATGCATTTCTTGGAATACTAAGAATCTTACATATTTGGGTCACTGGATAGTCTTTATCCTTAAAAATCTAAGATATTGTATTCTGCTTCCTTCTTTACTTTCGAGTGTCAAGCTTTCTTTCGAATTCTTCTCCGGCTTAAATTATATTTTGATCCTTGCTATAAAAGAGAATTTTATTTTGTAAAAGCACAGATTATTTTATATTACTGATTTTTCTATTGAAAAACATCTAATTTGACACATAAATTCTCAACTTAATCAAATCTTTTTTGTTAACATATCTAATAATTTGGCATAAAGAACTATTGACTTTATTATACTTTTCCGAGATGATAATTTTTAACGCCTTTAAATCCCGTTTTAAGCTATTGCTTTTATTGTAATTATTACTAACATGTATTATATATAATTCTTTACTATACTCTTTCCACCTTTATTAAATCTAGAATACAATAACTAAACTTATGGGCATAAATTTTATTTTCAGATGATTTAACAGCTATTGAATTTTAAATTTGATCTGTAAATAATGCTCATAATAGTGAAAGTATCATTTTTATATTTAATCAATGGAAAGAGGGATAAACATGACTGTAAATCTGCTAAATAAAAAGGATATAAGTAGTATAAAAAAATTTAGTGATAATCAAGAATTTGTAATAGCAAAAAGAACACAACACTATAGGATATTTTTGGCTAAGGTTACAGATATTGAATTTGCTGCTCATAATTCTATAGAATTAATATATGTCATTGAAGGAAAAGTTAAGATTCAAGTGAGAAGTCATACTAGAACTTTAAATAAGGGAGATTTTCATATAATTAATTCTAAGAATGCTCATTGCATATACCAGAATGGGGGAGAAAATGTACTTTTGTGCTTTCAAATATATCCAGAGTATTTAGAAAAAAGTCTTGGAATAGAAGGGGATTACATCTTTTCAAATGATATAAAAGATATAGAAGTTAAAAGGAATATAGAGTATGCACTAGGACTTCTTTATATAGAAAGTCTAAATTACAAAGACAGGGCTGATGTTAAGAATAAAGGAATTACGATTTTACTAGAGTCTATTAAACATTACTTAATGACTAAGGAGTGTATAGAGGTTGTAGATATCAATAATAATGCTGAATGTATTGTACATGATATTTTGGAAAGATATTCAGATACATTTGCTAGTGAGGATATTACTTTAGCAAAAATTGCGTTAGAATATAATATCAGCTATTCATATCTCTCCCGTGTTTTTAAAACAGTAACAGGAATAAACTTTATTAGTTATTTTTCTAAACAAAGATTAAATAAGGCTATAGATTTATTATTAAATACAAATAAAACAATTACAGATATAGCCATTGATAGTGGATTTGCTGATGTAAAAATGTTAAATAAACACTTTCGAAATACTTTTTCAATGTCACCTACTAAATTAAGGTATAAATATGAACGCGAAAAGGATAAAGAAAATAGAAGGTGGATTTCCTGCAATCAAGCTGTCCAAGAATTTATCAGAAGGATAGAAATAGAGAGAAATAACTTGGATAACAAAAGAATCACTGAAGATTGTGTTTATAACTTAGATATTAAGGTGAGTACTAAGACTGAGAGTAGGATTTATAAAGATGTTGTAGATTTAAATGATATTATAAATAGTGATATTGGTGGGTTAGGTTATGATTTGAAGAGTTTTAGTTTCCAAAATATACTTATAAGGTTTAAGTTCAAAGAGGGCAAGTTTTTTTTAGTAACAAAGAACGGTACATTAAGAAAATTACTAGATTATGAAATTAACAAATTAGTTATAGATTTAGACTATAATAATATAATTCCTATTATTCAAATAGACTTTATATCATATAATGAAGAAATGTTTTATAAAAATGAAGATAGATTTTATGAAAATTACTATTTTGACATAAAAAAATCATTCGACTTTATATCTATGATTATAGGTAACTCTAGGTTGGCTAAATGGAAATTTGAATTATATATTCCAAAAATAAATACATTTATTATAAAGGATGGGGTTTCAGCAATATTGTTAAAGCATATTACAGGTTTTGCCAATATATTAAAGAAAAGATTTGGGGCAGGATATTCTAACTGGGGAATATATATCGGACAATTAGAAATTACAGAGGAGAAACAAGATATAGGATATATAAAAGAGTTAAAAAAGTTATCTTATGAACCTGGATTTTATAGACTGGACTTACTATACTATCATAGTAAAGTAATCTGTAAAACAAAGTTTCCTTCTTTAGCAGATAATCTTAATGTTTTAATGGAGCAAGTTAGAGAAGATTTGAATATCAATATTAATGATATAAAAGAGAAATTAATAGTAAGGTTTAATTATATAGTAGATAATACAAAGCTGAAGGAAGAATACAATATTCTATATTATAATCTTTGCTTGAATATATTAATGTTAAATATGAAACGAAATAAATTTTATATAACTTCATTTAAAGTAACCAATTCTGGAATAGAGAGCGAATCAGATTATGTAAGTTTCTATAATAAATTTGGTATAAAATCTACATTTTATTATATATATAAGTTTATTTCAGCATTGAAGTCAGACTTAATATCTAACGGAAATGGATATTTGGTAACAAGGGATGGAGATGACTTAGTTATATTTTTATACTCTGATTACATGGAATGTTATAACTATATTGAGAATAATATGGAACTAGATCCTAAGCTATTAGGAAAAAATATTACATTAAATGTTAATGGCTTAAAAGGTAACTACAAAATTAGTGAATATCAAATAAATTATGACAATAGTACTTTTTATAAACGATTTATAGACAATATAGGAATAGAAGTTATGACTGAAGAAGAACGATCATATGTGGAAAGTAGAAGTTTACCCGAAATGAAAATAAATATTTTAAATGTAAAAGAATCTCTAAAATATCTTACTCAACGAAGATTATTAGACATAAACCTTATAATAATGGAATCTATATAAATAGATAATAATATATAAAATGACAAATAAGGATAATTTTAGTGTAAAAAAAGGAGTGAAAGTATAATTATAGGAAACAACAGTATTAAAGTAGACAAAATAAGAGAAAAATAGACAATATAATGGGCAATTTTAAGGTAGAGATATGTTCTTGAATTAAATATTATATAGTTAATGATAAAGGTGGGAGATGTTATTGAAAAGTATAATGTTAGTTTTATTGGGAGCAATTGGATTTGTAACAGGATACAATATTTCTACAGCTGTAGATAAGATGATTTTATGGAAAGAAAAGCAGAACAATAAAAAATATATTCTATATCATGTTGAATGTAAATTGGATAATTGGATTAATGGGATTTTAGTTTCTTTGGGAATGACATTGGCGTTTAACTACTTTGTGTTTTATAAGTTTATTTTTACATCTATGATGTGTATAATTGCAGTATTTGGAGCCAGAATAGATGAAAAGATAAGGATAATTCCTAATGAACTAGTTTTAGTAATATTGGTGCTTGGTATAATTAACAGGTTAGTGACAGGGGGAGTTAAATCGTTGGGTGGTGGTTTCTTAGCTCTTACAATCACAGCTGGGATATTTTTCTTGTCAGCCTTTATAACTAGATTGCTATCTGGTTCTATAGGTATTGGAGCAGGAGATATTAAATTAGCTATGGTACTTTCTCTCATGTTGGGGTTTGAAAATGTCTATTTGTTTCTAGTGGGAATTGTTTTGTTTTTAACACTTTATATTATAACTGGTTTTTCAATTAAGACCATGTGGATAGGAAGTGCGTTTCCCATGTGTACTCAGATTATGGGTGGTTGTATCATGGCGATGTATGAACCAATTATAACAAGAGTTGCAGAAGGCTTATTCAAGTTTATAGGGTAAAGAGGGGGAAGTATATGGAACTAAACAAATTATATAAGGAAGAAAGTGGACAAGGTATGGTAGAGTATGGGTTGATTTTAGCTTTGGTTGCAATAGTAGCAATTAGCACATTGGTAACTCTAGGTGAAAACTCAATTAAGCCTATATATAACAAAATAAAAGAAATGTTTCCTGCTGCCTGAGTTATAGAATAATTACTACGGATTAGATACACTCAGTGTATTTAAATATTATAGTGTATTTAAATATTATATAGAAAGAAGGTGTGCAAATGAAATGGTTAATGAATGAAGAAAGTGGACAAGGTATGGTAGAATACGGTCTAATATTAGTATTGGTATCAGTAGTAGCAATTGTTGCGCTAGGTGCAGTTGGTGGCAAGTTAAAAGAAATATTTGAAGGGCTTACTGAAAAGTTAAAACCATCAACATAGTGCTTAATTTAAAGCACCATAACAGTTTATAGTAAGTACAAAGGAGATGGTGGGAATCATCTCCTTTGTACTCTTTAAGGAGATAGAGATAATATGGAAAAGTACATAAGAGATGAAAAAGGATATAGTCTTGTTGAGTTTGCTCTGGTTCTTCCTATTATGCTTATCATACTCGGGTTAATTTTTGATATAGGTAGAGCTATTCATATAAAAACTAATTTACAACATTTGGCAGGAGAGATACAGAAAGTTGTAGTCTTATATGAAGAGGCTGGAACCAAGGGTGGAATGAAAACATATTCTAGTTACAAAGGTAGAGAAGAATTAGTGAATAAGGTTATAGATGAAAATACAACATTAGATAAAACTAAATTAACTCATCGTATTAGTACTGAAGGAGTAGAAGGAAGAAGATATACAGGGCATCATTATAATTTTCGTAGTGGGCAATTTGTTCGTACAGAAAATAGGAATGATATAGAATATATAACTGCTACTGTAGAGTATTACATGCCTTATAGTATGTTTGTAACCAAGACAATTTTAGGAGAAAGTATAAAACTTTCTGAATCCTATACAGGACTAATGTACGTAGGGGGAGATGGATGGGATTAAAACTATAAAAACCTAAAAAATCTTATGAAAATTAGGTGGTGATTAATATTTTTGATTTAAAAGGAGATGAAAAGGGTCAAGCAATGGTAGAATATGCCCTTGTGCTACCAATCTTTTTAATGATTTTAATGTTTACTATAGATGTTGGTTGGTTAATTTATCAGAAATCAATGTTTGACTATACTTGCAGAAACTCTGCTTGGGAACTTAGATTAGGCCAAGATGAAGATTGGGTAATGAACAATGGTATAGAAATAATTCATAGTGGGAGATATGCAAATGATTTACTTAGTCAACAATTTAAGGAAGTTGACAGAGATGGAAAATTTAAGATTGATATGAATAAGGTTTCCTTTGCTAATGGAAAAATTGGTATCTATCCTGGAGAAAAAGAATATAAATATAAAAGACCAGGTTCTATACCAGATGATGTAGTTGTTCATACTGATTTAAAGTTTAAAACAGTTACAATGGAAATTGAAGGCAAGATAGAATACCAAGTTTATGCCTTGACTCCCTTGACTAAACCTTTCTTTAAGGATGGCATAAAATTGACAAATAATTTGTATAAAGCCAAAAAAACTACAATGAGAAGAGTAAGATGGCCCACATAAAGAGGTGAGAATGTGTTTGCAAGATTTAGAAATAGCGAAAATGGAGATATACTAATACTATTTGCTGGAACATTAATATTAGTAATCATATTTTTAGGGTTATCCACAGATGTGATTTTAGCATTTAATAAAAGAGACAAGCTAGTAGAAATTGGGAAATTAATGAGTGAGGCTAGAGTTGATTTAGGTGAAGAATTATGGCATTCAGAAGAACCGCAATCTACATTAAGGGAAATCACTTGGGAAATAGCAAAAAGAAATGGATTAGAGATGAATCAAGTTGATGTAAAATGGATAGTTAAGCAAGAGACTAATTCCTATAGAGCCTCAGAAATAAGTATTGTATTAACTGATGTATATAAGTGTAGTACATTAAAGATGATAGGTATAAATGAACTTCCTATAAAAGTTAATATAAAGGGTGGACAGGATAAACATACAGGTGGTACCCCAATTTGGCTTCCAGGTAGATAATTTTGAGAAAAGGTAGGTAGAGCTGTTGAAAAGAACTAGAATAATAGCCATGATTATATCAGGTTTTGTTTTTATAATAGCACTAATAAATCCAATAAAAGTTAAGAAAGAAGAAATACCAGAGGAAGATTTAGTTCAAGTAGTCATGGCTAGGGTTGATATAGAAAATAAAATAAAGATAACAGATGATATGCTAGAAGTAAAAAGGATTCATAAATACTTAGTACCAGAAAATTCAATTTCTGAAAAAGAAGAAGTGGTAGGGAAAATATCCTTAGTCTCCATGTTTAAGGGAGATGTTTTCATACCACAAAAAATAGAGGAAGTAGGTAATTCCAGTGCAGGACTTGCTGCTTCCATACCATTAAATATGAGAGCCATTACAATGAATGTGGCACCTGATACTGGGGTAGCAGGACTTATAAAGGTAGGTAATAAGGTAGATATAATATCCATATTAAAAGAGGAGCCACGTGAAAGGGGTGTTTTGCTTTTACAGAAAAGAGAAGTTTTAGCTGTTGATAATATTATAAATCCTAATACTTCTGAATATACGAATGAAGGATACTATGTGACTATTACATTAGCAGTTACTCCAGAGGAAGCTTTAAAGTTTTCTTTAGCACAAACTATGGGAATAAGTAATCGAGCTATTTTAAGAAATCAAGAAGATGGAGAAGTAATTGATATAGAAAGTATAACACAAATAGATATAGTGAAGTAACTATCAGGAGGTAGCCATGGAAGTTAAAGTTTTAATATTTGCAGAGGATAGTACAAGTCAAAGGTTGTTTCCCTTGCTACAAGATGATGATATAAAAATAGTGGGTAGGGTAAATGACGAAAATAAGGTTTTAGATACTATTACTAAAACTAGACCAGATGTAATTCTTATTTCATCGAATAATATGAATTTACTGTTAAGGGTATGTCAACAGATTTATTTATTAAGACCTAGGTCTATACCCGTTGTTATTACTGATGATTACACTCATGAAACTATACAAAAAATTATGCAGACAGGGGTTCACTATATACTACCAATACAAATTGATAAATCTACTTTAGTTGCCCAAATAAGAGGGATACAAACTAATGAATCAGCAAGGTTAATGGCCTTAGAGAACACTTCTACTACTGATTGGAAGTCTAAGGTTATTACTGTTTTCAGTTCAAAGGGTGGGGTAGGACGAACTACTGTGGTTACAAACTTAGCTATTAAATTGGCGCAAAAGAAAAGAAAGGTTGCCATTCTGGATTTTGATATGGAGTTTGGAGAGGTTGCATCTTCTATGAGGATAGAAACCAGAGATACAATATCTGAATTATTACAGGAACAATCGAGTCCAAATGCTGATACTATTAGGAAATATATGTCTATGCATTCATCTGGAATAAATATATTACCAGCACCTTCTAGTCCAGAGTTTGCAGAACATATATCCTCTTCTCAAATTGAGAAGATAATATCAGTTCTTAGAATTTATTATGATTATTTGATTATAGATACAAGTATGGGGTTTAATGGTATAAACTTATCTTGCTTTGATGCCTCTTCCATTATTTTATATGTGACAGCCATGGATTTAGCCACTCTTAGAAGGACAAAAAAAGGACTTTCTATAGTTAATTCATTGGTGGGCAATGAAAAGATACAACTATTAGTAGCAAAGGAAGAGCCAAGCAGAGTAAAACTAAGAGATGTATCAAAGGTTCTAGAATTCCCATTATGGCATAGTATTCCATTCGATCATAAAATGGCCTTGGAAGCAGTCAATCAGGGAAGACCAATGGTTATGGATTCACCAACATCTAAGGTTTCTAGAGGATATCAAAAGATAGCTAATGAATTAGACCAATCTGACTCTCCAAAGGAAAAGAAAGAAAGAACTAATGTTTTGGGTAGGTTTTCAAGAAAAAACAATGGTAAAAAGGGTGATGTATGGTGAGACTCTCCGAAAGATTAGAAAAGGCAAAAAAAAGTGAAGTCACAGGAGGAGTTATGCCTGAAATGATGGGGTTCACTGTAGATACAATTCAAGTGGATCAATATGAAAGTTTAAAACTTTCAGTTCATAGAGATGTCATAGATACTTATAACAAACAAATACAAGATAATAACGGAGATGCAGAAGGAATAGATGTAAAAGCAATTATACATGATATGCTGATTTTAAAAGGTGAATCTTTGACAAAAGCTAAAAGGGAAACATTAATTCAGGAGATTTATGATGATGTAATGGGGTTGGGACCACTAGAGCCAATATTAAGAGAAGATGATATTTCAGAAATCATGGTAAACGGTCCAAAAGATGTATATATAGAGCGTAAAGGAAAGATTGAATTTTCAGGAGTTTTTTTTAGAGATGAAGCCCATGTGCTACAAATTATTAACAGAATAGTATCGCCATTGGGAAGACAATGTGACGAGGCAAACCCAATGGTGGATGCTAGACTTCGTGATGGATCTCGTGTTAATGCAGTAGTACCGCCAATAGCCCTTAATGGACCTACACTTACTATACGTAAATTTAACTCCATACCTCTCCAAATAAGTGACATGATTGAATATAAATCTTTATCTTTTCAGATGGCTTCTTTTTTAGAAGCTTGTGTAAAAGGTAGATGTAACATAATGGTATCAGGAGGTACAGGTAGTGGAAAGACTACTTTATTAAATGTACTTTCTAGTTTTATACCTGAAAATGAAAGAATAGTGACTATAGAAGATGCTGCAGAGTTGAAACTTATGCAAAGACATGTAATTACATTAGAGTCTAGACCATCAAATGTTGAAGGAAAAGGACAAGTATCCATAAGAGATTTAGTAAGAAACTCTCTTCGTATGAGACCTGATAGGATAATAGTTGGTGAGGTTCGTTCTGGAGAGGCACTAGACATGCTACAAGCAATGAATACTGGACATGATGGTTCACTGGCAACAGCCCACGCCAATACAGCTAGAGATTTAATAGCTAGACTTGAAACTATGGTTATGATGTCGGGAATGGATTTACCTGTAAGAGCTATTCGTGAACAGATTGCATCTGCTATAGATATAGTAGTTCAACAATCTAGATTTAGGGATGGATCTAGAAAAATCACTGCTATTTCAGAAGTAACAGGTATGGAAGGAGACATAGTTACTCTTCAAGATATATTTGTATATAAACAAGAGGGCTATGATGTCACTGGAATGATCAATGGTAAATATGAACCAACTGGTATTAGACCATATGTAGTAGATAAATTAAAGGACAATGGAGTATTTGTTAAAGATGAATGGTTTATGAAGTAGGAGGAAAACATGTATATAATAATAGCAATCAGCTTATCAATATTAATTTATAATATAATGGATTTATTTTTAAAGTTAGTATATAAAAAACATATTAACTTTAAATACAGGATGGACATAATAAAACAACAGAGTTTATATAGTTATAGTCGTCAAAAAAAGTATAAAAAACAAAAACAAAAGTTAACTATTGAAGTACCAGAGAAGTTAAGAGAAAGTTTATTAATGGCTGGTGTACATTTGAGAGCAGAAGAGTTCTTAACTATGTGGGGTTTATTAATT
Organism: Tissierella praeacuta DSM 18095; assembly: GCF_900128955.1. GTDB lineage: Bacteria > Bacillota > Clostridia > Tissierellales > Tissierellaceae > Tissierella > Tissierella praeacuta. The sequence goes on from NZ_FQTY01000011.1 coordinate 71,636, forward strand.
ATATTTCCAGCAATGATTGCTTTTGCTCTTAATAAGGGATTAATAATAATGGTTGGATTAGTAGCATTAGGTATGATAATGCCACCAGCGATTATTGGAAAAATGAAAAGGACTAGGATAGATAAATTTAATAATCAACTAGGAGATGCTCTCTTGGTTATATCCAATAGTTTAAGAGCAGGATTTACATTTGAACAAGCCTTAGGAAGTATGATTAAGAGCTTACCAGATCCAATATGTACAGAATTTGGAAAGATAATACGAGAGGTAGAATTAGGGGAAAAAATAGAAGTGTCCATGGCAGAAGTAGCAAAAAGAATGAAGTCTAAGGATATGGAACTTATAAATACTGCAGTTTCTATTCAAAGAAGAGTAGGAGGTAACTTAGCAGATGTACTAGACAATATTGGTGGTACCATAAGAGAACGTATTATAATCAAGAAAAATATAAAGGCGTTAACTGCTCAAGGAGAAATTTCAGGAAAAATAATAGCTTTATTACCAGTCATATTATTAATTATGATATCTGTTGTAAATAAGGAATATATGGAGCCTATGTTTACTACTAGTTATGGACATATTATGTTAGGGTTGTGTGTATTTTTAGAAGTATTAGGATACCTTACAATTAAAAAGCTTATAAATATAGAAATGTAGGAGGAAGTATGTTTATAAAACCGTTATTAATAGGACTTTCAACTTATTTAATCATTGTAATAATATCACGAAGTTTTTTAAGTAATAGAAAGATATTTAAAAAAAGACTTATGGATGTTAAAAATGTTAATAAGCCTGCTTTTATTACGAATGATATTTTAGATTTATCATTTCAAGAACGATTTTTAAAGCCTATGATAGATAGATTTATTCAGTCTGTAGCAACTTTGTTGCCAATAAAGGCGGAATCTCAACGTAAGTTAAGTCAAAAATTATCTAAAGCAGGAATAAGAATGAATCCAAAGGATTATAGAGCTATGAATATTATAATAATCGTAGGTTTTGCTTTAATAGGCGGGTATCTAGGTATTACTAAGGCAACAAGTATAATTGAGATAGTACTTTATATGCTAGTAGGTATTTTTGCAGGATATGTATATCTTAGGTATTCTTTAGAAACTAAAATAACAAATAGGAAAAAAGCTATAAAGGCTCAATTGCCAGAGGTAATGGACATATTAAGTGTAAGTGTAGTAGCAGGACTTAGTTTTGATCAAGCCCTAGGTCATGTAGTGGAAAAGTCTGCGGGACCATTGATTGATGAGTTTCATATAGCTCAAAGGGAGATTAGCTTGGGAAAGACAAGAAAAGAATCTCTTCAAGCTCTTAGAGATAGATGTGAGATAGATGAAGTAAATGCATTTACTAGTGCAGTAATCCAAGCAGGGGAGCTGGGTATATCTATGCAAAATGTGTTGGACTCACAATCTAGAATGATCAGAGTTGCATATAAACAGAATATAGAGGAGAGGGCTGCTAAGATACCTGTTAAAATTTTAATTCCAATGGTTCTTTTCATATTTCCAGTAATATTTATTGTTCTATTGGCACCAGCAGTACCTACTATAATAGAAGCTTTAGGAGGTATATAATGGAAAGAGAACTTATTATACAAGACTTTAAAATTGCTGGAAGCTTTTGGATGAGATTAAAGGGGTTAATGTTCAGTAAAAGTTTAGCAAAAAACCAAGGAATATTGTTTTTAAATTGCTCAAGAGTTCATACCTTTTTTATGAAATTTGATATATGTGTTATTTATTTAGATAAAGATTTTAATATAATTTTTCATGAAATTTTGAAGCCAGGGAAATTGGGAAATAAAATAAAAGATACTAAACATCTTATAGAAGCGTCTATAGAGGTTGTACCATATATAAAACATATGACTAAAGTTGTATTAAGAATGGAGGAGATAGATAATGACTGACTTCTTTGAAGATAATAATAATTTTAATTTTGGGACGGATTTTACAACTTCAAATTCTTCTAGAATGAAAAGAAATAAGGATATAAGTGATAATTTGAAGAGGACTTTATTTGGTGGTTATACTAAAGGAAGTGTAGAAAATTATGTTAGTGAATTTAAAGATTCAGTAGAGCATATGCGAGAGAATTTGGAGTTTCAACTAAAAGAAATGATGGCAGAAAAAGAGTTACTATCTCAAGAAAATGATTTATTAAAAAAGCAATTTATAGAAGCAGAAGAAAGAGTACAAGAATTACAAAGTGAATATATAACTATAAAAGAGTCTGGGAATAAGTTATTAAAGGATTTGGAGAATGACAAGGAACAACTAGAAAAAGAAAAAGAAGAATTAAATATACACTTGCAAAACTTAGAGTCTCAATTACACTTGTCCAACAATAAATATAAAGAGGCAAAAGAATATATAGAGACCATAGAATTAAAAATGAATGAAAAAAATGAGAAACTTGAAAAAAATGAAGCCTTATTAAAAGAAAAGGAAATAGAATTAAATGCCACAAATAGTAAAGTTGAAATGATAAAAGAAAATTTAACTGAATTGCAAATTAAATTGAATTCAAAGGAAGAACAGGTACAAAATGGAATAATTCTTCTAAAAGAAAAAGAAAAGCAAATAGCAAGGCTTGAAGAAGAACTTAAGGATAATAGGAATAGCTTAATGATTGCAAATGAAAAGATTCAACTGCAAGAATACGAAATTAATAGATTGGAAGTATCAACAGTAGGGCAGAAACAGCAAAGTGCACATCTTGAAGTATTAGAGGAAGAGGCATCGGAACTCCATAATAGGATGAAACTTGAGTTAGATGATAGAAAAAATGAAGTTGAAAAGTTAACAATAAAACTAACTGATAGGGAAAATGAAATTAATTCACTTTTATGTAAATTGAATGACTTGGAAATGAAAAATGCTGAATTAATTAATCAAAATGTATCTTATGATGAATTAAGAGAGAAGTTTGAAAAATTATATGATCATTACAAAGAACTTGAGGAAGAAAATGAAAAACTAATGATAGATAAAGAAGTATTAAAAGATTATGTAGAAAAAAGTCAAATTCAAGAAAGAGAGTTCTTACTATTGAATAAGAACTCAGAGTCATATAAGGAGCATATAAATTCTTTAGAACTAGACCTTGCTGAAGTGCTTGCTAAGTCAGAACTTCAAGGGAAGACCATTCAAGATATTATGTCTAAATATGAATGCGATCAAAGTAAGATTAGAAAATTAATTCAAGAAAAGACAAATCTTCAAGCAAAAAATGTTGATCTGTTAGAAGAAATAAGAGCTTTACATCAAGAATTAATCATTAGGGAAGATGTAAGTAAGTTTAGAAAAATAAGTGAAGCATCAAGGCAAAGTGAAGAAGATTTAATATAACTGCAATTAAGTCTTTTGAATCAATAACTTCTTTGGATTAATGTTTATTAGAAAACTCTAGTATATGTTATTTCTCTATTCTTAATTTTTTACTAATATTAATGATAGATTAATATAATTACTGGAGTTTTTGTGTTTGTAAAATTTTAATATTAAAATGAGTTGATTTATTAAGAGGGTACCGATATTATATAAACAAATACAGCAAGAGGCACAGGAAAGTTAATATGTAAGGTTTTTACTTATTTGAACCAATAGATTTTTATATAGATGAAAGGGAAATTATATGAAGATAAAAAATATGAAGAAAGAAAGAAATACAAAAATGATTTTTGTATTGTTAATTTCTTTAATGGTAAATTCATCTTGTCAAATTAAAGAAAAGTCTGAAATTCCAAAGGAATATTTGCAAATAATAGGTACAAAATATAACAATAAAATGGATGAAAAGGACGGAGTATCTGCTATATTGTATGAATATGATGTGGATGAAAAGAAAGTTATTTCTTTTCAAGAGTTAGGTGAAGTAGCATTGTATCCTGTAGGTTATAAGGATTATAAAAATAATAAAGTTTATTATAGTGGTAGCAATAATGGACTTTATGATAATTTATATGAGTATAATTTAAATACAAAGAATAAAAAACAATTGACAGATGGAAAATTTGTTTTTAATGATATGTATATAATTGGTGATGAAATCTTTGTTACAGCTGCTGCGGAAGGAAAAACTGTGACACAACCGGGTAAGTTTGATTTTATAACTAATAATTTAATTTATTTAGATGCAGAGGATGATGATACTTGGTTTCATTCTTTTTCCTTTAATTATAGTTCGAAAAAATTCTTATGCTTGACCACTTCAGACAAAGTTATGAGAAGTAAACGGGTGACGCAAGAAACATTTATAAGACCAAAGAGAATATTTTTAATGGATAAAGATTTTAAAAATATAGATCATATATACGAAACAGAAGATTTTGAAATAAGGTTAACAAGACAATTAGATGACAGCACTATATTAATGGTTACAACTCCTATGATGGGTTCAAAAGAAAGAAGGCAAATAAAAATATTAGATATTGATAGCGGTGAAATAAAAGATTTAGCGATAGAAGGAATAAGAGAGGTCTATTCTTTTTATCCCAGGGATAATAAAGAAGGAATATTTATACTTGGACTTAGTAGAAACCTTAGTAATGAGATATTTTATTATAATCTAAAAACAAAAGAACTTACAAATATATTTCAAGATTATGAGTTTTTAGAAGGACATAAAACTTTAGTTGATTTTACTTACGGGTTAAATGAATAATAGTCACGATACTATAAAGATATCAGGAAGGAATTGTATCAAATTGGGTCTCCATATGCCATTGATTTCTTTACCAAGGAGGGAACTATGAATTTTTTAAAATTTTTTATAGAAAGCATTTCTTTGATGTCCTTTGAAAGCTTTTATATTTCTTTAGTAGGACTACTAACAAAGGAACACTCTATACTGATGTAGAAATGGATGAAATATATGATTATAATGTAGATAAGGCAAAAGAATATATTGAAAAATCAGGATGGATTTTAAATAAAAACACAAATATTTATGAAAAAGATGGTAAGAAACTTAGGGTTTTATATACTTATTGGACAGATTTATCATTATCAAATGAAATAGCTCAAACTATAAAAGCAGATTTAGGGAAAATAGGTATAGAGGTTATAACTGAAGGGAAAGACCAAATGACATGGTGGGTAGATGGAGTAGAAGGAAAATATGATATAACTACTTGGAATACAGAAGGTTCTTATACAGAACCAAATAAATTCTTTACAGAATCTATGGGAGCAGACCCTCATAATATATCATACCAAGGTTTAGATAACTGGGAAAATATAAAAGAACAAATTGAAGAATTCTCTAATACAAAAGATAAAAAAAGAGTTAAAGAAATCTTTAAAGTATTATTAAATGAAAATAACAATAATGTAATAGATCTACCTATTAGTTATGCAAAAGATTTAGTATTATACAATGGAAATAAAATAAGATCTTATAATTTTTCAAGTGTGCCACAATTCTTTGATATTTTTGGAGTAGTTCCAAACAACTAAAAAAATAGCTTTAAACCATATGGTTTAAAGCTATTTTTAAGTGTGCCCAGCATGGGCAACAACTTGGTGGTGAAAGTCCACTACGGGCTTGGTAGTAGGAACCGTTAGCTGAAGGCAAGGGTGTCCATGGCGACGTGGAATCTGAAGGAAGCCGAAGGCAAAATCCTGAACCGACGAACAGAAATCACATAAGGCTGATTTAGGGAGGATGAGTTTGCTTAACAAAACAAAGTCCAATACTACCCGAACTCTTTACAGTAAATGTGACGGTTACATGGGAGGAAGGTTGTTGTTCTTACCTGGGGAGGTCTCATGGACATGGGAAAACAGAGTATGAACCATGGTTGAAACAAGATTTATCATGAGAAGTCAGCAGAGGCCATAGTACTAT
>NZ_FQTY01000017.1 GCF_900128955.1 Tissierella praeacuta DSM 18095
GATGAATGGCTCAGAAGAAGAATTCGAATGATAACATGGAAAAGTTGGAAGAAGGTCAAGACGAAATTTGTTAACCTTAAGAAACTGGGAGTAGCAAGAGAAAAGGCATGGGAATGGGCAAATACAAGAAAAGGCTACTGGCATACGGCCAATAGCTGGATTCTTGCAACAACCCTAACCAATGCTAGGTTTGAAAAACAAGGTTATTTAAGTTTTCTTAAATATTACCTTGAAGTTAAAGTGTAAACTATGAAACCGCCGTATACCGAACGGTACGTACGGTGGTGAGGGAGGTCGGTAAATAAATTAATTATTTACCTCCTACCCGATTAAATTTATTTTTGATTATTTTGTTTTTTAATTTTCCTATAATCAGAAGGTAGAAGATTAAACTCTGTTTTAAAATTTGATGAAAATTTACCTGGACTTTTATATCCAGATTTTAGAGCAATATCTAAAATTGTATCATTTGTAGTTGATAGTAATTTTGCAGCTAAATTCATTCTATAAGACCTGGTGAAGCTATAGATAGTAGTTCCATACACCTCTTTAAAACATTCTTTTAAAGAGGATTCTGAAATATTAAAAATAGATGACAATTCTTTAATCGTGTAATTCTTAGAAATATTTTCTGTTAAAAACGCCTTTATATTTTTAATAGTATTAACTTGATTTTTATAATAGTATTTAGGAGTATCAAAAATAGATTTACTGTCAACTTTACTTAAAAACAATATAATTTCTAGTACCTTTAATTTAAAATAGTATTCTAGAAGCTCTTTAGGAGCAGAATTTAATTCTTCAAAAATATGATTTATTTCTTTAGCATTTCTTATAATAAGTCTAATCTGTGAATTTTCATTCTTCAAATTATCTCTAATTTCATATAAATCTATATTAGGTAGGCTCATAGATTTAGTAATATTATTTAAACTTATATTTGCTTTTGGAATATTTATTAAAATAGATATTCCGTGATAATGATTTAATGGAAACGTAGAATTAATAGCCTCATGAGATAGTTCAAAAATAGATAAATCACTTTTCCCAATATATATGTATTTTTTATCATTAAGTTCAGATTCAATTCGTCCTTCTGTACAAAAATTAATCTCAATAGTATCTTTTATAGGAATTTTATCATAATCACATCTTTCTAAATGTATACTATGATAAAAGATTTCAATTCCTGAAAACACATTATATTGCTTAACAAAACATTCTCCTGTATTATTAGATAGTATATATGTAATAGAACTATCTTCATTTATATTCCTTTTAACATTGTCAGGATAATAATATACTATATCCAATATAACCCTCCTTTACTTGTTAACTAAAATATATTAATCAAGTATATTGTATAACAAAGTTTATTTATAGTAAATCTGAATCAGTGACCTATATATTATAATAAAGGCTAGAGAATAGTTCTGAAGAAGAAAAGAATAATGGTAAGATTAGATAATTTGAGTTATAGTAATATTATGAATTATAGAAATATGATTGAAATTATTAGGGGATTAGCAGATAGATTAAAAGGGGTATTATATAATGTACATAGGTTAAATGATTAAAAAGGCTATAAAATAGCCTTAAAAAAACAGCTATAAGGATTGGTGTTATGAAATAGCAAAATATCTTCTAGCTTTATGATATAATTGGAGAATACCTTAAAGTATAAACATACTATGAAATTTTGGAGAAATTAAAAGGAGTGGAGATGTATTATAGATAAAATAAAATTAAATATAATTCCACATGAATATTATGAAATAGTTGCTTATAAAAATAATCTATATTTATATACTAAAAATGAAATATATGTATATAAAGGTAAGCAGATTTTATTATACAAAAACATTAAAGAAAATATTTTAAAGCTAATACCTCAGGAAACATGCTTACAATTTATTGCTTTTTGTAGTTATGAGAATAAAATTTTTATAAAAAGTATATATAAGGATAAAGTAGTTTTAGATAATGAAATTTATATATCAGAAATAAAACTAAATGAACTGGAAGATATTATAAGTATAAATAATAGGTATATTCTTATTCAAGCCATAGGTCAAGATAATAGAGACCTTTATCCAATAATAGATGTTGAGAAAAATATAGCTATTGTAATAGATAGGATGTTTAGATTTTATAAATTTAAAATTTATGAAGACATACTTATTATTAACAAGTCTTTTGAAGAAAGTGATATTCGTAGTGATAGTTTTTATGATAGATCTTATATATGTGGAATTTCCTTAGATGAATTGTACAAAATTGGCGGCATTATAACTGTTAAGGATTTTGATGAACTTATTTATGGTAATAAGATAGATTTAGATTTTTTTATAACTAGTGATGATTTAAGAGAAGTATATGACTTATTAGAGATAATAGATTCTCAAATGTTGATAAGATATGAAAGGTTTGAAACAGAAAACTATACTAGTAAGTTTTTTTATTATGATATAAAAACTAATAAAAAGATATATAAAATTGATGAGAATAGAAAGTATGTAATTATATATGATAAAGACATAACAATTATATTGGACGAGGATAATAAAAGGATTTATGACTACGAATTTAATCTGGTTTATAAATGTGAAAATGGCTTTGAAATAAATGATTATTACGAGAATCATAAAGATAGCATTTACTTTTTAATTCGTAGCAGTGAATTAGTTAAAATTATTTCAATTAATAAGTTGAATTATTGTATAAAGGAAATTTATCAAGACGATATTTATAATTATGAGGAATTTGATGAATATAAGATTATTGATTTTGAAAAAGAAAAATTTCTATTGATAATTAGATATAAATGTGAGAAGTTATTTTATTTTTTTCATACTCTCAATTAACTTTGAATCTGTAATAATTTTATTTAACTATATACTAGATTCAAATACAGTAGTGCATAGAGTTATAACTAATGGAGTCAAAAGGAGAAGCACATTTAATATTATATTATGTACATTAGATTAATAGATAAAGGAGGGGATAAGTAAAATGAATAATAAAGAATATAAGAAAACTTATAAACCATTGATAGCTTGGCTAATTGGATTTCCAGTTATAGCAATTATAATTGCTGAAAGATTATCTAATTTATCTACAAAGATAGCTACATTACTTTCTTTGATTATCATGGTTATCAGTTTATATATATTAATGTTTATAATATATAAGGGTGAATATGTATATTGGATTAATGGTGGACCTAATTATGAGGAAGCAAAATTAGCAGGTAGTGAAAAAAGAAAGGAATATGCAAAAGCACATCTAGACATATTTTTTAAAATGATGCTGATATCATTTTTATATGGAATCCTAAGTTTATTATTGAAATTTCCAATATGGATAGATATAGTACTTATTTCCGTGATAATTATCATAACAGCATTTTCAACAATATCTATAAAATTTAATAAATAAATTTGTATGAATGGTTATTCTATCTATTAAGATATATGATTTATAAGTAATCTATCTATATGCAGCTAGTATTTTTTATGAATATTTGATATGATTATTTTACAGAAGTAGTCTGGAGGTATAATATATGTATGAATCAGGTGAAATGTATTTAGAAACCATTTTAATTTTGAGTAAACGCAATGGTCAAGTTAGATCTATAGATATAGCAAGGGAATTAGATTATAGCAAACCCAGTGTAAGTCGTGCAATGGGAAATTTAAAGGAAGATGGTTATATATTAGTAGACCATAATGGCTATATTGAATTAACAGATAAGGGTAGAACAAAGGCTAAAGATATATATGAAAAACATAAAGTTTTAACAACTTTTTTAACAGATATAATTAAAGTAACTCCCGAAATAGGTGAAGAGGATGCATGTAGAATTGAACATGTTATTAGTGATGAAACATTTATAAAGCTAAAAAGGTTTTTAGAAGATTATAAATGAAAAATATATTTCAGGAATATGAATATTTTAAATTCAATTAAGTGCAATAAAAGGAGGTTCTATTTACTCTTATATGTTTTACTGATTGATAAACTAAATCGTTAGAAAGTCTTACAGGAATACTTAGGTATGCCTGTAAGGCTTTTTATTTTTTTATATTGATAAAATCTTTAGAGATGGAAGAGGTTTTCAATATTTGTCCATATTTTAAAGAATCATCCATTTTTTTTGTAACAAAAAGTATGTATAATTAAATATGGTTAGCATGAACTAACTTAAAATTTATATTTAGGAGAATAAATATGACAGACAATTCCAAAGTTTATACAAGACATTTTCAATTAATTCTTGTAAGTTTGCTTATTATTTTAGTATTATCATTATTGTTTACATTATGTTTAGGTGCTATGAAGATATCACCAATTAATACATACAATATAATTTTAGAAAAAATATTTGGGGTTACACCAAGTACAGACAATATTTTTACAGATGCAGAAGTAAATATTATATGGAAAATTCGGCTTCCGAGGGTTTTGCTTTCTATATTTGTGGGAGCTGGTCTAGCACTTTGCGGTGGAATTATGCAGGCTACTGTACAAAATCCTATGGCAGAACCTTATATACTAGGGATTTCATCAGGAGCATATTTAGGAGCTGTTTTTTCCATATTTTTAGGTTTAGGAGTAAGTACTGCCCTTGGTGCTTTTATAGGATCAGTTATAGCCACCATAGCAGTAATATCCCTAGCTTCTTATGGAGGTAGGATTACATCCGTTAAGCTGGTACTTTCAGGAATGGTAGTAAATACTCTATTTAGTGCAATTTCTAACTTTATAATTTCTTTATCAGGAGATTCAGAGGGGACTATGTCTATGAAATTTTGGACAATGGGTTCTTTAACTCGAGCAAAATGGGATAATATATGGTTCCCAATTATTATTGTGGTTCTCTGTAGCATTTTTTTTATCACTCAGTATCGTATTCTTAATACTATGTTAGCTGGTGATGAAGCAGCCATTACATTGGGAATTAATTTGACCTTTTATAGAAAAATCTATATGTTAGTAGTTTCATTGCTAACAGGTGTACTGGTTTCAGCTTGTGGAATTATTGGATTTGTGGGATTAATTATTCCTCATATTGTTCGTTCTCTAGTTGGTGCAGATCATAAAAAATTAATACCAGTTTCTTTATTAGTAGGTTCTATATTCTTAGTCTGGGCAGATGCTATTGCTAGAATTCTTATATCTAATAGGGAAATACCAATTGGAATTATAACTGCTTTGATAGGCTCTCCATTATTTATATACATTTTAATAGAGACAGGATATGGTTTTGGAACAAATAATTAAAGGAGGAATTATATGGATTTAACAGTAAAAGATTTAAACGTTAATCTTAATAAAAAAGAAATTATAAAAAATGTTTCTTTAAAAATAAGCGATAATTCTTTTGTAGCTCTGCTTGGCCCAAATGGTAGTGGAAAATCCACATTATTACGATCAATATATAGAGTTTTAAAACCAAGTGGAGGAACAATATTATTTGACGGAAAAGTTTCTAAAGAGATTTCTAACAAGAAATTAGCAAAGAAAATGTCAGTTCTTTCACAAATGAATAATTTGAATTTTGACTTTACTGTGAAAGAAATTGTAATGATGGGCAGAAGTCCTCATTTAAATATTCTTGAAATTGAAAAAATTAAAGATTATGAAATTGCAAGTTTATCCTTAGAAAATGTAGGTATGAAGGATTATGAAAATAGAAGTTATACTTCTTTATCTGGTGGAGAAAAACAGCGGATTATGTTAGCTAGAGCAATTGCTCAAGAGCCTAAACTATTGATTTTAGATGAACCAACAAATCATTTAGATATTAGATTTCAATTGCAAATTTTATCCATAGTAAAAAAGTTAGGAATTAATGTATTGGCAGCATTGCATGATTTGACCTTGGCATCTCAGTTTTGTGATTATATATATATATTAAAGGATGGAGAGATAGATTCCCAAGGTAAACCAGATGAGGTTTTAACAAAAGAGACCATAAGAAGGGTTTATGATATTGAATGTGAAATTGTACAAGCACCTAATTCAAAGGGTATATTAATTAGCTATTATTCACCAGGAGTTCTATAGTAAAACTGTAAATTTTAAATACAAATAGAAAGAGGAGTATAAAATGAAAAAAAATATTTTAAATACTATGATTTTAGTTTTATTAATTATAACAATAGGAACAGGTTGTTTTAGAAAAACTACAAATGATAATAGTTCTAAAGATATAGTAATAGAACAGTCAGAAGAAATAAATGATAAAAATAAAGACATCATAGTAAATAAAGAAACTAAATATCCCATTGCTATGGATATTTATGGGCTTAATGGAGAAAAATACACACAAATATTTTTTGAGGCACCATCTAAAGTAGTAACTAATAATCCATCCTCAACAGAATTATTATTAGAATTAGGTCTTGGAGATAGAATTATTGGTATAATGAAACCTGATAATGCGCCAAGAGAAAAATGGAAACATATTTATAAAAATTTTAATGTGCTTGGTGATAAAATGACCATGTCAAAAGAAATTATTGTTGGTTCTGAACCAGATCTTGTATTTGGACGAGTTATGCCATTTAATGATAATTCTATGGGAACAATAAAAGATTTTAATGAAATGGGTATCAATGTTTATACTCAATATGCAAGTAATTTTAAAATTGAACAATCATTGGAAAATGTAATCCTAGATGTTCGTAATATAGGTATAATATTTAACGTATCTGAAAAAGCAAATGAATATGCAGATTCTTTACAAACACGCTTAAATACTATAAAAGATAGTATGGCTCAACATTCTCAAAAGCAACCTACTAAAGTATTATTTATGGTAACATATATAGATGGCACATTTAATACCTTTGGTGCTAATTCAAGTTTTCAAAGGGAAATGTTAAAAACCATAAATGCTGAAAATGTTTTAGAAACAGGTACAAGTTCTTTAACAAATGAGAATTTAGTTGCACTTAATCCTGATGTAATTGTTTATATTAATTCAGATCGTAATTTAAAGACAGATTCAATTGCTGTTGAAAGTCTTTTAAATGATGAAACAATACAATCTGTAACCGCTATTAAGAATAAAAAGATAATAGAGATTGGATATGATGAAATAATGGATTATGGTGCTAGAAATTTTGATACATTAGAAAAGCTATATGATTTTATTTATAAAAAATGAGGTGACTATTTTGAAACATAACTTTGAATTTATTGATATTGAAGGAAGACAATGCTATGTTTTTTTACCCGATGATTATAAAGATGGAAATAAATTTTATCCTGTAGTTTACTTAAATGGAGATAAGTCTATCTTTTTACTATTAAAAAATTCTGACTTCATTTCAAAAGTATCTTATATTATTGTTTGTATTATTTCAATTAATCGTTTGAACGAACTGACACCTTGGGCCAGTCCTTCTCTTCATCCAAAGTTTCCTGACTTTGGTGGGACTGGAAATGAGTATATCAAATTTATTGAAACCAAGATTAAATCAACAGTGGATTTAATGTATAGGACTTTAACTCTGCCAAAATCTACAGGAATTGCTGGATATTCTCTTGGAGGACTTATCTCTATCTATGCTGCTTTCCATACTAGTTGTTTTGGATGTTTTGTAAGTATGTCAGGTTCATTCTGGTATCCAAATTTTGTTGCATATGCAAGAAATAGATTTATTTGCAATCCCGAGGCTAAATTTTACATTTCAAGTGGTGATAGTGAAGGGGGAGGACAGAATGATATAAAAAAAGATGCAGTTATATATACAAAGGAAATATTTGATATTTTAGTATCTTATGTAACATCTGAAAGAGTAACTATTTCTTGGGATAAAGGTGGTCATCATTCAAATGTTTATCAAAGATACAAAGATGCATTACTATGGTTAAACTACAATTTGAAATACAATTAGAGAATTAATTATATAGGACAGCTTTAAAATAAATTATCCATAAAAAATAGGTCAAAGAAGATTACATCTAAGACCTATTTTCCTTTAATTTAAGATTAATTGTTCTTGACTTGGCTTGGAGAGTATCCCAGTATATAGGAAACCACCTCATTGATTAATTGTTGATTTGTCTTAATACTACTATGTAAACAATTTGAAAATATTGTTTCAAATATTTCATCTAAAAATTCTTCTGTTATATAATTTGATTTAAGGGAATTATCTTGTCTTAATTCTAATAGACTTTCTAAGATGTCAATTATTTTTTTTGTATATTCTAATTTTATATCCAATAGAACCTTGTTATTACTTTCATAATATAAATTTATATGACAAAATGGTTCATCTCCTAAAACTTCAAATTTTATTCGTTCTTTAGGACAGCCATGAATCATTTTTCCAGGTTCTGCAACAAAAGCAATATTACCAAAGTGAATAATTGCTTTGCCACTAATAGGAAAAATGAAAGCTCCTTTTGTTGTGAAATACTGCATGTGATTATCACTTGGTAATCTACAAAACTTGTTTATATTTGTTATAATTATAGAGCCACATGCATATTCTCGGGCTAAGTCTTTTAATAAAGAAGATGAACTTTTCACTAAAATCCTCCTAAAATTCAAATCTATAGTACTAGAAATAAGTTAGCGTAAGGTAACTATTTAAAAATACCATATAATATTTAATATGTCAAATTATGAATAATCTATTTTTTAATATCAGAAGTTAATCAAGATTTTTCAAAAATAGTAAAAATATTTGATGAAAATTGATTTCGTACATCTATTATTATAAGTATTGTATTGCTAATACTAAATGTTTCTAGGTGATTGGACATTTTATCACTTACTTTACAATTTGTTTAGATCTTATGGATAATAAGAAATAGGCTAGATCCATCTACCTCTTTTACCTTATAGGGGTATCCTGACTCTTCGCCAATTTTCTGAAAGTCTTCCAATGAATGGGTTATTGCCTTGAAGCCGTCTTTACAGATAATTACACCATTTTGGGTTTTGGTATAATCAATTTCGCCCAAAAGTCCTTTTGATGCCTGCTCCTCAAACCATTTAAGGCGAAAGTCCCAAAATTTAGGGCTATAACTACTGAAATATGCCTTTCTTCCCGGTGCTAATATTTCAAGAATTTTATGAATAACAGTGGAATCAGCACCCATGGCAGATAAACCGTTTTGCAGACACAAAATGACATCAAAAGGCTTAGAAAATTCCATTTTGTGAACATCCATAGTGATCATACTAGCATTGGTATAGTCTTTGAGATACTCTTTACCCAATTCAATGTTTTCCTCTGATATATCTATCCCCACTATAGAACCACAGTGGGGAGCTAATTCCTTAACAATCCGACCATATCCAGTTCCAAGCTCCAAAACGCTTTGGGTCTTTGATAAATTTTTTTTGATAAAATCTATTTCCCCTTGTAAATACTGCCTGACACGTGGAATTTGGGTCTCATATACTTGGAACAATTTTTGAGCATTCAACTTTTCATCATAGTAATTTTTCATGTTTTTTATCCTTTCTTATATTTTTTTATTTTTATCACTTTGTTAAATGTAAATTAGTTCCTCGGGCTTAAAAATTAAAGGCTAAGGCTTCAAAAAAATTTGTTATATAGTTATATAATATATTTTATCATATTAAAATAAAGGCTTCAATTAGCTCATTATCAACAAAGGAGTAGAATTTTTTAAAGTTGGAAATATAACAATGATTATTTCAATATGGTGCAGTAGTCCTTTTTGTAGAATATATTATTCAATTTTATTTAGTTTTAAGGGTTTTTGAGAGTTTATAATTGATTGGTATATATTAATGTGTTAAAATAATATTGGAGGTAATATTTAACAGTTAGTGAAAGGTATATAAAAAAGGAAAGGTGGTTTTGTTATGAAAAGAAAAATATTATATCAAAATAAAAAAAGGTATTCAGGCTACTCTGAAAGTCAGTATAGAGTAAGTTTTGATGTAAGATGATTACCGTTAATTCAATCAATTCCGTGCCTAACTATTTAGAATTGCCTCCTAATGGAAACAAAAGTTCATTTAAAACCTGCTATTACCCTAAAGATAAATTGTTGATAAATCAAAATAACATAGACAAGATATATCAGGAGAAATTTGGTATAATGGATATTAATTTCTTGTCAAGTATAGTTTTTAATCTTCATTCTAAAGGCTTTAAATATTCGCCAATGGAAATGAATATAAACAGCCAATATAGAAGTACTTTGGATAAAGCTGTACAGGATATATATTCATATGCTGGATCACTGGCTCAAAAGTATTATGTAGAAGGAAAAACTAAAGATGAGTATGGAAGATTGATATCGATTACAGAGTTTCAAAATGAAATTCATGGAAAGTTAAGTAATATTACTAAGACAATAGATAAACAACTTGATTCAATTAAAAATCAAAATACAAACTCAGATGAAAAAGGAGCAAAACTAAAGGAGAAACTTACTGATGATTTTATGAAAGAAATTAGTAATAGAAACTTTAGAACATTAAAAAACAATAACTCTGAATTTGAATCTCTATCTAATAAACTGAAGATAATACTATTAAATAATAAGATGTTTATCCAACAAGCCCATGATTTAAATATTTTTTGCACTCAATTTTATGAATAAAATAATTAATAAAAGAATTATATAAAAAAACTTAAAAGATTCAAATGGCAATAAATATAATTATATTAGAATAAATAGGGGGGTGACTATTAAAAGATAGAAAATATATATGGTTGAATGACATTTTTATAATGACTTTAATTTTATACTATTTTCAGTGGGAAATTTATTGAGATGTGTTAAATAAAAAATAAAGATTCGTATTTATGGTTTATAAGGCAAATACGTATCTTTATTTTTTTAATTGGGATTTCTATTTTTTGTTTTCACAACAACAAATTGGAAAAGGATTTTTAGAACTGAATTGTTTGACCTCCTTTGGATACATACCCTTGTATCTTTTGAACAGTGCTGTAAATCTACTATGGGAATTATAACCAACTGATTTTGCTATATCTTTAATTTCAAGCTCAGTAGTTAACAAAAGATTCTCTGCTATGTTCATACGCTTTCTTTGAGTATATTCAGTGATGCTCATTTGATATTTCTGTTTAAAAGCAGATTTTAGTTTGGTACCACTCATCATAGCTATTTTTTCAAGAAGCTCTTGTGGTATATCAAAAGCATAATGATCGTTAATATACTCTGAAACATTTTCAATTGCGTTTTTATCAGACTCTGAAAGAGGATGTTCTCTAGATTTCTTTGTATACTCATCTATGGTGATACTCAACCATTCTTTCGCCTTTGCTTCAAAGAAAAGATCTGC
This sequence comes from Tissierella praeacuta DSM 18095, assembly GCF_900128955.1. Lineage (GTDB taxonomy): Bacteria > Bacillota > Clostridia > Tissierellales > Tissierellaceae > Tissierella > Tissierella praeacuta. Next base: position 11,318 of record NZ_FQTY01000017.1, read on the forward strand.
TGAAGGTAAATCCATCGAGCAGTTCAAGATGGTTTTTGCCAACTTTTCAATAGGTTTTGTTATAAATTCCCTTGTTTCTAGGAAAAGATCTGATACTTTTGTTTTATTAATTTTTAAGTTATCTATAACATATTCTTCAATCATTTTTTCTTTAAAATTAATTCCAACGCTAAAATAAGGATAATTTCCATGTAGAAGTAATCTCATATTTGACCTATCTATATTTGTTACAAACATTGTATTTGAAACTATATTTTGATAAGGATTAAACCATTCACCACTAGCCGTAATGATATAAGTGGAAATAAAACTCATATAAGGTCTCATATCAGGAAATGTATCCACTATCATTTCTCTTTTAATAAAAAAGTCATGAATATCAATGATGAAAGAATCTGTTTCATAATACCAGTACATTCCTTTATAGTCTTCATTATCAATGTAAAAAGCATTGCCTGCTGGAGAGTATTTTGTACAGTTTAAACAGTTTGTATAGCCGATTTCTTTTAACATATCTTTTAAATTATTCAAATAATCACCTCAAGTTATCACGATTAGACAATGTCACAATTAGACATTATCTCTTATTTATATTGTACCATGTTTAACAAAATGATACAATAAAAATTGCTAAATTAGCTTTTATACTAGAATTGTTTTGAAGCTTCAATTGAATTAGATATTAAAATTGAACAAAAATGAATATCTATTTGTCTAATTGAGATAATTTATAAAGGAGAAGTGTTATGTTAAAGGTTTATAAAAAATTACTTTTCTATGTGCCGAAGGAGAAGTCCTTAGCCTATATTGCTATAGGTCTTACTATGGTCTCTACTGTTGTGATTGTCGGTGCATATTATTACTTAATGGACTTAGTAAAGCTAGTTTTAGGTTCTTTGATTTAAATCCTTCTGGGAAAATAAGAAAAATTATTGATGATAATGCTTCACAAACTCATTCAATTGTTGATCACCTTATACCAGATAATACGGGAGCTATTCTTACTCCTGTTTTAGTTCTTGTTTTGGGTTTTTTTATTGATGTAAAGGTTGGCATATCTTTAGCTATTGCCACTCTTTTAGCTGTTAGTCATCTTTTTATCAACTATTTACAGAAAGTGTAGAAGATGAATTGCACCTTGGCAATAACAAACATCCTATGGCATTATCTGGTGGACAAAAGCAGAGAGTCGCCATTGCATCAGCAGCAGTTAATAGTGCAAATGTATTATTTTTTGATGAGCCAACCAGTGGACTTGATGGAGGAAATATGAGAAACGTCAGTAGGATTTTTGAAACTCTGAATTAAGGGGGGAATTAATTTTTGTTATTTCTCATGATCTTGAATTTTTGGTGAATACCTGCGGAAGAATTATTCATTTAGAAAATGGTGTCATTACAGAAGATTTTTTACTAACCAATCAAACTACGGAAAAATTAAAATCTTTGCTTATAACATCATATAATTTTCTGCCTTTAGAGAACAAGATAAAGTTATGAATGTTTTAAATAGAAAAGAAGTTGAGAGGGATTTGATAGAATTAGGATTTAAAGATATAAAAAGAGTATTTGCTGCTTTTTCAAATAATTTATGGTGTGTAAAAAATGAAAGAATAAATGGAGCTAAATATATTAAAGGAGGATGGGTATAAATGGAAATGAGTAGAGAGAAAAATATGATACTTCAAGATAATATGTGGAAGACTTGTATTAAACTATCCTTACCAGCAGTAATCGCTATGGTTCTGTATGGATTAAATACAGTTTTCGATGCGATTTTTGTGGGAAGATATGTAGGAGAAACAGCCTTTGCTGGTGTTTCTATAATATATCCTTTGACGCAGATTCCTCTTGGGCTAGGTTCATTAGTTGGAGTTGGAGCTGGCTCCTATCTAAGTATATTAATCGGAGAAGATAATAAGGATATACAAAAAAGATTAATTGGGAATTCTAATACTTTAATGATTATTCTTACTGTTCTAACTATGGTCTTAGGATTCTTGTTTATGAATCCTCTTTTGAAGATAATGGGTGCAAGTGGAGAAGAATTGATTTATGGTAAAAATTATTATATGATTACTCTCATAGGATCAATATTTTGGATTGGCGGTCTTGCTTATAACATGATAGTAAGAGCCGAGGGGAAAATGAAAAGTGCTGCAATAATGATGGGGATAGGAATGGTTGTTAATATTATTGCCAACTATATTTTAATGGCAATATTTAATTTCGGTGTAAAAGGAGCTGCATGGGGAACAAATATAGCAATGCTTGTTTATGTACTTTTATATTTTAATTATTGCAGAAAAGGAAAATCAAGCTTTGAAACAAATGAAAGTAAGTTTTATTTTGAAAAAGATATTATAAAAGAAATAATATCTCTTGGTGTGCCGTCTTTTATTATGACCATTATGACAGTTATTCAAGGGGTTATTATATTAAGGGCTCTTAATAATTATGGAACAACTTCAGATGTTGCTTTTTACGGAATGGTTTTTCGTATTTTAAATCTATTAATGACACCGATTTATGGGTTAATGAGAGCTTTACAACCTGCTGTTGGAATTAATTATGGAGCTAGGCAAGTGGATAGAGTTATAGGATTTTATAAGGTGTTTGTTTTTGTAGCATTTATTTTAGTGTTGCCTGTGTGGTCAATATCAATGGCTGCCCCAAACAGTATTTTGAACTTAATGTTACCGGATCTAACATTCAGCATACAAAACTTGAATTATTTTAGAGCAATCATTGCAATAGTACCCCTATTATGTATTGTCTTAACAGCAATGACTTTTTATCCTGCCATAAAAAAGCCAAAGCCAGCCATGTTATTTGGAATAGGTAGACAGTTATTTTTGTATATTCCTTTAATGATTATTTTACCAAAAATTTTTGGAGTTGCATCAATATATTATGGTTCACTTGCTATTGATTTAGGGTTAGCTTTAGTGATTGTAGTACTTCTTAAAAAAGAATTTAGGATTTTAAGAAGAGGATACAAATGGTAGTAGATTATTCTGATAAAGAAACTCAAGAAGGATAATTAAATATTAATGTTTGGAAAAGACTTTAAATATCATTCTAGAATTTCTATATACCATATTAGATTTGTTTGAATTAAGTGGGGAGTGATAAATTGAATAAATTAAAAGTAAGGAAATTATTATTTTCAATACTAATACTTTTTCTATTAATAGTAGGAATTCTTTTATATGTGAATTGGGCAATTACACCTATTCCAGAGAGTAAAAGAAATATATCTAATACAGATATAAAAATGTTTATAGATATAGTAGATGTAGCAAATAGAACTCCAATTATAAGGACATATACTAAAGAAGAATTTGATAGCTTTAATGAAAATGAATTAAAAAAAATTAAAGATTTGGTAAGTGGAAATATAGAAGGAGATGTTCCAACATTAAAAATAGAAAATGGAAAAGGAATATTTAAAATTTCCTTTGAAAAAAATGAAAAAAATGGAGAAGAGATAGAAGTAAAAATAATTCCTGATAATATTCCTAAAATTAAAATATTCGCTTTAGAGACATTGTATAGTCCAAAAGAACCAAAAGAAATCAATGATTCATTAATAGAAAGTGAAGAAGAAGGTATATATTTATATGAGATAAAAAAATATTCCAATTCAGCACAGATATATGGTGATGAAGAGGATGGTTTTTTTCTGGAGGCAATGTTTATAGAAATATACTATGAAGTTGATAAAGAGAGTTATGTATCAATTTTTGCAATAAATACATCAGATTATAAAAGTTAGATTTATTAAGATAAAGGACAAATAATACTATTATATGAAATTAACTTGTTGTAATGAAATTGTAAATTATTTTTTCTGTTTTCATGTTAGAATAAATAAGTATATATTATAAAGAGGAGATGGAAAAATTAATTATGAAAAGAGCAGCAAATATTTTACTAATTACCTTGACTTTGTTGGTAGCATTAACTGGGTGCTATAATCAGCCAGTAAATAAGAAAGAAGAATACAAAAGAAGTTTAACATATTCAAATTTAACAGATTCTTTAAGTCAGGATGAGGTAAGAAAAGCTATGGAATTAGCTGGAATTGCACCTGAAAACATTGATTCCTTCTTTCAAAATGTTAAGAGTTTTAATAGTATAATTGAAGAGAAAAGTTTAATAAAGGATGGATTTATCACTATTGATAGTCTTGAACCTGAGTATGATCAGTTGGCAATTCAGGAAATGTGGGATACTAAAAATCCAGAATTTATTGGTTATAACTGTAGAATTACATCTTTTGATTTAATGAAAAATTTCATTGATATTGGCAAACCCAATACAAGAAATTCTAGTCAATTATTTATGGATATGGATGCTTTAGAGAATAGTCCTGAAAAATTATTTAGTCCCATAGAGCAAGAAGAATTTCAAAGTTTATTTTCTTTTATTCCAACAGAAAATACAAAAGATATATTCATTCATCTTAATAAGGTAAAGGAAGATTGGAAGAGTAAAGATATTACATTTTTAAATAAAGATAAGATTTCTCTCATTTCTGTTGTTTTTCATTCAGATGAGGATAGCTATCTATTTATTGGACATGCAGGTGTTTTAATTTCAGTGGAAGACGGAAAACTTTTATTTATTGAAAAATTATCTTTTCAAGAACCATATCAGGCGATAAAGTTTGACAATCGTATTGAATTGAATGATTATCTAATGAATAAGTATGATGTGTCTTGGAATCAACCAACAGCTAAGCCTTTTATTATGGAAAATGATGAACTTTTAGAAGGATATAGGGAAAATCCAAACAATCCAGAAAGTAATTTAAAATAATAATCAATATTTATTATAATATAACACTTCTTTCATCAGTAATGAAAGTTGATAGAATTTATAAAATTATTTAAGATTTTTTTATTTTAAACCATATATAAAGAGAGAACACATAAGGAGGGTATATTAATGATTAAATTAGGAATAACCTCATCATTAAGGAATTGCCAATCCAATTTTACTGAGAATTATAATAGGAAAAGAACATCTGATATTAAGAATGTGAAACAGGCTTCTGATTGCTTTGAACCTTCATCTGAAGGAAAGGAAGCACTTAAAAATAGTAAAAAGACAGAAGAAAAATATTATGATTTAGCTAAAATAATGAATATTCATGAAAAAGGGTTTCATGAGATACCAACAAGGGAAGAAAGTGACTATTATTGGGCAGCAAGAAAAAGCAATCCAGAACTGGATTCCTATTTATATGAAAGAGATAAGGCAGAGGCACTTAAATTTGTCGGAGAAGTACAATCTATCTTAATGAAGGTAGTTTCTGGTCAACCATTAACGCCAGAGGAAGAAGAAATGGTGAAAAATGATCCTGTCTTACAACAGGAAATCCAAATACGCAAAAATAGTTATCCTTTAAGGTGAATCCTATAATAATTTTGTGGATGAAGTAGGGGAAGTGTAAAGGAATTACGTTTAGATGATATGCTCCTCTTGTAGTAGACAGTTAAAATGATGAAAACTGTAACTACAAGGAGGAGTTTTTTATATATAATTTTAAACTTTTAATCAGTTTGCCTGAAAATAGTGTGTAAAAATGGTATTTCATAATATTTCATAATTACAAATCCCCTTATATGGCTTAGTGCCATTGTTTTTCTATTCATTCTAAAATATACTAATAATAGATTTACATTTTTGCAAGGAGGTGATTTATATCTATGGAGTATAAAATTATGGTTGTTGACGATAGTGAAGACATTTGTGAAATTGTGGATGTGCTACTGTCAAGTGAAGGGTATGAAGTGATTACAGCCAATAATGGAGAAGAAGCTCTCTCCTTACTGAATATAAATCAGGATACTGATTTAATTATATTAGATATTATGATGCCTGGTATATCAGGATTTGAAGCTTGCAAGGAAATTCGCAATATTACTACTGCACCGATTTTATTTTTATCTGCAAAATCTCATATTACAGACAAGGAAAAGGGACTCTCTATTGGGGGGGATGACTATCTGTCCAAGCCTTTTTCACCCATTGAATTGGTTTCAAGGGTAAAGGCATTACTTCGTCGATATTCCATTTATCAGGGCAGTGATCACAATTCAAAATCCGAGACTATACAGATTCGTGATTTGCTGATACATCCTACTTCTGGTGAAGTACAGCTTTCTAGGAAATCTATATCTTTAAGGTATATGGAATATCAGCTACTAATACTTCTTGCAACCCATCGAGGTAAGATATTTTCTGTACAAGAAATATATGAAACTATTTGGAAAGAGCCATTCTTACCTACTTTCAACAATACAGTGGCAGCACATATCAAAAACTTGAGGCAAAAAATCGAAAATGACCCTAAAGAACCAAAGTATATCATTACTGTTTGGGGAAGGGGGTATAAGATTGTTTAAAAAAATATTGGTGAGAAAATTAGGCTCATGCATAATCTTTTCTTTTGTTTGTGCTAGTTCTATTTTCCTGCTACTTCAAAATATCTCTGCAAATCATATAGAAACTAAATATCAGGATTCGGATTTTGTAAAATCTCAAATGAAGAGAGAGGTTGCAACACTTCAACAATATATAACTGGAAATAATATCACTATAGAAAATTTTTATAAAATTACTCAATGGGTAGATAAGGATAAGATTACGGCTATTTCTTTGTATTATGACGATAGACTGATTTATGATTCCACCATTTCCTATTGTGCAGAAACCCTAAGTAGCGGCATCAATCACAAACCCTTGCCAGGAGAAACACTGTATCCTATTTATTTCAAGGATACTAAAGTACTTATGAGTTTGACTGTATATCTAAAGCATCATGACTATGATATAGCACTATTGAGGAATCTGTCTATTTTCTTTCTTGTGTTTTTATCCATTGTTTTGTTTTTCATACAACGAAAAACATCATATATCCTTCACTTAGAACAACAGGTTCAATTGATGCAAGGAGGAAAATTTGACTCTACAATAGAAAAGAAGGGAAATGATGAAATTGCTTCTTTGGCAGAAAACATTGATGAGATGCGAAAAATTTTTGCTCAGCAAAATCAAGCACAGGCATCTAGCCGTAAATTTGCATCAGCAATGACCCATGACATAAGAACTCCCTTGTCTGCCCTAATAGGCTATCTAGATATAGTTATAAATAAAAGAAGTCCTGATGAAAAGCATTTACAACAATATCTGTTGAAAAGTTTTGAAAAGGCAACTCAACTTAAAGATTTGACTGACCATTTGTTTGACCATTTTGTTATTTCCGAACATATAACAGTAGAGGATTCGGAGGAGAGTATTGTAGATTGCTTTGTACTTGAAAACTTAATTTTTGACGGTGTTCTTTTACTTGAATCAAAAAGATTTAAAGTCAAAGTTTCTTTTGCTGAACATACAAAATACTGTATCAAAATTCATAGGGAATCTTTACAGCGAATATTAGATAATGTTTTTTCAAATTTATTGAGATATGCTGATAATGATGAATATATCTCCATTAGAATTGAATTAACCAGAAGTCAAATAATAATGGAATTTTATAATAAAATTAGTAATAAACAGAACTTAATACAAGGCTCAGGGATTGGTTTAAAATCTTGTAAGGAAATACTTTATAATTACGGTGGACAAATAATTATTGATCACAAAAATGAATTTTATAAGTTAACAATTTTATTATCATTAGATTAATGATTAATATATAAAATTATAATAAAAGGGAGGATTTCAATGACTACAGAAATATATATAATTTCGGGTTTTTTAGGAGCGGGAAAAACTACACTGATTCAAAAATTAATTAAAGAATCTTTTCAGAAAGACAAGGTTGTTCTTATTGAAAATGATTTTGGTGAAATAAGTATTGATGCTGCTCTACTTAAATCTAGTGGCATTGAAGTGAAGGAGATTAACGCTGGGTGTATTTGTTGCAGCCTTTCTGGTGATTTTGTGAAAGCTGTCAAAGAACTTTTGGATCGCTTTCATCCAGATAAAATTATTATTGAGCCATCTGGTGTTGGGAAATTATCAGATATAGTGAAGGCATGCTCAGATCAGCGTATTCAGCAACTTGCAAAAGTTAAATCTAAGATTACCATTGTAGATGTGAAACGTTGTAAAGTATATCTTCATAACTTTGGTGAATTTTTCGAAGATCAGATTGAAAATGCCGATGTTGTCTTGCTAAGTCATACTGAAAATTTTCCAGATAAGATAAGGGATGCTTATAATTTGATTAAAAGTCTGAATCCAAATTCGACTATTCTTTCAAAGCCATGGAATCAAATAGGAGCTACTGAGATATTATATTCAGAACATGAGCATAAAAAGAATGTACACCATAATCATTTTGGTTGTGAACACAACCATTGGGCGGAAGAGTTTTTTGACACTGTTACCATACATACAAAGAAAATATTCAGCATAGACGATTTGGAAGCACGTATATTGGATATGGAGAAAAATGCAAAGGGAACTATACTTCGTGCTAAGGGCATTCTTCGTAGCACAAATGGGTATGTGAATGTCCAGTATCTTCCGGGAGATATACGGATTACAAACTGCACAACTAGTGGGGAGATGCTTTGTATTATCGGTCAGAATTTAAATCAGCAGGAACTTCACAACCTTTTTAGTGAGGAGTGATGTTATGACAATACCAGCTTATGTTATAACCGGTTTTTTAGATGCTGGAAAAACAATGTTTTTAAATAATCTGCTGAACAGATACGACTGGCACCATAGCAAGATTCTTGTAATCCAGTTTGAAATTGGAGAAGAAGATTTTCATAGTCGTTATAATAATTGTGATAGTATTGTTTTTCCTAAAAAACTTCTTGAGCAACAACCGAAATATATAATTGATCAAATTCATAGCCGTATACAAAGCTATGAATTTGATGAAATTTGGATTGAGTGGAACGGCGTTGCCCCATTTTCTCAGTTGCAGTCTTTACTTTTACATTCTTCATTACATAGACTATGTAAAATTGAAAGAGTAATACATATTGCAGATGCAGTACAAATAGAGAGTTTATTGGGGAGAACAGGAAATCCATTGCCTGAGCAAATTTTAAATAGTGATTTTGTGGTTGTACGTAATGTACATTCAAAAAATGCCTTTCGCCGAGTTCAACGATTAATGAACGGAATAAATTCAGATGCTGATATATATAAAATGAGCGAATATAAAAAAATATATAATGAGCTTTCTAGTAAAAAGAGTCAACCTATTGAAGAATTTCTCTTAATGTTAATATTAGTTGTAGGTTTAAGTTTTTCTGGCAGACTGGTTTTAGAATTATTTCAAATTCCTATTAATACAATCATCAACGTATTTTTGGGTGTTATACTTCAAGCTATTCCATTTCTTCTAATCGGCGTATTGCTTTCAACTCTAATTCAGGTTTTCATTCCAAAGGAAGCAGTTGAACAGAGGTTTCCAAAATCATTTGGAATGGGAATGTTAGTTGCAATATTAGGAGGCTTTTGTCTTCCAGTTTGTGACTGTGCTTCTATACCTATTTTTAGAAGCTTAGTCAAAAAAGGAGTTCCAATTCCAGTAGCTGTTACCTTTATGACTGCTACACCGGTAATTAATCCAGTAGTAATATTGTCCACCTATTATGCTTTCAACGGCAACCTGAGTATTGTAATTGGACGTATATGCTTTGGAGTTATAGGAGCCATTTTAATCGGAATTATTTTTGCAGTCTGGACGCCGAAAGGAAATATATTAAATGACGGATCACTTGGTAGGTTTATGTGCAATTGTGGTTGCTATGAAGAAACAGAATTAGTAACAAATTTCATGGGAAAAGTCAACTTGTTTTTACGCCATTCTCAAGCAGAATTTTTTAGTGTCGGTAAATACTTAATAATCGGTACTTTTATTTCTTCTATCTTTCAAACAATAGGAACAGAAATATTTACAGCTGCTCAAAGTGGTGCAAGTTTAGCAATTTCCATCATTATTATGATGGTTATGGCATTTCTCCTTTCTTTATGTTCCTCATCAGATGCTATTGTGGCACGTAGTTTTGCCAAGCAATTTCCAATGGGTGCCATTATGGGATTTTTAGTATTTGGACCAATGATGGATATTAAAAACGTGATGATGCTCTCTTCAGGGTTTTCAAATCGTTTTATTGGTAAATTATTATTTGTTACGTTTATTGTATGCTTTGCCATAATTTTTTTATTTTTTGGTTTGGGAGAGATATAAATATGAAAACTAAGGCATTTAATTCTCAGGTTTTTTTAGAATGTCTATGTTATTCTGCTTTTGCTGGATTGATGTTTCATTTAGTAGCTAGTGGGAAATACCTTTCCTATGTTACACCTAGAATGAAACCATATCTTTATTTCACAGCAATAGTAATGCTAATATGGGTTTGTACAGGGATACATAGACTGTTTTATCCACAATATAAAGTACGTTCAGCTCATTGCTTTGTATTGGTAATCCCCATTTTATTTCTATTACTTCCCCATAGCCCTCTTACTACCATAGATATATCTAATAAGTATATTGGGGGGGATGTTTTTTCTGATATTTCTAATATACAACCAGACTTATCACAAAATGAATATACAACTGATTTGCCAGGATTGGACATAAAAAATAAGATAATAACAGTTGAAGATGATTATTTTTATCAGTGGATTTCAGAGATATTTGTTAATATGGAAGAGTATGTTGGCTATCAGATTTCTATAACAGGATTTGTTTTTAAAGATCCTGAATTTATGGCAGACAATGAATTTGTACCTGCACGGTTAGCAATGGCATGTTGTGCTGCAGATTTGACGCCTTTTGGTATGTTGTGTCAATATGATAAAGCCTCTGAATTAAAATCTAAATCTTGGGTGACTGTTGAAGGTGTAATTCAAATAGGAAAATATATGGATTATGATGATCCACAAATTATTGTTACTAGAATTTTACCAGCAAAGGAAGTAGAAGGTTATGTATATCCGTATTAAGTTATTTATATATTGCATTTATTATAAGTCGTAGGTTGAAGATATTTAACTGTTAGTATAAATATCTTATATTTATGAAACATTATGAAATCTAATACAAGCCTATTGCTTTACCTATTCTGATAAGTATAATTTAAGATACATCATGTAATTAAATACAATTTAATCAGAATAATAGATTAAAAGAGGAGGTTTTGTATGAAAAGAAAATTTATTATGTTTATATTGACGACAATACTGGCTATTTATGTTTTAGGTTGTTCTAAGGCTATAAAAACTAATGATTCTACTGTAAATAATTCCAGTCCTAATAAAGAAATAGTAGTATCTATTAAAGGAGAGCCAGCAAAAGGATTTGATCCAGCTTTTGATTGGCCTGGATTAGGTGAAGCACTGTTTCAAAGTAAACTTATTGTTTTTGATAAAGATATGAATTTAGTAAATGACTTGGCAACTGAAAGAATTCTAAGGGAAGATGGCAAAAAACTTACTATTAAATTACGTGATGACGTATTTTGTTCTGATGGAGTAAAGCTCACTGCAAGTGACGTTGTTTTTACATTTAATAAGGTTAGAGAAACAACTTCATATATAGATTTATCAAATGTAAAAGAAGTAATTGCAATAAATGATACTACAGTTGATTTTATTTTAAACCATGCAGATTCAACTTTTGAATATACATTAACTAGGATTGCAATTATACCTGAACATGCCTATAGTGAGAATTATGGTCAAAACCCAATAGGATCTGGACCGTATAAATTTGTTGAATGGAAAAAAGGAGAAAAACTTATTGTTGAGGCAAATCCATTATACTATGGAAAAAAACCAAATATTGATAAAGTCACATTCTTATATTTGGATTTGGACGCCAGTTTTGCTGGTGCTAGACGCGGTGAAATTGATATAGCAAGGGTAAGTATGGATTATAACACACAAGAAATTCCCGGTTATACTAAACGAAATATTGAAACTATGGATATCGTTTCAATAAGTCTTCCTACTGTTAAGAGGGGTACCTATGAAATGGATGGAGTGCCTATAGGAAATAATATAACATCTGATGTTGCCATTCGAAGAGCTTTGTCTTATGGAATGGACAGAGAGGGGATTTGTACAAATGCTTTAAATGGAGCTGCAAGACCGGTTTACTCTCATAATCCTGACATGCCTTGGGATAATGAAACTAATATAATAAAGAATGCTGATATAGAAACGGCTAAGCAGATTCTTAAAGACGGTGGCTGGGAAGACAAAGATGGAGATGGTATAGTAGAAAAAGAAGGAGTAAAAGCTCAATTTACATTGCTTTATACACCAGGAGAAGTAGAACGTCAAGCAGTTGTATTGGGAGCCCAAGAAAGTGCAAGGAAAATTGGTATTCAGATAGACTTAGTATCAAAACCTTGGGATGAAATTGCTTTAGAAAAAGGCATTTATCGTGAAGCTTATCTTTTTGGGAAAGGTGCAGATAGTCCCTTTGAAATATATACAAACTTTAGCTCTGATCGTATTGCTAATTATAATACAAACTCTCCCAGCTACGGTAATGAAATCACTGATGATTATTTAAACAGAGCAATAAATACAACTAACCAACAAGAAGCCTTAGAGTTATGGAAAAAGGCACAGTGGGATGGCAAGCATGGAGTCAATTCATTAGGTGATTCTCCATTTGTTCCAATGGTAGCATTCCATCATACTTTCTTTATTAGAGATGGTGTAGATATTGGGGATTTTCGTCCAGCACCCCATAGAGGAGCTTATTGGATAACTGTTGAAAATATTAAAGACTGGGTGAAAAAGTAATGGGGAAATCATCATATCATTTGCAACCTAGTTCTTTAAGACCCCTAACATCTAATAAAATGATGAACATTACAAAGTTCCTTGGTAAAGTTTTTATAAAGTTACTATTGTTATTAGTAGCAATTAGTTTAGTTTGTTTTATACTGATGAGATTTTCACCTATAGATCCTATTAGTGCATATATAGGAGGGGAACAGGGATCATTACCACAAGAACAAATTGAAGGGTTGAAAGATTACTGGGGACTCAATGATAGCTTTAGTGTAAGATATGTCAAGTGGATTCGTGGACTTTTAAATGGGAATATGGGACAAAGTATTGTTTATAATTTACCTGTAAAAACAATAATTATGGAAAAGGCTTTTGCATCACTACTATTAATGTTTACTTCATGGATATTATCTGGTGTTCTTGGATTTGTCATAGGCATTATTAGTGCAATGAATCAAGGAAAATTAATAGATAAAATAATTAAGATGTATTGTTTAACTTTGGCATCAGCTCCAATTTTTTGGGTAGGGATTTTATTACTAGTTGTTTTTTCGGTAAATTTAGGATGGTTTCCTATTGGATTGAGTTCTCCCATAGGAGTAGCTTCCGTCAATGTTAGTATATGGGATAAACTTTATCATTTAATTTTACCAGCACTAACTCTTAGTGTTACTGGTGTTGCAAATATAGCACTTCATACAAGGCAAAAGGTTTTAGATATCATGGATAGTGACTATGCTCTCTTTGCTAAGGCTAGAGGAGAAAAGAAATGGATGCTTTTTAGACGACATGGTCTAAAAAACATATTATTACCCGCAATTACACTACAGTTTGGTTCTTTGGCTGAAATATTTGGAGGTTCCACTTTAGCAGAAACTATTTTTTCATATCCAGGTTTAGGAAATGCAGTTGTTGAGGCTGGAATTAAAAGTGATCTTCCTTTGTTAGTTGGAATTAGTCTATTTTCTGCTATATTTGTATTTGCAGGAAATTTCATAGCGAATATCCTCTATGCAGTAGTTGATCCTAGAATAAGGGAGGGATATATGCGTGAACAATAACAGTGCTGATAACCTTTTTTTAAAAAAGAGCAGATTAAATAGGCGTCAAAAAACAATCTTTTATATCCTTTTTTGCATAATACTTCTATCTATAATTTTGATTTGCGGACAATTTATTACAGAAGATCATATGCCTGTTAACTTTATAGAAAAAGGATTAAAACCTTCTAAGGAGCATATTTTTGGAACAGATTGGTTTGGACGTGATATGTTTGTACGAACCATTAAGGGGTTATCTCTCAGTATTATAATTGGCATTATTGCATCTGTTTCCAGTGGTATAATAGCAATTATATTGGGGGTTGCATCTGCTGTTTGTGGAAAAAGAGTGGATGCTTTTGTGGGATGGCTTACTGATGTTTTTATGGGAATGCCACATTTGATTTTTTTATTATTAATTTCTTTTGTGGCTGGTAAAGGGCCAAAGGGAATTATTATTGGGATTGTTCTTACTCATTGGACGTATATTTCTCGTATTATACGTGCAGAAGTATTACAGATTCGCTCTAGTCAGTACGTAATTGCTTCAAAGGGTTTTGGCAAGAGTAATTGGTATATAGCTAAAAACCATATAATTCCTCATATATTTCCACAATTTTTTGTCGGACTTATACTAATGTTTCCACATGCTATTTTGCATGAAGCATCTTTAACATTTTTAGGATTTGGATTATCTCCACATCAACCAGGAATTGGGGTTATTCTTTCTGAATCATTGAACTATTTAAGTATAGGGCAATGGTGGACTGCTCTTATGCCTGGATTATCTTTATTGTTAATTGTTAGGTTATTTGATATTTTGGGAGAAAATATTCAATCCTTGTATAATCCAAATAAGGCACATGAATAGGAGGTACATTGTGAATAAGCGAACTCCGTTACTAGAAGTGAAGGATTTTACAGTAAATTTTAGACAGTATGTAAATGGGCTGCATCAAAGAGACTTACAAGTTATCCATAACTTCACTCTTGACCTTTATCCTGGAGAAATCATGGCTATTGTAGGAGCCAGTGGTTCAGGTAAAAGTTTATTGGCTCATTCAATTATGGGAATTCTTCCAACCAATGCATATACTACAGGGAGTATAAAATTTAAGGGGAAAGAGTTAACTGAGCAACTAAAAGAAGAGATAAGAGGAAAAGAAATATCACTAATTCCTCAATCTGTTGCTTATCTTGATCCTTTAATGAAAACTGGAAAGCAAATAGATAGTCCTGTGAAGAAGATAAAGAATTCTATAAAAGATATTCTTAAGAGATTTGAATTGTCTAGCAGCATTGAGGGTATGTTTCCTTTTCAGCTTTCTGGCGGTATGGCAAGAAGAGTTCTTATTAGTACAGCATTAACAAGTGGGGCAGATTTAATTATCGCAGACGAACCAACTCCTGGGTTGCATAAATCTGTTGTAAACGAAACATTAAATACACTTCGGGGTCTTGCAGATAATGGATGTGGTGTTTTAATGATAACACATGATATTGATTTAGCTTTTATTATTGCAGATAGAATAGCTGTATTTAATAAAGGTGTTTCAGTGGAGATTGTAGATGCTAAAGCATTTGAAGCCTCTGCTGATAATGTAAAGCATCCTTATAGTAAGGCATTATGGCATGCTCTGCCTCAAAATGGGTTTAATTCTATACGTGGAAAAGACTATGGAGATTTAATTGACATGGATGAGATACTGCCTGGAGGTGAAGTATGATATTAGAGGCTAAAAATATTTACTTTAAGTATCCAAGTAGTAAAGAATGGATATTAGAAGATATTTCATTAACAGTTAATTCCAGTGAGGTTGTAGGTTTAGTTGGTACAAGTGGACGAGGGAAAAGTACACTTGGGAAAATAATGGCAGGACAAGAGAAACAAAGTAGTGGAGAGATTCTACTAGATGGAAAGATACTTCCCTTAAATACTTATTCTCCAGTTCAGCTTATTTTTCAACATCCAGAACTTGCAGTAAATCCTAAATGGAAACTAGGAAAAACATTAGAGGAAGCCGGGGGATATGATGAATTGTTAAGGACGGAAATGGGCATACGAGATGAATTTCTCAATCGTTGGCCTAATGAATTATCGGGAGGAGAATTGCAGAGAATTTGTGTTATGCGGGCTTTGAAACCGCAGACTAAATTTATCATTGCTGACGAGATAAGTACTATGCTAGATGTTATTACTCAATCACAAATATGGAATATTATTTTGGATTTTGCTAAAAAAAATAATATTGGTATTTTAGCAATTACTCATAATGAGAACCTAGCAAAAGCCATTTGTTCTCGTATTGTCTACTTGTAGCTATTTCTCATATTTTGAAAAAACTAATATAGAAGATATTTTGATAGATGATTTTGTAGGATATTTTCCTTTACTAGAGTATTAAGCCATAATTTAATAGTATTATTGTGGATAAGGTTTAAAATCACAAAATGAGCATATTCTATATTATTTTTTATTATAATAAATTAGTTCCAAAAATTTTAGTATATTATATTAAGCTGAAAAGGATTGAGTTTTATATTGAATAAGACTCAATCCTTTTGTTTTATTCTTCATTATAAGCTTATTGTATGCTTTATAAATCATTATAATTAATAAAGATTATAAGCTCTAATATTAGAATATAATTAAAAAATTGAAATTATAGTTCTAAGGTATTAATTGTTAAACAATAATTATTTATTGAATAACAATAATAAATTATTGAATTATAATAAAAAAGGGATATAATAGAATTATAATAAAAACATAACAAAGAAAGGGGAAGATACTAATATGAAATCTTGGAAGGTAAATATTCTTAGAATGTCTGTAATTTTAATTTCAATAATTATATTGTGCTTATGCATATTTTGGCTTCCTAATGTAGCTAATTATTTTGAAGAAATAGCACCAGAATTTTATTATATGAAATTGCCATTGCTATTGGGAATATATTTTACGGGAATTCCATTTTTTATAGCAGTATTTCATGTATTTAAACTTTTAAAGTTAATAGAAAAAGATAAAACATTTACAATGAATTCTATACAAAGTTTAGGAATTATTTCTAAATGTTCTATTGCTGAAATTATTTTGTATTTTATAGGAATAATCTATTTATATGTTAATGAGGCAATGCAGCCTGGAATAGTTTTATTAGGATTATTAATTATGTTTGCTGCATTTATAATATATGTTTTTATAGAAATATTAAAAGAGTTATTGTTAAAAGCTGTAGAAATAAAAACTGAAAATGAACTTACAATATAGGGTGATAATATGGGTATAAAAGTCAATATAGATATTATGTTAGCAAAGAGAGGAATGAGTGTAACTGAATTATCAGAAAAAGTTGGAATTACTATATCAAATATATCTATACTTAAAAATGGAAAGGCAAAAGCCATAAGGTTTTCAACATTAGCAGGAATATGTCAGGCTTTGGATTGTCAGCCAGGTGATATATTAGAGTATTTAGAAGAAAATTAATATTATTAGGAATGATGGTAATTATATTGGATTATTAATAACAATCTAAAGATAGGAGGAAATATGAAATATAAAAAGCAGAATATTATTCTTATAATAATATTGTTATCAATTACTTTTTTTTATAGACACAGTACTAAGATTAATAGTAGTATATCTAAGGATTTAGGAATTAAGGTTCCTAATAATTTAGAGTTTCAATATGAAGATAGCCATGGCGGATTTCATGGTGACGGTGTAACATTAGCTAAGGCAAAAATTACACAAAATAATATACAATATATATTAGATAAATCTAAAGTTAAATGGAATAAAATGCCTATGTCAAAAGATATAAAATTAAGATTATATGGTGGAAGGAAAGATAATATAAATTATAGTTATGAACTAGCTAAGGATTTAAATATGGAGAATATAGAAACTGGTTATTGGCTATTTTTAGATAGATGGGGAAATGAAAAAGAATATACTAAAGGAGAAGGACTATTAGATGGTAATAGGCATTCGGAAAATTTTAGTTTGGGAATAATAGATTCAGATAATAATATTTTCTATTATATTAAATTCGATAGTTGATACAATATAGAAACCATGCACAAAATATCACTATTTATATAAAAAAATTTAAGGAGGTGGAAATTTGGCACAGCAATATACCAGAAAAATAATTCGTGAGGTATTTATAAAGATGCTGAATGAACGTCCACTTAATAAAATTACAGTCAAGGATATTGCTCTAGCATGCGAAATAAATAGAAATACTTTTTACTATTATTATACAGATATATATGCACTTTTAGCAGAAATCTTTCAAGCAGAACTTCAGACAGTTATTGATGAATATAATGACACAATGTCATGGGAAGAGAGTTTTATTGTAGCTACTAAATTTGCCTTGGAAAATAAAACAGCCATTTATCATGTATATAATTCTATGCAGAGAGAAGAATTAGTAAACTATATATATAATGTATCAGGAAATGTTATGAGTCGGTATGTTGAAAAGGTAAGCGACGGTATCTCTGCTTATTCAGGAGATAGAGAGTTAATTGCTTCTTTTTATCAATGTGCTTTAACTGAAATGGTATTACGCTGGATTGCTTCTGGAATGAAAGAAGATCCTGATACTATCATAAGACGAATCGGGAAATTATTTGATGGAAATATTGAATTATCTCTTAAGCGAAGTGCTAATTTAATGACATTTAACGAAAAGTAATAGTAAAATTAATTTTTGTTAGACATTTTAATCTCCATGCCTAAAAATTAGATAAATAAGCTACAGTGTTCAGATTTCGAACACTGTAGCTTATTTATCTAATGAAAAAGATATAAAAAAACTATATTATAGATTTATACAAACCTTATAAATAATAAATGTTCAAAAAGTTAAAGAATTTATTATTTACTATACCATATGGACATATTAATAGAGTGAATAGAAAAACTCTAAATATAATAGAAATCTTTAGAAGTTATTAAAAATTAAGAAAGAGGGAGATAAGATGAAATTAAAGACATATGACGATAGACTTACACTTACAAATGGGAGTTATCATGCTTTAGTCAATGCAAGAAAGCCTAAAGGAATTGAGGATAAAAGTGCATATTTAATTGGTACTGGAATTGGTGCTTTAGCTGCTGGTTGTTTCTTGATTCGTGATGCTCATATGGATGGTAGCAAGATTACTTTTTTAGAGAAATTAGAAATCCCTGGTGGATCTTTAGATGGGGAGGTTCGTCAAAACTTAGGTTATGTAGCACGTGGCGGACGTGAAATGGGACATCATTTTGAAGTTTTATGGAGTTTGTTTAGTTCATTACCTTCTACTGAGGACCCTAATATGACAGTTTTAGATCATTTTTATTATACAAATTATGATGATCCAAACTTTAGTAATTGTCGTATTACTCAAAACCAAGGTGAACGTTATGACAATGGAAAGTTTAATTTAGGACAAGATTTAGCAAAAGAATTAGCTGCTTTTGTAAATATCTCAGATGAGGAACTTCAAAATAAATCTATTGAAGATATTTTTTCTGAAGAACTTTTAAATACTGACTTTTGGACATATTGGAGAACAATGTTTGCTTTTGAGAACTGGCACAGTGCTTTAGAAATGAAATTATATATGAACAGATTTATTCATCATGTTGGAGGGTTGCCAGATCTTTCAGCTTTACAATTTTCACGACATGATCAATATACTTCTTTTGTAAAACCAATGGTTAAATATTTGGAAGATCATGGTGTTAAATTTGAGTATGGAGTTACTGTGGATAATGTTGAGTTTTCAATTTCAGATGATAAGAAGGTTGCAAAGAGAATAATAGCAAAAGATAGAAATGGAAAAGATATTTCTATTGATTTGACAGAAAAGGATTTAGTATTTATCACTAATGGTTCTATGACTGAAGGTTCTGGATATGGTGATGATAATACTCCTGCTCCATTTAATAAGGAGCCAGAAGGATGTTGGAAGCTATGGAGAAATATAGCAGCTCAATCAGATGAATTTGGAAATCCAGATAAATTCTGTACTGATCCAGAAAAATCTAATTGGGAGTCTTGTACAGTAACTTGTCATGATGAGCGTGTTCCTAAGTATATTGAAAAGATTACAAAACGTTCACCATACGGGGGAAAAACAGTAACAGGTGGTATAGTTACAGCTCTTGATTCTTCATGGCTAATGAGTTGGACTATAAACCGTCAAGAACAATATTATGGTCAACCTGAAAAAGATGTTGTTGTTTGGGTATATGGTTTGTTCTCTGATATTCCTGGGGATTACATTAAAAAACCTATGAGAGATTGTACAGGTAAGGAAATTACAAAAGAATGGTTATATCATATAGGAGTTCCTATACAGGAAATAGAAGAATTAGCAGGCTCATGTACTGCAGTTCCAGTTATGATGCCGTTTATTACTTCCCAATTTATGGTTCGTGAATTTGGAGATCGTCCATATGTTGTACCAAAAAATGCAGTGAACTTTGCTTTTCTTGGACAATTTGCTGAAACATTAGATGATCCAGGACGTGATACAGTATTTACTATAGAATACTCAGGACGTACAGCTATGGAAGCAGTATATGTTTTAACTGGAGTTGAAAAAGGAGTTCCTGAAGTATATGCTTCAAGATATGACATTCGCTATTTATTAAATGCAGGAAAATGTTTATTAGATGGAGAAAAGCCAGAAATCAACTTATCCCCCCTAGCTAAACGTAAAATCTTAAAACAAATAGCAGGAACAGATATTGAAGAATTATTGAGAGAATATGGAATTATTTAATGAGATTTAGATGTAACTAAATAAATTGAGATCCCGAATTTCAAAAAAATCGGGATTTTAATTTATTTATATTTATTATTCATAAAAATATTACACAAAGGAGGTAACCATGTGAAAGAACAAAAAAATCTTAAGAAAGTTTATATTCCTACTATAGAAGAAATGCAAAGTTGGTATGAATATGATTTGCGAAAAAAATCCTTAAAAACATTTGAATATGAGAATAATAAAAAAATAAATGAGCAAGGAGAATTTTTTAAGGCTTTTAGAAGATTTGAAAAAATAGATGATAAAATTCTTTTTAGCTCTAAAGATAATAATATTTACTATGAAAAATATAAACTTTATATAGAAGAAGAAATAGAAAATAAGGGGAAAAAGATAGAGGAGATTGAAAATTCAATTGAATATGAAAGATTTTTTCTTAGTTGGGAAAGGAGAGTCAATAGAGAAAGCAATAATTATGGTCATTATGGCAGTAACTCAGCTACAAGATATCGGGTTGATTGTATAGAAAAATTGGAAAAAGAGTTAGAGTTGATTTTAGAAAATTCTCCAGAAGCATGGGAGTTTTACTATAAACGTCAATTAATAAGGGATATAGAAAGCCAACATCAGCAGCGTTTGGTAACTGTTCCCTATGTAGTTAAAGCAAAACAAAAAGTAGTGGATTCTTTGAAATTAGGAATTCCTGTATATATTGTAGGACATTTAGGAAGTGGAAAAACTCAACTAGCAACTGAAGCAGCCTTAGATTTTACTATTCAAAATAAGATACAAAGAGAATTAGAATATAAAATGGAGAAGTGGTTTTCTGCTAATCCAGATGCTACAGAAAAAGATGCCATTGAAAAATTTGGAGAATTTAATAAAGAAAGAAAACTGTACTATAAAAATATTTTAATTAATGGAAGCAGAGAGGAAATACAATCTTTACAGCCCTTGTTTATATCTGGTTCACATAATTTAACTTACGAAGATATGTTTGTAGAGAAAACTTTATCTCTGAAACATAGCTTTTCTGAAGGTTCTTTTGTTGATTATCTTAATATGATTATAGAAGATTTTTATGAGTGGATGAATGAGCATAGAGAAAGACTGGAGCAGATGACTGATGAAGAACAGTTACAGCTTAAGATTCAAATATGGAAAAGTTTCTCTGATTTATTGGTAGCAAGTAATAGTGCTTTTGGTACTGAAATTAAAAAAATAGAAAGAGAAATTTTAATTGCAGTAAAGGAAGGTAGACCTGTAATTGTAGATGAGTTGAATACAATTGCTATGCAAAATTTAATTGCTTTGAACGATATCTTGCAGCGTCATGCAGGAAGTACAGCTTATATTACAGGAGTTGGACCTGTTTTGATTAAATCTGGATTTGGATTTATTGGCACAGGAAATTTATCCACTCAAATGATTAACTATGAAGGAACAAATGAACTAAATCCAGCTTTCAAATCACGTTTTGTAACTATTGAATATAATTATGTACCCCAAAGGATAACAGGTTCCTTAAATGATCAAGAATTTCCAGAAAAAAACGAACTTTTTAGAATAATAATGATAAGATTAGCTGATAAAAATGGAACTATTCATATTCCTGATTCCCAAAGAACTTTAGAGGAATTGTTTCGTTTTTCCCAATTATGTAGAGTTATTCAGAATGTTTTTATGGGTAAATGGAAAGACAATAAAATCCAAAAAGATTCTGGAATGGATGAACCAGAGCTGAGAGAATCTGTATTATCAATCCGTAATATTTTACATGTTTTAGATAATTGGAATTTAGGAGAGGAAAAGGATTTGAGTAAAGCTTTGTGGGATGGTTTTATTAGTTCAATTACTTATCCAGATGATCAAAACTATATTCTTTCTCAAGCAGTTCGTTTTGGATTCTTTCCTATAAGTGAAGGTTGGAAAATTGAAACAAAGGGTGTAGGAGAAGCAACGACAACATATGAAGAAATTCGTACTGTTCCATATCACTATGTTCGTCCAGCAATAGAAATATTAAGTTATTTAGATGTAGTTCATTTGATATTTGGGAAGGGAACCCTGAGGAGAACTTTGCCAGAAAAGCTAATAGAAATTTTTGAGGATGATATTGATAATTTAACAAGGATTGATGCTAAAAAGTATCAGGAATTAAACCAAAGATTATCTCATTTAGAGCATTCAAAGTATTTACTTGAATACCTAGAAGATAATGGAGGAGAAAAATGAAAACGAACTTGGATGGAGAATATTTTAAGGGTCAAGTAAAAGAACTAAGAAAAAAACTAGATGAATGTAAAGAAAATGGAATTTTAGATGATGGTTTTGAAGAAGAATTAGATAAACTTTCACTAATAGAAGAAAAGTTACTGACTGACTTAATTCCTTATTATCGAGTTCATGCAAATAATATTAAGAAAACTTCAATGGAAATAAATCCAATAAAACAATTGGGAAGTTTTAATTTTAATAGTTTTTTACAAAGTATGTTAAGAATTAATAAAAATCTTTTTATTATAAGTAGTGTAGATAGTAAAGTTCAATTCTTTTATATAGATATTCCAGATGATTTCTCTAATTATAATCAACTTGAAGTAGAGTGGAGTCCCCCTATTAAAGAGATAAAAGAGACAATTTCATTTATATATAGATTGAATGATACAGAAATTTTGCTTTTAGGAGTTATAGGGGGATGTTATCTACTTTCAAGTGATAATTTTGATAAAATACCAGATGTTAATCAACAAATTAGAGTTAAAAGGATTCAAAAGGATTATGACTTTAATGGATTTGGAAGATGCTTAGAAATTAGATATGGTTTATTTGCAGTGGAAAATGGAGACGATACCTTAACTATGTTTGAAATAATAAAAGAAAATGATAAATATGGAGTGGTTTTTCATAAAGATATATATTTAACTATTCCAGATTGGACAGCATTTGAAAAAATACAAGATGATTATTTTGTAGTTGGAACAAGGATAGGAAAACTATATTTTATCAAATATGAGAATAGAAGACTTACTATTAAAGAAAAATTTGATTTTCCAAATGATGAAATAAAACAAATTAGATGTCTAGAGGATGAAAAGGGGAATAAAGATTCCCTTATAGTTATAGGAGGTAAAGGACATCTCAAGATATTTTCTTTGCATGAAGACTCAAAAGTTATAAAAACAGAAATGAATTACTTAAAGGGCAATTTATTTGACATTGAATCTAAAAAAGGTACATCCATAATTTTAAGTGAGGATGGAATAATATACTTATTTGAAGAGAATTTTGGAAATTGGTATCTAAATGAAGAAGTGACAATTAAAGATGTCTTTTTCACAAATGTCTTTAAATTAGATATTTCAAAATATTTACTTATGGATATAGAAGGTAAACTAAATCTATTAAATATTGAACGAATTAATACACCAAAAGATTTGTGGAATCTGCCACTGTATTAATAGGAGGGATGAGTATGTTTGATTTAGATGAACAAACTCTAATTGAAGAAGCTAAAAAACATTGGGAAATATTTTTGCAAAAGGAACAACGCTCCTTAGCTACATTTACTGGAGATTCTAGTTTAATGTATATTCCAGACTCTAAATTAGAGAGATTTCTATTAGACCCTTCCAAAGGAATTTTGTACTTACCCTTGGAAAGTTTTTTAGATAGAAAGCTAGATGACAATCAAATAATGTGGCATATCTACTATGAGTTAGCCTTATATTCTGATTGGAAAAAGCAAACTAAAAAATATCTAAATAGAAAAGAAGATTGGCAGAAAGAAATTGACCACATGACAGGCTATATTTTAGATAGGATAAAAAAAGAAGGACTGGAGAAAGACCCTGCATATCAATCTAAAATTATTTCTAATTATGTAAAAAAAGAAATTCTTGATTTGCTTCATATATTGGATAAATACACATCTTTTCTAAGGGTTTTGCAGATGTGCCCCATATATAGAGATAAAGAAAATTTTGAAAAAATTATTTCATATATGAAAAAAAAAGGTAAAACAATTGAATCAATTTCTCAAATGCCTAGACATAGGGCTTTTGTAAATAGTTTCTTATTTATTGAATTATATAAAATTGAGCCTAAAATAGATGGATATATTGAAAATCCCTTTGATAGGAAAATTTTCAACCAACCCTTTTTTGATTTTATTCACTATCAATTAATTAGGCAAATAAACAATGGGCAAGGAATTGTAGAAAGAGATTTACTCATTCGTTCTTTTGTTTTTCCAACCTTTGAGAAATTGTGGAAGGAAGAAATAGACGAGATGGTATTTTATAAATCAAAAGGACAAGAAAAAGAAAAGATTAAAGGAAGTGAAAATATTTTTGAAGAGTCTAATGCAGATGAAATACCAGATTTCCTAGAAACTACTCAGGAAGAAGAGAGAAAGATTCTAGAAGAAATGCTGGATAAGCAAGATCAAATAAGTATTAGTGTACAAAACATTATCCAAGGGAATATAGATTTAGAATATTATGGGATTAGCCAAGGGGAACAACAATTGTTTCAGTTTTATTCAAATAAAATGAAATCTGAAAGAGAACAAATGCGTCAATTTTGGAAGAAGTTAATAGGATATGCAAAAAAAGAAATAAGTGTAAAAAAGGATGGTCAGATAAAGGGAAAATTAGATATAGATAGCTTTATTAAATTTTATCCAGAGTTTGTAGAAGCTGAAAAAAAGGGAAATTACAAAAATCTTCCAATCTTTAATAGATATTTGTTAGAGCCTCAGACAGATATATTACCTGAAAGAATAGAAATTTCTTTTGTTATAGATAATTCAGGATCAATGAATGAGTCAAAAATTGAGGCTGCAAGAAAAGCTTTGGCTGTGACTTTGCTATCAATAGATGATTTTAATCAATACTTGAGAAGTAATGCAGAACAATTGAATCAAAAAGTAGAAGTTTTAAGTGAAACTTGGTTTTTTGGCAGTAATTATTACAATGTCAAAGAATTTAATAATAAAAATGTGAAGGAAAAAGAAAAAAGCGATATAATTCGCTCAATCGTAAAGCTAAATGCAGCAGATGGAGCAACTGACGATGCAAGTTGTCTTAGAGAAATATCCAATAGGATTACGTCTATACAGGAAAGTGAACTTAAAAATGGAAAACAAGTAAAGATAATTTTTGAAATCACAGATGGTGCCTCAAGTTTTCCAGGATTAGCAAAGGAAGTTGTACAGGAGTTATTATCTAAACATGTCCAAATATATGCGTTTCAAATAGGGAAAAATAGCATAGCAAATGAAAAAGTCTTTAACTTTGTATGGAATGAGGGATACAAAGAACCACATGGAGTAACAATTGGTGAACAAGTAGAAAAACTACCAAAAGAATTGCTAAGGGCAGTAGGAGAAAATATGCAATCTATTTTTAGTAATTAGTTAAATAAATGTAAAATGAAACTACCATATTTTAAAACAAATAAAGTTAAAGTTATATGAGATTAGTAGGGGTAGTATATAATGATTTGAGATGGATTTAATTCATATGATTATAAACAAAAACCATTGTCAACTAAAAATAATTAATTAGTTGACAATGGTTTTTGTTTATGGTATTTTATACTAAATTAAGATAAATAGTGTTTAATTTTCTCTTTCCATTAAAAGTATATTAAAATTTAAGGAGTAGGTTATGAAAAAAAATAAAATTTCGGTACAGAATATGATTATTTGTGCTTTATTTGTAACACTTATTATTATAGGAACATTTATAAAAATACCAATTCCAGTTTTACCCTTTACCCTGCAATTTTTATTTACTATGTTAGCAGGACTTTTACTTGGAGGGAAACTGGGAGCAGTCAGTGTTTTGGTCTATATTATATTGGGATTAATTGGTTTCCCTGTTTTTACAGAAGGAGGTGGACCTGCATATGTGTTAAAACCAAGCTTTGGTTATATCATAGGATTTTGTATTGGAAGTTTTTTTACAGGTACTATTGCAAATAAAGTATCAGTTCCATCCTACAAAAGATTATTTGCTGCAAGTTTTATTGGACTTATAATAGTTTATTTATGTGGAATGAGCTATTATTATATTATTTGTAATTACGTTATTAACACCCCCATTGCACTGTGCCCCTTAATTTTATATTGTTTTATTCTAGCAGTACCAGGAGATATTACTCTTTGCATATTAGGTGTTATTTTAGCAAAACGATTACTTCCAATTCTAAATAAAATACGGGGGGGATTTGCAAATGACAATAATACAAACTATTAAAAACGATATTTTAGTAGGTAAGTTAATTAAAAAAAATCAGGCTCTTAATTTGATTACTGCACCTTTAAAAGAACTATGTATAGCTGCAAATGAGATTAGAGAGTTTTTTTGTGGTGATAATTTTGACATTTGTACCATAATAAACGGAAAAAGCGGAAGGTGTTCTGAAAATTGCAAATACTGTGCTCAATCAGTCTTATATAAAACTAAAGTTGACCAATATCCATTGCTTGATACAAATGAGCTTGTTGAACAAGCAAAATATAATGAGGAACGTGGAGTATTACGTTATTCTATTGTAACCTCTGGAAAAAGACTTCAAGATAATGAAGTTGATAAAGTTTGTGAAAGTATAAAAGTAATAAAGGAACAGACAAATATTTCAGTATGTGTTTCCTTTGGATTATTAAATGAGAAGCAGTTTGAAAAATTAAAATCCGTTGGAGTAGATAGGATACATAATAACTTAGAGACATCTCGAAATTATTTTCCAAAGATATGTACCACTCATACATACGATGATAAAATATTAGCAATTAATGCTGCTCAAAGGTCAGGGCTTAGTGTATGTAGTGGTGGAATCGTGGGACTTGGTGAGAATATGGAGGATAGAATAGATATGGCATTAACACTTCGAGATCTTGGAATTAATTCTATACCAATTAATATGTTAAATCCCATCCCCGGTACGCCTTATGAAAGCAATAAACTTCTAACTAATGAGGAAATGTGCAGGATAGTTGCAATTTTCCGTTTTATTTTACCAAAAGCTTTTATTCGTTTGGCTGGAGGGAGAGGGCTTTTACCAGATAAAGGAATGAAATGCTTTCTTTCAGGTGCAAATGCTGCTATTTCAGGAGATATGCTTACTACGTCAGGTATCTCTATCGAAGATGATATGAAAATGATTGATGACCTTAGATATAAGGTGGTTTTAAGAAATGAGTAGAGGGATATTCGTTACAGCAACAGGAACAGATATAGGCAAAACTTATGTAACAGCTTTGATTGTAAAAAAATTACGTGAAGCAGGGTATAATGCTGGTTATTATAAATCTGTACTCAGTGGTGCTGAGATGACAAAAAATGAACTTTATATAGGAGATGCTTACTATGTGAAAACCATAGCAAATCTTAATTGTGACTGCGTTGATATGGTTTCTTATGTTTACGAAACTTCAGTTTCTCCACATTTAGCTGCAAAGTTAGAAGGTAATCCTGTCATATTAAAAAAAATAGTGACTGATTATAAAAAGCAATGTTCAAGGTATGATTATATTACTGTGGAAGGTAGTGGTGGAATTATTTGTCCTAT
Source organism: Tissierella praeacuta DSM 18095 (assembly GCF_900128955.1). Lineage (GTDB taxonomy): Bacteria > Bacillota > Clostridia > Tissierellales > Tissierellaceae > Tissierella > Tissierella praeacuta. Next base: position 39,513 of record NZ_FQTY01000017.1, read on the forward strand.
TCGATATGATAGTGAACACCAAATTTTCTTAGAGGATATTATTAAAGAGCTAAAACTTTCCGTACTTATAGTAGCAGAGGCTGGACTTGGTACCATTAACTCCACAGTGCTTACTGTGAGGTACTTAGAAAATAACAATATTCAAATAAAAGGTATTATTCTTAATCGTTATCATGGAGATATTATGGAGGATGATAATATTAAGATGATTGAAGAGATAACTCATATACCAGTCATTGCACTTATAAGAGATGGAGATTCTAATATAGATATTGATGTTCATATGCTTGCAGGATTATACGGAAAGGATGGTAACTAAAATGAATTTGGTAGAAAAAGATTTAAAATATATATGGCATCCTTGCTCTCAAATGAAAGATTATGAGGAATTACCTCCTATAATAATAGATCATGCAAAGGGGGTGTATCTTTACGATAAAAATGGCAAAGAGTATATTGATATCGTTAGTTCTTGGTGGTGTAATCTTTTAGGACATTGTAATCCTAAAATTAATGAAGCAATAAAAGTACAGCTTGATAAATTAGAACATGTTATCTTTGCTAATTTTTCTCATGAACCTGCTATTACACTTTGTGAGGAATTAAGTAAAATAGTTCCTCAAGGATTAACCAAGTTCAACTTTTCTGATAATGGTTCTGCATCAGTTGAATGTGCGTTAAAAATGAGTTTTCAATATCAATATCAAGTAGGTAACACTAAAAAGACGAGGTTTATGTGTTTTACAGAGGGGTATCATGGTGAAACCATAGGAGCATTATCTGTTGGCAGTATGGATTTATATGGGAAGCTTTATAAGCCAATGTTGATGGATACCATTCATATTGAAGCACCTGATTGTTATAGATGCTCATATGGAAAAAATAGAGATTGCTGTAATGTGGAATGTTTTGAACATGCAGAAAAAACATTTGAAAAATATGCCGATGAAACTTGTGCAATAATAGTTGAACCTCTTTTACAGGGCAGTGCAGGTATGAGAATTTATCCTGCAATGTATTTGAAAAAGCTTAGAGATTTATGTGATAAATATAATGTTTTACTTATTGCTGATGAAATTGCCACAGGTTTTGGAAGGACAGGAAAGATGTTTGCATTTGATTATGTAGATGTAAGTCCAGACATTATGTGTATTTCAAAGGGACTTACAGGTGGATATATGCCAATGGCAATTACTATTACCACTGATGAAATTTATAATGCATTTTATGACGATTATAATGAAGGGAAAGCATTTATGCATTCTCACACTTATAGTGGAAATCCTTTAGGATGTTCTGCGGCACTTGCAGTTTTAAATATATTTCGTGAAGATGCTGTTTTGGATAAAGCTGAAAAACCAGCACAATATCTGACCAAAAAATTAAATGAAGAATTAATTGACCATAAAAATGTTGGTGAAATAAGAAATATAGGTTTAATCAATGCAATTGAGTTGGTGAGAAATAAAAAAGAAAAATTAGGCTTTGATTCTAAACTTCGAATAGGGTATCAGATTTATAAAAAGGCTTTGGAAAAAGGACTTGTACTAAGACCACTTGGAGATGTACTATATTTTAATCCTCCGCTTATTATAAACGAAGCAGAAATTCATAAGGCAGTGGAGATTTGTACACAAGCCATTTATAGCGTTATTGGGCAATGAATTTTAAAACATTAATTAAAATAAGTGAGAATAAAGTAAGTAATAATTGAATGTTTGTTTAATTTAGGATTTATACATATAATATTAACAAATTAATATTGGAATTTTCGTAAATCCTCAGTAAGTCAATTTTTTTTAGGTTTTCTGTTATATAAATAATCTTTCTTTTGATATAATTTTAAATAATGATAGATGCCGGAATGTGTTTGTTGATTAAATTTTGGATATTTAGTATAATTAATATAATGAGGTACCGCATTATCAGCAATTAAAGATAAGAAGTTATTTTAGATTATATATTAATCTCTAGTAAAATAATAAATATAAAGGGTGTTTTATTAATGAATAAAAAATTAATAAATAGAAAAAACTTCCTAATCTTTTTTATGTTAATTTTAATCTGTGTAATTTTTTATATTCGTAAAAACAAACAAGATAAAGTTCCTTTTATTGGGATAGGATATAACTTAGGATATAAAAGTAAAATCTTTCCCAATATGACAGACTTGGAAATTGATGAAATAATTAATAAAATAACAATTGCTGCAAGTGAAAGGGTGAAAGAAGGCAAGAAATTTAAAATTACTGAAGAAGAGTTAGAAAAACTAGGTATTACCGGATTAGATCCTTATTATTTAGATATGATTAAAATTTCTACAGAATAATCAAATGATAAAAGGGTTGTTGACTAGGTAATAAAAGAAAGTAGGACAAAAATAGAAGATGCTATTTTCAGTTGATTTTCTAATATTGTTTTATCCTAGGTATTTGAAATATATAATGTTATAGAGACTTTTGCCTAATAAGGTTACTTATTTAGCAAAAGTTTCTTTATGTATAATGTAATAGTACAATGAAGAGTTAAAAAATGAATATGGCATAAATTCTCAATCTTTGTTGAATAAACCTTTTTCAGTATGGTACTCTTCATCCCGAATAGTTTTCTTTCAAATTGTGGAGAAAATATATCTCTCAGATTCTTTTATTATCCCAAAAAGAATTAGTGAATCAGTATCTAGATAAGCAGGGTGAATTATTGTTGCGACAAGAAATAAAAAAGTACCTTTACAGATCAAGAGGTATGGTTTGTTATGAAGAACTATGCTTCCATTCGGGAATGATAGAAGTAATTGCCCACAAAATATTATATTTGCAGGATACAGTGTGCTTAGTGAAAAACAGGTACGAGAAGGTATTGCATTGTTACAATCTGCATGGTTCGGTGATTTATCATAATAAAAATGAGCAGTAGATTTTGCTTTTAGGATTGACTATTACATATAGAAACTATAAAATAAATAGTGGGAGTTACAATAGTTTGAATAATTATTTTGATTTAAAACAAATATCTTATATGAGAGGGACGAATATGAATATAGCATTTTTTCTAACACCTAAAAGTGAAATTGTATATGAAACTATAGATGCAACAATGAGACAAGCTCTAGAGAAAATGGAGCATCATAGATATACTGCCATACCACTAATAGACAAAAGGGGTAAATATGTTGGTGCCATTACAGAAGGAGATTTGCTTTGGAAAATTAAGAATACCAGTAATCTTACAATTGAAGGTACAGAGAATATACCAATAAAGTATGTCCATAGACATACTCAAAGTAATACAGTATCAATAAGTGCAAATATGGAAGATTTAATCTTACTTGCAAAAAATCAGAACTTTGTTCCAGTAGTAGATGATCAGGGCATATTTATAGGAATTATAAAGAGAAGTGACATTATCAATTATTGTGCAGACTTATTATTCAAAGATAAACAAAAATTAGATTGCACAGATTAAAAATAGACTTCAGATATATATATCTGAAGTCTATTTTTAATCTGTGACTTTACATTACTTTATTTACAAATCTAGGAAATAGACATATGGACAAGATAATGTTATAATCTAATAGATATTATGTAAACTAAAGGAGAGATCTTATGGGTATAAATAAAAAGATGAAGATTATTTTATCTATAGCTATTTCCATTGTTATATTATTTACTGGATTGGTTTACATGAAGAATAAAAACAAAGTAGAGGAAATCCCCTATACTTTATTTTTAATTCATGTACAAAAGAATTTAGTAGAAGAAGTAGAACTATCAAATAATGGGAAGATAAAAATTAAACTTAAAAATGGTGATACTGTAATTACTGATAATCCAAGGACGGAGAAATTTAAAGAAGAATTATTGTTATATGATGTAAAGGTAGTAGAAAAAAATGGAAATATAAACCAAGCATTGCCTATGTTTTTATTGGTTTCTGCTATGGGGTTTATGGTATTTTACTTAAATAGAAATGTATCTAAGCAGGCGGAAAAAGAAATGTCTAATATGTCAAATTTAGATACAGAAACTTCTTCTAAAAAAATTACTTTTGATGATGTAGCAGGTAATGAGGAGGCTAAAGAATCTTTAATGGATATGGTGGATTTTATAAAAAATCCAGAAATATATAATAAATTTGGTGCAAGACTGCCTAGAGGGGTACTTTTATATGGTGCTCCAGGAACAGGTAAGACACTTTTAGCAAAGGCAATGGCTGGAGAAGCAGATGTTCCATTTTATGCTGTATCAGGTTCGGATTTTGTACAAGTATATGCAGGACTTGGAGCTAGTCGTATAAGAGAATTATTTAAAAAAGCAAAAGATGCAGGAAAATCAGTTATATTTATTGATGAGATTGATTCTTTGGGGAAAAAGAGAAAATCTGGAAATAATCCATCAGGTAGCGAAGAAGGAGATAGAACATTAAATGCACTTCTAACTGAAATGTCTGGGTTTAAGGATAATGAGGGAATTATTGTAGTAGCTGCTACAAATAGAATAGATATATTAGATGAGGCATTATTGAGACCTGGAAGATTTGATAGACAAGTGGAAGTTTCTCTCCCAGATGTAAATGGAAGATATGAAATACTTAAACTGCACAGTAAAAATAAGCCTATTTCCAAAAACGTGGATTTAAAAAAGATTGCATTGGAAACTATTTATTTCAGCGGTGCAAAACTTGAAAACTTGATGAATGAATCTGCTATTATTGCAGTAAAAGAGAAATCAAAAGAGATTTCCATGGAGCATGTAAATAAGGCATATTACTCAGTATTGGTAGGAGATGAGAAGAAGGATAGGTCTTCAATAGATTATAGAGATAAAGAAATAACTGCTTATCATGAAGCGGGACATGCTTTAGTGACAAAATTAATAGCAAAAAACAATAGGGTAACAAAGGTAAGTATAATACCTAGCACAAAAGGAATGGGAGGATTTAGTTTAAATATTCCTCCAGATAAAATGTATCAAACGAAAAAAGACATATTATCAAATATAATGATTGCTCTTGGCGGAAGGGCAGCAGAAGAGATAATATATGGTAAGGAGGAAATAACTACTGGTGCTTCTTCAGATTTGGAAAAAGCTACAGACATGGCTTTATCTATGATTGGTATATTTGGCATGGATGATACAGTAGGCTTGTTAAATTACAATGTTTTATCTAATAGAAATACTGATGATAGCAGTTTATTAAATAGGGCTAAGGAAATATTAAATGAACTCTATTTAGAAACAATTAATTTATTAAAAAGTCATATAAATGACTTAAATATTGTAGCAGAAAAGCTTATAGAAAAAGAAGTACTATACGAAGAAGAGCTTAACAGCATATTGTGCTAGATACAAGAAATAATAAAATCATCAGTTTACTTGAAAAAATATATAAAGAGATGTATAATAAATATAGAAAAACTTTCTGCGGTGTACGTTGTCTCTGATAATTCAACCGACATAACAGACATGGGAGTCTGCGTTTAGCATTGTATAACAAGCCTTTTCGAGAGGAAGTTAGAAAATGCTAACAGGAAACCCCCTTTTAATAAGGCGGGCATGAATTAGCTGAGTTGACGGCATTGCGGGAAAAACCCTCTTAAAGCTAGCTTTAAGAGGGTTTTTTTATATAATATTTATAGGGTATTTTTTTCTTTCTTTAAATATATGGATATATTTAAATCCTAATTCTTTTAGCATTTTTTCTACAGCTCTATATTTATATCCTATGTTATCGGGAGTATGAGAATCGGAACCTACAGTTATTATCTCTCCTCCTAATTCTTTGTAAAGCTTTAATATTTGAATTTTAGGATGAAAATAGCCTAATCCATATCTCATTCCAGCAGTATTTATTTCAATACCTTTACCATTTTCAATAAGAAGTTTCAAAATACATTCTACAAGATTATAATAATCATCATATCTAGGAATAGAAGAATAGCTTTCAAAATATCTGTCTATATAATCAAGATGACTCAAGATATCAAAATTGCTAAAATTTTTTACACAATAATACATATCTTTATAATATTGTTCTAAAGCATCTATTGGCTTAATTCCTTTAGTAAAGTTATCAGCATGTATATCTAACTTATTTACTGCATGAATTGACATTAATACAAAATCAAAATCATTATCACTTATAAAATTATTATACCTTTCAATTAAATGAGGTTGAATTCCAATTTCTACTCCTGCTAATATTTCAATATCCTTTATATATTTATATTTTACTTGTCTAATATTTTTAAAATAATCAGAAGTTCTAAAAACGAAATCAATCCTTTGTGATGTAGAGTCAAAATCAACATGATCAGTAAAACATATGGATTTCATGTTTTTATTAATTGCAGCTAATACCATATCTTCCATAGATGTTTTTGAATCAATGGAATATTCACTATGAATATGAAAATCATACATTTATTTAACACTCCTAAAAAGTTATTGTTTAAGATATTCTACTAGAAATTTACTAATTAGTAAAGGAGTATAAATAAAATATTAAATGCTAGAAAGAATAAATTTTACAAGACTGAGGGACAATTAATTATATAAAATATTATTAATTTAATTAGGAGGGATTTTATTGGAATTAACTACAAAAGAAATTGTAAAAAAGATGATATTAGATTCTCAGGAGATGGTAAGAGATTATGAAGTGCATTCAAAAAAAGTAAATGATAGTGAAATAGCAGATATTTTTAAGAAATTTGCAGAAGAATGTGGATATCAAGCTTCAGAATTACAAAAAATATTAAAAGACAAGTTCTAAGTTCAATTAAAAATTGTGACATATGTTTAAGATATATTGATTATAAAATAGGTTTTGGGGTAAAAATTTAATATTAGAATCACAAAATATAAGGGGGAATTTAATATGATAAATAAATTTATTGAAGAAAAAAGGAAAAGAATTGAAAAAGAAAAAAAGAAGGAAGTAGCAAAGAATGTTGCAGTAGGTACAGCTATTGGTACTGCCATAGGAGCAGCAGCAGGAATATTACTTGCTCCAAAATCAGGAAAGGAAACTAGAGAAGATATATCAAAAAAATCAAAAGATGTAGCTGAAAACATTAAAAATACCGTAAATGATCAAATTGAAGCAACAAAGGATTTTCAGGAAAAGGTTAAGGCTGAAATAAAGAATGTATATAATGGCATAAAAGAAAAGAAAGATGAAATAGTTGATGAAATTGAAATAGAAGTTGAAGAGTTAAAAGATGAGTTAGAGGATAAGAAGGAGTGCGAAGATACAGATAAAAATGAAAAAGAATCTTATTAGGAGGTGTAGTGATGACAGCTACACTTACAGTTCAAGATTTATTTAAACTACTCCTTTTTTTACTTGGGATTGGTGGATTATCATATTTAATTTTAGTTTTAAGAAATATAAACAAGATAATAACTCAAGTAAACCTTATTGTAGAAGATAATAAAAAAAATATAGATGGTACGCTTAAACAATTACCAATAATAAGTGAAAATATTTCTTCAATTACTAAAAGTACAGATATAGCATTAAAAGATTTGACACCAGAAATAAATGATTTGGTCAGTAATATAAATGATATATCAGGAAAAGTAGGATCTATTACTGATTCCGTTGATAGTACAACCCATAAGGTATCTGAAACCTTTGATGTTATTTCTGAGAGTATATCTGAAACGGCATTTGCATTTCAATATAATATAAAGAATATAGATAATTATATTAGGTTAATTGTTGAGATAATAGAAGCCATTAGAAATGCCATCAAGAAAAAGTAAGAACCCGGATACTAGGGTTCTTACTTTTATTATAGGTCTTAGGCATTAGATTTAGGATTAAAATAGTTTTAAAATTATTGAATTATTGATATAATAGTGTATAATTAATCAGCTCAAAATTAAGATTTTATAATAATATAATTAATATATTTAATGAGAGGTTGATATTTATGAAAAAGGTAAAGGTAATTTATAATCCGTCTTCTGGAAGACAATCTACAGAAAGAAGAGTAGATCGCTTGTGTAAACTTTTATTAGATGACGGATATTTAGTAAATAAATTTATTACAAGACAAAAAAATGATGCAATGAATGAAACTATAAAAACGTGTAAAGAAGATTGGGATATTATAATAGTTAGTGGTGGTGATGGAACAGTTAATGAAGTAGCAAAAGGTATGGTAAAAGGTGAGACAAAGATTCCAGTAGCTATTTTATCTTCAGGAACTGTAAATGATTTTGCTAACTATATGAAAATCCCTAAAAATATTATGGATTTTTATAATATGATAAAAAAAGGAAATTTTATAGATGTGGATTTAGGCAAAGTTAATGATGAGTATTTTGTAAATGTGGCAGCAGGTGGAATTTTATCAAATGTAGGCTATCAAGTTTTACCAGAGACCAAAATGGTATTAGGAAGAATGGCTTATTATATAGAGGGGCTAAAAGAAATAACTCTTCAAAATTTTGAACCTATAGAATTAAATATAGAAAGTGAAGAATGTTCTTTAAAAGAGGAGGTATTGTTATTTATAATATCTAATAGTTCATCAATTGGAGGTTTTAAAAAGTTAGCACCAAAAGCAGATGTTGAAGATGGATTGTTGGATATAGTAATCATAAAAAAATCAGGTGTACAAGATTTAGCTAATATATTTATCAATATATTTAGTGGTGATCATATTAATCATCAAAATGTTTTATATTTTAAATCAAAACATGTAAAATTATCTACTAAAAAAGATGTACCTATTGATATAGATGGTGAATATGGAGGTAAACTTCCCGCTAGTTTTGAGATTGTACCGAAGGGATTTAGGATTATGGTATAGTATAGTATAGTATAGTATAGTATAGTATATTACTATTTATATAATATAAAAAGGAGAATTTTAATGGATGAAAATTTAAATTGTGAAAATGTAGCTAATATAGAAAAACATTTAAGAAAAGTAGATTATATTATAAGGAGAAAAGGTAGAGAGATATTATCTGATTTTAATATTACTGTGCCACAATTTTCAGCTTTACAGATTTTAATAAATTATGGAGACATGACTATTGGAGAATTGAGTCAAAAAATGGCTCTAGCATGTAGTACCATAACAGATCTTATAGATAGGATGGAAAAGTCAGATTTAGTAATTAGAAAAAAGGATGAAAAGGATAAAAGGGTTGTAAGAGTAGAAGTGCTTCCTAAGGGCTATGATATCTTAGAAAAGGTACTTAAGAAACGTATTGATTTTTTAACTGGCAAATTAAGTGATTTTAGTGATGAAGATAAGGATAAATTGAATCTAGGTTTGAAGTCTCTTTATGAGGCTATGAAAGATGAAATATAAGTTTAGAAACTATCTTATGATGATTTACAATTATTTTACATTTGATTTTGATGATACATAAAAGATTATGAGTTTGAATAAGCCTTTACATATATGTAAAATATATATCAACAACTAAATATAAGAGTTTATAAAAGTTATACATATTTAAATAAAATGCTTAAAACCTGCTTCTTTAAAGAAGAAAGAGTTTGATTTTAATAGCTTTAATTTAGCTAAGAATTTGAAAAATATATTTGCACCTATAATATAAATAAAAATATTTACTATTTTATAATATAATATGTTATAATTAATAAAAGCTTTAGAAAATTTTCCATCATTTAAAAGTAGGGGAGATTATGTCTAAAAAACTATTTATTTTAAGAAAATACATTAAATTTAAAAACCACAGATATTTCTGTGGTTTTTTAAATACACTTTAATTAGGTAGTGAAATATATTAATGAAATTGAATGGAGGGTTGTATTATGGAAAAAGTATTTATTGACGGCAATAGCTTAACTTTAGAAGAGTTTATAAGAGTAACTAGATTAGGTGTAGAGGTAGAATTATGTGAGGAAGCAGTAACTAGGGTAGAAGAAGCCCGTAGGTTAGTGGATAAGTTTGTAAATGAAAATAAGGTTGTTTATGGTATAACTACAGGATTTGGAAAATTTAGTGATGTAGTAATTACTGGTGAGGAAACTAAGGTATTGCAAAGAAACCTTATAATAAGTCATGCTTGTGGAGTGGGTAATCCTTTAGGTGAAGATATAGTTAGAGGGATTATGTTACTTAGAGCAAATGCATTAGCTAAAGGTTTTTCAGGCATAAGACTATCTACATTAAATACCTTAGTTGAAATGTTAAATAAAGGAGTTCATCCTATTATTCCAGAAAAGGGTTCTCTAGGTGCAAGTGGTGACTTAGCACCATTAGCTCATATGGTATTGGTTATGATAGGAGAGGGAGAAGCCATATATCAAGGTAAAAGAATGTCTGGTAAAGAAGCAATGGAAAAGGCCAATATATCAACCATTGAGTTAACTTCTAAAGAAGGATTAGCCTTAATCAATGGAACCCAAGTAATGACCTCTATAGGTGCGTTAACTATATATGATTCTATAATGCTTAGCAAGACAGCTGATATTGCAGCTTCATTAACTATTGAAGCATTAAATGGAATTACAGACGCTTTTGACTCTAGAGTTCATAAAGTAAGAGCACATGAAGGTCAAATCAATACAGGCAAAAACCTATTAGCTTTACTAGAGGAGAGCTCAATGACTACTCGACAAGGAGACATTAGAGTACAAGATGCTTACTCATTAAGATGCATACCTCAAATACACGGAGGAAGTAAAGATTGTTTTAAATATGTAAAAGAAAAAATTGAAATTGAAATGAATTCAGCAACAGATAACCCTTTAATTTTTGTTGAAGAGGAAGAAGTTATTTCAGGTGGGAATTTTCACGGGCAGCCAATGGCTCTAAGCTTTGACTTTTTAGGCATAGGATTATCTGAATTAGCTAATTTATCTGAAAGAAGACTTGAAAGGCTAGTGAATCCTTCATTAAGTAATGGATTACCTGCATTTTTAGTTAATAAAGGAGGACTTAATTCAGGTTTTATGATAGTTCAGTATTCAGCAGCCTCCTTAGTATCAGAAAATAAAGTGTTAGCACATCCAGCTAGTGTGGATTCCATACCATCATCTGCTAATCAAGAAGACCACGTATCTATGGGAACCATTGCTGCAAGGAAAGCTAGGGAAATAATGGGGAATGTGAGAAAGGTTATTGCTATGGAAATTTTGGCAGCCTGTCAAGCAATTGATTTAAGAGGTAATAAAGGATTGGGAAAAGGAAGCAATATAGCTTATAATATAATAAGAGATAATATCGAATTTATTGAAGATGACAGAGTAATGTATCTAGATATTAATAAATGTGAGGACATAATTAAATCTGAGAAAATAGTAAATAAAGTTGAAGAAGAATTAGGAGTATTACTATAAGGAGGAGATTTTATGATTAAAAATTTACAAATTTCTGAAGCTATGACTATCAAGTTGGGGAATGAGCTGCCACCAGCACCTAAATTTGAGGAAGGAATCAGAAGAGCTCCAAAGCGAGAACTAAACTTAACTAAAAGAGAAATAGAAATTGCTCTTAAAAATGCTCTAAGATATATACCAGAAGAACTACATGAAAAATTGGCACCAGAGTTTTTAGATGAGTTATTTACCCATGGAAGAGTTTATGGATATAGATATCGACCAGAAGGTAGTATTAAAGGGAAACCAATAGATGAATATAAAAGTAAATGTATAGAAGGAAAAGCTTTTCAAGTAATGATTGATAATAACCTTGACTTTGATGTGGCATTATATCCATATGAATTAGTTACCTATGGAGAAACAGGTCAAGTCTGTCAAAACTGGATGCAATATAGATTAATTAAGAAATATTTAGAGGAATTAACTAATGAGCAAACACTTGTAGTGGCATCAGGACATCCAGTTGGATTGTTTAAATCATCTCTTACAAGTCCTAGAGTAATTATTACAAATGCACTTATGATAGGGGCTTTTGATGATCAGGAACATTGGATTAAAGCACAAGCTATGGGAGTTGCTAACTATGGACAAATGACAGCAGGAGGGTGGATGTATATAGGGCCTCAAGGAATTGTTCATGGAACATATAATACTATATTAAATGCTGGAAGAATGAAACTAGGAATAAAAGAAGATGGTGATTTAAGAGGACATCTATTTGTGAGTTCTGGATTAGGTGGCATGAGTGGTGCACAAGGTAAAGCAACTAAAATAGCAAATGGTGTAGGGATTATAGCAGAAGTAGACTATTCAAGAATAAAAACTAGGCTAGATCAAGGGTGGATAGATAAATCTTTTGATGACTTAGAAGAATTATTTGAATATGCTCAAAAATCAATGGATAAAAAAGAAGCAGTAGCAATTGCTTATCATGGCAATATTGTAGATTTACTAGAATATGCAGTAAATAATAATATTAAAATTGAATTATTATCAGACCAGACTTCATGCCATGCACCTTATGATGGAGGTTATTGTCCTCAAGGATTAAGTTTTGAAGAAAGAACAGAAATGCTGGAAAAAGATAAACATGAATTTATTAAATTAGTAAATAAATCTTTAATACATCATTTTGAACTAATTAAGAAATTAGTAGAAAGAGGAACTTATTTCTTTGATTATGGAAATAGTTTTATGAAGGCTGTTTATGATGCGGGAGCAAAGGAAATTTCTAAAAATGGAATAGATGAATCAGAAGGATTTATATTTCCATCTTATGTAGAAGATATTATGGGACCTATGTTATTTGATTATGGTTATGGACCATTCAGATGGGTTTGCTTAAGTGGAAAACATGAAGATTTAATTAAAACTGATAAGGCAGCCATGGAATGTATAGACCCTACAAGACGCGGTCAAGATAGGGATAATTATATATGGATAAGAGATGCTGAAGCTAATGGACTTGTTGTAGGTACTCAGGCTAGAATTTTATATCAAGATGCATTAGGTAGAACTGAAATAGCATTAAGGTTTAATGAAATGGTAAGAAATAAAGAAGTAGGGCCTATAATGTTGGGTAGGGATCATCATGATACAGGTGGTACGGATTCACCATTTAGAGAAACTGCTAATATTAAGGATGGAAGTAATATTATGGCAGATATGGCTACACAATGTTTTGCAGGTAACGCTGCTAGGGGAATGAGCCTTATTGCACTTCATAATGGGGGAGGAGTAGGAATAGGAAAATCAATTAACGGTGGCTTTGGAATGGTATTAGATGGTTCTGAAAGAGTAGATAATATATTAAAGACTTCAATGCCATGGGATGTAATGGGTGGAGTTGCAAGAAGAGCTTGGGCTAGAAATGAAAACTCAATATCCACTTGTATTGAATATAATAATAAATTTAAAGATACAGACCATATTACAATTCCATATGTGGCCGATGATAAATTAGTTAAGCAATTAGTGGAAGATAAATTAAAAAAATAATTATAGGAGGATGAAAATGGCTAGAATTATTCAATGTGTACCTAACTTCAGTGAGGGAAGAGATAAAGGTATTATCGAAAAAATAGTTGAAGAGATTAGAATACTTGAAGATGTAAAGCTTCTAGATTATTCTATGGACAAGGATCATAATCGTACAGTAGTTACTTTTATTGGTGAACCAGAGAAAGTAATAGAAGCAGCTTTTAATGCCTGTAAAGTAGCGTCAGAGTTAATAGATATGAGAAACCACACAGGAGAACATCCTAGAATGGGAGCAACAGATGTTATACCGCTTATTCCAATATCAGATGTTACAATGGAAGAATGTATTGAACTGTCAAAGACATTAGGTAAGAGAATAGGAGAAGAACTTAATATTTCAGTATATTTATATGAAAAATCTGCACAAAGAGCAAGTCGCGAAAATTTAGCTGATGTAAGACGTGGACAATACGAAGGGATGGCAGATAAATTAAAAGATGTAGATTGGGTTCCAGATTTTGGACCAACTGAGTTAAATGAGAAATCAGGAGTTACAGCAGTAGGAGCTAGAATGCCTTTAGTAGCCTTCAATGTAAATTTGGGAACAAATGATATTAATGTGGCTAAAAATATTGCAAAATCCATAAGAGCAAGTGGTGGTGGATTCAAATATTGCAAGGCATTAGGTATAGAAATTAAGGAAAGAGGCATCGTTCAAGTTACAATGAACATGGTAGACTATACTAAAACCCCACTGTTTAGAGTATTTGATACAATAGAGAGGGAAGCTAGAAGATATGGAGTAAATGTTATAGGCAGTGAAATAATAGGATTGCTACCTATGGCAGCTATGATTGATGTAGCAGATTACTATTTAAGAGTAGAGAATTTTGACCATAACCAAATCTTAGAAAAAAGAATGATGGAATAAGGTGATATAATGAAAGCTACATTAGTAATTAAAAATATAGATAATTTAATAACCTTGAAAGGAGAGAATAAACCTAGAGTTAAGAACTCCTTAAAGGATATAGGTATAATAAAAAATGGTGTTATAGCTTTAGATGGGGAAAAGATTGTTTATGTAGGTGAAGGGGAATTACCATCAGATATTATCATAGATGAAAATACAATGTTTTTAGATGGTAATGGTAAAACAGTAACTCCAGGCTTGGTTGACTCCCATACTCATTTAGTCCATGGAGGCTCCCGAGAAAATGAATTAGCTATGAAATTAAAAGGAGTACCTTATTTAGATATATTGGCAGCAGGTGGAGGTATTCATTCTACAGTTAAATCAACCAGAGAATCAACATTTGAACAATTATATAATAAAGCCAAGAAAAGTTTAGATACTATGCTTGGATTTGGAGTAACAACAATTGAAGCGAAGAGTGGATATGGAATAGATGATTTTGATACTGAGTTAAAGCAATTGGAAGTTGCTAATAAATTAAATACAGATCATCCTGTTGATATTGTTTCCACTTTTATGGCAGCCCACGCTATACCTAAGGATTATAAGGATAATCCAGATGAATTTGTAGACATTATTATTAAGGATATGATTCCTAAAGTAGCAGAAAGAAAACTAGCAGAATTTTGTGATGTGTTTTGCGAAAAAGGAGTATTTACCATAGAACAATCTAGACAAATATTGCTTGCTGCTAGGGAATATGGTATGGAGCCTAAGCTTCATGCAGATGAAATTGAGCCGTTGGGTGGAGCTGAATTAGCTGCGGAAATAGGATGTATTACAGCAGATCATTTAATAGCAGCCAGTGATACTGGGATTGAGGAAATGGCAAAGAATACTGTTATAGCAAATTTACTTCCTGGCACTAGTTTTAATTTACAAACTGGAAAGTTTGCTATGGCTAGAAAAATGATAGACATAGGAGTGCCAGTAGCTTTATCTACAGATTATAATCCTGGCAGCTGTCCAACTGAAAACTTACAGCTTATAATGAGCTTTGCATCACTAATTATGAAATTAACTCCTGAGGAAGTAATTACGGCTGTAACTATTAATGGAGCTGCAGCATTGGGACTAGAAAGTGAAATTGGTAGTCTTGAAATAGGGAAACAAGGGGATATAGTAATCTTTGATGCACCAAATTTGGAATATATTTTGTATCATTTTGGAGTAAATCATGTAGACACAGTGGTAAAAAAAGGTAAAATTGTATATAGGGATAACAAGATTATTAATTAAATTAATTTAGACTTTTAGGTTATAATTATAACCTAAAAGTCTTTTTATTTAATTTGAATTCTAAAATCATTATTTAAATACTATGAAAAATATAGACTATTTGGATAAAAAAGTATATGATAGATAATAGTGGAACTATGATTTAGGTAGATTAAATTAAAACAAAAGGAGGTATAATCAGTGGCTGAAAATCAATATGTGGTTTTTAAATTGGGTAAAGGTGAATTTGGTATTGATATAATGAATGTAAAGGAGATTAGTTCTTATGAAGAAGCTATTTCTTTACCTAATACACCATCATTTATTGAAGGAGTTATAAATTATAGGGGGAATGTCATACCTATTATTAATTTAAAGAAAAGATTATCATTGGGAGAATTTGAGGTGACAAAAGACACTAGAATTATAGTTATTAATTTAGATGAAAAAGAAATTGGATTTATAGTGGACGAAGCATCTCAAACCCTTAGAGTTAATAATGAGCAAATAGACCCTGCACCTTCATTTATCAGTGGAGTGGATAAAAAATATATAACAGGTGTTGGAAAGCTAGATGAGAAAAGACTTTTAATTTTAATAGATCTTAAAAAGATTTTATCAGCGGATGAGATAGAAGAAATACAAAAATTAGAGGTTTAGTGTATTATGGAATCAAAGCAAATGAGCATTAAAAGATTGAATGAAATATTAGAAGCTACTATTGACTCTATAAATGGGACTAAGGATGAAATATTTGAAATAGTAAATCATTCAAGATTAGAATGCAAGAGATTGGAAGATGAACTTAAATCCCTTCAAACTAAGATTAAAGAAGTATTTACACAAGTGGAAAGATTAGAAGGGCTTGATAAGAAAAGCCGTGTAAACTTATCTCATAAGAGCAAAAATTTTGAGTTTTTTAATGAAAGTGATATTAAAGATGCTTATGATTTGGCTAATGGAATTAGAATTGAACTTTTATTGAAAAGAGAAGAAGAAAAAAATCTAATAGAGAGAAGAAAAGAAATAGAGATTAGATTAAAAAATTCTTATGAAGTATATAAAAAAGCAGAAAATATTAACAAACAAATTACTGTAGCAGTTGAATATCTAATGGGGAATGCGGGAAATATTGCAGTAACTGTAGATGAATTAAGTAAAAAGCATTATATGAATATTAAAATTATAGAGGCACAAGAAGAGGAAAGAAGTAGATTAGCCAGAGATATTCATGATGGACCAGCCCAATCCTTAGCAAATGTGATAGTAAAGGCTGAGTTATGTGAAAAATTATTAGATATAGATAAATATAGAGCTAAAAATGAAATCCATAGTTTAAAAGAAGTAATCAGATGGACTTTAAAGGATGTTAGAAAGATAATATATGATTTAAGACCTATGTCTTTAGATGATCTTGGACTTATTCCCACATTAGAAAGATATATATCTATATTTGAAGAAGATACTGCAATAAAAGTAGTTCTCAAGACATCTGGAAAATTTAATGACTTGGAATCAGTTATACAGATAGCTATTTTTAGAATTATTCAGGAATCTTTAAGCAATATTAGAAAACATGCAAAAGCAAAGTCCGCTGTTATTATAATTGAAAAATCTCTATCTAAAGTTAATTTATCTATTAAAGATGACGGGGTAGGATTTAATATTGAAAATTATAAAGAAGGATCTAATTTAATGTCAAGTGGGTTTGGGTTGATGAATATAAAAGAGAGGGTAGAATTGCTAAATGGAAGCCTCCACATAATATCTTCTTTAAATTTAGGGACTAAAATAAGTTTATTCATACCTTTAAATGGGGAGGACTAGATTGATGAAGGAAAAAATTATCAGTGTTGTAATTGCAGATGATCATGCATTAATAAGAGAAGGAATAAAACAAATATTAGAATTAGAAAAAGATATAACTGTTATAGGACAAGCTAGTAACGGTGAAGAGGCTTTTGTTATGGCCATGGAATTAAATCCAGATATAATATTACTAGATATAAATATGCCTAAGTTAAATGGGATAGAAGCTTTAAAGAAATTTAAAGATATGGGCATAAAATCAAAAATTATTATTTTAACCATACATGAGGATAAGGAATATATTTTAAAGACATTAAAATTAGGTGCAAATGGATATATGTTGAAGGATTCAAGTGCAGATAGTTTGATTATGGGAATTCGCAGCGTTGCAAAGGGTGAAAACTATATCCAATCAAGTGTTGCAGAATTAGTAAATAAGTCAACCAATTATGATGAATATTTTAATACTAGTATTGATAAAATTAATTCGCTTACAAAGAGAGAGTATGAAATACTTATTTTAATAGCTGAAGGTTTAAACAATAAAGATATTGCTGATAGTCTATATATAAGTGAAAAAACTGTAAAGAATCATGTGTCAAATATTTTTAAGAAACTTGATTTAAATGATAGAGTACAAGCAGCAATCTTTGCATATAAAAACAATATAAAAAAACTATAAAGACCAGACGAATCATTTCTTCTGGTCTTTTACAAATTCTAATATATAGTTTTTAAAAGCTTCGCTAAGAGGGGATAACTGTCTGTTTTTATGGAAGGCAAAATAAAACTTTCTAATAAAATCTAAACCTTCAACATAGAAAACCTTATATTTTTTAAGAGCCAAGTCATCTTTTACAGCTTTTTCTGATAAAAAACTAATACCTATACCAAGGCAAACTAATTCTTTAATTGCTTCTGTATCTTCAACATAAGCAGCTATATTTAGTTTGTTTATTGGAAGTTTAGCTCTTTCCAATATGTTCTCAACTAAGGATCTAGTGCCGGAACCCTCTTCTCTAAATATGATTTTTTCTCTAAATAATATATCTTTACTAATAAAAGAGAAATTATCACCAGGAAAGTCAGGAGAATTTGGGGTGACTAAGACTAATCTATCCTCCATTAAATCAATATACCTAAGATTATTTGAAGGAAACTTAGCACCTAGAATACCAAAGTCTGTTTCACCATCTAAAATTCCTCTTATAACTTTTTTAGAGTCTTTATCTCCTACAGTAAAGGATACATCAGGATAATTATTCAAGAAATTTTTAATTATAGTAGGAAGTAAATACTTTCTAGGAACAGAACTTGAATAGATATGTAAGTGTCCCTGTATCTTACCTTGATAGGAAGCTAAATCAAACTTTGCCATTTCACAAGAATTTAATATATTTATAGCATATTTATATAATAGATTACCTGCATCTGTCAGTGTGATTTTCTTTCCGAATCTATTTATTAATAGGGTACCAAGTTCTTTTTCTAAGTTTTGAATATGATTAGTCACAGTAGGTTGAGTAATAAAAAGTTTCTCAGCTGCTTTTGAAAAACTCTTTAATTTTGCTACTTCAACAAATGTTTCTAATTGTCTAAAATCCATTCCATCACCTCATTTGAATTATTACTCCAACTCTATTGTAACAAATAATACATATAAATCTACAACTATTCTAACAAAGATATAAAAGAAATTACAATATAAAATATCTATGAAGGAAACTTTGGCTATTAATTAAATTAATATATATATTAAATTAATAAAGAAAATAATTATTGACAAAAATATAAAAAACGTGTATAGTTATAAATTGTCAGTGTTCAAACTTTTAAAGTTATTTAATGGAAATTAAAGACTTAAAAAAAGTTCAAAAAAACAGTTGACAACTCTTGAAAAAGAGAGTATGATAGTAAGAGTCGGCTGTGACATTAAACTTCATAAATCTGCAAAATGATTTAAAAAAGTTTAAAAATAACAGTTGACAGCAAAGGAAAAGTTTGCTATACTAAGTAAGTCGCCTCAAAGGGTGACGATGAACCTAGAAAACTAAACAGTGTGAGAAACTTTGAATTATAAAAAGTAATGACCTAACCCAATGAGCGTAGCGAATTGAAGGTAGGTCAGATGTCGCGAAGTCCAAATCTATGATTTGGCTAACAAAGCGACGAACACATGAATTAAGTCAGCAAATAATTTGAGCTAATCAGACTTTTTAATGAGAGTTTGATCCTGGCTCAGGACGAACGCTG
>NZ_FQTY01000001.1 GCF_900128955.1 Tissierella praeacuta DSM 18095
ATGAAAACAATTGATGAATGGCTCAGAAGAAGAATTCGAATGATAACATGGAAAAGTTGGAAGAAGGTCAAGACGAAATTTGTTAACCTTAAGAAACTGGGAGTAGCAAGAGAAAAGGCATGGGAATGGGCAAATACAAGAAAAGGCTACTGGCATACGGCCAATAGCTGGATTCTTGCAACAACCCTAACCAATGCTAGGTTTGAAAAACAAGGTTATTTAAGTTTTCTTAAATATTACCTTGAAGTTAAAGTGTAAACTATGAAACCGCCGTATACCGAACGGTACGTACGGTGGTGAGGGAGGTCGGTAAATAAATTAATTATTTACCTCCTACCCGATTTATTGACAATAGAAAACCTATATGGTAACTTAGTAAGGATTGTGAATTATGTTTTAAAATTTTAAAAAAGGAGAATACATATGAGTGAAAAAAGAGTGCTTGCAGTAGTTAATGGTAAAGAAATAACTGAGGATACTGTACTTAAGTTTCTTAATGATTTGGGACCTCAAATGGCAATGCAGTTTCAATCGCCAGAAGGTATTAAAAGAGTAGTAGATGAATTGGTAAATCAAGAATTAATATATTTAAACGCTTTAGAAAATGAATTAGATAAGGAAGAAGGTTTTACTAAGGAATTAGAAAGACTGAAAGAAGGCTTGCTTAAACAATATGCCTTAAATAATATTTTATCTGAAGTAACAGTGACAGAAGGTGAAATATTAGAGTTTTATAATAAAAACAAGGAAAATTTTAAGAAGCCAGAAACTGTAATTGCTAGTCATATTTTGGTGGATAATGAAGATAAAGCTAAAGATATTATAAATGAAATAAATAATGGACTTTCTTTTGAAGAAGCTGCACAAAGCTATTCATCCTGTCCTTCTAAGGAACGAGGAGGAAATTTAGGCGAATTTACTAAAGGACAAATGGTTCCAGAGTTTGAAACAGCTGCTTTTAATATGGAAGTAGATACTATTTCAGAACCAGTAAAAACTCAATTTGGGTATCATATAATTAAACTATTAGCTAAAAATAAAGAATCCTTAAGTACATTTGATGAAATTAAAAAAGAGATAACTCAGCAAGTACTTGGAATGAAGCAACAACAAGTTTATTTGGATAAAACTAATCAATTAAAACAAAAATATGAAGTAGTAAATAATATGTAAGAATGAGAGGTATTATACCTCTCTTTTTTTAAACTAATAACTTTAATAAGTTTATTGTTACATTTAATTACTTAACTTACAAATGTTATTTTAGGAGAAAATTGGGAATATATCAATATAGTAGATTAATTTATCAATATATGGGGGTGTTATTTTGAGTTTGGAAAATTTTTCAAAGCATTTTATTAAGCAAAAGATGATGCGAACAGTTATTATTTCTTTAATACCAATAGTATTTGCATCTATCTATTTTTTTGGATGGAGGACACTAATACTTTTGGGAATTGTTACAATGGCAGGGGTAGCAACAGAATGGAGTTTTGAAAAAAATTACAATAAGAAGGTGTCAGAGGCAATATTTGTTAGTTGTATTTTATATACTATGACATTGCCTCCCACTACTCCCTATTGGATAGCAGTGGTGGGGATTATATTTGGCATTTTATTTGGTAAGGAGGTATTTGGAGGATTTGGAAAAAATGTATTTAATCCAGCCTTAGTTGCTAGAGCATTTGTATATGTATGTTTTCCTACACCATTAACTATAGAGTGGTCAAAGGCTTCCTTGAAATTTCCAGGTGGATTTAGTAATTATATAACAGAAGGAGTCGAGACCGTATCTCAAGCAACACCTATGCTTTTATTTAGAGATACTGGTAAAATGACATCTTTAATAGATTTACTTATAGGAAATGTATCTGGCTCTATAGGAGAGACTTCTGCTATTTTAATAATATTGGCAGGAATTTATCTAATTTATAAGAAGGTTGCTTCATGGCAGATAATGTCTGGTGTGTTAATTGGATTTACTGGATTAAGTGGCATTCTATATCTATTGGGAAATAGCCAAATTCCAAATCCTATCTTTGGTGTTTTAGCAGGTGGATTATTATTTGGTACTGTATTTATGGCAACAGACCCAATATCTGCTCCAAAAACTAAAGAGGGAAAATGGATTTATGGTATTCTTATAGGTGTAGTTACGGTAATTATTAGAGGATATGCTTTATTCGCTGGAGGCATGATGTTTGCCATACTTATTGGAAATACATTTGCACCCATAATAGATGAGGGAGTTAACTCCTATAAGCGATATAAAAAGGATAAGGCTAAAGAAAAAGAGGTGGCAATATGAAAAAATCTTTTAGTTTTCCAATAGTTTTTATGGTTATACTCACTGCTTTTTTCACTTTTATATTAGCTTTTTTAAACTACAGTACTGCTGATAGAATTGCTTTTAATCAAGAAATAGAATTAAGTAAGAAACTTCTATATATTTTTGATATTCAGCCATTATCTGAAAATCCTAATGATATTAATCAAGCTTTTATGGATAATATAGATAATATAGGATCAGAGGATGAACCAATGTATATATATTATGGAGAAAACAAAGAAGTCTTAGGATATGCTGTGCCTATAAGCGGTTCTGGTCTTTGGGGAAGCATAGAGGGGTATGTTGGTGTTTCATCAGATTATTCAACAATTCTTGGATTGGACTTTACCTCTCATAGTGAAACACCAGGACTAGGTGGTAGAATATCAGAAGATTGGTACAAAGAGCAATTTAGAGGAATTGATATAACGGAATCACAAAATGGAAATTATATTATATACAGACCATCAGCAGGAGGAAATATAGATGCTATAGCAGGTGCAACATTAACATCAAAATCTGTAAGCAAATTATTAAATGAAGATCTTGATAAATTTATTAAAGAAAGAAAGGGGGAATAGAAAGTGGCAGGAGATAGCCCTAAAAAAATATTCAAAATGGGACTTTGGGAAGATAATCCTGTATTAGTTCAAATAATAGGTATATGTTCCGCATTGGCCGTAACTAATCTTATGTTAAATTCATTAATTATGGGAGTAGGACTAATCTTTGTTACTGCATTATCATCTTTCACTGTATCTTTGATTAGAACTTTTACTCCTAAGCATATTAGAATGATGGTACAAGTACTTATAATAGCAGCATATGTAATCATAGTAGATATTTTTCTAAAGGCATATATGCCTGAAATGAGTAAGGCATTAGGACCTTATGTAGGCTTGATTATTACAAACTGTATAATAATGGGCAGAGCAGAAGCCTATGCCCAAAAAAATCCACCTATACCTTCATTTTTAGATGGGGTGGCATCAGGCTTAGGTTATACATTAGTTCTTCTAATAATAGCATTTTTTAGAGAACTATTAGGATTTGGAACGATTTTTGGTATTCAGGTTTTGGGAGACTGGTGGACACCTTGGACTATTATGATAATGCCGCCAGCAGCTTTTTTTATTCTAGCAGTTATTATTTGGGTAGCTAAAAATGTGAGAGAAAAAGAAAAGAGAGAAGATAAAAAGAAAGGTCAGGTGGTTAGCCAATGATAGAACTTAATCCTTTCGTTATATTTTTTGCGGCAATATTTACAAATAATATGATATTTAGTAATTTTCTAGGCATGTGTTCATTTATAGCCGTTTCAAGAGAAATACCTACTTCTCTTGGATTGGGGCAGGCCGTTACATTTGTTTTAGCTTGTACAACTATAATAAATTATCTTATATATCATTATGTTCTACTGCCACTACATTTAGAGTATTTAAGGTTTATAGTTTTTATTATAAGTATAGCCGCTTTTGTACAACTTTTAGAGATGATTGTTGAAAGATATCTTCCTAATCTATATTATGCACTTGGAATATTTTTACCATTAATAACTGTTAATTGTGCTATTTTAGGAGTTTCATTATTTATGATAATTCGTAACTATAATCTTCTTCAATCTATTGGTTTTAGTATTGGTTCAGGAATAGGATGGACACTAGCTATAGTTGCTTTGGCTGGTATTAGACAGAAAATGAAGAAAGCATCTGTACCTAAGGGGCTTGAAGGACCAGGGATAACACTGATTATCACTGGGTTAATGGCATTAGCATTTATAGGTTTTTCAGGCATAGTCCAAATTCAATAATGGGGGAAAAAATATGAATGAGATAATAATAACCACAGCAACTGTTACGGGCATTTCGGCCATATTTGCATTTTTACTTACTCTTGCGGATAAAACTATAGGAAATTATGGAGAAGTAAAATTAACTATAAACAATGATAAGGAATATATAGTTAATGGAGGTTCTTCTCTTTTATCCACTTTAATTGAAGAAAAGATTTTTATCCCCTCTGCTTGTGGGGGGAAGGGAACTTGTGGGTATTGTAAAGTAAAAGTTATTGATGGTGGAGGTCCTGTGTTGCCAACTGAAACTCCTTTTTTAACAGAAGATGAGTTGAAAGACAATATTAGACTCTCTTGTCAATGTAAAGTAAAAGAGAATATTAAAATTCAGATACCAGAAGAACTATTTAATGTAAAAGAATATATTGCAACAGTGGAAGAAATAGAAGATATGACTTCAGTAATCAAAAGATTGAGAATTAGATTACCAGAAGGAGAGGAAATTAAATTTAAACCAGGTCAGTTTATTCAGTTTAAAGCACCTATTTATGATGGGAATGATGAAGAAGTTTATAGAGCTTATTCTATAGCATCTTCTCCTTCAGATAAGGGATATATTGAATTATTCATAGGATATGTACCTGGTGGTAAATGTACTACCTATGTACATAAACATTTGAAAGTAGGAGATACTGTCCAAATTAATGGACCCTATGGAGATTTTTATTTTCACGATGATAATGATAGGGAAGTTATACTAGTTGCAGCTGGAACAGGAATAGCTCCTATACTTTCTATACTTAAGCATATGAAAGAGTATAATATAAATAGAAAAGCAAGGTTTTATTTTGGGGCAAAAACTCCAGATGATTTATTTTTATTAGACTATTTTAAGGAGTTAGAGGAAACTCTTTTTGATTTTAAATTTATTCCTACTTTATCAAGGGTGAGTGAGGAACATAATTGGACTGGAGAAAAAGGCAGGGTAAATAATACTATAGAAAGACATCTTGAGAGTCCTGAAAATAAAGAAGCTTATCTTTGTGGAAATCCACCAATGATAGACTCTATGGTAAAAGCCCTTGTAAATAAAGGCTTGCCAGAAGAATTAATATATTTCGATAAATTTGATTAAGAGAAATCCATTAGGTTTCTCTTTTTTTGTGGACTAATATTATATATTTTATGATATAATTAAATATGTATATAAATTATATACAAAAAATCCTAGGGGGATAGATAATGAAACTCGAATTATTCGACTTTATAGATGAAACCTTAGAGCTTATAGAAGAAAGAAAGGAAAGCATAGAAAATGTAGCAAATTCTTTAGAAAAATTTTTCACTGACAGTTTTTTTATAAAGGATCATTTTTTAAATGTTAATTATAGAATTAAATCTCCAGAAAGTCTAAGAGAAAAAATATTGCGTCATAATTTCTACATAAAATATAAGACTCCAGAGAATTTATTAAATAATCTATCAGATTTAATAGGTTTTAGAATTGAATGTAGATTTATTGAAGATGAAGAAAAAATTTATAAAGATATTATGAAATTATTTGAGATAAAATGCGAAAATGGCTTTTATACTAATCATCTTAATTCAAATATTTTATTACAATTAGATGAGAAACAACCACAGAAGCAAAAAAACGGATTTGAAATATATAAAATTGATGGTAAGTATTGTAAAGATGGAAATTGTATTAACTTTGAGTTGCAGATAAAATCTTTAGTAAATGTTTTTTGGGGAGAAATAGACCATAGGGTATTATATAAAAACTTTAACTATATGCTAACTGAAGATTTTTTTAGAGATATTATGTCTTCTATAAAAGACAATTTATCTATGATTGACAGACAACTAATGCTTGTATATAATCATTTAAATGGAATGGATGCAAGCAATTCTTTAAACAAAAAAGTTCAGTTACAAGCTTTATTGTCAAAGATTATTCATGATATCTATATAGTCAAAATAAGACAAGAAATAGGATTTGTTGTGGATTTTAAAAAGTCTACAGATGTAATTGTAAACTATATTTTTATGAAGGGTGGACCTGAAGAATCAGAAAACTATAGTGTGAATTTCCTTAGAATATTAAATAGATTAAATGAAATAGGTAAGAACGATATATCCTTTAACAGATATATAAATTTTGAAAGAGAGATTTTTTTCAATGATGACTTTACAAGAAAAATTGGTAGTAGAATTCTTGAGATAATAAATAAAGACTTTAGATGGAATTTATTTTTTAGAATAATATTTGAAATAGAAGAAGGTAACAATGCAGAAGACTTTGAAGGCTTTATGATATTTATTAGATATAGATTTTATGAGAATTTAATGCTTAAATTGGAAAATAAAGATATGGAAGAATATGAAAAAGATGAAATAATTAATTATGTAATGGAGGATATTGCTACTGCATTTTCAAAAGAGATTGATATTGATTTTTTAAGTGATTGCAGTATTAAGTCTTTAAATTATAATATAGGGAATCTCTTTGATAAAATAGATTCTTTTATGGATTGGAAAGAAAATAAAGAAAAAATATCAGAGGCAATATTAAATCATGATTTTTAAAGTATTTGAAAAAATCAAATACTTTTTTTCTTATTGGGTAAAAATATATTGTAAGGTAGAAAGGAGCTGAAAAGATGAAATTTTTTAGTAAAGTAAAAACCACGTTGTTAAGTATAAGAGAAAGTATTAAAAGATTTCCTATAACTGTAACTATGTCTACAATTTTGGCTATTTTGTTAATTTATATGAATGAAACACATTTAACTAGAGAGAGTCGAGAAATATTGGAAAAAATAAACCTAATAATAGGGCTTAGTATTCCTTTATCATTATGTATTGGATTATTAGTAGAGAAGTTTCTTTGGAAAAACAAATCAATTGAGATATTGTTATATGGTATTGGAATTGGATTTTTAGTATTATATTACTTTAATTTTATAAATGATTATAAAATGGTGCCTATGTCTAGATACTTAGGAACTATGATGTTTTTTTTATTGTCTTCTTTATATATACAGAGGATTGGAAAGAATAATAAGTATGAGTATTACTTAATGGATATATGGTCTAGTTTTACTTTAACATTTGTATATTCATTTGTTTTATATTTTGGTGTAGCAGCAATACTTTTTACTATAGAGAAGCTATTCGATGTAAATATTCATGGTGAAATTTATTATTATATGTTTTTAATAGTATCTTTAGTATTTGCAGTGTCCTTATTTTTATCTAAATTTCCATCTATGGAAGAAGAATATGATGAAGTAGAGTATACTAAGGCATTGAAGATACTTTTAATATATATAGTAATTCCTTTAATAACTATATATACAGTAATACTATATGTTTATTTTGGAAAGATACTTATAACAAGGGAATGGCCTAGAGGATTAGTGTCACATTTAGTATTATGGTACTCAACATTGGCCGTAGGAGTAATATTTTTAATAACTCCAATATTAGAAAATAGTAAAGTAGCAAAATTATTTAAGGATTTATTTCCTAAAATAATACTTCCAGTAATTTTTATGATGTTTATGTCTATTTATCAAAGAATATCTCAATATGGAATAACTGAAAATAGATATTATATAGTGACCCTTGGACTGTGGGTATTGGGAATAATGTTATATTTTTCATTTAAAAAACCTTTGAAAAATATTATTATACCTATAAGTTTATCTTTAATTATATTAAATTCAGTATATGGGCCTCTAAGTAGTTTTGTTATTTCAAAGTTTAGTCAAAATAAAAGATTTGAAAATATATTAGTTAGAAATAATATGTTAAGTAATGGTCAAATAGTTAAAAATAGTGAAATATCTTTAGATGATAAAAGGGAAATAAGCAATATAATAAGCTATTTTGATTCAAATCACGGGTTAAAGGATATAAAAGCATTGCCAAAGGATTTTGATTTAGATAGGATGGAGGACGTACTTGGATTTGAATATAAACCTTATTATTTATATGAGAAAGATAGATATTTCTACTATAGTGTAAATAACACAGAAGATGCTATTGATATAAAAGGATATGATCATTATGTACGGATGAACTCATGGAATGAAAATAAAATAGAAGTTTCTGGGCTTGATTTACAATATAATAGATTAGGAAATTCTTTGATTGTTTCTAAAGAAGATAATATTATATTTGAGCAGGATATGCTTCAGTTTGTAAATGATATATACCAAAAACAAAAAAATAAATTACAAAACGAAAATAAAAATTATATGAGTTATAAGGATATGGCATATGAAATTGTTTTTAGTGGTATTGAGGAGAATATAAATTTTAAATTTATATTTACTGATGTAAGTGGAAGGATAGAAGATGATAATAATTTAGTTATTCAAAGTATAGATTTTATTCTATTAATTGGGAATAAATAATAATATGAGTATGAATTTTATTTTATGATAAATAGTAGTATAATATCTATTTGGAATACTAGCAAAGGAGGCTTACCATGAAAGAAATATATTTAGCAGGCGGATGCTTTTGGGGAGTACAGGAATATATGTCAAGAATAAATGGAGTAGTAGAGACAAAGGTGGGCTATGCAAATGGAGTTACAAGTAACCCAAGTTATAAAGAAGTATGTATGGGTACTACTGGTCATGCAGAAACTACTTATGTAAAATATGATGAGAGTATTATTTCCCTTGAAGAACTGTTAAATAAATTTTGGAAAATAATAGATCCAACCATGTTAAATAGGCAGGGACCAGATATAGGAAATCAATATAGAACAGGAATTTATTATATAGATGATAAGGATTTGGAATTTATAAATAAAACCTTAGAGGAGCAGAAAACTAAACATACTAAACCCATAGCAACAGAGATTAAAAAATTAAAATCTTTTTATGATGCAGAAGAATATCATCAAGATTATTTAAAGAAAAATCCAGGTGGTTATTGTCATATAGATTTAAGTAAATGAATTGAATCCCTTAGGGGATTCTTTTAATGTATATGGAGTTGATAGAATGAAAAGATTTAAAAAAATATATATAGAGATAACAAATATATGTAATCTTCAATGCAGTTTTTGCCCAAGGACTAAAAGGGAGAAAAGATTTATCACTACTTCTGAATTTTCTCGTGTACTAGATGAAATAAAAGAATTTACTGATTATATTTATTTTCATGTAAAAGGAGAGCCGCTTTTACATCCAAATATAGAGGAGTTATTGAATATATCACATAATAAGGGATTTAAGGTAAATATAACCACCAATGGGACTTTAATCTCTAAGGTACAAGAAAAACTAATTGGTAGTCCATCTCTTAGACAAATTAATATTTCGTTACATAGCTTTGATGGGAATGATGAGATGGATAATAAAGAAGATTATCTAAACAATATATTTGAATTTATTAATTTAGCAAAGAAAAACAAATTCTTAATAATTTCATTAAGACTTTGGAATTTAACAGATGATAATTTGATTAATAAAAAAACACAAAAAAATAAAGAGATTCTAAGAAGAATTGAAGAAGAATTTAAACTTGAATTTCAAATTGAAGATATAATAAATCCTCATAGAGGGATTAAATTAGATGATAGAATATATTTAAATCATGATAAGGAATTTATATGGCCAGATTTAAGAAATCAAGATTTTGGTGACAAGGGATACTGTCATGGATTAAGAGACCATATAGGAATTTTAGTCGATGGTACTGTAATACCTTGTTGCTTAGACGGAGAAGGGAATATAGTTTTAGGTAATATATATCAAACAAAGCTAAGTAAAATTTTATCTAGTAATAGAGCAAAAAATATTTATGATGGATTTTCAAAAAGAATTGTTATAGAAGAAATGTGTAAGAAATGTGGATTTAGAACACGTTTCAATTAATTAATAAAGTTAAAAAAATATAATTATTTTGTAAAAGGTTGACACAACATATAGTGGTTTGCTAAAATAATATAGCAATATATAGTATTGATATAAGAAAAGGGGGAATTAGAGTGATTACTAAAATAAAAAAAAGAGATGGTAGAGAGGTACCGTTTAATATTGAAAAGATTTCTAATGCAATTTTTAAGGCAGCCCAAGCTGCTGGAGGACATGATTATAACACATCTATGGCTTTAGCAGAGAAAGTAGTAAATGTTGTAGATGATAAATTTCAAGGAAAGATACCCGATGTAGAAGATATACAAGATATTGTTGAAAAGGTTCTTATTGAATCAGGTCATGCTAAGACTGCTAAGGAATACATATTATATAGAGCTGAAAGAAATAGAGTAAGAGAAATGAATACTAGGCTTATGAAGGTATTTGAAGACCTTACATTTAAGGACGCTAAGGATGTAGATATAAAAAGAGAAAATGCAAATATAGACGGAGATACAGCCATGGGTACAATGCTTAAATATGGTTCTGAATCTGCCAAACAATTCTATGATTTATTTGTCTTAAATCCAAATCATTCAAAGGCTCATAAATCAGGAGATATTCATATACATGATTTAGACTTTCTTACATTAACTACTACTTGTTGTCAAATTGACATAGTTAAATTATTTGAGAATGGCTTTTGTACTGGACATGGTTTTTTAAGGGAACCTAAGGACATACAATCCTATTCAGCATTAGCATGTATTGCTATACAATCAAATCAGAATGATCAACATGGAGGACAATCCATACCTAATTTTGATTATGGAATGGCTTTGGGAGTTAAAAAGACTTATATTAAACAATATAGGCAAAATTTAAGAAAAGCCATTGAATTATTAGTAGAGGATGTGGATTTAGATGATAATTTAGATAATGTATTTAAAGTTTTAGAAGAATATAAGTTATTTCCTACATTAGATAATAATGAGAAATATAGAGAAAAAGAAGCTGAATATTTAAAAGAGTTATTAAATGACACTGAAGTTGTAGAGAAGATACAGAATTTTGCTGAAAGAAATAGCTATAAGGATACAGATAAAAGAACCTTTCAAGCTATGGAAGCATTAATTCATAATTTAAATACTATGCACTCTAGAGCAGGTGCACAAATTCCATTTAGTTCAATTAATTATGGTACAGATACATCTATTGAAGGTAGAATGGTAATTAAAAACTTGCTACTAACCACTGAACAAGGTTTAGGAAATGGAGAAACACCAATATTTCCAATACAAATTTTCAAAGTAAAAGAAGGGGTTAACTATAATAAAGAAGATGTAAATTATGATTTATTTAAATTAGCATGTAAAGTAAGCTCTAAAAGGTTATTTCCTAATTTTTCATTTATAGATGCACCTTTTAATCTTAAATATTATAAAAAAGGGAAACCTGAAACAGAAGTAGCTTATATGGGGTGTAGAACTAGAGTAGTGGGAAATGTCTATGATCCATCTAGGGAAATCGTAAATGGCAGAGGAAACCTAAGTTTCACTACTATAAATCTTCCAAGATTAGGTATTCAAAATCAGGGGAATATAAAAGGGTTTTATAAACAATTAGATGAAACTATAGATTTAGTTATAGAGCAATTAATAGAAAGATTTGAAATACAAGCAAGTAAAAAAGTAAGTAACTTTCCTTTCCTTATGGGACAGGGAGTTTGGATGGATTCAGAAAAATTGTCTAAAGACGATAGTATAAGAGAAGTATTGAAACATGGTACATTATCCATCGGTTTTATAGGTCTAGCAGAATGTTTAAAAGCTTTAGTGGGGAGTCACCATGGTGAGAGTAAGGAATCTCAGGAACTTGGAATAGCCATAGTTAAACATATGAGAGATAGAATGGATGATATTAGCAAACAATATAAGATGAATTTTACTTTAATTGGTACTCCAGCTGAAGGTACTGCAGGACGATTTGTTAAGATTGATAGGGAAATATTTGGCGATATAGAGGGTGTAACTACAAAAGAGTACTATACAAATAGTTTCCATATTCCAGTTTATTATAAGATTAAAGCAATAGATAAGATAAATTTAGAAGCACCATATCATGAATTGACCAATGCTGGACATATAACTTATGTAGAGTTAGATGGGGATCCATCTTATAATTTAGACGCCTTTGAAAAGATAGTTAGGGCTATGAAAGAAGCTGGTATTGGATATGGTTCAATTAATCATCCAATAGATAGAGATCCAGTATGTGGCTATACAGGAATAATAGGAGATATATGTCCACAATGCGGAAGAGAAGAAGGAAATATTAAATTTGAAAGAATTCGCCGTATAACAGGATATTTAGTAGGTACTCTTGATAGATTTAATGATGCTAAAAAAGCTGAAGAAAGAGATAGAGTAAAACATTTTTCCTGTAGTAAGTAAGGAGAAGAAAAATGAGTAAAATAAGAATAGCAGGAATAGAAGAAGAGTCTATTGTAGATGGGCCAGGTATTAGGTTAGTAGTATTTACTCAGGGATGTAATCATAATTGTATTGGATGCCATAATCCTGAAACTCATTCCTTTTACGGGGGTAAATTAGTAGACATAGATAATATAATTAATATGATAATAGAAAATCCTTTATTAGATGGAATTACTCTCAGTGGGGGAGAACCTTTTGAGCAGGCAATAGAATGTAGTATTTTAGCTAAAAGAGTTAGAAATATGGGATTAAATGTAGTTACCTATACAGGATATACCTTTGAAGAAATACTTAGAAATGATAATTTTAGAGAATTGCTATTGCAAACTGATATATTAATAGATGGTAAGTTCGATATATCTAAAAAATCCATGATGCTACAATTTCGAGGGTCAACAAATCAAAGGATAATAGATGTAAAAAAATACTTAGGTCTATAATAAAATTATTTTCATTGTTAAAGTATAATATATTTGATAATATATGGTAAAGGAGTATTCTAAGAGGTGAAATATGTTTAAGTTAGATATTATTAAAGATATGAATCAGGAACAAAGATTAAAATATATGTTAGTTCTTATTAAAGGTCAAATTAGTTCGGAGAAAGATGATCTAGCCAATATATCAAATGTGACAGGTATAATAATGTCTTGTGTTGATAGATTGAATTGGGCAGGGTTTTATATATTAAGAGATAAGGAATTAGTATTAGGACCATTTCAAGGGTTACCAGCTTGTAATAGGATTTCCATATGCAAGGGAGTATGTGGGAAGGCAGTAGAATCTAGAAATGTTCAGTTAGTTCCAGATGTTCATTTATTTCCAGGGCATATTGCTTGTGACTCTAATTCGAATTCAGAACTTGTCATCCCTATAATAAAAGATAATAAAGTTTATGGGGTATTAGATTTAGATAGCCCTATAAAAAATAGATTTACAAAGTTGGAAGAAGAATATTTTATTAAACTTGTTGAAATATTAAATGAAAAGATTAATTGGGATAATATATAAATTTTATTAATAAAGTACTATAATTAAAGTTTAAAGACTATTAATGTTGGCAAAAATTATAATATTGTATTCAAATAGGAATAATATAAAAAACAAATAATAATTACAGAGAGGATGATAAATTTGAGAGTCTTAGAAGGTCTTAAGCCAGAGAGGGTAATGTATTATTTCGAAGAAATATCTAAAATACCTCGTTGCTCCTATGATGAACAAAGAATAAGTAATTATTTAGTCAATTTAGGTAAAAACTTAGGATTAGAAGTTATTCAAGATGAAGCATTAAATGTAATTATAAAAAAACCAGCATATAAAGGATATGAAAATAGTCCTATTGTAATACTGCAAGGACATATGGATATGGTTGGTGAAAAGACTAATGACTCAAATCATAATTTTTCAAAAGATCCCATTAAGATGGAGATAGACGGAGATTATATTATTGCAAGGGAAACGACTCTTGGTGCTGATAATGGTATTGCAGTAGCTATGGCTCTAGCTATACTAGAATCAAAAGATATACCTCATCCAACATTAGAAGTACTTATTACATCAAATGAAGAATCAGGTATGAGTGGAGCAGAAGCATTGTCACCATCTAACATAGAAGGTAAAATTTTAATAAATATTGACTCTGAAGAAGAAGGGAAAATACTTGTAAGCTGTGCAGGTGGAGAGAGAAATATAATAACTATTCCAATAGAATGGAAAGAGTTGTCTGAAAAAAAGGAATTATACGAGTTAATAGTTACTGGATTAAAAGGTGGACACTCAGGCATGGAAATTAATAAATCCAGAGGAAATGCTAATAAAATAATGGGAAGGATATTAAATACACTAAATAGAAATGTAGATATAGATTTATGTTATATAGAAGGTGGTTCTAAATCCAATGCTATTCCTAGATATGCAAAAATTATTGTGGGGATTCCAAGGAGTGATATAGAAGAAACTAAAGGTATAATTTCAAATATAGAGAAAGATTTAAAATTTGAATTAAATTCTTCTGATAAGGATATTAAATTAGGAATTAATAAAATACAAAACAATAGATATAGGGCTTTTTCTAAAGATACTAAAGAGAAGATAATTGCTTCTTTAATGCTTTTACCTAATGGAGTTCATTCTATGAGTATGGACATAGAAGGATTAGTAGAGAGTTCTAATAATGTAGGCGTTATAAAGACTGTTGAAGATGAGATAGCCATTGAAATATCCATTAGGTCATCAGTAGGAACATTAAAATCATATATTTCAAATCAAATAAGGTTACTAGCAGAAATTATGGAAATAAAATGGGAAAGACTTTCTTCATATCCTGCTTGGGAATATAGTAAAGAATCTTATATAAGGGATATATTTAAAGAAACATATAAAGACATATATGGTAAAGATATAGATATTACGGCTATTCATGCCGGTCTTGAATGTGGGTTATTTAAAGAAAAATTTGGAGATATGGACATGGTATCCTTTGGACCAAATATGTATGGCGTACATGCACCTGGAGAAAAACTTAGTATTTCTTCTACTGAAAGGACATATGAATTGTTATTAAAAGTATTAGAAAGAATTAAATAAATTTTCTAAAATATATATGTACTTCTATAGTTAAATAAGGTATCATTAGCATATAATTAATTAAATATAATTGCAAAGGAGAATAAAAATGGATAATAAAAAAGATGAAACTTTTGAATACAATGACGAGCATTGTGGTGGATGCGGATGTGGCTGCGACTGTAGTGATGACCATGAATATGAAAATTTTGAATTTGAGGATATGGATGGAAATGATATAATTTATCTAACATTAGATGATGATACTGAGTTAGAGTGTAATGTTTTAGGTATATTTGAGGTTGAAAATATTGAGTATATTGCATTACTTCCTATGGGAGAAGAGGAAGTGCTACTTTATAAATATGTTGAACTTGAAGATGAAGAATTTGATTTATTACCTATAGAGAATGAAGAAGAATTTACAACTGTATCAGAAGCATTTGAAGCTCTATTTTTGGATGAAGAAGATTTTGTAGAGTATGAAAACTATGATGAATTAGACGAGGAATAATTATATAGGAGCACTTTGCCATTTTGGTAAAGTGCTTTTTGCAAACTGTAGGAGGGCAGGAAAATTGTATAAACTAATAGCAATTGATTTAGATGGAACATTGTTAGATGATAATAAAGCAATACCACAAGAAAACTTAGATATTATAAATCAATTAATTAAAAGAAATTATGAAATAGTTATTGCTACAGGACGAAGATATTGGTCCGCCAAGGAACTGACTAAGGAAATAGATGGTCACATGACAATCTTAGCTAACAATGGGAATATAGTTAGGAATTCAGATAATGATAAGGTAATATTTTCTAAGTACCTAAATATGAAGGATTTTCGTACTATTATTAAAGAGGGGAGAAGGAGGAATTTAAGCCCAATTATTCATGTAGATGGGTATGAAGATGGTATTGATATGATAGTCGAATTTTCTGGAGATTATCAGGATTATTTAGAAAAGGATAATAGATTTAAAAAGGTGAATGATTGTCTAAAAATATCAGATAATAGAATATTAGCAGTGGTTTATGGAAATTGTAAAGAAATAATTTATCCTTTTTATGAGGATATAAAGAATAAATATCCTAATATTTATAATATTCATATAATGGAGAATATCAAATTTGCAGAAACTATGCTAGAAATAATGAACCCTCTTGGAAGTAAATGGATTAGTTTGTTAGAGTATGCTAGTACATTAAATATTAAAGCTGAAGAAATAATCGCGATTGGTGATGACAATAATGATTTAGAAATGATAAAAAATGCTGGTATTGGTATTGCTATGAAAAATGCTAGTTCTTTAGTGAAATCTTCAGCAAAAATAATTTCAGATAGAGATAATAATGAAGCAGGTGTTGCTTTTCAGTTAAAAAGGGTATTAAATATTTAAGAAAGGAGGAAGAAGTTGAATCAAATAACAGTATATAATACTTACTCCAAATACTTAAATGATAAATATGGGGAAAAGGTATATAAGCTACCTATAAATCTTCCCTTAACTTGTCCAAATAGAGATGGAACTGTTGGTAAGGGAGGATGTATATTCTGTGGAGAAGAGGGGGGCTCTTTTGAAAACCTAGAATCTTCTCTATCTATAAGGGAGCAATTAGAAATAAATAAAGAGTATATTGGAGCAAGGTATAAGGCAAAGAAATTTATAGCGTATTTTCAAAATTTTACAAACACTTATTTACCTTTTGAAAAATTTAAACATTGCATAGAAGAAGCTTTAATAGATAATATAGTTGGTATATCTATATCAACTAGACCTGACTGCATCAATGATAAATATCTACAATATTTATCTAAGATAAAAGAAGAGTATAATATAGAGATAACTATAGAGTTAGGACTTCAAACGGTAAATTATTATACTTTAAAGAAGATTAATAGAGGACATACATTAGCAGAATATATAGATGCTGCATTAAGAATTAAAAAATATAAGTTAAGAAACTGTACTCATATAATCTTAAATCTTCCTTGGGATAAAGATATAGATGTAATTGAAAATGCAAAAATAGTATCATCTCTAGGTATAGAAGAAATAAAACTTCATGCCTTATATATAGTAAATGGAACTACTTTAGGAAAACTTTATAAAAAAGGGGAAATATCTTTAATATCTAAGGAAGAGTATATGGAAAGGGTAATTTTGTTTTTGGAATATTTGGATCCAAATATTATAATACAAAGAGTTATAGGCAGGGCTCCTGAGAAAAACTCATTATTTACTAATTGGAATGAGTCTTGGTGGAAGATTAGGGATGAGATAGTATCAATTATGGAGATAAGGCACTCTAAACAAGGTATTAAGTTTGATTATCTAAATGGAAAAGGAATAAAAAAATTCGAATAATCTTATAAAATAAAAGAGGAAATTCAAGATTTATGTCGAATATATAATTATAAAATAAAAGAAAGGTAGAGGTGGTTAGTCATGGTTAAGTTAATTTTAGGTGAAAAAGGTTCAGGTAAGACAAAATGGTTAATTGACAATGCTAACAAAGATATGAAAGAGGGAAATGGGAATATTGCTTTTATTGATGTGGATGACAACCATATATTTACTTTAAATTATAATGTAAGACTAATAAATGCCATGGAGTTCAATATATTAAACATTGAATCATTCTATGGCTTTTTGTGTGGGTTAATTGGTATGGATTATGATGTGGAAAAGATATATGTAGATAGTATATATAAGGTAATTAATTTAGATATACTAAGTTTAGAGAAACTTGTAGAGAATTTAAATATAATAAGTGAAAAATTTGAAATAGAATTTTTTATAAATATAGACTATACTATGGAACAAATACCGGAAAGTCTAAAGGAATATTGTATAGAGTTAGAAGTTGAATATGCAATATAAGACAGGAGGCAGAAATCTTTATGATTTCTGCCTTTTTAGATAATTATTTTCACTATCTCATACTATTTGGTTTAAATGTACCACAATCTGTTTCTTCAGATGAAGATGCATTTCTCGGCTGTATTTCTATTTTACCAGCTGTACAAAGATCTCCATTTTTATAGTAATGGCAAGTGTTTACTACACATTTTACTCCTTGGGTAATATTTTCATCA
Source organism: Tissierella praeacuta DSM 18095 (assembly GCF_900128955.1). Taxonomy (GTDB): domain Bacteria; phylum Bacillota; class Clostridia; order Tissierellales; family Tissierellaceae; genus Tissierella; species Tissierella praeacuta. The sequence goes on from NZ_FQTY01000001.1 coordinate 18,167, forward strand.
TGCATGATAAAATCTCCTTTCAAAATAATTTTCAATATTAGTTTTACTAATTTCTGAATTATTATACCTATAATAGTTTAAATAAAAGAGAAAATGAGGTAGAATAATTATATTACATGAGAAAGGTGATAAAATGGTAAAAAAAGAAAGACTTGATAAGATACTTGCTAATATGGGATATGGTAGTAGAAAAAATGTAAAAAAATTTATAAAAGATGGTAAAGTAAAAGTAAATAATGTTATTATTTTAAATAATGAATTTAAGGTAAATCCATATGAAGATGAGATTTTTTTTAATAATGAAGAAGTATTATATAGAGAATATATATATATTATGTTAAATAAACCTCAAGGAATTGTATCATCTACAGATGATCCAAAAACTAGAACTGTAATAGATTTACTCGATGAAGAATATTTAATTTACAAACCATTTCCCGTAGGAAGATTAGATAAGGATACAGAGGGATTACTGATGTTAAGTAATGATGGAAAGTTAGCACATGAACTGCTATCTCCTAAAAAAGGAATAAATAAAACATACTATGTAGAAGTAGATGGATTTGTAGAGGATAAATATATTGAAGTATTTAAAGATGGTATAATTTTAGAAGATGGATATAAAACTTTACCTGCAAGTTTAGAAATAATAAATGCAAATATAATATCTAAAGTACATTTAACTATTCAAGAGGGGAAATTTCATCAAGTTAAGAGAATGTTTGAAAGTATTGGAATGAAAGTTTTATTTTTAAAAAGAATTTCTATGGGACCTTTAGCTTTAGATGAATCATTAAATCCTGGAGAATATAGAGAATTAAAAGAAGACGAAATAGAATTATTAAAAGTTCATGTAAATATGTTATAATATAATTAAAATTAAAATTAGATAGGGTGTGTAGTTTGAATTTTTATAATAAAAGGGGAAGTTTTGAAAGTTTCTTTGATAATAGGTCTTCCATAATAATTGAGTTTGAAAATGGAAATATAACTAAAAAACAATTTTTAGAATATAATTATGATTTAGTAATGAAGATGAATTTAAAACCATTTTTAAGGATAGATAGTTATGAGATGGGAATGTATAATTATCAATATTACAATGTATTAGCAAAATACTTTAATATGTTAGCAAAAGAAGTAAAAAATACTAGAAAACATCAGAAGTATTATAATTATTATCTAAATAAGGGTAATAATTATTATCATGAAAAGGATAAAGCAGCTCTAAATTTACTTAAATATTTGGAATTTAAAGGAGTAGAAGCATATTATATTAATGTCAATTCTAAGCTTTTAAATGATAAACTTTATGAGATTGTACTTCTTGATTATAAGGAGGCAATATTTCATTCCAAGGCTATTTGGTTATTGGATATACTCAAAAAAGAAGGAGTATTTCTAGAAGAAAAAAAGATATCTTTAATAGATGAATATATTAATGAAACTTACTAAATAAAAATAGAGTCTTTTTGAAGAGACTCTATTTTTTGCCTGCAATTAATTTAACTATTTCTTCTACAGAACTACCTGCTTTAATCTCATAATCTCCAGATTTAAGCTTAGTATCTAATTTTAGCTCTTGAGCTTTTTGAACAAATTCAATTTTATTAGCAAGACCATTTGATTCCAAAATACTCCCAATTTTAGAAGGGAGGGAACCAGATGGAATTGTAATTTTAATAACCTTATCACCTATAGATTCATTTGCATTATTATTTGAATTTTCTGGTGTAGTTTCAGTTTCTTGTGTTTCACTAATGTCATCCTTATTATTTAAATTGTTATTTTTGGATTCATCAGTAGGTTTCTTAGTAGTTTGTTCTTGACTATTATTTATTGTAGAAGAATCATTATCCTTATTATCTTCAATAATAATATCAGTTTTAGGTGGCATATCTAATGCATCTTTGGCAAATAGAAGGTCAAGTCTCCAACCTATTACTAAGACTACAATACCTACTATTCCAACCATTATTATGTAGTCTACAGAATCATAGAGAAAGTCTTTTATTCCTTCAAAAAAATTCTTCATGGTTTCACCTCTCTAAATAACTTTTGTAAAAGTTTAGGTTTTAATTAATTAATAGTGTATAATATAATTATAACATAAGATTTTAGAAAAGGTGATAAAACTTTGAGAGAAATAATAATAGATAAAAACGAAAATGAACAAAGGTTAGATAGATTTTTAAAGAAATATTTAAAAGAAGCACCCCAAGGCTTCGTATATAAAATGATTAGAAAAAAGAATATAAAGGTAAATGACGCTAAGGCACATCCAGAAACTACCATTTACGAAGGAGATAGAATTCAACTTTATCTTTCAGATGAAACTATAGATAAGTTTATTGCGAAAAAAGAAGAAATAAAATCAAAACTTGTACCTAATATTATATATGAAGATGCTAATATTATACTCATAAATAAACCAGTAGGGATACTATCTCATGGTGCGTCTAAGGAGTTTGAAGAAAATATAGTAGATAGTATGATTTCGTATTTAATTGAGAAGGGTGAGTTTATACCTAGAGTTCAGACAACATTTACTCCTTCCATATGTAATAGATTAGATAGAAATACTTCTGGAATAATAATTGGAGCTAAAAATTATCAAGCATTAAAAGAAATAAATGAAGCAATTAAAAATAGTAAAATAAGAAGATTTTATAAAACCATAGTTAAAGGCAGTGTAAGAAAAGAATTCACTGTAGAAGGATATCTATTAAAGAATGAAGACAAAAACAAAGTAACAATACATGAAGAAAATTTAGAGGGTTCAAAAAAAATCATAACAGTTGTAAAACCGCTTAAAAGTAAGAATGGGTATTCTTTACTTGAAATTGAGTTAATTACAGGAAGAACACATCAAATAAGAGGACATTTATCCTCCTTAGGATATCCAGTCATTGGAGATCGAAAATATGGAAGTAAGGAAATAAATAAAACATTTTATGAAGAATATTCATTAGATAATCAATGGCTTCATGGTTATAAAATAGAGTTCAATGGTTTATGTGATGAACTTAAATATCTAAATGGTAAAAGTTTTACTGGGGACTTAATGGGGCAAGCTGCAAAAATAGAAAGAAAATTATTTGGTTAATTTTGGAGGTGTTTAGTGTGGCTAATAAGATTAAGCTAAATGTAGATGGAGAGGGAGAAATATTAGTAGAAAAAGGTATGGTTTTAAAAGATGTATCTAAATTAGTATTTGAAGAAGATTATAAAAAATATTTAGGTGCTAAAATAAATAATGAAGTTTTCAATCTAAGTAAATCAGTAGAAGAAAATACAGATATAAGTTTTTTAGACATTGGTGATGTGGATGGATATAGAATATATACTAGAACTATATCTGCTGTTTTTATAATTGCATGTGGAGAATTATTTCCAGAAAGAACTGTGAGAATAGAGCATTTTTTAGGAGAAGGACTTTATGCAACTTTTGAAAAAGGATATTCCATAACTTTTAGAGAAGTTGAGAAAATACAGGAAAAAATGGAGGAAATAGTTAAAGAGGATTTTCCTATAGTTCGTGAAAAAGTGCCTAAAGAAAAGGCAATGGCACTCTTTAAGCAATATAATTATTATGACAAGATAAGACTTTTTAATACTTTAGATAGAGAAGAGATAGATGTATATAGTATAGGAGGTCATATAGATACATATCATGGCTTCTTAGCTCCATCCACAGGATACGTAGATACTTTTAAACTTAAATATTATTATCCAGGAGTTCTAATTATGTTTCCCAGTATGAATTCTAATTATCAATTACCGGAGTTTAGAGAGTTAAAGAAATTATCTAAGGTATTTAAGGAAGCAAATGATTGGGGCGATATATTAGATTTAGCATATGTAGGCTCCTTAAATGAGAAAATCATAGATGGGGGTATAGCAGAAGTAATTAGGATATCTGAAGCATTCCATGAAAAAAAGATTGCAAATATTGCTGATAAAATTTGTGAAGATGAGGATATTCACTTGATTTTAATAGCTGGGCCTTCATCCTCTGGAAAAACTACATTTTCAAAACGATTAGCAGTTCAATTAAAAGTAAATGGGAAAAGACCAATATCAATTTCAGTAGATGATTATTTTGTTGATAGGGAAAAAACTCCGCTAAATGAAGATGGAACCTATGATTTTGAGTCTATTGATGCAATAGACTTAGAGAGATTAAATAAAGACTTAGTAAGCTTATTGGAAGGAAAAGAAATTGAATTACCTAAGTTCAATTTTATTACAGGTAAGAGTGAAAAATCTGGGAAAATAGTAAAGGTAGATAAAGATCATCCAATAATAGTTGAAGGGATTCATAGTCTAAATCCTAAGATGACCAATTATATTCCTGAAAAGAATAAATATAAAATATATATATCAGCATTAACACAACTTAATATAGATGCTCATAATCGAATTCCAACGACAGATACAAGACTTATTAGAAGAATTGTAAGGGATATTAAATATAGAGGGAATGATGCTACACGTACTTTAGAAATGTGGGCTGGAGTAAGAAAAGGAGAAGAAAAAAATATATTTCCTTTCCAAGAAGAAGCAGATATAATGTTTGATTCTGCCTTAGTATATGAATTATCAGTTCTAAAAAAACATATAAAACCATTGTTAGAAGAAATAGATAGCAGTAGTATTTATTATGGCGAAGCAAAGAAATTACTTAAATTCTTAGAATATTTTAAGGATATTGAAGATGAAGGTATAATACCGCCAAATTCGATTTTGAGAGAATTTATAGGAAAAACTTATTTTGATATTCATTAAGCAAGGGGGAAAAAATGGAGGCGTTATTATCTAAAATTATTGAAGAAAATAGATATTTAATATCTAAGGGGAAAGTTGCAGACTATATACCGGCACTATCAAAGGTAAATCCTAATAATATAGGAATTTGTCTAATGGATACAGATGGAAATATTTATAAGGCAGGAGATTATAACGTAAAGTTTACTATCCAAAGTATATCTAAAATTATGAGTCTAATGCTATCTTTAATAGATAATGGTGAAGAGAGTGTATTTAAAAAAATAGATTATGAACCGACAGAGGAACCATTTAATACATTATTTAAATTAGATTTTCCCCATACTGTAAAACCTTCTAATCCCATGATAAACTCAGGTGCCATAGTTACTACCTCTTTAATTAAAGGTAAAGGACAAGAGAAATTCAGTAGGTTATTAGAATTTATTAAGATGGTAACAAAAAATCCAAATATATCTTATAATGAAGAAGTATATTTATCAGAAAAGGAAACGGGACATAAAAATAGGGCAATGGCTTATTTAATGAGAGCTAGAGGATTTATAACAGGGGATGTAGAAGAAATATTAGACGTATATTTTAAGCAATGTTCCATAGAGGTAACTACATTAGATATTGCTAAAATAGGATTGTTTATAGCCAATAGATGCAAATTGATAAATCAGGATACTCAAATATCTGGTGATAGGGTTGCATCAATAGTTACAGCTATTATGGCAACTTGTGGAATGTATAATTTTAGTGGAGAATATGCTGCAACAGTGGGAATACCATCAAAAAGTGGAGTAGGTGGAGGCATATTGGGTACAATACCATATAAAATGGGTATAGGCATATTTAGTCCAGCATTAGACCAATATGGTAATTCTATTGTAGGATATGGAATTATGAAAGATTTATCCAGAGAATTAAATTTGAATATATTTTAAATTGGAGGGAGAAATCCCTCCATTAATTTTATATTTATTGTAAATAAGGTAAAACTATAATAAAATTAATATAACATAAGAAAAAGGTGATTAAATGAAGTTATATCTAAGAATTTTTATATTATTAGTAATTACTATTTTCATTGTAGGATGCAATAATAAACAGTTAGATATGGAAAAACCTAATATTGAAGAAAATAAACAACCAACAGATAGCATAAAAGATAAGATTAGAGCCATGTCATTAGAAGAAAAAATAGGACAATTGATGATTATTGGTTTTGATGGAATTGATGTTAATGAAGAAATTAGAAGCTTTATAGAAGAATTGAAAGTTGGAGGATTTATATTATTTTCAAGAAATATAGTAGATGAAAATCAGACTTTAACACTTCTTAATAAAATTAAGGAAGAAAATTCTAATAATGATGTACCTTTATTTTTATCTATAGATGAGGAAGGCGGAAGAGTTAGTAGATTACCTAAATCATTTGTAAAACTTCCTGAGGCTATGAAAGTAGGGAATAGAAATGATAAAAATATTTCATATGAATTTGGTAATATACTAGGGAGGAGAGTAAGTTCACTAGGATTCAATATAAACTTTGCACCAGTATTAGATATAAATTCTAACTCTCAAAATCCAGTAATAGGAAATAGAGCATTTGGAATCACTATAGACCAAGTAGTAGACAATGGATTAGAAGTATTACTAGGGATGAGAGAGATGGGCATAATACCAGCAGTAAAACATTTCCCAGGACATGGAGATACAAATATAGATTCCCATATTAAATTGCCTAAAGTAAATAAAACTTTGAATGAGTTAAAAGCATTTGAATTAGTTCCATTTATGGAAGCTATTAGTAAAGATATAGAAATAATAATGGTGGCACATATACTTTATCCTAATATAGATGATAATAATCCTGCAACTATGTCCTCAAAATTTATTCAAGATGTTCTAAGAGAAGATTTAGGATATGATGGAGTTGTTATATCTGATGATATGACTATGGGTGCAATTGTTGAAAATTATACCTTGGAGGAAGCAGCCTTATCCTTTATTAAGTCAGGCGGTGATATAGCTTTAATTTGCCATGGTAAAGATAATCCCAAAAAGGTATTTGAGAGAATAAAAGAAGCAGTGGATATTGGAGATTTAAAAGAGAAGGATATAGATGATAAAGTCTATAGAATCCTGAAACTTAAGAAAAAATATGATTTAGAAGATAAGATAATTACTACAATAGATTTAGAAACATTAAATAAAGATACTAAGGAGTTAATTAATCATATTAAGAGATAGTATTTAATTAAATTGTAGGGGATGATACATTGATAATTGGAATATATTCTATATTTATAGGAGTATTTGCTTATATACAAGAAAACTATAATATAGATATTGTAGATGAAGAAAGAAACTCTATCAACAAAAAATATATACAGAAAGATAAAAATTATAGATATAATGCCTTAGACAATGTTTTTTTCTTATCATTAGGAATGTTTAGAATTTTGAGTGGAATTATATATTAAGGTGGATTTATTATGATGAAAAGAATAATAAAATTAATGATATTGGCTTTAATAATATTAAGCCCTAACAATATATTGGCTGAAAATATAAACTCTATTATAGTAATAGTTGATGAGCTGCCAATAAAAACAGTGGAAGAATTATCAATTGATAAATGTAATCTAGGCTTTGTAAATTTAAAATCCAGACCTCCATATTCAGAAGAAGGACTATATTTATCTATAAATACTGGTAAGAAACTGAGTTTGAAAGATGTTGGTAAAAAAGATAAAAAAACAAACTATTTAGGAGATGTCTTAAAAAAAGAAAAAGTTTCTTATATGGGAGATGGTAAAGCTCATTTTTTAGTTAGAAATAAAGAAGGAAATGTTAATTATAGTGAAGATTTTATAATATACAATTATAGATGGTTAATAGAAAAAACAGATATTTTATTAAAAAAGTCTGATGTATTAGTGTTAGAATATGAAATTCAGCATGATAAAAACAGATTAGATATTTTAAATAAATATTTAAATAATTATAGAGATGAACAGATAATTGTTTTACCAAAAGCTGTTGCCATGGAAGATAATTATTTACTAAATAGATATCTTGTTCCAGTTCTTTATCTTAATGGAGAAAATAGTGGATTATTAACTAGTTTATCTACTAAAAGAGAAGGGTTTATTGCTTTAGAAGATATTTCATATCAAATTAAAGAAACATATGGGCATGGAAAGAAGACTGATATAGGAAAGCCATTTAAATTGATAGAAGCAGATAATCCTAAAAAAGAATTTGAAAATATATATAAAAAAAATATGAATCTATTAATTATTGCATATTTATTTCATGGATTAACTTATTTCTCTCAGGTGTTACTTGGAATATGGATTTTGAAGTTTAATAAATTGGATAAAGGGATATATATTATATATGCTTTTACCTTGGTAAATATTTTTACATCTTTAATATTAGGTTTGTTTGAATTGCAAAAAAACTTTTTACCATATTTAATTATTCATATATTAATATCTTATTTAATTACAAGATTTATTATAGAAAGACAAATAGATTTAACTAAAATTCTGAGTATATTAACATATAGTATAATCGTTCTAGGTATATGTTTATATCCCAATATGATTTACAATTCTTATATAGGATTTAATAATCTAGTTTATGGAGCTAGATATTATGGAATGAACAATGGGATTATGGGAATTTTATTAGTTACTTCCATATTAAGTTTTTTTAGTATTACTGAATCAATAAATAATGTATTCATGAAAAGACTTATTGGATTATCTATTTTTATTATAAATATGCTAGTATTATCAACATATTTTGGAGCTAACACTGGTGGATTTATAACATCTATTATATTATTTGGAATTATGGTTTGTATTTTATTTTTCTCTGGTAAAAATAATTTTAGAAAATTAATTTTATTCTTTTTAATAGGTATATCTATATTTGCTTTAAACATAATGATTGATAATATTACAGGAGAAAATACTCATGCCCTTGGATTTTTTTATAGACTAAAGGAAAATGGTATATATGAATTAGTTTCTATGGCATCTTTTAAAGCTAAGGAACTTTTTAAATTAACAATATTGCCACCATTCTCTATAGTCTTGATTTTCCAAATAATTATACTTAAAAATATAAAGAAAACTATAATAAATAATGAAATTCTAAAAAAAGAAGCAATGATAATTATCATCACTTCTTTAATAGGCTTTATATTAAATGATACAGGAATCATAACACTTATTTATATGATTAATTATTTGATATTAAGAATAATTAGTGATAATAAAATTGTAGAGTAGGGGCTATTCTTTTATATGAAGTTTAGATATAATGACAACCGCTAAGGCTGACGAAAAACTAGCTATTCCTATGATAAACTTAAAACCTCCAAAATTATAAATGACAGGGGCAACTAAGCTATAAAATGTTATTGTTATAGCATTCATAGTATAGAATAAACTCATAAAAGTTCCTCTTTTTTCAGGGAAAATTTCTGAACATAATGCTTGGTAAGAAGTCCAACCGCCATCTAATCCAAAGGAAAATATGGTTGTAAATCCTAGTACAAAAAACAAAGAATGAAAATAAGGGATTGGAGCTATGGCCAATACCATGATAGCAAACAATATTTTAGATATTTTAAATTTCCCAAGTTTATCTGAAGAAATTGCAGAAAAAAGGATTCCAGATATTGTACCAATGGCAATAATGGTATAGGAAATTCCAATATTTACTTGGGAAACGTTGAAATTATTTGATAAATATATACTCAGATAATTTAATATTAAAGATGGTGCAGTAAGTAATAAGAATACAGTAACTAATACTTTTTTAGCAGTTGAATTTTTTAAAAGAGATAAGAATTCATTTTTATCTACACTTACATCAGGTGATTTCTTAGTTTCTGGTAAATAACTTAATAAAATTAATGATAATATTCCTACAACAGCTAAGGGCATATATATCACCATAAGATTATTATATTTACTTACTAAATAGGTAGCGTAAATAGGACTAACTAGAATAGCAATACCAAAGGCTGTTCTAAGTAAACCAGAGGCTTTTCCACGATTCTCATAGGAGATAAACTCAGATATGTATGATAGATTTGTACCACTTATGGAAAAATAAGCGAAGCCAATGAATATCCTAGCAAAGGCAAAAACATAGGGAGATTTTGCAAAACCACCAACAATAGATCCAAATATAAATAAAATCAGGGATATAGATAGACTTTTTTTCTTACCTTGCTTATCAGCAAATACGCCTAGATAAGGAACTAAAAAGCCAATAGCTGAGTATCCTAGATTAAATAATATTACCATACCTTCTTTTATGGAGAAGTGATTAGCAAGAAAGGGTGCTAAAGGACCGACTATGCCCATTTCCATAGCTATTATCAATTGAATTAAGAATGTAGTTAAAAACATTAATATACTGTTCATTTTACGCCTCCAATCGTTAATTGTTAATGAGTATATATTATAATACAATTGAAAAAAAAGCAAAGCTATTATATAATATTCGTGACTCGAAATATTTTGTTATATAGTTAAGGGGAGTGATTTTTTGATTAAGAGATTTGCATCATATTATAAACCTTATAAAAAATTATTTTTTACGGATATGTTTTTCGCACTTCTTATATCCATATCTGATCTTGTCTTTCCACTTTTTACTAGGAAAATGATAAACGAAATAATACCAGAAGGTAGAATGGATCTTTTAGTAAGATGGACTATTGTAATGATTTTTTTATTTATTCTTAGATATGCAAGTAATTATTTTGTATTATATTGGGGTCATATATTAGGTGTGAAAATTGAGCATGATATGAGAAGAGATATATTTTCTCATTTACAATCTTTACCTTTTAGCTATTATGACAATACTAAGACAGGCCATATAATGTCTAGAATAGTAAATGATTTGAGAGATATAACAGAACTTGCTCATCATGGACCAGAGGATTTGTTTATATCTTTAGTAATGTTATTAGGTTCTTTTGTAGTATTAATTAGAATTGAATGGAGGCTTACTTTAATTCTATTTACATTTATTCCTATTGCAATATGGTTTATTATGTCAAAAAGAAATAGGATGTCAAATTCCTTTAGGGAAGTAAGGAAAAAAATTGCAAATGTAAATTCACAACTTGAAAATAGTATTTCAGGAATTAGAGTAGCAAAATCATTTACTAATGAAGAGTATGAAATCGAAAAATTTAATGAGGGAAATCTTAAATTTAGCAATGCTAGGAAAGGCTCATACAAAGTTATGGCTGAATTTTTAGCAGGAATTGGAGTTATGTCAAGTATACTTAATTTATTGGTAATAAGTCTTGGAGGTTATTTTGTATATAGAGGCATAATTAACTTTGGTGATTTGTTTTCCTTCACTCTTTATGTTAACTTTTTTATGCAGCCAATCAGAAGGTTATCTGAATTTTCTCAACAACTTCAAGATGGTATGACGGGATTTGAAAGATTCGTTGAGATTATGAATATAGAATCTGATATTATAGATAAAGAAAATGCAGTAGAATTAGATGAAGTAAAGGGAAATATTAAATTTAATAATGTATCTTTTAGCTACAATAATGGTAAGAACACAGTGCTTTCTAATTTGAATCTTTCTATTGAAGCAGGAAAGACTGTAGCTTTAGTTGGACCTTCAGGTGCAGGAAAGACTACACTATGTCATCTTATTCCACGCTTCTATGAAATAGAAGAAGGAGAAATTTTAATAGATAATATAGATATTAGAGATATTAAAATTAAAAGCTTGAGAAAGAAAATAGGATTAGTTCAACAAGAGGTGTTTTTATTTACTGGTACAATTAGGGATAATATAATATATGGAAATCCAGAGGCAAATGATGATGAAATAATTGAGGCAGCTAAAAAAGCAAGAATACATGATTTCATATTATCTTTACCAGATGGATATAATACTTATATAGGTGAGAAAGGAGTAAAATTATCTGGAGGACAAAAGCAGAGAATTTCAATTGCTAGATTGTTTCTAAAAAATCCTCCAATTTTAATACTAGATGAAGCTACTTCAGCACTTGATAATGAAACTGAAATAATGATACAAAAATCTTTGGAAGATTTATCTAAGGGAAGAACCACATTAGTAATAGCCCATAGATTATCAACAATAAAGAATGCTGATGAAATTCTAGTATTAACTTCTGATGGAATTGCAGAAAGTGGAAATCATGAAGAATTATTAAAAGAAGATAATTTATATGCTAAGCTATATAAATCTCAATTTAAGGATTTATTGGAAGAATAGTATCAAAAGCATCTCCCATATCATATTATATTAAAGGAATATAAAGGGGAGGTGTTTTTATGTATTATGATTATCCTGAACTATATTACAGAATCTATCCTAAGGTTATATCAGCAGTAAATGAACATTTAGATGAGAATTATTCTATGGAGAATATTACTAAAGAGCAAATGGAAAAGATGGTTGATGACATATATATAAAAATGGTACATGAATGTCCAGAAATACATGAAGATCCATATGAAAGAAGGTATAGAGGCAGAGTCAGAGGTGAGCAAAGGGTATTTTATGGAAGAAGTAGGATTATTAGAGATTTAATAACAATATTATTGATTTCAGAAATATTTAGAAGAAATCAAAGTTTTTATCCACTATAATAAATAGGCTGAAAGCAGCCTATTTTAGTTTGAATATTGTTTTTTGGGAAATATATATATAAGAATATAAAATGTAAAAGCTTTGTAACTATTTATTAATTTATTTGTAACCAATAGAATTAATATTTATAATATGCTAGAATTAAATAGAGCATAGTCAATATATAGAGAGGTGACATAAATGAAAAGAAAAAAAATTTTTTTAGCAGCTATTATATTGTTTTTAATTGGTGGTACATCAGCAAGATTCTTTTTTAATTCTACAAATACAGTTGTGGCTGTAAGCGTAGTAGATACCTTAGATATAATGGGGGAAAAAAACCCTATTAATAGAGCATTATATCAAGAAATCAGACAAATTAAAGAAGAACGATTTAAAGCTGAAATGGAAGCTAAAAGAATGGAAGAAGAAAAACTTGCAGAAGAAAAAGTTAAAAATGGGAAAATAGCTTATTTAACCTTTGATGATGGACCTTCTAAACAATCAACACCTGCAATATTAGACATATTATCTGAATATGATATTAAGGCTACTTTTTTTGTTTTAGGAAGAATGGCTAAACTTAATCCAGATATGATAAAGAGAATTAATGAAGAAGGTCATTCAATTGGTCATCATTCTTATAGTCATAATTATGGTTATATCTATAAAAATACCAATAATTTTTTAGGAGAACTGAAGTTAACAGAAAAGGTGCTTAAAGATACTTTAGGAGAAGATTTTGAAACAAAGTTATTAAGATTTCCAGGTGGTTCTTTTGAAAAGCATAAGCAAAAGTTTTTAAAGGTGACAGGAGATTTAGGATATAAAAATTATAATTGGAATGCATTAAATGGTGATGCAGAAGGCGTAAATATACCAAAAAATAAATTAGTAAATAGATTAAAGTCCACAGCTAAAGGAAAGAAAGAAATTATTGTATTAATGCACGATACTGATGCTAAGAAAACAACAGTGGAAGCCTTGCCTGAAATAATAGATTATCTTATAAAAGAAGGATATGAATTTAGGGCATTGGATCAATACTAAGATTGGGATGTGATTTTTAGTGGATAAATCAATTCTTGTGGTAGAAGATGAATCTTCTATAAGGAAGTTTGTAAAAATAAATTTAGAGAGAAATGGTTTTAAGGTACTTGAAGCTGAAAGTGGAGAAGAAGGAATAGCAATAGCAAGAAAAGAAAAAATAGATATGGTAATTCTGGATATTATGCTACCAGGAATTGATGGATTTCAAGTATGTAAAGTTTTACGAGAAGAATTTCCAAATTTAGGAATAATAATGTTAACGGCTAAATCTCAAGATGTAGACAAGATAATGGGTTTAGAATATGGAACGGATGATTATATGACTAAACCGTTTAATCCAACGGAGTTAGTCTTGAGAGTGAAATCTTTAGCAAGGAGGATAGAGTCATCTGATGATATAAGGGAAAGCACTATATTAGTATCTAAACCTTTTGAAATAGATACTTATTCTCGTAAATTTTATAAAGAAAATTGTGAAATAGAGCTTACTCCTACGGAATATGCCATAGCAAAACTTTTTCTTCAAAATCCTGGGAGAGCTTTTAAAAGAGATGAAATTTTAAACCTAGTGTGGGGATATGACTTTGTAGGGGATTCTAAAATTGTAGATGTGAATATTAGAAGACTTAGGGCTAAAATAGAAAATGACTCTAGTAACCCTAGTTTTATAGAAACAGTTTGGGGAATTGGATATAGATGGAAAAATGCAGACTAGAAAATTTATTGATTAGATATAGCATAGAGAGTAGAGGAAATATAAATGAAAAAAAGTATAAAAATTAGATTGGTTAAAAACTTTATGCTAATAATTATTATCACTGTAGTTATTTTAGAGATTGTTCTCATAAACGGTGTAAAGGACTATTATTATAAAAATATTGAGGATATACTTACTAATCAAATAGAATTTTCTATAGATTATTACTTAAGATATTTTTCATCTGATACATTAGAAGATACTATTATAGACGATGTAGATGCATTTTGGCAACATACAACGGCACAGGTTCAGATACTTAATTTTGATGGTGAGTTATTAATGGATTCATTAGGGGTTGCAAATGATAATTCTAATTTGTATCCAGATATAAAAAATGCAGTAAACGGACAAAAAGGTGTTTGGGTAGGAAATGTAAATTATTACAGTAGTCCAGTAATGTCTGTTTCTATCCCCATAAAGGATAGAGATAAAATTATAGGACTTATTAGATTTATTACTTCTCTTAAAGGAACTAATGATATGATAAAATCTATTTCCTTTTTATTATTGGGAATGGGGCTTATAGTTATATTTATTTCTGGCATAGTAAGTATTTTTCTTGCAGATTCTATTGTAAGACCTCTTAAAGAAGTGACACAGATAGCAGAAAAAATGGCTGATGGACAACTTAAGGTGAGAAGTAATATTCAGTTACAAGATGAGATTGGCAAATTATCAGATACGTTAAATTATATGGCTGAAGAATTAATTAAGAAAGAACAGATAAAAAATGACTTTATATCTTCTATATCTCACGAGCTTCGTACTCCACTTACATCTATAAAAGGATGGGCAATTACACTAAGATCTGAAGATTTTGGTGGAAATGAAATCGTATTAGATGGACTTGAAATAATTGAAAAAGAAAGTGATAGACTTAGTAATATGGTTGAAGATCTTCTAGATTTTTCTAGATTTGTTTCTGGAAGAATAAAGCTAGAAAATGATGAGTTTCAAATAAAAGATACAATTGAGATGATTGGAAAACAATTAACTCCTAGAGCTATAAATAATAGAATTGAATTTATTATAAATATAGATCAAAATCTAGGATATATGCTTGGAGATGAAAATAGAATAAAACAAGTACTTATCAATCTCTTAGATAATGCATTTAAATTTACATCAGAAGACGGTAAAGTCATTTTAAATGCATATAAAGAGGATGATAATCTGGTATTAGAAGTAAAGGATACAGGAATTGGCATATCTGAAGAGGATTTACCTAAGATAAAGGAGAAGTTTTATAAAGGCAAAAATAGTAAATCCCATAGTGGGATTGGGTTATCTATTTGCGATGAAATCGTTAAACTTCATAATGGAATTATGGAAATAACATCAAATATTAATGAGGGAACAAAGGTAACTATAAAGCTGCCACTAAGGGAGGCTTTTAAATGAAAAAAGTATATTTGATTATATCTACCATAGCTTTAGTTGTTTTTTTAAGTTCTTGTAGTGTTAATAAATTTGAAATAAAGGACAGGATAAAGACTCCAAAAAATAATTTGCCACCTATAGAAGGGAAATGGACTATGGATAAGTTTATTGATAGTCCTTATAAAAAAGGAGAAGTAGAGAATTCTGAAAATTTAATGGGAAAAGAAGCTTTATTTCATAAATCTGCTATAGTAATAGGTGAGAATTATGCTATAGAACCAACCTATAGATTGAAGAATGTAAAGCTTGCTGATTATTTATTATATAAATATAAAATAGAGCCTAAGGAACTGGGTATTTCAGATGATAATGCTCAAATAATAACCATATATAGTAATGATCAATATTTTCATGAATTTATTAAATATAATAATAGTGAAATGATTACGTTTATTGATGATAGATTTTATTTTTTAAAAAAGAGTGTTGACCAAATAAGTAAGGAAGAAATTGATAGATATATAAATATTGAAGAGAGTATCATGAGAATTTCAAATACTGAGGAAGTTGATACTTTACGATCGGGTATTCTTTTAGGAATAAAATCTCATTTTTATGATGAAACTAATCAGCTTGCTAACTGGGAATATAAGACCATTTGGATTAGAGCAAATAATCGTAGTATCGCTTCTATATATGAAATGGATAATCTATTAGTGCCAAGAAAAAAAGGATTTTGGTTAGTAAATGTAGAAAGAGAAAATATAGATAACTCTTTAAATGATAAAATTAAAGCAATACAAAAAGGGGATATTAAAGAAGAATTTCTTGATAATAGAGAAGCCTACTCATTTGGAACTTTTTTGGAATCAAAGGCAAAGACTTTATATCCATCTATACTTAAGAATATTTTATACATTGGTAATGATTATATCTCTACGGAATTAATTGATTTATCAAATGGGAAAAGAAACTTAAAAGTTTATCCAATTGATCACTTAGAAGATGAAAGACCTATTAAAATTTCAGATATAATTGGTCAAGAGGGATTGAGTGTATTTAAAGAAGGTGCTCAAAATGCAATTAAAACAAATTCAAATATACTACTGGATGAGGAAAGTTTTGGATTAGCCCGAAGAAATGGATACTGGATTATGAAGGGTAGAATAAATTATAAAAGTGATGACGAGGAATATTATAAGGATTATAATATAAAAACAATCCCTCCTAAAGAATTAGTTAATTACGATAAGTTGACTATACCTTGGAGCATTGTAAAGTCAAAAGTGCCTGAAGCTATAGATGCTTTTACATCACCTAATGAAGATATAATAATAATCGTGACTAGAAGAAATTTATTATTATATTCAATTAATAACAATGAAATATCTCAAAATGAAATAGGTAGAATTAAAATGGATAATTCAGAAACTGTTGTTATGGCAGAATGGGCTACTGGTAGATATACCATGTTATGGGAAGAAGAATTTTTGAAAAATGAAACAGAAGTAATAAAATATTAAGCAAAAATGGGGGATGGGAATGAATGAGTTCATAGTTCATTTGGAATTTGCAAAAATATTAGGGATATTTATATTTAGTACCATAATGATTACTTCTGTAATGTATTTTATTTTCAAAAAAAATAGATTTATAAAATATATTCCGGGATTTATTTTAATGATTATTGGAGTATATAATTTATTTTATATAGGCAATGATAGTTCTAATTTAGATAGAGTTAATAGATTGCTAATTATTATGGTTACAATGGTTTCTGGATTTATTGGACTATCTACAGGACTTATTATTGGAATATTTAAAAAGGGTAAGGAATAATTTAAATGTCCCAAAGAATTTTATTAGATGTGGCTATTCCTATGGCACCAGCATCTAAACTAGAGTTTAAATCATATTTATCCGTAATTAAGCCACTGGCAATTACGGATATTTTTGTTTCGTCAATAATATTTTTTATTATTTTAGGCATTATGCCAGGGAGTAATTCAATAGCATTGGGACGTACTTGTTTTATAGAAGATATGCCATTGTTAAGAGAATATGAATTAGAAATAAATAATCTTTGTATAGTGAATACACCCATATCTTTACTTAATTTTACTAAATGGCTTTTTTCTGTTATTATTCCATCTGGAGAAATATTCTTAATTATATATTCTAAGCCCAAAGTATCCTTGGAAAAACCATCAATAGAATCAATATATATATATATGCCTTTATTTTTTAACCTTATTTTATTTGTTATTTCTTTTAAATAGAATATATTTCCTGTAGTAAGAAATATAATTTCACAAGGAGACTTTAAGGCATCATCTAATCTATTTAAGTCTTGAACAGTTGCAATTATAGGATTTCGTAGGATTCTATCAAAAAAGTGAACCATTATCTCACCTCTAGAACTTTCTATTATTTAATCATGAACTTTTATAAGTTTTAGTTTTTGTTTCCTAGAGAATTGCTTTATTGCATACTCTCTTTTTTGTGCATCTATTTTATTATTAAACTTTTCAAAATATACTAGCTGTACTGGCAATCTAGAACGAGTATATTTTGAAGCTTTACCTGAATTATGCATAGATATTCTTTTATTTAAATTTATAGTCCAACCTGTATAAAGAGTATTGTCATTACACTGTAAAATATATACATAACACAAACTTAATCACCTAATCTTTCAAAATATCCTTAACTACTTTAGAGATAATATCATAGGAATATCCTTTTCTTTGCAGAAAACCAGAAAGTTTTCTATATATACTATTGTAATCATCATTTTTATAAGATTTTAGTTTTTTTAATGCTATTTCCATTGCTATTTCATATTGTTCCTCATAGTCAACAATAAGAAGCTCATCTATTATATCCTTAGATATTCCTTTTAGTATCAATTCATATCTTATTCTTTTTGGACCAAGTTTATTTAGATTTGTCTTATCTTTAATAAAAGATTGGGCAAAATCCTTATCATCTAAATACCTATTTTCTCTACAGTAATTCATAGCATATTCTATATGTGAATCTTCAAAACCTTTACGTTTGAGAGCAGTATATATCTCATTTTCTGATCTTTGCCTATAGGATAGTAAATTTAATGCATGATTTAAAACTTTGTTTCGTTCCTCAGCCTCTAAGACTTCTTTAATAAATGCATCATTTACTTCCATGCCAATTTCTAACTTATATTTATATCTTAATTCTTCGTCAATTCCTATGGAGAATATATTATCCACATAAATATTAACTCTGTTTTTATTTCTTTGTGGTTCAATGCTGGTAATTTTCATAATAACTCCTTTTATTTATCTCTTTGATTAATCAATATATATATACCCAATAAAATTAATAATATTGGCCAAAACTTCCTTAGATTTGCTAGTGGGAAGGTGAACCAAGGAAAGATTACCCTAGCTAACATAAAACTTCCCCAAATTATTAATCCACCACCTATGAACAAAGGGGTGTTGTTGCGAAGTTTCTCATTACGTACACTGTAATCATCACTATAAATAATTCCATCATCTTCAGGTATAACTAAACCACAAATTAGATAAACTAACACTGTAGTACCAAAAGATGGTAATCCAATTAATATCCAAGCAATGCGGACTACAGTAGGGTCAATATTAAAATATTCTCCTATACCACCACAAATACCAGAAAATACTCTATTGTTTTTAGAACGTTTTATTTTGTTCAAACTAACACCTCATTTCTTGTATAATATTTTATCAGATTTTTGTTATTGTTTAAATAGGAGTTATAAAAATTTAAACTAATTCACAATTCATAAAGTTTATGATAACATAAGTAAATAAAGAGAGTTTTGGAGGTAGCTATGTATAATATATTAGCTTTATTATTCAAATATATATTTATTGTAATTATATATCTATTTATTTTCAGTATTATTAGACTTATTTATCTAGACATAAGAGGAATTGAGGGAATAGGTTCAGATGCTAATGTATATTTAAAACTTATTAATAGAAAAGATTCATTGCCATTTAAAATAAAGGAATATTACTTTATTAAAGAAGTTATTTCTTTAGGAAGACATGGAGATAATACTATTGTGGTAAAGGATCCCTTTGTTTCCAAAAGGCATTTTCAAATAATAGAAGATGAAGGAGATTACTATTTGGAAGATTTGAATAGTGCTAATGGAACATATTTAAATGGAGATAGGATATTTGATGTAGTGAGATTAAATGATGGAGATATTATTAGGGTAGGGCAAATAGAATTTTTATTTGTAGATAGATGATAGGAGAATATTATGTTTAAAAGAGTAATTAAGGGAAAATCCCCAAGAAATTTATTATTTATTTTTGAAATTTTGGCTTTGCTTTTATTATTAATTTATCAAGGAGAAAAAATTGATAAATTAACTTTGGGAACGGGATTAGGATTGGTATTAGTAATATACTTATCTAATTATTTACTAACTAAAGTTTCAACTGGAGATAATTATATATTTTTAATTGTTACTATGCTAATATCCATAGGTATTATAATGATATATAGAATTGACGAGGGACTAGGTATTAAACAGCTAATATGGTTGTCCGCTGGTATATTTATATTTTTTATAACTTATTTTATTTTAAAATATGTAAGAGGATGGGGAAATTGGATTTATCTCTATATAGCTGGAGCTTATATTCTCTTTTTTATAACTTTTATATTTGGAAGTAGAAAAAAGGGAGCTATAAACTGGGTAAGTCTAGGGAAAATTGCTTTTCAACCAGCTGAAATCACTAAGCTTTTACTTGTTTTTATATTAGCAGCTTATTATTCCAATATTTCAAAATGGAAGGAAAGAAAGTATTCATCGTATTATTTAATGGGAATAGTATATTCCTTTATTACATTATTGTTTTTACAAAGAGACTTAGGTACGTCCTTAGTTTTTTATGCCATATTTATTGCAATACAATTTATTTATGAAGAAGACAGAAAATTAGTATTATATAATATTGGTTTTTTTGCCATTGGAGGTATATTGGGGTACACATTATTTGACCATGTTAAAATTAGGTTTCAAGCCTGGTTGAACCCTTGGAAATATATAGAAAGACAGGGATATCAAATAACCCAGTCTTTATTTGCCATTGCTGAAGGTGGATTTTTTGGTAGTGGTTTGGGACTTGGATATCCAGATTTTATTCCTGTTGTATATACAGATTTTATTTTTTCAGCCATTTGTGAAGAAATGGGAATATTTACTGGGATAGGTATAATAATGTTGTTTATGATTTTAGTATATAGAGGTTTTAAAATTGGAATATCACAGGAAAATCAATTTTATAAAATACTTGCTTTAGGTATCAGTACTTTATTTGGTATACAATCTTTCATTATATTAGGTGGGGTGCTTAAGATGATACCATTAACAGGATTAACTTTACCTTTTGTAAGCTATGGAGGCAGTTCAATAGTGTCTAGTTTTATTGCCCTTGGAGTATTGCAAGTATGTTCTGAGGAAATAGAAGTAAAGGAGTATGCTGATGAACAAGGAGAATAAAAGAATAGTTGTTGTTTTAATAGGACTTTGTCTAATGTTTATATCCTTAATAGTATATATTAGTTATTTTCAAATTTTTGAAGCAGAAGCAATAAAAAATAACAGCTATAATAAAAGATTATGGATTAATGAAGAATCAATATTAAGAGGCTCTATATATGATAGAAATGGAAAAACATTAGCCTATAGTGAAAAAATAGATGATACTTATAAAAGATATTATATATATGGTAGGTTATATAGTCATATAATAGGATATAGTTACAGAGAATATGGCAAGTCAGGTTTAGAGCTTCAATACAATAATACATTATTAAATATAAATGAAAATGCTGCAATAAATGAAATAAAGAATATTGTAGCACCAACAACTGAAGGAAATTCCATTAAGCTGACTATAGATCATGAACTCCAAGCTAAAGCAAGAACATTATTAAAGGGTAAGAAGGGTTCTATTGTGGCTATGAATCCTAGTACAGGAGAGATATATGCAATGGTTAGTCTTCCAGACTTTGATGTTGCAAATTTGAAGGCAGATTGGAAGGCAATAACAGAAAGCCCTGATAGTCCACTTATTAATAGAGCTACACAAGGGCTATATCCACCAGGCTCTACATTTAAACTTATAACTACTATTGCTGTTCTAAACACAGCAAATTTAGAAGAATATTATAATTGCACAGGTAGTACAAATATTAATGGTTATGTATTTAAAGATTATCAAGGAAAAGCACATGGAAATATAGATTTAAGACAAGCATTAATTAAATCATGTAACACCTATTTTGCTACAAAATCCATTGAAATAGGGAAAGATAGAATAGGGAATACAGCAGAAAGATTTATGATAAATAATAATATTCCCTTTGATTTACCCATTAAAAGTTCACAGTTTCCTTTTAAAGAAAACTTAGATAAAACAGATATAGCTGCTGCAGCAATAGGGCAGGGGAAAGTATTAGTTACACCATTAAATATGGCTTTAATAGTATCTGGAATAGCAAATGAAGGACAGATAGTAAAACCTATTCTAGTTAAAGAGATTATATCTAAAAATAATAAGATTTTAAAAAAGAATACTACTGAAGTTTTATCCCAAGGAACTGATTCTATTACAGCTAATAAACTTAAAGATATGATGGTAGATGTAGTAAAATCAGGAACAGGGAAGAATGCAAGAATAAAAAATATAAAAGTAGCTGGAAAAACTGGTACTGCTGAGAATTCCTCAGGTAAGTCTCATGCGTGGTTTGTCGGCTTTGCACCAGCAGATGAACCCAAAATTGCAATTGCAGTGATATTAGAGGAGGAAGGGTCAACTGGAGGGAAATCTGCAGCACCTATAGCTAGGGACATTATGATTCATGCAATAAATAATATCAAAGATTAAAAGGAGGTAATTGGATGGAAAGTAATAAAGAAATACTTGAGAGAAAAGATATTAAAAAAGAACATCAGTGGGATTTGGAGTCTATGTTTATTAATTTTAATGAATGGGAGAAATCTTATAATAAAGCTAAGGAGATGGCTAGAGATTTTATCTTATATAAAGGTGGAGTAGTCTCCAGTGCTGAAAATTTTTATAATGTACTTAGAGATAAAGATGATTTATATAGAATAACAGAACATTTATATTCATATGCTCATATGAAATTAGATGAAGATACTAGAGAAGGAAAATCTCAAGAACTATCAGACAAGGGTCTAGGTTTGTATGTAGAAGTAGAAGAAAAAACTTCATTTTTAGTGCCTGAGATATTAACTTTAGAGCCTAATACATTAGATAGGTATTTTCAGGAAAAGCCTGAATTGAAGGTATATAAACAATATATTGAAGATATAATGAGACAAAAAGAACATATACTTTCTTCTAGAGAAGAATCTATATTGGCTCAAATGGGAGAAGTGGGAAATTCACCACAGAAGATATTCTCAATGCTAAATAATGCTGATTTGAAGTTCCCGACTATTAAGGATGAAGATGGCAAAGATGTGGAAATCACTCATGGTAATTTTATTCCACTTATGGAATCAAAGAATAGAGATGTAAGAAAAAAAGCTTTTGAAGCACTATATAATACTTATAAAGGATTCAAAAATACATTTGCAGCTTCACTAAATGGAGATTTAAAAAATAATATATTTAATTCAAATGTAAGAAAATATAAATCAAGTAGAGAAGCATCCTTAAATCAAAATAATATATCTTTATCTGTATATGATAATTTAATCAATTCAATTCATAATAATCTAGGCAGCATGTATAAGTATATGGAAATCAGAAAGAGAGCTTTAGGAGTAGAAGAACTTCATATGTATGACTTATATACTCCAATAGTTAAAGATGTAGATTTGAAGATACCATATGAAGAAGGAGTAGAAATAGTAAAAAGAGCATTAACTTCCCTTGGTGAAGAGTATATGGCAGTAGTAGAAGAAGGATTTAGTTCAAGGTGGATAGATATATATGAAAATAGGGGCAAAAGATCTGGTGCATATTCAGGAGGTTCCTATGATTCCAAACCATTTATACTATTAAATTATCATGACACATTGGATAATGTGTTTACAGTGGCTCATGAATTAGGACATTCAATCCATAGTTATTTTACAAGAAAGACACAGCCTTTCGTTTATGGAAATTATTCTATATTTGTAGCAGAAGTTGCCTCAACAGCAAATGAAGCTTTACTTATGGACTACATGTTAAAGAATGTTAAAGATAAAAATGAGAGATTATATTTATTAAATCATTATTTAGAAAGCTTTAGGACTACAGTATTTAGACAAACTATGTTTGCAGAGTTTGAGAAAATAATAAATGAATATCTTGAAAGTGGCGGAGCTATAACTGCAGATTATCTATGTGAAACCTACAAGGATATTAATAAATTGTATTATGGACCAAATATGGTAGTGGATGACGAAATAGGAATGGAATGGGCAAGAATACCTCACTTTTACTATAATTATTATGTATTTCAGTATGCAACAGGCTATTCTGCAGCAGTGGCATTATCTGAAAAAATATTACAAGAAGGAAAACCAGCAGTAGATAGATATATAAACTTTTTAAAGAGTGGAAGTTCAGATTATCCCTTAAATGTATTAAAAACAGCAGGAGTAGATATGACAACAGAAGAACCAGTAAATAATGCAATGAAATTATTTAGTAAGCTAGTTGATGAAATGGATAAGTTAATATAGTTACAAAAGATAAGGGGGAAGCCAATGTTCACTGTACAAGCAAGACTAGATTCTATTTCAATTATATATTCATATATTAGTCTTATAATATCACTAGCTATAATAGGTTTAGGTATATATTTGTTTAAAAAGATAATTAAAATTATTAATAACCTATTTTAAATAGGAGATGATAGTATGAATAAGAAAAAGATTGTATTATTCTGTGCTTTGATAATAATTTTTATAGTTGTTTTTATTATAAAGACAAAAAGTAATATTTATAAATATTATGATAATAGAGGCATAGAAAAGATGGATATTAAAAATATTATTGATGAAACAATGGGTTTGGGAACATTAAGTATAAAATTAACAGAGCTATTAGAAAAATATGATATTCAAGATGAGTATTCATTAGTTGAGAAAATTGTAATGGATAAGTTTGCCAATAAATCAGTTGAGGTCGAGATGGACATAAAGCCTAAAGATATGCCAAGTATGTATGGTGTAATATTTGAAGAAAACTATGTTGTGGATTTAATAAAAAGACATAGTGGCAATAAAACGAGTAAAGAAGACTATAAATTTAATCTTGAGTATTTAAAAGATAATTATGAGGAACTATTAAAATTTGAAAATATTAAAGATAGAAATCACATTAAAAATAATTATATAGATGAATATATTGAAATCTATAGCCACTATGAGTAAGTTTAATAGAAATGAATCTTGTAAAGGGAAATAAAGTTTATAGAATTCACTACTAGTTTATACGAGTGAGTAGTGAATTCTATTTGTATTTGTTAGGAAAAGTTTTCTATAAAAATTTACTCTTAAGATTATTCCAATACATATTCTTATCAAAGTTTAATTTTTTAATAGTTTTATCGGAAATTTTTAAATCAATATTTGTAATATTATTATATTTAAACTCAACTCCATCATTTATAACTAAAATTGAATTTTCATATCTAAGTTCTGGTCTGATAGATATAATTATATCTCCAGGTATTACTGCACTATTTGGTAGAGATCTATAAGCTTTTGAACTAATAGGGGATAATGGGGTGAGTTGCAAGGTTTTCAAGGATGGGTAGATTATACTGCCACCACTAGAAAAGTTATAGGCAGTACTACCTACAGGTGTTGATATAATAACTCCATCACCACTAAAGCGTTCTAAATGATTGCCATCTATAAATATTTCTAAATGAACAACTTTTGATTTAAGTCCCTTAATAACTATTTCATTAACACCAGTTAGAAAAAAAGTCTTGTTTTTAGTACATATATTTGCACTTACTAATGAAATTTCTTCTACGATATAATCCTTTTCTATATATTTATCAATAAACTCATCTATGTTTTCCGGTAATATTTCTTGAAAAAAACCTAAATGTCCAGTATTTATTCCTACAAATGGTATATTTGGAAACTTATTACGATGTATTGCACGTAGAAAAGCTCCATCACCACCTACACATATATTAAGCTCTGCATTATTGCTATAATTTTCTGGAATATAAAATCCTTTATGTTTAAGTTTTTCTGATAAAAGTTTAGATGTTTTCTTTGATTCAAAGTTATAATTTGAAATAATATTTATTATTCTGTTATCCATAAGTTTCACAAATTGACCCCCTAAATGGTTTTAGCCTTTAAAATTAAATAAAATTTGATATAATTAGTTTACCAATATTATATAATAAACATAAGGAAAATTGGAGGGAAATATGAATTTATTTGAAGAAAGTGAAAATATTGTTGTTTTTGAAGTCCAAGAGGATAGATTAGATTTGGAAGATTTTCTTTCCAGTAAGGATATATCAGGAAGATTGTTTAGAAAACTATATAAGGCAAAGCAGATATATGTGGATGGTAAATTTAAGCGAAAAGGCTTAACTCTCGAAAAAGGAGCAGTAGTTTCTATTTATATGGAAGATGAAAGTGAAAACACAAAGCCAGAGAAAATGGATATAAATATTGTCTATGAAGATTTTGATTTTTTAATTTTAAACAAACAGCCAAATATAGTTGTACATCCAACAAAATCCCATCAAGAAAATACTTTATCCAATGGAATATCTTATTATTTTAAGGAAAAAGGTATAAAAAAGAAAATAAGATTTGTCAATAGATTAGATATGGATACTACTGGAATATTAATAGTGGCAAAAAATCCTTTTGCCCATCAGCAAATGGCTTTACAGTTTGAGTCCCATAAGGTAGAAAAGAAATACCAGGCAATAGTAGATGGTATTGTAGAAAAGGATGAAAATTATATTAATCTACCAATTGGCAGGGAAGAAGATAAGAGTATTAGAAAAACAGTAACAGAGGAAGGTCAAGATGCTCTAACTAAATATACTGTTATTGAAAGATATAAAGATGCAACTTTACTTGATGTACAAATATTTACAGGAAGGTCTCATCAAATCAGAGTTCATTTAGACCATATAGGTCATCCTATAATTGGAGATAGTCTCTATAATAAAGAGAGTCCTTATATAAATAGGCAGGCTCTCCATTCATATTATTTAAAAGTAAAGCATCCTAGAACGAAAGAAGATATAGAATTTATTGCTCCATTACCTAAGGATATGGAAAATCTAATAAACCATCTAAAGAATAAGTAAAATACTTATTCTTTAGATGGTTTTTCTATTATCTCTATTTTTTTATTCTCTTCCTTATTTTCTTGCTTTGGTGAATTTAGAATTTTCATTATTTCCATCATCTTGCCCATTTCTTTAAATTTATCTTTGTTTTTTAGATCATCACCATCCATTAAAGGTGTGAGTATATTCATTAACTGAGTAGGATCATTTAATCCATCTTGACTATTTATTACAGAAGTTAATACTGAAAACATTTTTTTATACGTATCCATATTTATAATTAAATCCATAATCATTCCAACATTTTTAGTTTCTGATCTAGAAGCTTCTTTTTGTAGTACATGTATTATTTTATTTAGCCTATCTTTATTACTATCTACAATTGTAGCTTCCTTAATATATTGATATTCTTCATTTTTCATGAATTCAATTAATTCATTTATCTTCATAATACGTTCAGTAAATAATATTGATTTATTTATCAAAGGTATGTACTGTTCAGGGAAATATGTCCCAATTTTTTTTGCCATTCTAATTTTTTCTAAAGTATATTTAGTATCAATCTCCATAGTGTTTACAAAATTTTCTAAGGTGTTTAACCCTGTTAGCTTGTTGCCTTGATTTTTTCCAGCTATTAAAAGAACTATAAATATTAAAATATTATTATCCAAAACCAGCCCCCCTTGACTATAGAATAGATATAATACTCATTATATGCAGAGCTAGATTAATAGTTGCAATATCTTTTAGTAATATATTTATTCTATATTTCATAAATTATGATATAAGAAAGGGAGGGATTAAAATGGAAGATAAAAAAATGAAGAATATTATTGATAAGCTTGAGGGATATACTCCTAGTGATGAAGAAATTTCAATAATTGAAAATCTTGCAGATAAGTATATGGATAAGTCAGAGGAGGATATATTTGTAGAGATTATAAAGGTAAAATCTGATATGGAAGATAAGATAAGCGATGAGCAATATGCTTCAATATTAGAAAAACTAGACACTATTCGACCTATGTTAAATGAAGAGCAAAATATTAAGTTAAATAAAGTGATAGAATTGCTAAATAAAGATAAGTAAGATGAGAAGGGTTAATTACCCTTCTTTTTGTTGATAGAATATAATATAAAACTTAAGTTTGTAGAAATTATTAATGAAAAAATTAATACAAATAGATAAATTAATGTTAATATATAAATATGGTATATTTTAAAATAAAGATTATAAACTGTGATTTTGATAAAATTAAAAAATGGAAGTGAATAATATGGAAGTTGTTAAAAAATTAATTAAAGAAAATGATTATATAACAACAGAATGGTCGGGTGGAAAGACTACACAATTATTTATATATCCAGAAGATTCAAATTACGATGCTCGTAATTTTAAATTTAGATTAAGCTCTGCTACTGTAGAATTGGGGGAATCAGAGTTCACTAAATTAGAAGGAATACATAGATTTATTACACCACTTAATGGAGAACTTAAATTAACACATAATCATAAAGACTATATTAATTTAAAACCTTTTCAGATATATGAATTTGATGGAGGTATAAATACTACAAGTTATGGAATAGTAAAAGATTTTAATTTAATGCTAGGAAATGGAGTGAAAGGAGAACTTGAAAGTATTTATATAGATAGAGAATATTCTTTAATAAAAGAAAATCAATCTAATTTTAATGAAATTTTTTACTTTATATATGCTTATAATAATATTGTATATATTAGTTTTAATAAAGAGATAAATATTATTAAACCTTTTGAAATTTTTTTGATTAAATTGAATGGAAATTTAGATTTAAACTTGAATATAAATTCTCAAAATCCTTCGGATATTTTATTAGCAAGAATATATATATAAATTCTACACAAAAGCCTTCATAAAAATGAAGGCTTTTGTGTAGAATTTCTCAAAGTGGGTAATAATTAGAAAGAGTGATTTTAGGAGGAGATACAATATGGATAAGGCAAAATATTTAATTATAGGTAATGGAATAGCTGGACTTGCAGCTGCTAGGGAAATAAGAGCTCATGATGAAAATGGTACTATTATAATGATAAGTAGTGAATCAACTCTTACTTATTATAGAGTAAAATTAACGGAATATATGTCTAAAGAATTTACTGATGAAGAACTATTAGTCAGTAAAGAAAACTGGTATCAGGATAAAAATATAAAGGTTATTCTTAGAAAACTTGTTGAGGATATTGATATTACAAATAATAAGGTGAGACTTGATGATGGACAAGAAATAAGTTATGAAAAGTTACTAATAGCAACGGGAAGCCGTCCATTCATTCCTCCTATTAATGGGAAATATAAAGAGGGATTATTTGCTTTGAGGACTTTAAAGGATTTACATTATATAAAAGAATATTTGAAATCTTGTAATGATGTTTCATTAATTGGAGGAGGACTTTTAGGACTTGAAGCGGCATGGGCATTAAAAGAATTAGACAAAAAAGTAAATATAATAGAGTTTGCACCATATCTGTTACCTAGACAATTAGATAAAGAAATATCAGATAAACTAGAAAAGAAACTTTCCGAGCATGGATTTAAAATTTATCTTTCATCACAAGCAGAAGAGATATTAGGTGATGGTGCAGTCACTGGTATAAGATTAAATGGGAAAAGGAAGCTTGAGTCTGAAGCTGTTTTAGTATCTTCTGGAATCAGACCAAATTTAGATTTAGTTAGGAATACGGAAATAGAATATAATAGAGGTATAATAGTTGATAAACATTTAAAAACCAATATAGATAATATATATGCTGCAGGAGATGTAGTTGAAATAGATGGAATGGTATTAGGACTTTGGACTGCTGGAAATGAGCAAGGTAAGATAGCAGGAGCAAACATGGCTGGTAAAGAATTAGAATACAATCAACCTAAGATATTTACAACCTTAAAGATAGGCAATATAGAACTTTTTTCTGCAGGGATTATAGATGATTTTGATAGGGTACATGAATACAAAGATGACGAAAGAGATATTCATTATAAGCTATTTACTCGAGATAATAAAATAGTTGGAGCAATTCTTTTTGGAGATTTAAAAGAAATGAATACCATTAGAAATGCAGTAATATCAAATACAAGTATAGATGAATATATTAAAAAGGATAGCAGGTTTAAATAATTGATAATAGAAATATATTATTGGGGGTAAGGTTATGGATATTAAATTTTATGGTGCGGCAAAAATGGTTACTGGTTCTAACTATCTTGTGAAAACTGAAAAATATAATATAATTATAGACTGTGGAATGTTTCAGGGAAATGAAGAAATAGAAAGGTTAAACTATAATAACTTTCCTTATGATCCCAAGGAAATAGATTTTCTTATATTGACACATGCACATATAGATCATAGTGGTAGAATTCCTAAATTAGTAAAGGAAGGTTTTACAGGTAGAATAATAACTACAAATGCTACCTATGATTTATGTAAAATTATGTTAAAGGATAGTGCTAAGATACAGGAATCAGATGTGGAATGGGAAAATAGGAAAAGACAAAGGGCTGGGAAACCACCTATAGAACCCCTATATACTATGGACAATGCAGAAAGTAGTTTGAAATATTTTGAACCATATTTTATAGACCAAAAGATAAAAATAAATGATAATATCCAAATTAGATTTAAGGATGCAGGGCATATTTTAGGCTCAGCTATAGTGGAACTATGGGTTAAAGAAGGAAGTGAAGAAGTAAAATTAGTTTTCTCAGGAGATTTAGGTATGCCAGGTAGACCTATTATTAACAATCCAGACTATATAGATGAAGCAGATTATCTTATTATTGAATCTACCTATGGTAATACTATACATGAAAGTTTCGAAGAAAGTACTGAGAAATTAATAGATATAATTAATAAAACTGTAATACGAGGAGGAACTGTACTTATTCCCTCCTTTGCAGTAGGAAGAACTCAAGAGCTTATTTATCAGCTAAATAAATATTATGAATATAATCCATCTATAGAGGAGCATATGAGGATTCCAATTTATATAGATAGTCCAATGGCAGTAGAGGCTACAGAAGCATTTAAGAAAAACTCTAGTAGTTTTAATGAAGAAGCAAGAACTCTTGTATTAAAAGGAGATAACCCCTTTGAATTTGATAATTTAAGATATATAAAAAGTCAAGAAGAATCAATGGCATTAAATAAATATACATTTCCAAAAGTGATAATATCTTCAAGTGGAATGGCTACAGCTGGTAGAATAAGACATCATTTAAAGCATAATTTATGGGATAAGAGAAATAGTTTAGTTTTTGTTGGATATCAAGCTGAGGGAACTTTGGGGAGAATACTTTTGGACGGCAAAAAACAGGTAAAAATACTTGGAGAAGAAATTAATGTAGGAGCAGAAATTTATGATATAGAAGGGTTTTCTGGACATGCTGACCAAAATGTATTACTTGATTGGATAAATAAGTTTAAGAAAAAACCTAAGAAGATATTCGTTGTTCATGGTGAAGAAGAATCTGCCACTGCACTTTCAACTCTTATCGAACATCTATACAAAATAGAGACTATAATCCCTAATATAGGAAATAGTTTTAATATTGATGGTGATGAGGTTGAATTAACAAGAAGTATAGAGATATTACCAGATGTTGTAAGGAGAGATATTGAAAATGAATTTAGAATAGCATATAATCAATTTGAAGCATTAATAGATAAATCTAGCCAAATGATTGATAATAAAATTTTGATTCAAAGATATGATGAAATTAAAAATCAATTAATTGATATACAGCATAGATTAATGGACTTAAATATTATGATTGGAAGATGAAAAAACCTTTATATATTAGGAGGAGAATATGAAATATTTAGTAAATGACTCAAATGACCCAAGATATAATTTAGCTTTTGAAGAGTATTGTTTTAAAAGCCTAGATCTTAAAGATGATTATGTAATACTTTGGATAAATGGTCCAGCAATAATAGTAGGTAAAAATCAAAATACTATTGAAGAAGTAAACCAAGACTTTGTAGATGAAAGAGGTATAAAGGTTGTAAGGAGAATTACTGGTGGAGGTGCAGTATATCATGACCTAGGGAATCTTAACTTTAGTATTATATCTATGTCAACAGGTGCGGAGAAAATTGATTTTAAAAAATATAATATTCCAATAGTTAAATCTCTAGAAAAGCTTGGTATTAATTGTGAATTATCTGGTAGAAATGATATTACTATAGATGGGAAGAAGTTTTCAGGTATAGCTCAATCAGTATGGAAGAAGAGGGTTTTAAATCATGGCACATTATTATTTGATACTGAATTAGATATATTGTCAAATGCTCTAAGAGTAAAACAAGATAAAATTGAATCTAAGGGAGTAAAATCAGTGAAGAGTAGGGTAACTAACATAAAACCCTATATAAATAAGGATATAAATATTTATGAGTTTAGAGATATTTTATTAAAAAGTATATTTGGAATGGAAGGCTTAGAACCTGAGGAGCATAGATTATCTAAGGAAGATTTAGATAATATTCAAAAATTATTTAAAGAAAAATATTCTACTTGGGAATGGAATTATGGGGAATCTCCAAAATCACATTATCAAAATTATAGAAGATTTAATTTTGGAAGTATAGATATTAGATTTAATTTAGTAAATGGATTGATTTCAGATATTAAGATTTATGGAGATTTTTTTGGTACAGAAGATGTAAAATTGCTTCAGGAAAAATTAAATGGGATAAAATATGAAAAGACAGAAGTATTAAAGGCTATAGAAAGCGAACCTTTAGAAAAATATTTTGGTAATATATCCAAAAAGGAATTTATGGATCTAATGTTTCAATAGCAAATAATCTTAATTTTAGCAACTAAAGTTCAAAATTATATAGAACTTTAGCTGCTAGTTTTTTTATCTTTAAAAGAAACTATTGGTTGAGTAATGATTTAGATATATAATGTAATTAAAATGAATAGTCTAAATATAAGGGGGAAAACTTATGAAATTACCAAAAAGAATTGGTTTTGCAAATCTACCAACTAGAATTGAAAAATTAGACAGAATAAGCCAAGAGCTAGGAACACAAATTTATATAAAAAGAGATGATCAAACAGGTAGTGAAATATCAGGAAATAAGGTAAGAAAGTTAGAGTTTGCAGTACAGGAGGCTCTAGATAATGGTTGCGATTATTTAATTACCTGCGGAGGCATTCAATCAAATCATGCTAGAGCAACAGCGGCAGTAGCAGCAAAGCTTGGTATGGGTGCTTATCTTGTACTTAGAGGAAAAGAAGATTCAGAAGTAGAGGGGAATTATTTTTTAGATAAGATGCTAGGAGCAAAAATTAAGTTTATTACTCCTGAAGAATATAAAAATAGTAGAATGGATATTATGGAAGAAATTAAAAAAGGGTTAGATAAAGAAGGACATAAGGCATATATACTCCCAGAGGGTGCATCTAATGGAATTGGTTCGTTTGGATATTATAAAGCCATGGAAGAGATATTGGAGCAAGAAAAAGAACTTAATATTAAATTTGATGCAATAGTTACTGCCGTTGGTTCAGGAGGAACTTATGCAGGATTATATTATGGAAATTATATAAATAATAATGATGCAATAATTTATGGAGTAAATGTATGTGATAATGCTGAATATTTTACAAATACTATATTGGAGTTATTTAAGGAAATATATAAATATACAGGTGAAGAAGTTTTAGTGGGGAAAGAAGATATAAAGATTCTAGATGGATATGTGGGAAGAGGGTATGCTTTGAGTGAGCCTCAAGAAATAGAATTTATTCAGAATTTTGCTAAAAAGGAAGGGGTAATTTTAGACCCAGTATATACTGGTAAGGCAATGTATGGATTAGTGGAAGAAATTAAAAAAGGAACATTTAATAAACATAAAAACATATTATTTATTCATACTGGTGGTATATTTGGTTGGAATAGCTTTGCCAGGAGTTTAGTATAAGACTAAATCATATTATAATAAATGGAGGCTAAATCAAAATGAAAACACTAATACCAACAAAAAATGAATATTTTAAAATCAGGTTTGCAGAAGAAAAAGATGTAAAACTTATTTTGGATTTTATTAAAGAATTAGCAGATTATGAAAAGTTATTACATGAAGTAGTTGCAACTGAAGAAATACTTATGGATTCATTATTTGTTAGAAAATCTGCAGAGGTTATTATCGGAGAGCATGATGGTAAACCAGTAGGTTTCGCTTTGTTTTTTCATAACTTTTCTACTTTTTTAGGTAGACCAGGAATTTACTTAGAGGATTTATATGTAAGACCTGAAATGAGAGGAAAAGGATATGGCAAAATACTTTTATCCTTTTTAGCAAAATTAGCTATAGAAAGAAATTGTGGGAGATTTGAGTGGTGGTGTATAGATTGGAATGAGCCTTCTATTAATTTTTATAAGAGTATAGGTGCAGTTCCTATGGATGAATGGACAGTATATCGTGTACATAATCAAGCACTTATTGATTTAGCAAACGAATTTTAAAAATAAAAAAACCAAAAATTTCCAGATGCCATTTGAGCATCTGGAAATTTTTCAATATATAGTCTATTAAGCTAAATAAATAGCTACATATGTAAATTATATAGTGGGCAAATTAATAAAGATAATAGTTTATTAGAGTATAAAATAATTTTTCAAAGGAGGCAAAAATGGATATACTAACTAGAAAAAAATTTGAAGAATTAATAAATTCAGAGGAAGAATGGTGTATATCAATCTATATGCCTACCTGTCGTATGGGAGCAGATATTAAACAAAATCCAATACGATATAAACAGTGCATTAGAGAAGCAGAAGATAAACTATTTAATATGGGTCTAAGTAAATCAGAAGTTGAAAAAATCTTACAATCAGCTAGTAATTTAATTGATGAAACAACATTTTGGCAAAATCAAACAGAAGGTCTAGTAGTATTTATAACTCCAGACAAACTAAATTATTATCACCTTCCATTTGAAGTGAAGGATCAAGTAGTAATCTCAGATAAATTTTACACTAAACCACTACTTCCTTTATTTACGACAGATGGTAAATTTTATATATTAGCATTAAGTAAAAACGAAGTAAGATTATTTAAAGCTTCCAGACAAATGGTTAAAGAAATAATAATGGAAGATGCACCTAGAAGTGTTGAAGATATGAAAGTAGATGATGATCCAAGAACTAAATTGCAAATTCGTACTGCAAATCCAATAAGTAGCTCTTCACTTTCATATAATACAGCAAGTCAAGGGCAGGCTGTAGAAAATGACTTTGATAAAAATGAATTAGCTAGATATTTTCGTGCAATTGATGAATCTTTAAATAAATTGCATAAAGGAGAAGAAATACCTTTAGTACTTGCTGGAGTAGAATATTTAATTCCTATATATAAAGAAATTAGTAAATATCCAAATATAGTAGAGGAATTTATTAAAGGAAATCCTGAAATATTATATGGGGATGATTTACAAAAGATGGCGTGGGAGATTATGGAGCCTAAATTTTTAAAAATACAAGAATTGGCAGAAGCTAAATACAATCAATTCTCAGGTCAGAAAAATGGATTATATTCTAACTCATTAATAAAAATTTTATCTCAAGCTTATAATGGTCAAATTGAAACATTATTTATTGCCGATGGAATTCATCAATGGGGTAGATTTAATCCAAATAATAGTAAGGTAGTTTTTGACGAAGAACAAAATATAGGAAATGAAGATTTAATAGACCGTGCAGCTACTCTTACTGTATCTAGAGGTGGTATAGTATATGTAGTAGAGCCAGATAAAGTACCAGATGGTGGGACTGTTGCAGCTGTATTAAGATATTAGGATAACAACACAATCAGAATGAAATTTTTATTCGGATTGTGTTGTTATATTAATTCGTTGAATAATTAAATTTTGATATTGTTGTTTTAGTTGATTTATTGACTATAAGTTGGGAAACCCTTACATAAAATATTTTTGATAAATTAAATATAATTATTATACTAATGGAAAAATAATCATTTAATAACTTAAATTGAAAAAAGATTATTAATATTTTCTATACATATGTATCTTATTATAGATGAAATTAATTGGACATACCTAAGTATTGAATATAGACTATATTATGTACTTTGTTAATATTAATACATATAGGAGGTCAGTATGAAAAAAAGAATTAGTTTATTATTAATTGCATTAGTTTTAGTTACATCTTTATTTGGATGTAGGAATAATGAAGATACTTCAACAACTGTAGAAAATGAATTTAAAGCTCAAATGACTTTTAATGGTTCATCTACTTTAGCACCTGTAATATCTGCAATTGCAACAGATTTTATTGAAGCAAATACTACTTGGGATAAGGTAGATGCTAGTTTTCCAGATAAGAATATATCCATCTATGTATCAGCAGGTGGCTCTGGTGCTGGTGTTAAGTCAGTAATAGAAGGAACTAGTGATTTTGGTATGTTAGCTAGGGGAGTAAAGGACGAAGAGAAAGAAAAGATAGGTGATATGAAAGAATTTGTTTTAGGAATAGATGCCTTAACTATTTCTATAAATCCAGAAAACCCATTAGTAAAACTGAAAGATAGTTTAAGCACTGAAGAAATTATGAAAATATTTTCTGGAGAATATAAATATTGGGATGATTTAGATGATAGTCTTGAACATAAGGAGATAGTAGTTGTTATTAGAGATTTAGGTGGTGGAGCCCACGAAGTATTTCAAAAGAGTATAATGGGAGATGTACAAGTAAGAGAAGATGCAATTCAATCTCCTTCAATGGGTGCCTTAGTTACAAAGATAATCGAAAATAAAGATGCAATAGGTTATGCTTCCTTTGGTATGGTAAATCAAAACGTAGGAAAGCTTATACCATTAAAAGTTGATGGAATAGAGCCAACAGAAGAAAATATAGTAAATGGATCATATAAGGTATCAAGACCTCTTATTGTAGTTAAAAGAGGAGAATTGACATCTGAGCAAAAGGCATTTATGGATTTTGTTTTGTCAGATAAAGGTTCAGAGATTATTGCAAAAATGGGATTTGTACCAACAAACTAAAATTAGGGGCCTTAGCCCCTTATTTTTTTGAGGTGATTATAGTGAAAGACCTAGAAAATAGAATTTTCAAATCAATAGTTTGTTTTCTTACAGTATTATCATTATTGATACTTTCTTTCATAATATTATTTATTTTAAGAGAAAGCATTGTGTTTTTTAAAGAGGTTTCTATAATAAAATTTATTTTTGGTAATAAGTGGAATCCCCTGAATTTTCCAAATAAATTATCAATATACCCTACTATACTAGGAACTATATATGTATCATTAATAGGAATTGCTATTGCATTGCCTATAGGAGTAGGGAACGCTATTGTTTTATCAAATTATACTAATAATAAATTTAAAAAAATAGTTAGAGTTATAGTAGATATACTAGCTGGTATACCTTCTGTTATTCATGGATTTATTGGATTGCTTGTGCTTGTAAAATTCTTTGAGACAAAATTTTTATTAGCTACTGGAGAATCCGTATTAGCAGGTGGTATAATTCTTTCTATTATGATGTTACCATTTATCATTTCCACATGTGAGGAGTCTATGGAAAAGATTTATAATGAAAACTCTACATACTCAAATGCATTAGGGGTTTCTAAATCCTATATGATTAGAAAAATAGTTTTGCCTAATAGTAAAAGAAGCATATTAGCTTCTGGAGTATTAGCATTAGGTAGAGGGATGGGGGAAACTATGGCCGTAATGATGGTAATAGGTAATGCACCAATAATGCCTAAATTGTTGGGAAAATGTCAAACAATTCCTTCCCTAATTGCACTTGAGATGGGAATGGCAGAAGTAGGCAGTCTTCATTATCATGCGCTTTATGCTTCAGGCTTTGTACTCATGATGATTTTGCTTATTATCAATGTTATTCTATACATAATAAAAAGAAAAATAATATAACTAAAGGTTGAGATATTTATGAAGGAAAAAATTAAAGATAATATATTTAAACTGTGGATTATAATGAGCACCATTATAGTAGTAGGAGTTACTATATTTATTCTAGGATATATATTTAAAAAAGGAATGGGTTCTATTGATTTAGAATTTATTTTTAACAATCCAAAAGGCATACCATTAGGAGCAGAGGGAGGAGTATTTCCAGCTATTGTTGGCAGTCTATTATTAATGTTATTATCTTGCTTTTTTGCATCTTTTTTAGCCATAGCCACAGCTATTTATACAATTTTTTATTGTAGAAATAAATACATAGGTGATATAATTCATTTAATAATACAATGTATGGCTGGTATTCCATCTATTATTTTAGGAATGTTTGGTTATACATTATTAATTTTGTATTTTAAAATTGATAGATCTCTATTAACGGCAAGTATAACATTGGGAATTATGATATTTCCATATATCGAGGTTAGGATTGAAAAGATAATGAATGAGATAAACTCTAATATTATCAGTACATCATATGCTTTAGGAGTATCAAAATTTTATACCATATTTAAATTGATATTACCAATATGTAGAGAAGACATTATTTCAGCCATTCTCTTAGGGGGAGGATTTGCTATGGGAGCTACTGCACCAATAATATTAACAGGGGCTGTAATATTTGCTCCAATACCTAAATCCATACTTTCTCCTGTCATGGCACTTCCCTTTCACCTTTATATATTAACGGGGGAAGGAATATCGTTGGAGAAAGCATATGGTACTGCTGCAATACTTATTATACTATTACTTATAATTAATGTTTTATCTTTGATTTTAAATAGAAAGGAACATAGGTAAATGGAATTAATAAAGGTGAATGATTTAAAGGTTAGTTATGATAATAAATTGATATTAAAGGATTTGTCTATGTCCTTTATGAAAAATAAAATAACTGCAATTATTGGACCTTCAGGTTGTGGTAAATCTACATTTCTTATGGCTCTAAATCTGATGTTAGAGGAACAAGGCGGTAGCTATAGTGGAGAAATTTTATTTAAAGATAAAGATATCAGAGAATATAATAAAGATAATATAAGGAAAATGATAGGTATGGTATTTCAAAAGCCTACACCATTTCCTTTGTCTATATATAAAAATATGATTTATGCACCTGTATATTATGGAATAAAAGATAAAAAGGAACTACAAAACATAGTAGAATATAATCTAAGAAGAGTAGGACTTTTTGAAGAAATAAATAATGAATTAAATATGTCAGCTATGAAGTTATCAGGAGGACAACAGCAAAGACTTTCCATAGCAAGAGCATTAACTGTGGAACCAGAAGTATTACTTTTGGATGAACCATGTTCATCGTTAGATATAAAAAACACTGCTATTATAGAGGAAATGTTACTGAAACTTTCTAAGGAATATACTATAATAATAGTGACTCACAATTTGTCTCAGGCTAGAAGAATATCCGATTATACAGCATTTATTTTAAATGGTGAACTAATAGAATATGGGAAAACTGAGGAAATGTTTTCTAATCCAAAGAATAAAATGACAAAAGAATACTTAGAAGGAATATATGGATAGATTTAAAGTGGAGGGATAAATTTGTTAATATATGAAATACCAGGTAGAGAGAATATAGAAGTACAAAATATTGTTTTTGATTATAATGGTACTATAGCAGTGGATGGAAAATTAATAAATGGCGTAGAAGAGTTGATAAACAAGTTAGCAGAGTATGCAAAAATATATATATTAACAGCAGATACCTATGGAACTGTAGAAAAAGAGTGCATAGGTATCAATGGAAAAATATTAACTTTTCCCAAGGATAATGCGGGAGATTCAAAAAAAGAAATAGTACGAAGTATTAAAGGAAATACTATTTGTTTAGGTAATGGATATAATGACATCCCCATGTTTAAAGAAGCAATATTATCTATAGCCATAATAGAGAGAGAAGGGGCTTCAGGAGAGTTGTTATCTAAAGCTGATATAGTAGTGAAATCTATTATAGATGCATTAAATATATTGCTTAATAAGAATATGGTTAAAGCAACTTTGAGAAGTTGAAACCCTTATAATGGAAAAGGTATAATTAATAAAAAAATCACCATTAACTTAAAATTAATATGCTCCCTTTATAATATATGGTTTAAATAATAAAAACTGTAATTACAAGGAGGAGTATTTTTTATGGACAAAACTGAATATAACTCATGAGAAAAAGTAAAAAAACCCAATTATTATTATAAAAGTTATTGACATATGTCCAAAATGAGATATAATAAAGTCAAATGGACATATGTTAATAATTAATAATGAGGAGGAAATAATATATGTTTGGAAGATATGGAATGGGAAGAAATAAAGGCAGAATGTATAATAGGGTAGGAGTACACTGTGGACATAGTAGAAATTCATTACATTCAATAATGTGTATTGGAGAAAAAGAATTGTTAGAGGAACAAAAAGTTTTACTTGAAAGAAGGTTAGAAATGATAAATACTCAATTAGAATTTTGTAAAGGAGAATAATGATGGCAAGGCCTAGAAAATGGAGGAAGGTATGTTGCTTACCTGAAAGCAATATGTTTGGACCACTTGATACTGAAAAAACAGATAGTAAAGCAATCATTATGACAGTTGATGAATATGAGGCCATTCGTCTTATAGATTTAGAAGGAATGATGCAGGAAGAATGTGCCGATAGAATGAATGTAGCTAGGACTACTGTCCAGAGAATTTATAATGATGCAAGAAAAAAGATTGCAGAATCCTTGGTTAATGGAAACATATTGAAAATAGAAGGCGGAGATTATATGCTTTATGATGAAAATGAAAAAAGACATGGATGCAGAAGATGTAGAAGACATAGATGTAATGAAAGACTAGAGCATAAAATTAATGTAAAAGAATAGGAGATATTAAAATGAAAATAGTTATTCCTGTAAATGATAATTCTATAAAAACAACAGTATGTATGTCCTTTGGTAGAACACCTTATTTTTTGGTTTATAATACAGATACAAAAGAAAGTATTTTTATAGATAATAGTGCAATTTCAAGTCAAGGGGGAGCAGGAATCAAAGCTGCTCAATCAGTAGTTGATATCGGGGCAGAGGTGCTAATTACTCCAAGATGCGGGGAGAAGGCTGCCGATGTAATAAATGCAGGCAGAGTTAAGATATATAAAACAATTAATGATTCTATAGAAGATAATATAGATGCTTTTATAAATGGACAATTGTCTTTACTTGAAGAGATTCATTCGGGATTTCATAATCATGGAGGAAAATAATATGAAGATTGCAGTACTTAGCGGCAAAGGTGGTACAGGGAAAACCTTTATATCCGTTAATTTGGCTACTGTTGCAGAAAAGTCCATTTATTTAGACTGTGATGTTGAAGAACCGAATGGGCATTTATTTTTAAAACCCCAGAAATTATCTATTAAAGAAATATCAGTGAAGATACCTAATGTTAATCAGGAGTTATGTACTGGGTGTAGAAAATGTGTTGAGTTCTGCAAGTTTAATGCATTGGCTTATGTTAAGGATAGATTAATTATTTTTGATGAAATATGTCATTCTTGTGGAGGATGTACCTTGTTTTGTCCTGAAAAGGCTTTATCAGAAAAGGAAAGAGTTATTGGAACAATACAAAAAGGGTTATCTGACAATGTAACTGTATTAACAGGAATCCTAAATACTGGTGAAGTTTCAGGGGTTCCTATTATAAGTGAAATTCTAAGAGATAATTTAATTAATAATGATTTAGTTATAATTGATTGTCCTCCAGGAAGTTCTTGTATGGTAATGGAAGGTATTAAAGATGCAGATTATTGTGTCTTAGTAGCAGAACCTACAATATTTGGGGTTCATAACTTGAACATGGTTTATGAATTAGTTAGATTGTTTGAAAAACCTTTCGGAATAGTTTTAAACAAATGTTTAGATGATGATAATCCCGTTGAAGAATTTTGTATTCATAATAAAGTAGAAATTTTAGCAAGAATTCCTTTTAGTGTTGAATTAGGAAAAATGAATTCAAATGGTTTAATTGCATCAAAACAAAATAAAAAATATCAGGAGGTATTTATAAATTTATTAAATAATATTACTAAGGAGGTATGTAATGAAACAATTATTAATCCTTAGTGGTAAAGGAGGAACAGGAAAGACTACTGTTGCTAGTGCTTTCATAAAACTTGCA
Source organism: Tissierella praeacuta DSM 18095 (assembly GCF_900128955.1). Lineage (GTDB taxonomy): Bacteria > Bacillota > Clostridia > Tissierellales > Tissierellaceae > Tissierella > Tissierella praeacuta. The sequence goes on from NZ_FQTY01000001.1 coordinate 60,353, forward strand.
AATGCTAAGGCATTTGCAGATTGTGACGTTGATGCTCCCAATCTTCATTTATTAATGAATCAAATTTCTCAGCCTATAATATCAGATTATTACGGTATGGACAAAGCCTTTATAGATACTGTGAAATGTAAAAGCTGTGGTATGTGTAAAGAAAATTGTGGTTTTGATGCTATTAAATTATTCAATGAAGAATTTAAAGTTGATTATTTTTCATGTGAAGGCTGCGGAGTTTGTGAAGAGATATGTTCATTTGACGCAATAACTCTTAGACCAGATGTTGCAGGTAAATTAACTTTATATACCAAAGATAAAATATTTTCTACAGCACAATTAAAAATGGGGAGTGGAACTTCTGGAAAATTAGTAAGTGAAGTTAAAAAACAGATGAAAGAATCTGTTGAAAATGCAGATTTAGCTATTATTGATGGTTCTCCAGGAATTGGTTGTCCAGTAATAGCATCTCTTAGTGGTGTAGATATTGTACTTATTGTTACAGAACCTTCCCTTTCAGGTATTAATGATATGCTACGAATCATTAGGACTGCAAAAAAGCTAAATGTTAGAACTTTTGTTTGTGTTAATAAATATGATACAAATGTAGAAAATACTAATAAGATTAAATCAATATGTGAAGAACTAAACTTACCATTTGTGGGAGAAATACCTTATGATAAAGAAGTAATTAAAGCTATAAATAATGGACATAGTATAGTTGATGTTGAATGTAAAGCAGGGAATGCAGTAAAAGATGTATTTAAAAATACAATGAAAATCATAAATAGGTAAAGGAGAAAAAATATGAGCGAAAACTGTAATCAAAATTGTAATACTTGTAACGTAGATTGTAGTGATAGAAAGGAAACTACTATGGACTTTCTAGAAAAATCACATGAATTAAGTAATATAAAAAAGGTAATAGGAATAGTAAGTGGTAAAGGTGGTGTAGGAAAGTCATTAGTTACATCTATCTTAGCATCAGCAATGAATAAAAAAGGGTATAATACTGCAATATTAGATGCAGATATTACTGGACCTTCAATACCTAAGGCTTTTGGAATAGAGGATAAGGCTAGGGCAAATAAGCTTGGTTGGTTTCCTGTTAGAAGTAAAACAGGCATAAATATTATGTCTATTAATCTATTAGTAGAAAACGATACTGATCCAGTGGTTTGGAGGGGACCTATAATAGCTAGTGCTGTTAAGCAATTTTGGACTGATGTAATTTGGGGTGATATTGATTATATGTTTGTTGATATGCCACCAGGAACTGGTGATGTTCCTCTTACTGTATTTCAATCTATTCCAGTTGATGGAATAATTATTGTTACATCACCGCAAGAATTAGTATCAATGATAGTATCTAAAGCAGTTAAGATGGCAGAGATGATGAATATACCTATAATTGGATTAGTTGAAAATATGTCATATTTAAAATGTCCTGATTGTGAAAAAGAAATTAAGGTATTTGGAGATAGCCATATTGATGAAATTGCAAAAGAGCATAATATAAATGTACTTGCTAAGATGCCAATAGATCCTAAACTTGCATCATCATGTGACAGTGGTTCTATTGAAACATTGGAGGTTAATTATTTAAACAGTATTTCGCAAATATTAGATGAAATGGAGGAATAATTATGAAAATAGCAGTTGCAAGTGAAGGTGAAATGGTAACAGAGCATTTTGGACATTGTGAGAATTTTATGATTTTTGAAATAGAAGGAAAAAGAGTTGCTAAAGTTGAAATAATTCCTAATCCAGGGCATAAACCTGGATTTTTACCAAACTTTTTAAATGATTTAGGAGTAAATGTTATTATTTCAGGTGGAATGGGAAAAGGAGCAGTTGACATTTTTAATGAAAAGGATATAGAAGTAATAGTAGGTGCCGAAGGAGATGCTAAGGAAGCTGTAAATAGTTATTTGGAAGGTTCACTTAAGTCAACAGGTTCAGTTTGTAATGAACATCAACATCATAATGAATGTGAAAATTAAAAGGAGGTTTTTTTTATGTCATATAGTCCATCTTTAGGGAGTTCTATAACTAATACGAAAATGAGAGATTCAGCACATCTATCGGAGTTTTCAGGTATGTGTGCTGTATGTACTGCTAATTGTACTGGGACATGTGAAATAGGCTTATCAGCAGTTCGTGGTTCAGAAGCAATTTATCCTTATAAAACAGATATAAATCAATTTGCATCTGAGAAGGATTATCCATTAGATTTTTCTCATTTCAACATTAATGGGAGAGTATTTAATGCACTGGGATGTGCAGAAGATGCAGATTTAGCTACTTTTCCTAAAGCAAATATAGATACAACATTTGGAATAAACAATAAAGTTAAATTAAATGCACCTATAGTTTTACCAGCTATAGCAAAACTTAATTGGAGAGATTATTATGCAGGAGCTGCTTTAGCAGGAGTATTGGTTGTAATAGGTGAGGACGTAGTAGCAAAAGATAAAGATTTAGTCTTAGAAAATGGGAAAGTTGTTGCATCACCCCTAATTGAAGAAATGGTATCAGCATTTAGGAAATATTATAGGGGTTATGGTGATATTATTCTTCAAGGGAATTATGATGATGAAAATTTAGGTGTATTAGATTATGCTATTACTAAATTAGGAGTTAAATCTGTGGAATTAAAATTTGGACAAGGCTCTAAGGGAATACAAGGAATGGGCAGAGTTGAGAAAATTGAAGATGCTTTAGAGTTTCAAAAAAAAGGATATTTAATTTATCCTGATCCATCTGATCCAGTAATAGCAGAAAACTATAAAAAAGGTATAGGACAAGTATTTGAAAGAATTAGTAAATTACCAATATGGAATGAGGAAATATTAATTAATCGAGTAAAAGAACTAAGAGAACTAGGTGCAGAGCATATATCTTTTAAAACTGGACCATTTGATCCAAAAGATTTAATTAGAATACTTAAGATTGCATCGAAGGCTGGTGTTGATTTAGTTACATTTGATGGTGCTGGCGGAGGTTCTGGAAATAGTCCAAGTAAGATGATGAATGAATGGGGCATTCCTACAGTTTATATGGAAAGTTTATTATATAATATTTTAAAGAAAATGGATGAAAAAAATTATTCCCTTCCACAGATTGCAGTAGCTGGAGGAATTGCTATGGAGGATCAGGTATTTAAAGGATTAGCCTTAGGTGCTCCATATATAGGGCTTGTTGGAATAGGAAGAGCAGCTATGGCAGCGGCTATGGCAGGAAAACAAGTGGGGGAACTTATAAAAGGAGGCACTGTGCCTAAGGATTATGAAAGATTTGGTTCCAATATAGAAGAAATATTCAGTGGCATAAGAGAACTTAAAGGATTATATGGTGATGATGCTTTAAATATTTCTACTGGTGCTATAGGTGTTTATTCCTATATAAATAGAATATCCACAGGATTAAAACAACTTATGGCTTTAAATAGAAAGTTTTCATTAGAATATATTAATAGGAATGATATAATTCCATTAACTGAATTGGCAGCTAAAGTAACAGGATTAGAAACATATAGTGATATATTAGATAGAGAATTAAATAATATATAATTAATTAAATAAATCTATAGGTATCTATAGGGAATAGATATATATTATAAAAATTGAAAATTAAAATTTATAATGTTATAATCAACAAGGTAAAATTAATGAATTATAAAATAAGGGGGAACACTAATGAATAACAAAAAATTTAAATTATTTACTTTGTTGGTTATAATCATATTAACAATGTCATTGATGGTTGCATGTGGAAAAAATAATACCCAATCTGCAGATAAGTCTGGAGACAATTCTACAGATATAGCAACAATAAAAACAATGACAGGTGAAGAACTTGTAAAGCAAAATTCGGGAAAAGAAAAGGATAAGGTTTTAATTATTGATGTACGTTCACCTGAAGAATATAAAGCAGGTCATATTCAACATGCTATTAATATGAATATCGAAGGTTTCGAAGATAGAATTGGCGAACTTGAAGATTTAAAAGATTTTCCAATTATAACTTATTGTAATTCAGGGAAAAAGAGTGGACAAGTTGCAGAAATTTTAGTAAACAAAGGATTTAAAGATGTAACTAATGCTGCAGGAGTTAAGGAATTTGAATATGACTTAGTTCACTATGATGATTTAAGGGGAGCTACATTTCAAAAGCTTATTGATGAAAATAAAGATATGATATTAGTAGACGTTAGACCAGAAAAACAAGTTGCACAAGAAGGAATGATTGAAGGAGCTATTAATATTCCATTTGATGCAGTAGAGTCTAATCTTGATAAATTGCCAAAAGACAAAACCATAGCTCTATATTGCAATACTGGTACTAAGAGTGCTGAGGTTGCAAAGCAATTAGAAGATATTGGTTATGAAAACATTGTAAATGCTATTGAAGGTGTAAAAGAATTTCCATTTGTTTTAGTAAAATAATATTATTATTAGAAAAGAATCTCTGTTGAATATATTAAGGAGGTTCTTTTTCATATTACATAATATAATGTATTGATTTTTAGTAAATATTATTTTAGTCTTTATAATAGATTTTCACTAGGAATAGAAATGGGGATTATTAAGATATGTAAGGTATATATCTTTAAAATGAGATTTAGTATAATTATAGAACTATTGAAGATGAAAAAGAATCGGGGATAAAAAACCCCGACTCAATTATTGCTAATTATTAGAAATCACAGTTCATGAAAATAATTACTAATATTAGGAAAAAGAATAGTAGAGAATTATCCATGCCACATTCTCTGTCACATCCTCTTCTGCCACCGAATAAGCCACCCATAAAAGCACCTCCTATTTATACTTTTTATTTAGGTGAAAGTAAGGGGTATAATAATAGAATATGAAAGAGAGCTATAAAGTGTTAATTATTATTTTTAAAGGAAGTATAAATTAAATAAGATTTCATCAATCTAGATTCAAAATATTTTTTTACTTTTGAAAAATATTTAAATGTATAATAATTTAAATTAATCACATACTATAAATGTAAGGTTCGTAAACAGATTTCAATTTTCAGTTAATACTGAAAAGATATGTTCTCCTTTTATAAGGTCCGTAATGGATTTTGATGAAAGTAGACATATTATTTGAATTCATTACGGACCTTACCTTTATTTTAAATTTTAGACTTCTTTTTGTTTGGCTAGCCTTAAAGAGTGTAGAAATTGGGGAAAATAATCAAGTTATAATGTCTTTTCTCATTTGGCTTGGAGTAATTCCGTAAGTTTCTTTAAAAACTTTTTGGCAGCTATTGGGTAAGGGGATGAGATTATAAAAAGTGCAGAAGGCTTTTCAAAACAAGAAATAATTTTTTGAAAATCTCCCCTTTTCCTTCCTCATGCGTTATATGGGTAATAATCAAAATAATTTTAAGTGGAATTTTTATGAAACTTAACAAAAGCAGGTAGCATCAGCAGAACAATGTATTTAGCAAAACATACTTCTGGAAAATGGACAAGTTTAACTTCATGGAATTTCAGTGGAATTGAAAATGTATTTTTATCAAATTTCAAATAATGATATTCACTATTAGCTGGCAAATTACCTATCTGTTTGAGTACCAAAGGAGGATTAAAACGAAAAAACTAGCTACAAAAATTATGAGCCTTGTACTGATACTATCATTGAGTATTTCAATGGCAATGCCAGCATTTACTGTAGAAGATGATTCCTATTCAATTGAGAGTAGATATGCTCAATGGCTTATTGATCTTGATGAAGAGCAAATCAAAGCACTATCTATAGAAGAGGCTAAAGTTTTATTTGAAAAGGGATTTTCTGTTAAAGCAAACAACTATATTGAAGATGAAATTCGTCTTGCATTAGACGGTCTAGTTTTTTAAAAAAATTTCAAGAAGTCATGGCTGAAATTAAAGAAGTTATTGAAACCCAACTATCTTCTCCATTTTCAACTACAGGCAGCGCACAATATTCAGGGAATATTGGTGTAGCATGGATTGGTGATACAACAAGTGGTCGTTCTTCTTTAACATTAGGAGAAATTCTATCTGGGACATACACTTTTGAACAGGTGGTTTAGCAACAATTACCTCGGTTGCAGTAGGTGCAGTTGTTGGTCTGGGTTGGAACTGGCTAAGAAATATTGATTGCTAAAGAATGTATGATTGTTTTAAAGGTTTCTAAAACTAGCTCTATTTCCAACCCATTCCCTGGGATGTATGGAGACTGGTATAAAGATACGCATGGCTATTTGTACAGTTATTAGCAATAACTAAATTTCTATGCATAATACTTAATATGGGGTATAATAGTCCTATACCCCATATTATTTTAAGGTGGTGAAATATGAGAGAAAAGATAAATTGTTGTATAGGTATGATTTTAGTAATGATTTTTGCTTTCTGGGGCACAGAGTATTTACTCTATACTTTGTTTGTTAGAAAAAGCAAATTGTTTATTTTTTGCTTTATTCTATTTTTGCTAATGGTATCATTCTTTATAGGGATAGTAAATAAATTTAATTTACCAAACAAAATAGTTGCACCAACTCTAGTATTATTTTCCGTCTTTATTGGTCTAGGTATATTGAAAGTTACACTTCCATTATTTTTATGAGGAATATACTATATGTGAACTATAAGAATATCATCAATATTCATAAAACTTTCAAATAATCATATAAAAGAACGGGACTTAGTAGAAAACTAATTCTCATTTAATTTTTCAGGATTATTTATTAGGAAGTAAAGTGTAAATTCACTGGAGATATATATAATTAAAGAACCAAATGTTAAGACACGTAGACAATAATATGCTGAAATAAAGGTTGTTACTGGTTCTTTCTTTTTATAATTGCAATAATTATATAATTATAATACATTTCCAAATAAGCATGAATAGCTTTTTTAATGCCCCACTGTATCTTTAGTCGGGCATTTTTGCAATTTTCACCGTAGTAGTGGTGAAAGGGGAACGAGGAAGTCACCGCCCGAAAGGGTGTGAGAATGTGAAACCTAATAACCATGGGCAAAGCAAGCAACACATCTTTGATAGCTTTTGCAAAAAAAATCCTAAAGCATGAAGCAAGAGATATTATGACGAATTAAAACGACAACGCAGAAAGGAAAAGACTTTTTCAGATTTGCCTGCAAAGGAAATGGAACAGCTTTACACATTAAATAAATACTTTATTACTGAGCAAATTTTCAAGGTGATAGGTCTTAATATCATTGTTACAGATGATGTTATTATTAAAGCTTTACAAAGCTTGCCAGAGTGCAAACGAGATATTATTCTTCTTTCTTATTTCTTAGAATTGTCTGATAGATAAATAGGTGATAAGTTTAATATGCTTCGCTCTACTGTTCAGTATCAAAGAACAAGGACTTTGCAATAGATGAGGATTTACTTATCAAAATGTATATTGAACAAAAAAAGAATAGAAAATTATGTGGTAATTGTTATTGTAATGATTATTTGGAGTTTATATATGTCAATGAACTTGGTGAAAGAATAAGGCCGGGGTATTTGACGCAACACTTCCGAATTTTATTGAAAAACAATAACTTAAGGAGAATTAGATTTCATGATTCAAGACATTTTTGTGCCAGTCTCTTATATGCCAACGGTGTCAGCTTGAAAGATATACAGGAATGGTTAGGGCATAGTGACATCTAAACGACTTCAAATATCTATACCCATTTAGACTATAGTAGCAAGGTTTCTTCTACTAATGCAATTTTGCCTGTATTTTCATCAAAGAAATCAGAGTCACAGGTAGAGATTAAAAATGACGAGGAAATTCAGGCAATAAAAAAACTCTATAGTACAAACTAAAGAGTTTCTAAAAATGGTGCCGGTGGCCGGACTCGAACCGGCACGGTGTCGCCACCGGTGGATTTTGAGTCCACTACGTCTGCCAATTCCATCACACCGGCAAAACTATTACAAAGAATATAATAACATAGAATTAATAATTAATCAATATTTTTATTTTCATTTTGTTTACTCAAATCATCTTTTAAGATATACTAGAAGATATGGAGTATAGAATGGAGTGATAAAATGGATAAGAAAAAGTTAATGATTATAGATGGTAGTTCTTTATTACATAGAGCATTTTATGCTCTTCCACTACTATCCACTAAGGATGGGATATACACAAATGGAATATATGGATTTTTGACCATGCTATATAAAGTGCAAGAAGAGAAAAAGCCTGACTATATTTGCGTAGCTTTTGATAAGAAAGGACCTACCTTTAGACATGAAGCATACGATAAATATAAAGCCCATAGACAATCTACACCATCAGAATTAGCACAACAATTTCCAATTATAAGAGAAATTTTAGATGCTATGAAAATTCATTATATAGAATTAACTGGTTTTGAAGCTGATGATATTGCAGGAACTTTAGCTAACATAGGAGAAGAGAATTCATTAGATGTTATTTTAGTTACTGGAGATAAGGACTATCTTCAATTGGCAACAGATAAGACTAAGATTTTAATTACAAGAAAGGGAATTACTGAATTAGAAGAGTTTGATAGGAGTATAATAATAGATAAATACGGAATTACTCCAGAACAACTTATTGACTTGAAGGGTTTAATGGGAGATCAATCTGATAATATTCCTGGAGTTCCAGGAATTGGAGAAAAGACAGGATTAAAGCTATTGAGAGAGTTTCAGACAATTGAAAATATATATGAAAACATAGATAATATTAGCGGGAAAAAGTTAAAGGAAAACTTAATTCAAAACAAGGATATTGCATTTTTAAGTAAAAAACTTGGAGAAATAGTGACTACTGTGCCTATGGATACAAATCTTGAAGATTTAAAAATTAAAGATCCAGATTGGGAAAAATTAAGAAAGCTTTATAGGGAGTTAGAATTTAATAGTTTACTAGGCAAGGTTTTTGATAACTCAGCGGCCAATAATGAAGAATTAAATGAAACTCTAGAGTTCAATGTATTAGAAAAGATAAATTATAACGATTTAATTGATACTATTAAAAAAGAAAAAAAATTTGGATTTAAATTTATTACATCTGACACTAACTATATCGAAGATGAAATAATAGCGTTAGGCATCAAAACTCAGGATACTCCAACTAATATTATTTATTTACAAGACCATAAAAAGAGTTTTATTAATAGTTTTAAACCTATTTTTGAAGATCAGACCATTGATAAAATAGGGCATAATTTAAAATCTGATATAGTAATATTATCAAGATTAGGAATTAAGGTTCAAAATATTACTTTTGATTCCATGATAGCCCAATATTTAATTAACCCCTCTCAGTCTTCATACTCTATAAATGAAATTGCCAGAGAATATTTGAATACCTATGGTGTAGATGAAGAAAGCTTGTTTGGAAAAGGTAAGAATAAAAGAAAGTTCATGGATTTAAGTAAAGAAGAGCTAGGTAATTATCTTTCCTTTATGTTAGATACAGTATTAAATTTAGAATCTAAAATGAAAGAAATCATTAAAGAACAAGAGATGCTGGAGCTTTATTATAATGTGGAATTACCTTTAGTAGAGGTATTAGGTAGTATGGAATATTATGGTTTTAAAATAGATACAGATGAGTTAAAAAGGCTAGGTAAAGAATATGATGAAGAAATAAATTCGTTGACTAAGGAAATATATACTTCAGCTGATATGGAGTTTAATATTAATTCGCCTAAACAATTAGGAGAGGTTTTATTTGATAAATTGTCACTACCAGTTATAAAGAAAACTAAGACAGGATACTCTACAGATGCAGAAGTTTTAGATAAATTGAAAGAACAACATCCTATTATTGATAAAGTCCTTAGATATAGACAAATAGTAAAATTAAAATCAACTTATATAGATGGACTTTTAAATTTAATTAATAAAGATACAAATAGGGTTCATTCAAGTTTTAATCAAACAATAACTACCACAGGAAGAATAAGTAGTACAGAGCCGAACTTACAAAACATACCTATTAGAACAGATGATGGTAGAAAGATTAGAAAAGCTTTTATTGCAGAAAGCGAGAACTATGTTCTTGTTGATGCTGACTATTCTCAAATTGAACTAAGGGTATTAGCTCATATATCTAAGGATCCCAAATTAATAGAAGCCTTTGTTAATAATGAGGATATTCATAGAAAGACTGCATCAGAAGTGTTTAATGTATCTAAAGAAGAAGTCAGTTCTGTAATGAGAGGTAGGGCGAAGGCTGTAAACTTTGGGATAGTTTATGGAATTTCTGACTATGGGTTATCTAGAGATTTGAGTATTTCGAGAAAAGAAGCTAAAGAGTATATTGATAATTATTTAAAGAATTATAAGATGGTTAAAGAATATATGGAAAATATAGTTGAAGAAGGTAAAGAGAAGGGATATGTAGAAACCATTCTTCATAGAAGAAGATATATTCCAGAACTTAGAGCCAAAAACTTTAACATTAAATCTTTTGGAGAACGTATAGCTATGAATACGCCTATACAAGGTTCAGCAGCAGACATAATAAAGATGGCTATGGTTAAAGTATATAATGAGTTAAAATCAAGAAATCTGAAATCAAGACTGATATTGCAAATTCATGATGAACTAATAATTGAAACACAGAAAGATGAAGTTGAGGAAGTAAGGAATATAATGAAAAACATAATGGAAAATTCAATAAAACTAAATGTACCTCTTATAGTAGACTTAGAGATAGGTGACAGTTGGTATGATACAAAATAATTGTAGATTGGTAGGATTAACAGGTGGAATATCTACTGGAAAGTCTACGGTTTCTAAGATTATTATGGAAAAAGGATATACTGTAATTGATGCAGATAAAATTGCTAGGGAAGTTGTTGAATTTAATAAGCCTGCATATCTACAAATAGTTGAAGAATTTGGAGATGGTATATTATTATATGATAAAACCATAGATAGAAAAGCATTAGGGAAGATTATCTTTAGCAGTAAAGAAGACAGAGAAAGATTGAACAATATCACTCATTCATATATATTTGAAGCTATAAAACTGAAAATAAATCAATTATGCTTTAATAGAACTATTATATTCTTAGATATTCCTTTATTGTTTGAACAGTATGAATTATGGGCGAAATATAATATTATATTTGATGAAATATGGTTAGTATATCTTGATAAAGATACTCAAATAGAAAGATTAATGAAAAGAGATGGCATATTAAAGGAAGAGGCTCTAAACAAGATAGAATCTCAAATGGATATAAATTATAAAAAAACAAAGTCTTCTAATATAATTGATAATAGTGGAGATATTGAATATTTAAAAGAACAGATAGATAAATTATTAAAAGGATTAATCTAATCTTGGAGGGGTTATTCTATTGTTTAAAATAATAAAAGAAATTAAAAAACTTATTATATTAACTACTTTTCTGTTCTTGATAATTGTTGTAGGACTTACTTTTTTAGCTATAAGGTACCCTATAGGATATAAGAATATTATAGTAAAATATTCTAAGGAATATAAGTTAGATCCATATTTAGTAGCTTCAATAATAAATGTTGAAAGTAAATATGATAAAGACGCTATATCTCAGAAAAATGCCAGAGGGTTGATGCAAATATCACCTTCTACAGGAAAATGGGCTAGTGAGGTTTTGAAAATAGAAAATTATAGTGAAGATACATTATTTGAACCTGAAATAAATATAAAAATAGGTACTTGGTATCTTAGTACTTTATTTAAAGAGTTTAATAATAATGTGGATTCTGTATTAGCAGCATATAATGCAGGAAGTGGAAATGTAAGTAAATGGTTAAATGATGAAGAATATAGTTGTGATAATAATACACTGTCAATGATTCCTTATAAAGAAACAGAAGACTATTTAGTAAGAGTTAAGAAAAGCTATAATGTATATAGTAAAATATATAAACAATATATAATGAATTCAAAGGGTAGTGATTCTTTTTATATAAATATACTGAATAATATTAGAAAAATTATAAAAGAAATAATAAGAAGTGTATAATAAGGTGGAATAAAAATGAACTTAAAAAAATTCTGGTATTTAACTCTGATTATTTTAATAATGATTGTAATTATAGGCTGTGATAAAAATGATTCAACTATAGAAAATGATACTAATAGTGAAAATAAAGATGAAGTTGTGGAGTATACTCCAGAGGAGGGGGGGCAAATAATTGTTCCTCTAACTAATTTTAACACATTAAATCCTTTAATTACGGAAAATAGTAGTTATTATTTTCTATCTAAGTTAATTTTTGAGGGCTTGTTTGAGTTTGATAAAGATTTAAATGTAAAAAATCAATTAGCGGATTCTTACAATATAAAGGACGATGGTAGAATCATCGAAATTAAACTAAAAAACAATATTTTCTGGCATGATGGTGAGAGATTTAAACCAGAAGATGTAGTTTTTACAGTAAATACTATTAAATATGCTAGTGCTGATAGTACGTATAAGCAAATGTTTACAAATGCTATGGGTTCAAGGGTTATGTCTGATACAAGAAAGATATTAGATGTAAGTGTCAAAGATAGTGATAGCATAGTAATTACATTTGATAAAGGATTTAGTAATAATCTTGAAGTGCTGACTTTTCCTATAATACCAAAACATATTTTTACTTCAGGAAAAGGCGGTAATAATTATTTTGCTAAAGCATTAGAAACAAGTAATTATAGGCCAATAGGGACAGGACCGTTTAAATTTGAAAGTTATGAAAATATGAAGGAAATAAGATTATCTGCTAATGATAAATATAGGGATGGCAAACCATATATTAATGAGATAATAGGAAGAGTATTGGAAAATGAAGAAGATATTTTAACAGCATTTGAAACAGGACAGATAAATATAGCTACAACAGTAGACGTTGATTGGGATAAATATAGTCAAAATAGTAGGATTAAATCATTGGAATTTGTATCTGGAAACTATGAGTTTTTAGGTTTTAATTTTAGAAAGGAATTATTTTCAGGAGAAAAAGGACAAGGATTAAGACGAGCTATGGCATATGGAATAAATAGACAATCAATTATTCAGAAACTTTATCTAGGACATGGAACTCAAATAGATGTTCCGCTTCATCCAGACTCTTGGTTATTATCTGAAAAAGCAAATACCTTTGGTTATAATTTAGAATTAGCAAAAGAAGAATTAAAAAAAATAGGATGGAAAGATATTAATGATGATGGATTTTTAGAAGATGAAAATGGTAAGACTATTTCAATTAAAATTTTAACTAATTCATATAATCTGATGAGGTTTAGAACTGCAGAGATGATTAAGGATGATTTGAAAAAATTAGGGATTAATGCTACTATTTATCCGGAGAATAAGAAACAAGATAATATTACTATAGAAGATATTAAGAAACAATGGACAGAAATAAATCAATTTATAAATGGGAGTGACTATGATATAGTCATTCTTGGCTGGCAGTTATCTGTAATACCTGACTTGTCCTTTGCTTTTCATAGTTCACAAATTTCATATAATACAAACTTCATTAGATATTCTAATGAAAATATGGATAAATTACTTCAAAACACTTTTTTAGTGACAACTAGAGAAGAAAAGTTAAAGGCATATGATGAACTGCAAGGCTTTATAGTTGAGGATTTACCTTATTTAAGTTTATTCTTTAAAAACAAAGCATTATTAATTGATAATAAAATAATAGGGGATTTTGAACCAACTTTCTTTAATATATATAAAGGTATAGAAAAATGTTATATACCTAAGAGTTTACAATAAATTTGATATTGTAAAAATTCTAGATATGTAGTAAAATGTACTGGTAATTTAATTGCAGAGGTGGCGGAACAGGTAGACGCGATAGTTTGAGGGGCTATTAGTGGGAAACACTGTGAGAGTTCGAGTCTCTTCCTCTGCACCAAACAAAACCAATAATGAGTAAAATAGAAGCGAATACCATTTTACATTTGAGTATTCGCTTTTTAAAATAAAAATAATAGAAAAAAATTCTAGATATGATAAACTAATATGGTAAATATATTAATAGAATGGGGAGATTTACTTGGAGCTTAAATCTAAAATAAGGATAATTGAGGATTTTCCTGAGAAAGGCATTAGTTTTAAGGATATAACAACTTTGCTAAAAGATGGTAAAGCCTTCAAAGATGTTATAGATAGGATAGTAGAAGATTTAAAAGGTAAGGAGATAGATTATATAGCTGGGCCAGAAGCTAGAGGATTTGTAATTGGTTCAGCAGTTGCTTATGCCTTAGGAGTTGGATTTATTCCTATTAGGAAGCCAGGCAAATTGCCGGCAGAAGTAGTTAGTCATAAATATGAATTAGAATATGGCAGTAATACTTTAGAATTACATCTTGATGCAATTGAAAATGGGAAAAAGGTAGTTGTAGTAGACGATTTATTGGCAACAGGAGGGACTATATTATCTGTAATTAATTTAATAGAGTCTATTGGAGGAGAAGTAGTAGCATTAGAATTCTTGATTGAATTAGAATCTCTAAAAGGAAGAAAAAAACTACAGGATTATCATATAAATTCATTAGTTAAATATAATATATAAAGTGTTATAGTAAGCATGAAAGTAAATATAAATTTTTTGTAACAATTTCTAAAAAAATAAAGTTTAGTTAAATATTGACAAACATTAGACAAATTGAAAATTTAGTGAATTCACTATAATTTTAACTAGTTAAAATTATTTCAGAAATTGAGAACATGTGTATAATCATTATAATCATGTTCTCTTATTATACCTATAATTACATTAAAGTTATGTCATGATAAATCTTTACTTACTTTACTGAACAATAAATAAAATGCAAAAAATTACAGAAAAATTAACAATGATTGTGTACTAATTGACAGTCTTTTACAGGGAGCATTTGTGTACAATACAAGCTTTTAATGTTATAATGAAATAGGTTATATGTTAGTTCAAATAAATTATGACTTAGATATTTAATGTAAATTATTAAAATATTAATAGAGAGGTGGAAGCGAATGAAACTTGATAATCTCACTTTTAAGGGTGGGGTAAATGTACCACATAACAAAGAGTTGACAGAAAAACAAGCTTTAGAATATGCAAAAGAGCCAAGCATAGTATATATACCGTTGCACCAACATACAGGAGCACCTTGTGAAGCTATTGTTAATGTTGGGGATAGGGTTAAAGTAGGACAAAAAATTGGAGAGTCCCAAGCCTTTGTATCTGCACCGATTCACTCTAGTATTGCTGGTACAGTAAAAAATATAACGACAATAACTACACCTACAGGAATAAGTTCTAAATGTATAGTTATTGAATCAGATGGTAGTAATGAAAAGGATGAAACAATTAAGCCTAGGGGAAACTTAGACAAGCTTTCTTCTAAAGAAATAATTGAAATTGTCAAAGAAGCAGGAATAACAGGTATGGGTGGAGCTGGGTTTCCTACTCATGTAAAATTATCACCACCACCTGATAAAACAATAGACACAGTTATTATTAACGGTGCAGAATGCGAGCCATTTCTAACTTCAGACCATAGATTAATGTTAGAAATGCCAGAAAAAGTTATATTTGGTTTAAGAGCAATAATGAAAGCATTAAATGTAGAAAAAGGATTTATTGGGATTGAAAGCAATAAGATGGATGCTGTAAATGCATTGAAGTCAGTAATTAAACCTGAATATAACATAGACATAGTTACTTTAAAAGTAAAATATCCGCAAGGTGATGAAAAAAGACTTATAAATGCTATTACTGGAAGGAAGGTGCCTTCTGGAGGATTGCCAATGGATGTTAGTTGTGTAGTAAATAATGTAAGTACAGCTAAAGCTATAGCAGAAGCCATATTAGAGGGTAAACCTTTATATGAAAGGGTCGTAACTGTTACAGGAAATGGGGTTAATAATCCAAAAAACCTTGTAGTGAAAATAGGAACACCATTTCAAGAAGTAATAGGCGAAGCTGGAGGATTTAACGGTGTACCAGGCAAAGTAATAATGGGTGGACCTATGATGGGATTAAGCCAATTTTCTACAGAGGTACCGGTAATTAAGGGTTCAGGAGGAATTCTTGTACTTACAGAGAAAGAAGCTCTCCCTGAAAAAGCTTCACCATGTATAAAATGTGGAAAATGTATAGATGCCTGTCCAGTACATTTACAACCCTTATTTATCTCAGCTTATGCTCTTAAAAAGGACTTTCAAGGCGCTGAGAAGTGTGGAGTTTTAGATTGTGTAGAATGTGGTTCATGTTCTTTTATATGTCCTGCAAAGCGACCATTGGTAGAATCTATAAGATTTGCAAAAAGAGAAGTCCTTTCTAAAAGAAAAAAATCATAGTAGTTAGGAGGAAATTTAATGGAAGGTAAAGTGATAAATACTACAAAGACAGATTCATCAATCTCAGAGATGTTGATAGTATCTTCTTCACCTCATATTAGATCTAATGAATCTGTTAAGAGGATAATGTTAGATGTAATAATAGCTTTAATACCAGCAATAATTGGCTCAGTTTATTTTTTTGGGCTTAATGCATTAAAACTAATATTAATATCTATATCATCAGCTGTATTTTTTGAAGCAGCGATACAAAAATTATTTAAAAAGGAAATTACTATAAATGATTATAGTGCAGTAATAACAGGTATTTTAATAGCTTTTAATTTACCAGCTAACGCTCCTTGGTGGATTCCAGTATTTGGTTCTGGATTTGCTATTATTGTTGTAAAACAATGTTTTGGTGGAATAGGTTGTAATTTTATGAATCCAGCATTAGCAGCGAGAGCTGTACTACTTGCTTCATGGCCAGATATAATGGCTAATTATGTATTGCCAGGTGCAGATGCAGTAACTGGAGCAACTCCATTAGCCATTATGAAATATGGTGCAGCAGATGCAGGAGCTTCTGCCACAGTGTCAGAAGCAGCAGCAAAATTGCCATCATTGATGGATATGTTTCTTGGAAATATAGGAGGGGCAATTGGAGAAACTTCTACATTATTGTTACTTATAGGTGCATTATATTTAATAATTAGAAAAGTTATAAATTGGAAAATTCCAGTTGTTTATATAGTCACAACAACCATATTATTATTAATATTAGGTGTCGAAACAAATCAACTTATATATCATATTTTAGGTGGAGGATTAATACTAGGGGCATTTTTTATGGCAACAGATTATTCAACTACCCCTGTCACACCTCTTGGTCAAATAATATTTGGATTAGGTGCTGGAATTTTAACTGCTATTATTAGGGTAAAGGGAGGATTCCCCGAAGGTGTTTCATATTCAATTCTTTTAATGAATGTTGCAAGCCCACTAATAGAGAAATTTACTGCACCAAAGATATTTGGGAGGGCGAAATAAATGAAAGAAACTATAAAATTAGGAATGATATTATTTTTAATAACAGTAATATCAGCTGGGGTTTTAGCTGTATCAAATAATTTAACTAAAGGAAAGATTGCTGAAATAGAAATGGCAGGAAGTATTGGTGCGTTAAAAGAGATATTTGGAGAAGAATATAGCTTTAAACCTTTAGATGAGGAAAAAATTAATGAAATTACTGAGTCGAACTCATCAGTAATAGAAATATTTGAAGCTTATGATGGTGAAAATTTATATGGATATGCTATAAAGACAAAATCTAGCGGATTTGGTGGAGATCTTGTTACATTAACTGGATTTGCAAGTGATGGAAATGTAATGGGGATGAGGTTATTAGAACACTCAGAGACTCCAGGGATAGGTGCTAAAGCAGCAGAGGCAGACTTTTCAGATAAATTTGTGGGAAAAGGTGCATCAGAGGAAATAAAAGTTGAAGCTATATCTGGAGCTACCATAACTTCTAAGGGTGTTATGGCTGGGGTAAATATAGCTAGAGAAGTATTTAATACAGAACTTTCAAATTAGTGTGAGTGGAGGTGTAAAGAATGAAATTATCTAAAATATTTAAAAATGGTATTGTTAATGATAATCCTACATTTGTACAATTAATAGGTATGTGTTCAACATTGGCTGTTTCAACAAGTGTTGAAAATAGTATAGCTATGGGATTAGCAGTAATTGCTGTATTAGTAGGTTCGAACTTAGTAATATCCTTACTTCGAAATGTAATTCCTAATAAAATTCGTATTCCAGCATTTGTTGTGGTAATAGCAACTTTTGTTACTATAATTGAGATGTTTATGAAGGCTTATGCTCAACCTATTTATCAATCATTAGGTATATTCCTTCCATTAATAGTAGTAAACTGTATAATACTTGCTCGTGCAGAAGCTTTTGCATTTAAAAATGGTATTATACCTTCAATAATAGATGGACTTGGAATGGGGCTTGGATATACTATTGCACTTGTTATTCTAGGAGCCATAAGGGAAATATTTGGTGCTGGAACTTTTTTGGGGAAACAATTATTTGGTGCTAATTTCCAGCCAGCAGGTATATTAATAGCACCCCCAGGAGCATTTATTGTACTTGGATTATTAATAGGTATCTTTAACGTAATTAGAAGGAAAAAAGCTTCTAGCGAAATTTAAATCAAGGAGGAAAATAAAATGAGCATACCAGCTATATTAATTAGTACGATTTTTGTAAATAACTATGTATTAGCTCGTTTCCTAGGGATTTGTCCATTTCTTGGAGTATCAAACAAG
Source organism: Tissierella praeacuta DSM 18095 (assembly GCF_900128955.1). Lineage (GTDB taxonomy): Bacteria > Bacillota > Clostridia > Tissierellales > Tissierellaceae > Tissierella > Tissierella praeacuta. The sequence goes on from NZ_FQTY01000001.1 coordinate 78,989, forward strand.
ATGGAAACTGCAACAGGCATGGGTGCCGCTGTAACCTTCGTAGTTACATTATCGTCTATAATTACTTATTTTATACACAAACATATTTTATATACATTGAAACTTGAATATCTACAAACTATTGTATTTATATTGGTTATAGCAGCATTAGTTCAATTTGTTGAATTAGCAATGAAAAAAATATCGCCTACATTATATAATGCATTGGGAGTTTATTTACCATTAATTACTACAAACTGTGTAGTATTAGGTGTAGCAATCCTAAATATAAAAGAAGGCTATGATTTATTAAGAACTATTTTTAATGCAATAGGATCTTCAGTTGGATTTACATTAGCTTTAGTACTTATATCAGGTATTAGAGAGAAACTCGAATTAGCTGATGTCCCTGAGGCTTTAAAAGGCTTCCCTATAGCTTTAATTACTGCAGGATTGATGTCTATAGCCTTTTTAGGTTTTAATGGACTTGTTTAGGAGGGAGAATATGATTGATATATTAAAACCAGTTTTAGTATTAGGTGGATTAGGACTTGCATTTGGGATACTTCTGTCCATTGCATCTAATGTTTTTGCAGTAGAAGTTGATCCAAAGGTAGAAAAGGTTAGGTCTGTACTACCTGGAGCTAACTGTGGGGCATGTGGATTTCCAGGATGTGATGGTTTAGCAAATGCAATAGCAGGTGGAAATGCACCCGTCAATGCTTGTAGTGTTGGAGGGAAGCCAGTTGCTGAAAAGATAGCAGATATTATGGGAGTCAATGCTGCAAATGTAGATAAGAAGGTTGCTACAGTTCTTTGCCAAGGTAATTGTAATAAGGCAAAAGAAAAATATAAATATGAAGGTATTAAGGACTGTAGAGCGGCTAATATTTTACAAGGTGGCAGTAAAGCTTGTTCATATGGATGCTTAGGTTGTGGAACTTGTAAAGAAGTTTGTGCTTTTGGTGCAATTGAGATAGTTGATGGGGTAGCTTTTATAGATAAAGACAAATGTACATCTTGTATGAAATGTATTGAAGTATGTCCTAAATCTATTATTGAGTTAGTTCCATATGATAATCAATTTGTTGTAAAATGTAAGAGCAACGATTCTGGTAAAGAAGTAAGAGGTAAATGTAGTATTGGATGTATAGGGTGTCAGATATGTGTTAAAAATTGTCCAGAAGGGGCATTTAGTTTTGAAAATAATTTAGCAAAAATTAACTATGAGAAATGTGTAAATTGTGGAATATGTGCTGAAAAATGTCCTACTAAGGCTATATACACCAATTTAGCTAAGGATGTAGCAATTTAATATTTAAGAGCCTATAAGGCTCTTTTCTTTTTATTAAATTGTAACTTGTAAATAAAAAATATAAATGGTAAACTAATAATGTATGAAATTAGCTTAATAATGTAAACGAAGGATGGTTAGATTGACAAAGGGTGATAAATTTTTAATAAGCATTATTATATTGATTAGTTTAGTTTCTTTAGGCTTTATTAAGAATAATGCAATTAATCATAAAGAAAAATATATTAGTATTCAAGTAGATGGTAAAGAATATAAAAAGATAATATTTGATAAATCAGTAATAGGAAAAACCATACCTATTGAAACTAAATTCGGATATAATTTGGTTGAAATAGGAGAGGACAAGGTCAGAGTAATAGAGGCAGATTGTCCAGATAAAATAGATGTATTACAGGGATATATCTCTAAGCCAGGTGAAATTATAGTATGTTTACCAAACAAGCTAGTAATAGAGATAAAAGGAATAGATAAATCTAAAGAAAAAAAAGAAATTGATTATATAAGTCATTAAGGATGATAGAAATAATGAAAAAATTAAACAAAATAATATTTTTATCCCTATTAACATCCATAGGTCTTGCTTTATCAGTTTTAGAATCAACGATTCCTTTGCCAATAGCAGTACCTGGTGCTAAATTAGGGCTTTCTAATATGGTTATTTTAGTTTCCTTAGTTATATTTGGATTTAAAGAAGCCTTTGTAGTAGGTGTATTAAAAAGCATAGTACTTGTACTTATAACCGGTAGTATATCTAGTCTTATATATAGTCTCTCAGGTGCCATACTCTCTTGTATAACTATGTTTATTGTATATAAATACTTTACTAAGTTTTTTAGTCTTGTAGGGGTAAGTATATTTGGAGCAGTAGCTCATAATATTGCTCAAGTTAGTGTAGCTTCGGCTATGATGTATAACTATAAAATATATTCTTATTTACCAATTCTTTTGCTTATGAGTTTATTTACTGGATATTTTGTGGGGCTTTCCTCAATATATATATCTAAAGGTTTGAAAAAAACTCTAAGTTCATATTTTAGATAAGTAAGGAGATAATATGGAAAAGATAATATTAGCATCTTCTTCTCCGAGAAGAAAAGAGATTTTAAATAGATATAATTTAGAACCAATAATATTTGGTGCCCAAATTGAAGAAAAAGTAACAAAAGGTGAATTTCCAGAACAAGTAGCTATGTCTTTAGCATTTGAGAAATCCTTTTGGGTAAGTAAACATTTTAATAAAGATGAAATTATCATTGGTGCTGATACAATAGTAGTTTTAGAAGATATGATACTAGGTAAACCAAAAGACGAAAAAGATGCATTTGAAATTTTATCTTTTTTAAGTGGAAAAGAGCATAGTGTAATTACTGGTATTTGTATTATGAAAGCAAATACCAATATTAAGATAATAGATTATGAAAGCACAATAGTTAGATTTAGACATTTATCTAAGGAAACAATAACAAGATATATTGATACAAAAGAACCTATGGACAAGGCAGGAGCCTATGGCATTCAGGGATATGGTCAGATTTTAGTTGAAAAAATAGATGGATGTTATTCTAATGTGGTGGGCTTGCCTCTTGCAAAGCTTGACTACTTATTAAATAAGTTTTTTGATGTACAAATATTATAGATAAGTAGGTGGAGGTATGGATATTAATCTAGAGATTCAAAGGAGTTACACTATTAAAGAACTTCCAATGACTGAAAGACCAAGAGAAAAACTTTATAATCATGGACCTGGAGCATTATCAAATGAAGAATTACTAGCCATTATAATTAGAACAGGTAATAAAAACGATTCAGCCATTGACTTAGCTAGAAAGATTTTAAGTAAGGATAGTAGGGGACTGGTATATTTACGAGACACTACAATGCAAGAATTAATGGAAACTAAAGGGGTAGGTGAATGTAAGGCAGCTCAAATATTAGCAGCTATAGAGATAGGTAAGAGAATAAATTTTAGGGAAGCTTTATCTAAAGTTAAGATAACTGAACCTAATACCATAGCAAATCTATATATGGATGAAATGAGATATTTACAAAAAGAACATTTTAGAATTATGCTATTGGATACAAAGAATCAAATAATTGTAACAGAAGAGATTTCAGTGGGGACATTAAATGCTTCCATAGTACATCCAAGGGATGTTTTTAAGGCAGCTATAAAGAGGAATTCTAATTCTATGATTTTGGTACATAATCATCCTAGTGGTGATCCTGCTCCAAGCAATGAAGATATAAATATAACTAATCGTTTGGTAGATGCTGGAAATTTAATTGGAATAAAGGTGTTAGATCATATAATAATTGGAGATAATAGATATATAAGTTTTAAAGAGAAAAATTTAATTTAAGTTTTATTAAGGAAGGAGCAAATAGTATGGGATTATTAAGCGGATTTGTAAAAGATATGGGTATAGATTTAGGAACAGCAAATACATTAGTTTATATAAAAGGTAGAGGAATTGTGGCAAGAGAACCTTCTGTTGTTGCTATACAAACTAATACTAAGCAGGTACTAGCAGTTGGAGAAGAGGCAAAAAAGATGATAGGTAGAACGCCTGGAAACATTGTGGCTATTAGACCTTTAAAGGATGGAGTAATAGCTGATTTTGATGTGACAAAAAATATGTTAAAGTATTTCATAAGAAAGGCTACAAAGAAGAGAACTTTTCTTCAACCTAGGGTTGTAGTATGTGTTCCTAGTGGAGTTACAGAAGTTGAAAAAAGAGCAGTTGAAGAAGCAGCCATACATGCAGGTGCAAGAGATGCATATTTAATTGAAGAGCCAATGGCAGCGGCTATTGGGGCAGGACTGCCTGTTCAAGAAGCAACTGGCTCTATGATAGTTGATATTGGTGGAGGTACTACTGAAGTAGCTATAATTTCATTGGGAGGCATAGTTACATCAAAATCTATCAGAGTAGGTGGAGATGAGTTAGATGAATCTATAGTTAATTTTATTAAGAAAGAATATAGTTTGATGATAGGAGAACGTACTGCAGAGGAGGTTAAAATTACAATAGGCTCAGCTGATGGGAACTCAGAAGTATCTACAATGGAAATTAGAGGAAGGGATATGATTAGTGGATTACCAAAAACTAGAAGCATAAGTTCAAAAGAGATTTATGATGCAATGAAAGAACCAATTCATAGTATATTAGAAGCAATAAAATCTACATTAGAAAAAACTCCACCAGAATTAGCTTCAGATGTAATGGAGCAAGGTATAATGTTAACTGGAGGAGGGGCTCTTTTAGAAGGTTTAGATAGACTAATTATTGAAGAAACTGGTATGCCTGTTCATATTGCAGAAGAGCCATTAGATTGTGTTGCAATTGGCACAGGAAAGGCATTAGATAGTATAGAAATACTAAAAAAAACCATTTCAAATAATAAAAAAATAGGTTAAGTGGTGATATTATGTCTTTTTTCAATAAGAATAAAGAGAGAATGATGGTAACGGCTGTTGCTATCATTCTAATTGTTCTAATAGGAGTTACTAGTACTGAGCGAATAGCTTTGAGTAAATTTGAAAAAATAGTTGGTAATATTCTTACTCCTATGGGAAGGGTATCTAATTCAATAGGTAAGGGATTATCTGATTTTTTTAATAATATCAAAAATATTTCTAAATTAAAAGAAGAAAATGAAGAACTTAAGAAGCAAGTTGCAAAATTAGAAGAAGAAAATAGAAACTATATAAATATTATAGGTAAAACTGATTATTTAAAAAATGAGATTAAGCTTTTAGATAAGACAAGCTTTAACCTAATTTCTGCTCAAGTAGTTGGAAAAGAACCTGGAAATTGGTTTGATAGATTTACCATAGATAAAGGTATTAAAGATGGAATAAAAAAGGGCAGCACTGTTATTCAAGGAACTGAGATGGAACAAAATACTATAATTGAAGGAATTGTAGGACGTGTAGTTGATGTAGGAGATAATTGGGCAAAAATAGTTACTGTTGTAGATGAAATTAGCAGTATATCTTTTAAGGTTTTAAGAACTCAAGATGGTGGGATAATATCAGGTAGTATAGAAGGGGAAGTTTCAGGATATCTATTTGACAATAAGGCAGATGTTATTAAAGGAGATAAATTATTTACCTCTGGGCTTGGTGGTGTTTTTATCAAGGATATATATATTGGAGAGGTAGATGAGGTAATTAGTGACGATGAAGATTTAATGAAGAAGATAAAGGTTAAGCCAGCAATGAATTTTAAGAAACTATACAAAGTGTTTGTAATATCTGATTAAGGTTGAGGGATGTTTATGACGGTGTTAATAATGATTTTAATAATTTTACTAAATTTTTTTTTACAAAGTGCTATACTTCCATATATTAATATCCTAGGGGTTGTACCCAATACGGCTCTTCTTATAGTGATATCAATAGCATTATTTAAGGGAAGATATTATGGAGGATTCATAGGACTCACAATAGGTCTTCTTCAAGATATTGTATTTAGCCCTACTATAGGTGTAAATGCATTTATATATTTCTTCATAGGATATTTAATTGGATCAGTTGGAAATAAATTAACAAAGGAAAATATATTTATACCAATACTGCTTTCTACTCTTTGTACTATACTTTATAATTTTTCTTACTATGTATTTATGTTTTTCCTATCTCAAAATATTCCATTTTTATCATTTGCAAAAGATGTATTAATAATTGAAATTATATATAGTGGCATTTTATCTATTCCTATATACAAAGTATTTTCTAAAATTTTTGTTGTTCCAAAAATAAGATTTGGAAATAGATAGAGGTGAAATGAATGAAGTGGTTAGAAAAGATATTCAATAGATATAATATTGTCACATATATTGTTATCTTACTTATGTTTGCATTATCATTTAGATTGGCAACTTTAACTATTGCCCAAGGAGATTATTATAGAGATATATCAGATAATAAGAGATTAAAAGAAATATATATTTCTGCACCTAGGGGAGAGATACGAGATAGGTATGGAAGGCTTCTAGCAGGTAATAATCCTAGCTTTACTGTACAAATTTTAAAGGATGAGTTAAATATAAAGGATAAAGAGAAGAAAAATGCTGCTTTATTATCTCTAATCAGGTTATTAGAAGAAGATGGAGTCAGTTATGTAGATGATTTTCCAATTAATTTGAATGTGTTTAAATATAAAAATGTAGAGGATTATTTTAATCAGGAGATTATGCCAAATGATAAAGTCGTTGATATTATAATTAATAAAGGGATTTTATCAGAAGTATTGCAAACTTCTTATATTCACAAAGACTATAGAGAACACTATAGATTTACAACAGCTCAAAGAGCTATTAATGCATTAAAAAACAAGGGAATCGATGTGCCTATAACTATAAAAGACATAGGTGATACGATAGAAATAGTATATAATTCTTCGGAAGATCTCAATAAATGGATGAGTAATTATAAGATACCAAATAATTATTCACCAACGGATGCATTAATTAAATTAATAGATAACGATAAGACTGTTATAAGAAAAATAATAGATCATCCCATTTCGCGAAAATTGACATATGAGATTATGGAAAAAAAGGGATTATCTGATAATATTATTATGGAGGAATATTCTTTATCCTATGATGAAGAATATAAAAACCAAAAAAGAATTTTAATGAGTTCATATAAGGGAATAACAGAGAATACAACAGCTAAAGAAGACTTTATTACTATAGTTTCTAATTCGTCTATTTATAAGCTTTTAGAAAAGGTAGTAACAAAAGATAATCATAAGGGTAAAACTGAAATTTTAGTACCTGGGAAAATATTATTGGATATGGTATTAGAGAAGGATCCTAAAGTACCTATAAAAGTAGAATTAAGTGAAGATAGGGCTAATGTAATATATAAATATACAGGAAGCTCTAATATAGGTGATAAATCTCCATTAGAGATTTTATTAGAATACAGTAAAGAAGCTGGTGTATTAGGAGAATTTATTACTTCTGATAATATAAAATCATTGGCACAAGAGCAACTTTTAGCAGATGGAATAAATGCTAAAATTTCAATTGCAAATGATATTGAATATGTATTTATCAATAATAAAAAGAATTGGTATACTGATAATAAAGTGGATGAGAATAGCAGCACTAAAGAGGCTTTTGAAAGCTTGAAAGAAAAATATAATATATCCAAGTATTTAAGTAACTATGAAGCGAGGGCTGTTTTATCATTATATGAAATACTTAGTAAACAAGGGCATATGGCTTATCAACCTATAAATATTGCCTATGGAATACAAGATTCTACTGTAGCTAAAATAGAAGAAGGATTGGCAGAGTTACCAGGAATACAAGTATCTATAGAGCCAGTAAGATATTATCCAGAGGGAACTACAGCAGCTCATATATTAGGGTATTTAGGAAAGATTAGCCAACCAAATGAAATTAAGAAATATGTAGATGAGAAAAAATATTCGCCTAATGATATTATAGGGAAGTCTGGAATTGAAGAAAGTTTTGAGGATACTTTAAGAGGAGAAAATGGAATTAAACGAGTAGAAGTGGATGCAGTTGGAAATACAACAAATACCATCGATGAGAAAAAACCTATACCAGGAAATAATATTTATTTAACAATTGATTTAAATCTACAAAAATTTGCTGAAAATGCCTTGAAAAAAACCTTAGAAAAGATACAAGTTGGAGGAGTTTATGATAGTCCTTGGGGAGATTATAAATTTGGTATTAATAGGAAAAAAAATAGACCTTATAAAAATGCTACATCTGGTGCAGTAGTGGTCATAAATGTAAAGACAGGTGAAGTTTTAGCTAGTGTTAGTGAGCCTTCTTATGATCCTAACTTGTTTGCAACTGGGATATCTAATACAGATTGGATTAGTTTATTTCCTCGAAATGACAAAGATCCATTGGCACCAAGACCACTATATAATGTTGCCACTCAAACAGCTGTACAACCTGGTTCAACATTTAAAATGGTAACGGCCTTAGCAGCTTTAGATAAGGGATTAAGTCCTACTAAGGCCATAAGAGATATGGGTTATGTGGAATTAGGAAACTATCGTCCTGCTTGTTGGATATGGAACCAAAGCAGAGGCACTCATGGATATGAAAATTTATATGAAGCTATTAGGGATTCTTGCAATTATTATTTTTATTCCTTGGCTTTTGGCAGAAATCCAAGGACTGGAGAAAATATAGGAGTTAAGCTGGAAATAGAGGATATAGTAAATCTATCTAAACAATTAGGATTAAATGATAAAACTGGCATAGAAATAAATATACCAGCTGAGACTTCTGGTGGAGTACCTGATCCTCAAAGGAAAATAATTATTACTAAATCATTACTAAAATCATATCTTCAAAAGAATATACGAAACTATTTGAAAAAAGATATAGTTTTAGATGATTATGATATTACAAATATTATAGAAGATATAGTTAGTTGGACAGAATTAGAGGAACCTTTGACTAGGGGAGAAGTTATTAGAAGGTTACAAGCTTTTGGAATTGAGCCAGAAAAAAAATTATCTGGGGAGAGAGAAGGATTAGCAGATAAGATAAAATACACATATTTAAATCAAGCAGGTTGGAATATTTCAGATACATTGAATGTAACTATTGGACAAGGTCAAAGCTCTTATACTCCTATGCAAATGGCAAACTATATAGCAACTATATCAAATGGTGGTTATAAACATGAGGTAACTTTAATTGATAATATTAAGAATTATAATAATTCAAAACTTATATTTGATAATGAGTCTAAATCTACAAGAATAGAATTAAATGACTATAATAACTTAGAGCATGTAAAAAAAGGGATGGCGTTGGTATCTAGTGATGGTTCAATGAGAAGGGTATTTGGTAACTTTCCTGTTAAGGTAGGTTCAAAAACAGGTACTGCACAAAAATCAGGAATAAACCCTTATACAGGAGATACTTATGATGACTTTTCATGGTTTGTTGCTTTTGCACCCTATGATGATCCTGAGATTGCAGTTGCTTCAGTAATATTTCAAGGGGGTAGTGGAGGTTATGGTGCTCCTATGGCAAGAGATATTATAGCAGAATACTTAGGGCTAAACGCAATTGGTACAAAGGAAGCATTACCTTTTAAAAATAACTTGGCAGAATAAATGTGAAGAGTTATTAAGGATTATAGTGGAGGTAATTTTGAAAGTGAAGGAAGAATTACTTAATTTTAGAGGTATAAAAGAAGGAATTTTTTTAGAAATTAGTGGTGATAATCTTTTATCTATTAAAGAAGAATTAGACAAAAAAATGAAAAAATCTTCTAAATTTTATTATGGGGCAAAACTTTTAGGTATTAAATCTGAAAAATTATCTCCTGAGGATTTAATGGAGTTAAAATTAATTTTGAAGTATAAGTATGATTTAATAGTTTCTCAAGAAGAACTTCCAAATCATATATTAAATTCCTATTCACCTAAAGATGAAAACGAAGATAGCACCATTAAGGATAATGTTTTTTTTGAAGGTATTGAATGTGGTATGACAAAATTTGTAAATGGTACACTAAGATCTGGGCAAATTGTAGAATATGATGGTAATATAGTTATAATAGGAGATGTAAATCCAGGTGCAATCATAAAAGCTAAAGGAAATATAATAGTAGTGGGTAGCATTAAAGGAGTTGCCCACGCTGGATTCGATGGCAATTATAATGCTATAGTTGCATCTTATAATCTACAACCTACTCAATTGAGAATTGGGGACAAAATTTCCAGACCTCCAGATGAATATATGGGAACATATGGAATTCCAGAGGTTGCTAAAATAAAGAATGGGGAAGTAGTAATTGAACCTTATTTACCTAAGAAATAATTAAAGGGAGGATAATAAATGGATAAAGAAAAACTGGGAACTGCTATAGTTATTACTTCAGGAAAGGGTGGAGTTGGAAAAACAACTACGTCGGCAAATATTGGGACAGGCTTAGCTATCTTAGGAAAATCCGTAGTAGTAGTTGATGCAGATATTGGATTGAGAAACTTAGATGTTGTTATGGGTTTAGAAAATAGGATAGTCTATGACATAGTAGATGTTGTAGAGAAAAATTGTAGATTGAAACAAGCTCTAATAAGGGATAAGAGACATGAAAAATTATACCTTCTACCAGCGGCACAAACTAAAGACAAGTCAGCTATAAGCCCAGAGCAAATGCTTGAGTTAGTTAATGATTTAAAAAAGGAATTTGATTATATAATTATAGATTCTCCTGCAGGAATAGAGCAAGGGTTTCAAAATTCCATAGCTGGTGCTGATATAGCTTTAATAGTAACCACACCAGAAATATCAGCCGTAAGAGATGCAGATAGAGTTATTGGATTATTAGAGTCTAAAGGCTTATATAATCCTAAACTAATAATTAATAGAATTAGGCAGGAAATGGTTAAAAGGGGAGATATGATGAATATGGATGATATAATAGATATTTTAGCCATTGACCTTTTAGGAATTGTACCAGATGATGAAGCTATAGTTATCTCTACGAACAAGGGAGAGCCAGTAGTAGGCGATGAAAAGGCATTATCAGGAAAGGCCTATAGAAATATAACTAGAAGGATAATAGGGGATGAGGTAGAGTTACTAAACCTAGATGTAAATGAAGAGGGGAAGTTGAGTAAAATCCTAAAATTATTATTTAGTAAATAGGGGGGAATTTCTTGGATCTTTTTAAAATGTTTAGTAAAAAAGAAGAAAAAAGTAAAAATGTTGCTAAGGAAAGGCTTAAATTGGTATTAGTTCATGATCGAGCAGATCTTTCACCTAAATTTTTAGATATGATTAAAGGTGATATTATTAGGGTAATATCTCAATATGCAGATATTGATGAAGAGGGACTAGATATTAAGTTAACTAGAATGAAGAAGGATATGGATAGTTCTACTATTTCTGCTTTAGTGGCAAATATTCCCATATTAAAAGTAAAAGATAATCACTAACTATAGAAAAATCTTATAATATTAAATTAATTATTGCTATATTTTATATCATAAGATATACTAAATGGGTATAAAACAAATGAAAAATTATATTTAATTTACGGGGGGAAAAAAATGAAAAAAAGGATCATGATTTTGATATTATCATTGGCAGTGATGGTTACTATTTTTACTGGCTGTGGGAAGAAAGAAAATGGACTACCAGTTGATGAAAGTAAATCAAATTCCAACGATACAACAGAAGTAAAGGATAATTTAGTTGATGGTATTTATTTAGTTAAAATGCCAGTTAGTGATCATGGAAATTATCCCATGGCAAAGTTAGAAGTAAAGGATGGAGAAATATTATCTTTAGATTATAATGAATATTTGGCAGATTCAGGAGAAGCTAAATCAGAATCAAATTATTCTTATGCAGAGGGTCTTGCTGTAATTAAAGATTTAAATACTCAATTTAATGATAAAAAGGATCTTGCAGCAGTAGACTTTGATGCTGTTTCGGGAGCAACTCATACAAAAGGTAGTTTTAAGGAAGTAACTCAAATTTTATTAGATAAAGCCGCTAAGGGAGAAGTATATACGGGAGTATATAAAGATGGAGTTTATGAAGCTAAAGGAAAGGAACCTAGCCACGGTTGGTTATCAGAAGTAAAAGTAAGAGTTCAAGATGGACAAATAGTAGGTATTAATTATGCAGAAGTGGCAGTAGAAGATTCAGATGGAGTTAAAAAAGGCGACATAAAATCAACTGATAACTACTCTTATGCAGTCCCATTTGAGGTAATTCCTGCAGTTCAAAAATTAATTATTGATAATAATGGAACAGAAAATCTTAATCTTGATGGAATTACAGGAGCAACAAATACAAGGAATACTATTATAGAACTAGTAGATGAAGCATTAAGCTTAGCAAAATAAGAAAAGTAAAACCCTAACTTTTAGTTAGGGTTTTTTCAAGTGATATGGAGTGATGAAATGAAAAAGATAAAGGATATTAGATTAATTTTAATTTTAATTTTAATAGTAAGTGCTACTGGATGCAGATATAAACATGAATCAAAGAACACAAAACTTCCAGAGTCTAATTTAATACCTAAGATAGAGCCTATATCTAGGACAGAATTTCTTATGAATACAGTAATGACCATTAAAATATATGATAATAATGATGAAAGTATTTTAGATAAGGCATTTTTAAGATTAAAAGAGATAGAAAATAGAATGAGTGCTACATTAAATGGCAGTGATGTAAATAAAATAAATGAAAATGCAGGAATAAAACCTGTTACAATCAATGAAGATACTTATTTTGTATTAAATAGGGCAAAATATTATGCGGAGATTTCAGAGGGGGCTTGTGATCCTACTATTGGACCTTTGGTAAATTTGTGGAATATTTCATCTGGAGAGAAAAATAGAACATCTATACCAAATATTGAAGAAATAGAAGAAAAGAAATCCTATGTTAACTATAAGGATTTAGAATTATTGGATAATAATCAGGTGTTTTTAAAAGAAAAAAACATGAAGATAGATTTAGGTAGTATAGTAAAGGGCTATGCTGCTGATGAAGTAAGCAGGATATTAAGGGAAAATGGAGTAAAGTCAGCCATAATTGATTTGGGTGGTAATATTTTTACTCATGGAGAAAAGCAAGATGCCTCCTACTGGAATATTGGAATACAAGATCCATTTAAAATTACAGGAAACTATTTAGGAATACTTAAAGCAAAAAACAACTCAATAGTTACCTCTGGTGATTATGAAAGATTTTTTGAATATAATGGAAAAAAATATCATCATATTTTGGACACTAAAACAGGATATCCTACAGAAAATGAACTTTCAGGGGTATGTATTATTTCCAACAAATCAATAGATGGTGATGCTTTGTCTACAGCGTTATTTGTATTGGGTCTGGATAATGGAATAGAATTAGTAAATTCATTGGAAGATATAGAAGCTATATTTATTACAAAAGATAAATCAATTTATATAACTAAAAATTTAAAAGATAAATTTACTTTAGGAAAAGAAAATACATCTTTTACTATAAAAGAATATTAATTTGGTATAAAATCTACCTTAAATAAATAAAATAATATTAATTGAGGTAGGTGATTATATGGATAGGGGAAAATATAAATTAAATAAGAATTTTCTTAAAAATAATAAATATTATAATAAACTAGTAAATAGGATTATTTTTGTTTTAGTTATTTTATTAATTATTTTAGTAATAAAGATGATGGACAATAAGACATCCAATAGCATTATTAAAATTATTGAAAGAAATATATATTATGATTTTAGTATGGAAAAAGATGGGAAAAAGGTAAAAGATTATTTAGTAAAGGTAGTAGATAGTTCTAAAGGAACTTTGGAAGGATTGGTAGAACAATTTAGTAAAGATATAAATTAAATTAGAACCTCGGGAAAACTACCCGAGGTTCTAATTTAATAAGAAAATTTCCCTACTAATATCAATAGAAAAGTGATAAGATAATATCTATAGTATTAATGAAAGGTGGAAACAAATGATAAATAAGAAAATTCTAGATAGGGTTCTAAAGAAAGTTGAAAAACCTGCTAGATATATAGGAATGGAGCAAAATTCAGTAATAAAAGATTTAAATAAAGTAAAGGTGAAGTTTGCCTTTTCTTTTCCAGATATATATGATGTAGGAATGTCACATTTAGGGCTACATATTTTATATAATTTAATAAATGAAGAAGAAGATTTTGCTTGTGAAAGAGTATTTGCACCTTGGACAGATATGGAAGAAGAAATGAGAAAGGAAGGGCTTCCCCTTTTTACTTTGGAAAACAAAGAAGAAGTAAGAAATTTTGATTTCTTAGGATTTACATTGCAGTATGAGATGAGTTATACCAATATATTAAATATTTTAGATTTATCTAAAATTCCATTACTTACAAAAAATAGAAATGATGATGACCCGATTGTTATGGCAGGAGGACCCTGTGCTTATAATCCAGAACCTATAGCAGAATTTATAGATTTTTTCGTAATAGGTGAAGGAGAAGAAGTAACATTAGAAATTCTTAAACTATATAAAGAACATAAGGAAAAAGAGTGGAATAGGGAAAAATTTTTAAGAGAAGTGGCTAAATTAGAAGGAATATATGTACCAAAGTTTTATGATATAATATACAATGATGATGGAACTATTAAAGAGATGGTAAGGTTAGATGAAATGGTTCCAAAGGTAATAAATAAGAGAATGATAAAAGATTTAGATTCTATGTTTGCACCTGAGAAAATGATTGTACCATTTATTGAAACAGTCCATGATAGAGTTGTTATGGAAATTTTCAGAGGTTGTACCCGGGGATGTAGATTTTGTCAAGCAGGTATGATTTATAGACCTATAAGAGAAAAGTCAGTTGATAAAATAGTAGATTTAGCAGAAAAATTAGTTGAAAGTACTGGATATGAAAATGTATCTTTATCATCCCTTAGCTCTTGTGATTATTCTGAATTATATACACTGATATCAAAATTAATGGATAATTTTGAGCAGAAAAAAGTAGGAGTATCTTTACCATCTTTAAGATTAGATTCTTTTATTATAGATATATTAAAAGAAATTGAAAAAGTTAGAAAGTCAGGACTAACCTTTGCTCCTGAAGCTGGTAGTCAAAGGCTTAGAGATGTAATAAACAAAGGAATAACTGAAGATGATTTGGTAAATACGATTTCTTATGTGTTTAAAGAAGGATGGTCTACTGTTAAACTTTATTTTATGATTGGATTACCTACGGAAACTGATGAAGATGTGCTAGGTATAAAAGAATTGGCATATAAAGTTAAAGATATTTTTTTTGATATGCCAAAGGAAGAGAGAAAAGGAAATTTAAAAGTAACAGCTTCAGCATCTTGTTTTGTACCAAAACCCTTTACACCTTTTCAGTGGATTGGACAAGATTCTATGGAGGAATTTTATAGAAAAATATATCTAGTTAAAAATAGCATAAAGGATAATAAAGTCACATTTAATTATCATGATCCAAAACTAAGTTTCTTAGAAGCAGTAATTGCTCGTGGTGATAGGAGGATATCAAAACTCATATTAAGAGCATGGGAAAAAGGGTGTAAATTTGATGGCTGGTCCGAGCATTTCAAGTATGAAACTTGGACTGAAGCTATGAATGAAGTAGGTATAGACAGTAATTTCTATGCCCTGAGAAATAGAGAATTAGATGAAGTCTTACCTTGGGATTTTATAAATCCAGGAGTATCAAAAGAATATTTGATTAGAGAATATAAAAAATCTTTAGAAGAACAGACAACAGATGATTGCAGATTACAATGCAGAGGTTGTGGAATAAAGGGATGTACGATGACTGGTGGTGTAAACAAATGATTTTAAGAGTTGTATTTAACAAAAAAAACTATTTAAAATATATTGGACATCTAGACTTAATGAGATTATTTCATAGATCCTTTAACAGAGCTGGTGTTCCAATAAAATATTCAGAAGGATTTAATCCTCATCCAAAGTTTTCAATAGCAAGTCCACTATCTCTTGGAATAGAATCTGAAGAAGAATATATGGATATAGATATTGAGTATGTCCCAGTAGACGAATTTATACAAAAAGTTAATAAGGTCTTACCTAAAGATATTCAGATAATAAGAGGTTTGTATCTTGAGAAAGAAGAAGCTGTAGCTTCACTAATAGCTTGGGCTTTTTATGAAATAGATTTTGAAATAGAAGATATTAAAGAAAAGATAAATATAGAAAGTATATTGAATAAATGGTTATCTCAAGATGAAATAATGATTACAAAATTAAAGAAAAAAGGTAAGAAAAAAATCGAAAAGGAAGAGAATATTAAAAAGTTTATTGGAAATATAGTTTTTAAAGAGATTATAGATAAAAGTATAAAAATAGATGCTTTATTGAAGTCTGGAAATAATGGAAATTTAAAACCTATGGATTTTATGGAAACTTTAAATAGAGATACTTGTCTTAATATAGACATGGACTCTATAAACATAAAAAGGTTAGGTTTATATGCAGAAAAGGATAATAATATATATAAGCCATTATAATACGATGAAAAATATAGGCGATGGTTTCTAATTTGTGTAAAAACTATCAATAAAATCTTGTTATAAGATGGGAGAATTGTGATGAATTATATTTTTATTGATTCTTTAAATGGAGTTAATAGGGTTGGAATTGTAGAGAATAATAGACTTGTAGAATTTCATTTAGAAGAGCAAGAAAAAAGAATAGTTGGAAATATATATAGGGGCAGAGTAGCCAATGTATTACAAGGAATGGAAGCAGCTTTTGTAGATATTGGTGAATCTAAAAATGCTTATTTATATGTTAAGGAAGCTTTGCCAAAAGATGTTTTATATAATGGTAGAATATATAAGATATCTGAAATAATTAAATCTGGTCAAGAAGTAATAGTACAGGTAATAAAAGAAGCTTCTGGCAATAAGGGAGCGAAATTAACGACTCATATTGAAATGCCAGGTAGGTATCTAGTATTTACTCCTTTTTCTAATAAAATAAATATTTCTAAAAAGATTAAAAGTTCTTCCAAAATGGAAAACTTAAAGGACATAGGTAAAAGGATTATGAAAGATCATATGGGACTTATATTTAGAACAGCTTCAGAAGGAGTTGAAGAATCTGTTTTAAAAGAGGAATATGATATTTTATATAATATATATTCTAAAATTGAAAAAGAAAGAAATTTTTTACCATGTCCGAAACTTCTCTATAAGGAACCTAGCTTAGCATATCAAATAATAAGGGATAATTATAATGAATCTATAGAGAAGATTATAGTAAATAATAAGGAAATATATGATAATTTAATTTTAACTGAGAATCTTTATCCTTTTAAGTTTTCAGATAAAATAGAGCTAGATACTGAGTTTTCAATATCCTATAATACTGATATTCAATTAGACTTAAAAGTTGCATTACAGAGAGAGGTATCACTTAAATCTGGAGGTTATATAGTTATAGATGAAACAGAAGCCCTTACAGTAGTAGATGTTAACACTGGAAAATTTGTTGGTACTAGTTCTCTAGGTGATACAGTGTTAAAAACCAATATAGAAGCAGCTGAAGAAATAGCAAGACAAATTCGGCTTAGGGATATTGGAGGTATTATAATAGTAGATTTTATAGATATGAGAGATAAAGATGATGTTTCAGCAGTTTTATCTATATTTAAAAAGCAGTTACAAAAAGATAAGATAAAGACAAATATTATAGATATTACAAAACTTGGTCTTGTTGAATTAACGAGAAAAAAAATAAGAAGACCTTTAGCAGCAGACTTTTATAAAAAATGTCCAATTTGTGAAGGGCGGGGGAATATTATAGAGTAAAATTAGCTATTGACAATAATGTAGATATTTGTTAGAATATTTGGGTGTAGAGCCGCTCAATCTGGGTTTAAGTCCTAATGGCACCCTGTATTGGCGAGACTGGGTTAGAGGAGGTGCAATCATAATGTACGCTGTAATAGAAACTGGTGGTAAACAATATAGAGTTCAACAAGGTGATGTTGTTTTCGTAGAGAAAATAGATGCAGAAGAAGGCACAAATGTAAATTTTGATAAAGTTCTTTTAGTGTCAAAAGAAGGAGATATAGTTGCTGGGAAACCTTATGTTGATGGTGCTAAAGTTGAAGCTGTTGTTTTAGAACAAGGAAAGGCTAAGAAAATCGTTGTTTTCAAATATAAAGCTAAGAAGAACTATAGAAAGAAACAAGGACATCGTCAACCATTTACTAAAGTAAGAATTGAAAATATTGTTGGCTAATATCATGATAGTAGCTAAAATATATAGGGATAAAAATAATTATATTAAAAAATATACCATAGAGGGACATTCAGATTATGATTCCTATGGTAAAGATATAGTATGTGCTGCTATATCAGTACTTTCTCAGACTACATTGTTATCCTTAGTAGAAGTTTGTGGATTAGAGGAAAATAATATTAAGTATTCCATAGATGAAGAAACCGGATTTCTTGATGTAGAATTACCTAAGAATATAGAAAAGTTTAAATTAGATAGAACACAAATCCTATTAGAATCATTAGTAGTAGGAATTAATTCAGTGATAGAAAGTTACCCAGAGTATGTAGCACTCAAGAATGGGGAGGTGTAATTGATGATTAAATTGAATTTACAATTATTTGCTTCTAAAAAAGGAGTAGGTAGCTCCAGAAATGGTAGAGATAGTGAAGCTAAAAGATTAGGCGTTAAAAGAGGTGATGGACAATTCGTTTTAGCTGGAAATATTTTAGTTAGACAAAGAGGCACTAAAATACACCCTGGAAACAATGTAGGTAAAGGTGGAGATGATACTTTATTTGCAACAGTTGATGGTGTAGTTAGATTTGAAAGAAAAGGTAAAGATAAAAAACAAGTTAGTGTTTATCCTGCAGAGGAGTTAGCGTAAAATTTAAGCTTGCCATTAATGGTAAGCTTAAATTTTTTTCTAAATCAATAGGTATTTGTATTTGGTATGAAAATTACTTATTGTGTAAAGTATAGTATAAATTTTTTTATATCTAGACAAAATAAATAAGAAAATCATTAGTGTTATCTGAAAAAGTTAATATATTAATTGACAGACTAAATAAAATTGATATAATAAATTTATCGGATTTCTAAATATAGGAAAAGTAATTGGTAAGGATGATGAGATTATGTTTATAGATGTGGCAAAGATACATGTCAAAGCAGGTAAGGGTGGAGATGGAATTGTAGCTTGGAGACGGGAAAAATATGAGCCTGCTGGAGGACCTTATGGAGGAGATGGAGGAAACGGAGGAAGTATAATTCTAAAAGCAGATGAAGGAATTAGAACTTTAATGGACTTTAGATATAAGCGTTCATATATTGGTCAAAATGGGGAAGATGGAAGGACTAAAAAACAATTTGGAAAAGCAGGAGAAGATATTGTATTAAAGGTACCCGTTGGAACTTTAGTTAAAGATGGTAATACAGAAGGGGTAATAGTAGATTTAAAGGAAAAAGATCAAACTTTTGTTATAGCTAGAGGTGGAAGAGGTGGAAGGGGAAATGCTAAATTTGCAACTGCTACACGTCAGGCACCTGGATTTGCTGAGCCTGGTACAAAAGGTCAAGAAAGGGATATAATATTAGAATTAAAGCTTCTTGCAGATGTAGGACTTATAGGGTTTCCCAATGTGGGGAAGTCAACTATACTTTCAATTGTTTCAGCAGCTAAACCTAAAATTGCAAACTATCATTTTACAACTTTAAAACCAAATTTGGGAGTAGTTAGAATAGGTGAAGAAAAATCTTTTGTTATAGCGGATATTCCAGGATTGATTGAAGGAGCACATCAAGGTGCAGGACTAGGACATGATTTTTTAAGACATATTGAAAGAACCAGAGTACTGGTACATGTATTAGATGTATCTGGTAGTGAAGATAGAGATCCTATAGATGACTTTTATAAGATTAATGATGAGTTAAGTCAATATAATATAAAATTAGTTGATAAGCCACAGATAATAGTGGCAAATAAGATGGATATACTAGGAGCAGAGGAAGGACTTGAGAAGATTAAAAAAGAATTTGAGCCAGAAGGTTATAAGATATATCCAATTTCCGCCGCAACATTAGAGGGTATAGATGAGCTTAAATATGCTATGTGGGATTTACTTTCCAATACGGAAATTAGTTATGATACATTTGATGAGGAATTTATGCATGAAGAAGAAAGTGATGATGCAATAATTGTTAGGAAAGAAAATGATAAATTTATTGTAGAAGGAACTTTTATTGAAAGACTTTTAGGCTCAACTTATTTTGATGACGTAGACTCTTTAAGATATTTCCAAGATATGCTTAGGAAAAAAGGAGTAATAGATAAACTTAAAGAATTGGGAATACAAGAATATGAATCCGTATTTATTTGTGGATATGAATTTGAATTTTTTGATTAAATGGAGGTAAAGGAAGTAAAATGGACTGCTTAAGTTGTGGAAACTGTAAGGAAAATCAACCAACATATTATTGTTTAATGAAAGATGAAGTAGTGATAAATGAAAATTATATACCAGGAGAAAAACTAAGAACAGGTTGGAAGAAGGGGAATACAGACTACGAAAAGCATAGAAGACAAAGGAAAGAAATAGAAGTTTAAATTAGAGGAGTGGAATAGTGTTAACAGGAAAACAAAGATCGTATTTAAAGAGTATTGCAAATACTATGGAACCAATATTTCAAGTAGGTAAAAATGGAATAACTGAAAATTTTATTAAGCAAGTAGACGATGCCTTAGAAGCAAGAGAGTTAATAAAAATAAAAGTATTAAATAATAGTTTATTAGATGCAACTGAAGTTGCTAATCAAATATCGGAAGAAATAGATGCAGAATTTGTACAAAGTATTGGTAATAAATTTGTTTTATATAAGGAATCAAAAGAAAATAAAAAAATTGAATTGCCAAATTAAAGGAATTATAAACTTCAGAATCTTATATATTTCTGAAGTTTAATTCTTGTTAGTTACGGAGGAAACCTATGAAAATTGGAGTAATGGGAGGTACTTTTGACCCTATACACAATGGACATTTAATAGGGGCAGAATATGTTAGAACTTCCCTAAATTTAGATAAATTAATTTTCATACCATCAGGTAATCATCCCTTTAAAAATAATAAAAATATTAGTGAACCAAATAAAAGGATGGATATGATTTCATTAGCTATAAGCTCAAATAAATATTTTGAACTATCACCTATAGAAATTAATAGAATGGGTATTACTTATACCATTGATACTATAATGGAATTAAGGAGAGAGTATAGAGAAGATGAAATATATTTTATAATAGGTTCCGATATTCTTTTCGAATTAGAAAAATGGAAAGGTTTTGAGGAACTTATTAGTTTGTGTAAATTTATATTACTCTATAGATCTGGGCAAGAAGATAGTATAAATAAAAAAATTAAAGATTTAAAAATATCTTATAATATTAAGATTGAAAAAGTTAAATCACCCCTTATTGAAATTTCTTCTACAGAAATCAGGAATAGGATAAAAAATAGATTAAGTATAAAATATCTTGTACCAGAATCCGTTGAAGAATATATTTTTAAATATAATTTATATAATGGAGAGAACCTGCATGAATAAATCTTTAAAGAATAAATTAATAAAAGATATTGGGGAGAAAAGATATGATCATTCAGTGAGAGTAATGGAAGTAGCACTTGAATTAGCTGAAATATATAATGCTGATATAGAAAAAGTTAAGATTGCTGCAATATTACATGACTGTGCTAAGATAATAGATGATACATATTTGTTGAAAATGGCGTCTGACTTTGATATAATTTTAGATGATTGTATGAAATATAATCATGAACTCATACATGGACCTCTTGGTGCTAGAATAGCTAAAGAAGAATATGGAATAGAAGATAATCAAATATTAAATGCTATTTATTATCATACTACAGGTAAAGAGAATATGAATATATTAGAAAAGATAATTTATATAGCTGATTATATAGAGCCATATAGAAACTTTCAAGGGGTCGAAGAAGTAAGAAAGTTAGTTGCTAAAGATTTAGATAAAGCCATATTATTGGCTATGGAAAATACTATAACTTTTTTAATTGAAAAGAATAAACTAATTCACCCTGATACTATAAAAGCAAGAAACCATCTAATAATTCAGTTAAATAAAAGATAAAAAATAAAATTTAGGGGGTAAATTTATGCTAGATTTAGAAAATAAATTATCCATCATTACTAAAGCTTGTGAAGACAAAAAAGGAATAGATATTAAATTGTTAAATATATCAAAACTAACTTCTATTGCAGATTATTTTGTCATTGTAAGTGGAAACTCATCAACACAGGTAATGGCAATAGCTGATGAGGTAGAAAGTAAGATGATTGAAGCAGGAGAGTTAGAATTTTCAAAAGAAGGGTATCAAAGTGGCAGATGGATACTCTTAGATTTTAATGATGTAATAGTTCATGTATTTCATAAAGAAGAAAGAGAATTCTATAACCTTGAAAGACTATGGTCTGATGAAGGGGAAAGAAATAATCTAAACTAAAGGAGGAAAATATAATGACATCAAGATTTTTATCAACAGAAAAAGCACCAGCAGCAGTAGGACCTTATTCACAAGGAGTGAAGGCTGAAAATATAATTTTTACATCTGGTCAATTACCAATAGATCCAGCAACTGGAGAGTTATCAAAAGGTGATATACAAAAAGAAACAAGATTATGCTTAGAAAATGTAAAGGCAGTTTTGGAAGCAGCTCATGGAAGTATAGAGCATTTAGTTAAAGTTACAGTTTTTGTAACAGATATAAATGACTTTTCTAAAATCAATGAAGTTTATGCAGAATTTTTTGGAGACCATAAACCTGCTAGATCATTAATACAAGTAGCAGCATTGCCTAAGGGTGCAGATATTGAAATCGAAGGTATTGCAGTAATATAAATAAAAACCTAGTTCAAATTTGAACTAGGTTTTTATTTATATTTTATATATGCTTGCTCTTCTTCTTTTTATTCTTCTTCTCTTTTTATTTAGAGATATTATTCTTCCAATTATAACAAAAACAGGTAAAATTATATACCATTTACTTAAAGTTTTTTTAAAGAGGCTAGGATTTGGTTGGGCTTCTATATCCATAGTGGAAATAATATCTGTTTCAGAAACAACCTTCCCATCCAAAACATATTCAATTTTACCAATTACTTCTCCCTTTGATATGGGTGCTTCTAAACTATCGACTATGAGTTTTTCTTGTATTTTATCCTTTTGACCCTTCCTAATTAAAAAGCTAGAATCAGTCTTAGTAACTCCAGGTACAAAAGGTATAACGCCATTACTTACTTTGAAATTATCAATAAATTTATTGGAAAAACCAAATTTTACATTCTCGAAATTTGAAATTCCATAATTTAATAATTTATGAATATCAGAATAAATAT
The DNA here is from genome assembly GCF_900128955.1 of Tissierella praeacuta DSM 18095. GTDB lineage: Bacteria > Bacillota > Clostridia > Tissierellales > Tissierellaceae > Tissierella > Tissierella praeacuta. Next base: position 102,249 of record NZ_FQTY01000001.1, read on the forward strand.
TTTTTCCATTAGCTTTTAACACTACAGCTATGAGTCTATGCCCATCTTTTTCTAAAGATATAACTAAACATTGCTGTGCAGCAACTGTATATCCTGATTTTACACCATTTACTCCATCATATTTGATAGGTACAATTTTTCCGTCTACATCAATTTTTTCATTACTATATAAAAGTTTATTAGCTGATTTTAAGTATCTAGGTTCAGATTTTTTATTTGTTACAGGAATAATATAAGTGTAATTTTTAACTATAGATCTAAATTTTTCATTTTGCATTGCATATCTAGCAATTAACGCTAAGTCATATGCTGTTGTTTTATGATCTTCATTAGGTAGTCCATTTGGATTAACAAAATTAGTATTTACTGCACCTATTGATTTTGCTTTTTCATTCATAAGTTTGCTAAACTCTTCTATACTTCCTGAAATATGCTTTGCTATAGCACAAGCTGCATCATTGGCAGATTCTATTAATAAAGCATTTAATAATTGTTCTAAGGACATTTTTTCTCCAGGTTCTAAGGCTATATGACTACCACTAGTTAGATTAACAACTTCTTCATCAATGGTAACTATATCTTCCATATTACCATTTTCAATAGCAAGTATAGCAGTAATAATTTTAGTAGTGCTAGCTGGATAAAGTTGAGAATGGGAATTTTTCTCATATAAAATCTCTGATGTATCCATATCAATTAAAATAGCCCCTTCTCCAGATAGAGTTAAGTCCTCCCCATATGAAAAAGAATATGTATTAAATAGAAATATAAAAATAAATAAAGCTAAAACTTTTTTCAAACTATCCACCACCTTATCTTCATAATAAGATTATACCAGAAAAAGAATAAATAATTAAGTATAAATATTTTTTAAAAAAAGAAGGAAAAATAAAAAGTAAATCGAATATTAACAAATAATAATATATTTAGGGGGTATATAAATATGGATTCCTTTACAAAGAAAGAACAAATAGGTATACTATTAATAGTTTTTATAATTATTATTACCTTAGGTTTCAAATTTTTCATGAAGGATATAATTAAACCAAAAGATGATATCATGGAAATTACCAGTTTTGAAGAGACAATAAATCTAGAAGAAGATAGGGTAAGTGATAATGAAAATAAAATTATTATGGTTCATATAAGTGGACAGGTTTACAACCCAGGAATAGTAGAGCTAGAAATAGGTGATAGAGTAATAGATGCAGTAAAATTAGCTGGGGGATTGAAAAAAGATGCTGATATAGATAAAATAAATTTAGCAAAGAAGTTAGAAGATGAAGAAAAAGTACATATACCTAAAATTGGAGAAGAATTAACCAGTGATATAATTCATAGTAATGATTTTAAAGAAAAGTCTCTTAAAACAAATATAAATACTTGTGCTAAAGAAGAATTAGTATCTTTGCCGGGTATAGGGGATGTTATTGCAGATAGAATAATTGAATATAGAAAAGGAAATACATTTAAAAGTATTGAAGATATTAAAAATGTTTCAGGTATAGGTGATAAAAAATTTGAGGGTATAAAAGAATTAATAACAGTAAAATAAAGAGGTGTAGTTATGGAAAAAAAATTAACTCAATTAACAAAAAGCTCTGGTTGAGCGGCTAAAATCGGTCCCGATATATTGGCACAAGTTTTGTGCCATTTACCAAAAACATATGATGATAATTTATTAGTAGGGCTAGATACATCAGATGATGCAGCTGTATACAAAATAAATGATGAGTTGGCAATGATTCAGACTTTAGACTTTTTTACTCCAGTAGTAGATGATCCATATACATTTGGACAAATAGCGGCAACAAATTCCTTATCGGATGTTTATGCTATGGGTGGAGAACCAAAATTAGCTATGAATATAGTGTGTTTTCCAAATTGTTTAAGTCCTGATATATTAGGAGAGATATTAAGGGGTGGATATGATAAGGTAAAGGAAGCAGGAGCTATTACAGTAGGAGGTCATACTGTAGAAGATGATGAGCCAAAGTATGGGTTATCAGTTGCTGGTTTTGTACATCCAGAAAAGGTACTTACAAATAGTAATGCTAAACCAGGAGATGTTCTTATATTAACTAAACCTTTAGGGTTAGGGATAATAAATACAGCTATAAAAGGCGAAATTGCAGATAAATCTACTTATGAGGAAGCAGTCATGGTAATGTCTACCTTAAATAAGTATGCAAAGGAAGCTATGGAGCGTGTAGGAGGTGCAAATAGCCTTACAGATATAACAGGCTTTGGCTTATTGGGTCATGCCTTAGAAATGGCTCAGGGTAGTTCTGTAACCATAAAGATAAAACATAAAAATATTCCAGTAGTTTCTAATGCATTGGAATATGCCCAAATGGGATTAGTACCTGCAGGTGCATATGCAAATAGAACTTATACAGGGGATAATGTGTATATTAATGAATATGTAGAAAAGGATATAGAAGATATATTATTTGATCCTCAGACATCAGGAGGGCTTTTGATATCTATTCCAAAAGAAAAGCAAAATGAGCTATTAGAAGAATTGAAATCAACACCTACTAAATATGCAGTAATAGGAGAAGTATGTGAAAAAGAAAAGTATTATGTCATAGTAGAATAGAGAATAAGGAAGGGATTATATGACGGAAAAAAATCTGTTTACTTTAATACCTAAAGTAGATGAAATACTAGATAAGGCTACTATAAAAGAGTTGTTAGAATATATACCAAGGAAAACCGTATTAGATAGTATAAGGACAGAAATAGAAAAAATTAGAGATGAAATTAAAGGGAAAAAATATTCAGAAGAAGATATAGTAAAAGCAATAGAATCTATTGATTTGAAAATAAGACATAGGGCAGAAGAAAAAAATGCATATAAATTAAAAAGAGTAGTAAATGGCACTGGTGTAGTAATTCATACTAATCTGGGAAGATCATTGATTAATGAAAAGATTATGGACAATGTTAAAGAAATAGCTATTAACTATTCAAACTTAGAATATGATTTGGAAACAGGTGCAAGGGGCTCTAGATATAGCCACTTAGAAGAAATAATATCTGAGATAACAGGTGGAGAAGCAGCTATGGTTGTTAACAATAATGCAGCTGCAGTAATGCTTGTGTTAAGTACTATTGCTAGGAATAAGGAAGTAATAGTGTCACGTGGTGAATTAGTTGAAATTGGTGGTTCTTTTAGGATACCAGATGTAATGGAGCAAAGCGGTGCATCTTTAGTATCAGTTGGTACAACAAATAAAACTCATTTATGGGATTTTGAAAATGCTATAAATGAAAATACAGGGGCTTTACTTAAAGTTCATACTAGTAATTATAGAATATTAGGGTTTACATCAAATGTTGATTCACAAGAACTATTTTTATTAAAGGAAAAATATAAACTACCTCTTATAGAGGATTTAGGCAGTGGAGTACTTATAGATTTATCTAAATATGGAATAGAGTATGAACCAACAGTTCAAGAATCTCTAAAAAAAGGAGTGGATATAGTTACTTTTAGTGGAGATAAGCTTTTAGGAGGGCCGCAGGTAGGTGTTATAGTGGGAAAAAAAGAATACATCCAAGCTATGAAAAGGAATCCATTGACCAGGGCATTTAGGGTAGATAAATTTACAATATCAGCTCTTGAAGCAACCTTAAGATATTATCTTGATGAATCAGTGGCCATTGAAGAAATTCCTACTTTAGCTATGTTAGCTATGAACTTAGAAGAAATAGATACAAAGGCTGTTGAGCTTAAATCAAGAATAAATAGAAAGATTTCTGATAATAAAATAGAAATACAAATAGAAGATAATTTTTCGGAAGTTGGAGGGGGTTCTCTACCTTTAGAAAAATTACCTACAAAATGCATAGTATTAACTTTAGATGGTTTAAGTACCCAAGAATTTGAAAATAATTTGAGAAAGTTTCATATACCAATTATTACTAGGGTATATAGAGATAGAGTATATCTAGATTTAAGGACTATTAAAGAAGAAGAGTTTGATATTATTGCAGAAGGGATTAATTTTGCTTTAAATAAGGTTAAAGGAGTTTAATAAATGAAACATGTAATTATAGGAACAGCAGGTCATATAGACCATGGTAAAACAACTTTAATTAGAGCTATTACTGGAAGAAATACAGATAGACTAAAGGAAGAACAAGAAAGAGGAATATCTATTGAATTAGGTTTTACTTACTTTGACTTGCCATCAGGACAAAGAGCAGGAATAATAGATGTACCAGGACATGAAAAATTCATTAAAAATATGCTTGCTGGTGTTATAGGTATAGATATTGTTTTATTAGTAGTATCAGCAGATGAAGGTATAATGCCCCAAACTATGGAGCATTTATATATTTTAGATTTATTAGGGATAAAAAAGGGATTCGTTGTTCTTACAAAATCTGATTTGGTAGATAGTGAGTGGATTGATATGGTGGAGGAAGAAGTAAGAGAAGAAATAAAGGGAACATTTCTTGAAAATAGTCCTATAGTAAGGGCATCTGCTACTACTAAGATGGGTATTGAAGAAATAATACATCTTATTGATGAAAGGGCAGAAGAATTGGAAGAAAGAAATACAGGTGATATGCCTAGGCTTCCGGTGGATAGGGTGTTTTCAATATCGGGCTTCGGCACTGTAGTAACTGGGACTTTATTATCTGGACAATTAAAGGTAGGAGATGAGGTTGAGATATTTCCTAGCAACAAGAAAGCTAGAATAAGGACGTTACAGGTTCATGATCAAGATGCTACTATTGCATATGGTGGACAGAGAGTAGCTGTTAACTTAGCAGGATTAAAAAAAGAAGATGTTGAAAGAGGAGATACAATTGCTCCAATTAATTCTATGAGTGACAGTATGATGGTTGATGTAAAGGTTAAATTGCTTAAAAATATAGATAGATATATAGAGAATAGAACTAGACTAAGACTATATATAGGCACAAAGGAAGTTTTATGTCGTATTGTATTACTTGATAAAGAAGAAATAGGGCCTGGAGAAGAAGCTTATGCACAACTTAGGCTAGAAGAAGAAATAGTATCTAAAAGAGGAGATAAATTTATAATTAGATTCTATTCTCCTATGTTTACAATAGGTGGAGGGGAAATATTAGAGCCGAATCCAAAGAAGAAAAAAAGATTTGATGATAAAGCAATAAAAGAATTGGAGATTAAAGAAATGGGTTCAGCAACTGATATTATTGAAAATATAATTGAAGAAAAATCTAAAGAATTTCCAACTACTAAAGAAATAGCAATTTTTACTGCAATGTTAGAAGAAAACTTAAAAATTGAGATAAATAAGCTGATAGAAGATAAAAGAGTAATATCCTTTCCGCTGACTAAAGATTTGCACATAATTCATGTAAATTATTTTAATAAGCTCAAGAACCAAATATTAGAAGAACTTAATAAATTTCATTCTAAATATCCTTTGAGGGCAGGTATGCCAAAGGAGGAAATTCGTAGTAGATTTTTAAGTAATGCAAAACCAAAGGTGGCAGAAGCATTTATAGAATTGTTAGTTGAAAATGATTATTTGAAACAAAGGTTTGAGAATATTTCTATAAAAGAATTTGAAATAAAATTTAATCATGACCAATTAAAGATTAGTAAAGAAATTTTGAAGAAATTTAATGAAACTCCTTTTCAACCACCGAGAAAAGAAGATTTAGCAACCCTTATTCATGGAAATAAGGAAGAATTGGATGAAATTTTTCTTTCTCTATTGAATAAAGGAGATATTATAAAATTAAATGAAGAAGTATATATCTCTAAAGAAGCATATGACTTAAGCTTAGATAAGTTAAAGGAACATTTTGAAAATAAAACTTCAATATCAATAGGTGAATATAGAGATATGTTAAATACTAATAGAAAGATAGCCCTTGCCATTCTTGAACACTTTGACCAAGTTAAAATAACAAAGAGAGATAATGATATTAGAATTTTAAACAAATGACAAATGCACAAGTACAGGGGTGAAAGAATGGAGAAAAAGATATTAATATTAGACAGTGATAAATCCTTTGTAAAGGGACTAAAATATAGTCTTGAACAAGACGGATATATTATAGATATGATTTTTAATGGCAAAGACATTTTGGAAAAACTTAAAATAAATAATTATGATCTTATATTACTTGATTTAATATTACCAGATTCTAATGGCTTGAATGTTTGTCAAGCCATTAGAAATGTTTCTCAAGTTCCAATTATAGTAATAACTGAAAAGGATGAGGATATTAATAAAATTTTAGCTCTAGAATATGGTGCAGATGATTATATTGTTAAACCTTTTAATATTTTAGAATTAAAGGCAAGAATTAAGGCAATATTAAGAAGAGTAGATTATAAAGCAATGGAATTTAATAATCAAGTAATAAAAATACAGGATTTTACCATTAATACTGTAGGTAGAAAGGTAATTATAAAGGATAGAAATGTAAATTTAACTGGGAAAGAATTTGATTTATTTTTTATTCTTATATCAAATCCTAATAAGGTTTTTAGAAGAGAAGAGTTATTGGAGTTAGTATGGGGATATGCATATTATGGTGATCTAAGGACAGTAGATGTTCATATAAGACGAATTAGGGAAAAGATTGAGAAAGACTCATCAGAAGCAGAGTATATTATGACCAAATGGGGAGTAGGCTATTATTTTAATGGTTCTAAATTATAAGTAAATTACATTTTTGTAGAATTACAGACGATTTTTCTTGACAGAATTTGTCGATGTGATATACTATAATAGTTGTCAAATTGCATATATCTTGGGGGTAGATGAGTCCTGGTGGGCTCTCTGGTCTTCAAAACCAGCGCGAGGGGTTAGGAACTTCTTGGGTGGGTTCGATTCCCACATACTCCCGCCATAGTAAACTAGCGACTTTTGTCGCTTTATTTGTTTTTTGTTCTATTTTACAACTCTTGTAGATGCACGAGAATCGTCTAAGCCAATCAGAAATAGTTTTCTTTGATATGAATCCACCATTAATTCCTGTGAATATGAAATTATTTTTTACTTCTAATCTCTGCTTTTTTAGAGCTTCAATTTCCAAATGTTTATCTAGCAGCTGTTTTAGTTCTTCTGAATAATATTCTACTATAAAAATAACCTCCTTTTTTAAACTTATGTTCTTTATTAATTTATATAAAAGAGCCAGTTAAGGCTCTAGTATTATAAAAATATTAAGAAATTTAGATGTAAAAGCTATTCCATATCGTAATCATCATCAGTTGTTTTTTTGAATATTTTAACATTCTTTAATACATAAATTAGAAATACTCCTACTAATAAAGCTAATATTTGCAAAACCAGTAACCCATAATCTTTACTAATAATGCTAGTAATTCCTGCTATAAGAGAAATTACTATAATAAAGTATCCAAAAAACTTTGCTATCTTCTCTAACATAATTTTCCTCCTCCTATTTATTTTTTCTCAAGCTTTAATTTAATTAATTCTTATGTAGACTCCTATCTAAAACTTGTTCGAATCCTAATTCATGGCAACATATATATTTCTTTTCATCATAATTATCTATATTATTATTTAATTATATTATTTCTCCTTCCATTATTCCTTGAAAAAAGCCTAATATATTACTGCCTAAATTTGTTTGTTTATTGTACTATATACTATGCTAAATAAAATAGCCATAAAAAATAAAATTATATATAAATAAACTTTTTGTTTGTCTATTAAATAATTAATAATAAAAACACTAATTAAACCTAGGCTTACTGCTAAAAATATTTTTATTGTTAAAGATATATTCTTATCTTTAAGGCACATTGGCAATATAAGTAATGTTATAGCATATACCAAAAAATTAATGGATAGTTTTGCATTAACACCAATAGCAATAAACATAATAGTAATTAGAAAAAGTGTAATCAAAGGTTTAATGATATTTACGGATTTGTTATACATAATAAAAACCCCTTCTTTATTCATATTCTTTATTTATAATATTTTATCATATTGTAGTGAGAATATCTAATTTCTTTATTAATTCCTTATTCTCACAGTATGGTTTAAATCCTATGAATATTGTACTTTCACATACTCCCCAATAGTAAACTAGTAACTTTGATCGCTTTTTTGGTTTGTTTATGAAACTACATTTATATTACAAATAATATTCATAAAATAGTGCGAAAACTAGGAAGTTTTCCTAAAAACAGGAACAAAAGAGTTGGTTTATTTTATAGTAGTAAATAAATTATATAATTAATAAGATTACATATACTTTGAATTATTGCCAAATCAAGTTAATGTGATATAATTTACAATATCAAAGAACAAACAATATTTTTTATGGCATAAATTTTGCTTATATTAAATTTTATAATAATATTAATTAGGGGGGAAGATATTGAAACCAATTATCGGAATAACAACATTTGAGTCAGAACAGAAAGGCTTTCATACTGTTAACAGTTATTATATCAATTCAATATTTGATGCAGGTGGAATACCAATAAATATACCAATTATTTATGATGAAGAAGATTATGACTATTATTTAAATTTAGTAGATGGTATTCTTTTTACTGGAGGATTGGATATTTCACCTTTATCTTATGATGAAAATCCTTTAAGAGAGGTAAACGATATATCTGCCATAAGGGATAAATATGAGTTTGGATTATTTATAAAAGCATATGAAAGAAAACTACCTATATTGGGAATTTGTAGAGGACATCAATTGGCGAATATTGCTTTAGGAGGTAGTCTATATCAAGATATAGGTGTACAAATACCAAATACATTAGGTCATAGTCCAATTGGAATCTCAAAGGATGAATTATATCATTCAATAGATATTAAGAAGGATAGTAAATTATATAGTATATTTGAAACAGAAAGAATATTTGTAAATTCCAATCATCATCAGGCAATAAAGAAACTAGGAAATAATTTATCTATTTCTGCTTTTTCTGAGGATAAAATAATAGAGGCTATAGAGGCAACAGATGAAAGATTTTTAATAGGGGTACAATTTCACCCAGAATGTTTAGCAAAACGCTATTCTCAATTTTTAAATTTATTTAAGGCATTTATATTAGCTGCGAAATCTAAATAGAAATATGAAAAGTAATATAATTAAATTAGGAGGGATATTATGCTTAAGAACTGCACTGACTCATTAATGCGAAATACATGGGTAGAGATAGATCTCTCTAATTTAGAATATAATTTATCTCAAGCAAGAAAAATGTTAAAATCAAAGACAAAAATAGCTGGAGTTGTAAAGGCAAATGCATATGGACATGGTTCCATACATATAGCAAAAGCCCTTATTGAAAATGGAATAGATATGTTGGCAGTAGCCTGTCTTACGGAGGCAATTGAACTTAGGAAATACTATTCAGATATTCCCATATTGATAATGGGGTACACTCCTAGTGATAAATTGAAATTTGCTGTTCAAAATAATATAACCATTACAATTTTTAGTTTAGAGCAAGCTATAATATTATCTGATATAGGAGAAATGTTAAATAAAGAAGTTACAATTCATATAAAAATAGAAACAGGGTTTAATAGACTTGGATTAAAAATTGATTCTAATATTATAAGTATAATAGAAAAGATATACAATTTAAAAAATATAAGATTGGAAGGTATGTTTACACATTTTGCACTAAAGACAAAAGAAACTGATAAAATACAATATGAATTATTAATGAATGTAATTCATAAACTTGAAGCCAAGGGAATTTATATACCTATTAAACATATCTGTGATAGTATAGGTATGGTAATTTATCCTGAGTATCATCTTGATATGATAAGATTAGGTTCTCTTATGTATGGTGTACAAACATCATCCAAGAAAGAAGGAAGTTTAAGATCAGTAATGACCTTTAAAACTGAGATATCCCAGGTTAAAGAAATACAAGCGGGAGAAGGAGTAGGATATGATTACTCTTTTGTTGCCAAGAAAAAAACTATAGTTGGAACATTACCAGTAGGATATGCAGATGAATATATGAGAGCTCTTACTGGTAAAGGAGAAGTAAACATAAATGGTAAAAGAGCTCCTATAATTGGCAAGATATGCATGGATCAATGTATGATAGATTTAACCAATATACCCTATGCTAAAGTAGGAGATGAAGTTATTTTATTAGGAGGAAATTCTAAAGATGGAATAACCTTAGATGAAGTTGCTGAAAAAATAAATACTAATAGAAATGAAGTTCTTAGTGTTATTAGTAGAAGAGTTCCAAGAGTATATATAAAAAAATCAAAACCAATATGTATTGTAGATTATTTATTAGATTAAATATATTTGAATATATAATAAGGAGGTAGCCATGGATAAGTTGTCATTAGAGTCAAGAATCAATGCAGAAGTTTATAATTTTAGTGGGAAAATGGGAATTTATTTAAATGACTTTAAAGGAAATATAATAGAGATTAATTCTGACACTAAATTTGAAACGGCTAGCACAATTAAAGTTTTTGTATTAGCAGAATTATATAGACAAATACATGAAAAGAAAATTAATGCTAATAAAATTTTAAAATATGAAAAAGAAAATTATGTGGTTGGAAGTGGAATATTAAGAGATTTAGACTATGGAGTAGAGATGACGGCTAAGAGTTTTGCAACACTTATGATTGTGATTAGTGATAATATTGCTACCAATATTTTAATAGATTTACTTGGAATAGATAATATAAATAACACCTGTGTAGATTTAGGTCTTAAAGATACAATACTTCATAACAAAATAGATTTTGAAAAATATAGTAAATTAGGAACCACTACTCCAAGAGATTATGGAAAATTTTTTGAATTACTATATAAGAAAGAATTGTGGAGTAAGGAAATTTCTGAGGAAATGATAGAGATATTTAAAAATCAACATTATAATACTATTCTAACAAGAGACTTACCTCAGTATTTCTTGGATTCGGAAAATACTGGTGATGAGGAATTAGTTTCTATTGCTTCAAAGAGTGGCAGTATGAATGAATGTAGAAATGATGGAGGGATTGTATATACACCTTATGGTGGATATGTTATATCTTTATTTACCAAAGATTTTGTTGATAATTTGTATTATAATGACCATGAATCTTATAGATTTGGTGGAAAGGTAAGTAGACTAATATTTGATCAATATCTATCATTAAAAGGGAGTTTTAAATAAAGTAAAGTTCTAAATAAAATCTGATTAATAGAAATGACCTCTTTATTAATGGAATTATTTATAAAACCATATATAAAGAGGTTTTTTATGTAAATAATAGTGAAATGTTTTTGATAAGCTGGGATAACTAATTAGTAGTATATTAGAATATAAATATTAAAGACAAGATTTATATTATAAAGACAGCATTCTATGTTACTTTTTTATCAAATAAATATAAATGGGGTAAATTGGAAATTAAATAGGTAATAATTTTGCCTGAAAAATAATTGAATTTATCTAAATATGAAAATATTGCCATTTTAAATATGGCATATAAATTGCAAGTATATATTAGTGTCAATGAAATAAAATTTATAAGTTTATAATATAATTAAGAATTCCAGACAATTTAAATAATCCTTGAAATTATCATAAAATTCTGATTAAAATTAGGGTTTGGATAAATTAATTAATACTTTATAGATATATGGCATAAAATTAAAAAATTGAAAGGAGTGATAATAAATAAAGAATAAAATCTTAAATATTTAAAGAGAGGATTGATGTTTAGGAAATAGGGTCAAGGTTTAAAAATGTATAAATAACAATAAGGAGGTCAAGGGATGCTAAAATCAAAAAACAAAATATTAATGTTAGTGATTATATTTGTATTGATTGTTAGTTCAATGACTGGTTGCAAATCAAAAAGTGGCAACACTAGTTCCAGTATCGATGGTGAAAAGATGATTAGAATTTTAAACACTGAGGATCCAAGTACTGGAGATCCCCAAAAATTAACAGACACATACCTTATTGCACTAAATGTATTTGATTGTCTTGTAGATGCAGCCACAGTTGAGGAAGGGAAATCAGAAATTGTTCCTAGATTAGCAGAAAAATGGGATGTATCTGATGATGGTCTTAAATATACTTTTTATTTAAGAAAGAATGTAAAATTTCATAATGGAGAAGAGTTAAAAGCAGATGATGTTTTATTTTCATTTGATAGAATGCTAGATCCTAAAACACAAGCATTAAATACAGACTTTCTTGATATGATTGCAGGTGCTAAAGAAAGAATGGAAGGAAAGATAGATGTTGTTAGTGGTATTAAAGTAATTGATGATTATACTGTAGAAATTACATTAGAAAAACCTTTTGCACCTTTTATAGCAAATCTTGCTGCTCCACCATGTTCAATATTTAATAGAAAAGCAACAACTGAGGCAGGAGAAGAATTTGGATTGGTTCCAGAAAAAACCATAGGAACGGGGCCATTTATATTTAAAGAGTGGAAATTAAATGAACAATTTGTCATGGTTGCAAATTGTGATTACTTTAGAGGGGCACCTAAACTTGATGGTATTATTGTAAAAATAGTACCTGATGCAGAAACAATCAGGATTATGTTTGAAACAGATGAAATAGATGTATTTGATGTAGATAATGCAAGAAGCCAATATGAAGCATTTAAAAACAGTGATAAATGGAAGGATCAAATTGTTAGTGGTTCAAAAGCTGGAACCTACTATTATTGTTTAAACCAAAGTATTAAGCCATTGGATGATGTGAGAATAAGAAAAGCAATACAGATGGGGATAGACCGTAAAACTATACTTGATAAATTATATAGTGGAGAAGGTCGATTAGTTCATGGTATTATTCCACCGGGAGTACTAGGATTTAATTATGATTTACAAGAAATTCCCTATGATCCTACAAAAGCAAAAGAGTTAATTTCAGAAGCGGGATATCCAAATGGATTTGAAATGGAATTAGCTATGACAACTGATAGCCCTTCAACATTAAAAATAAATGAAGCTGTTCAGGCTATGCTAGGAGATATAGGGATTGATGTTAAGATTACACAAATGGATAGTGCAAGCTATTTTGGAATAAGAGCACAGGGAGAACTTCCTTCATATTATAATGTTTGGATGGCAGATTATAATGATCCTGATAACTTTTTTTACACGTTTTTCTCAGAGAAAAATACATTTGCAAGATCTTTCTGCTATAATAACTCAGAAGTCCATGGAAAAATAGAAGAAGTAAGGGCAATGACTGATCAGGATCAGAGAATGAAGTTATATCAAGAGTTAGAAAAAACCATAGTACATGAAGATGCTGCTTGGATACCATTATTCTCTCTTAACAAAATATTTATAGTTCAACCTAGAGTTAAAAATCTTAAGGTTTCATGGAATGGCTGGGGAGATATGCCTTATTATAATGTAGAGATAGTAGAATAAGATATATATTATAAATGTATAATGACTACTGCTTTGCAGTGGTTATTATACATTAGCTATGGAGGTGCCGTATGAGCAGATATATAGTTAAAAAAATACTTCTCGTTATACCGGTATTAATTGGGATATCTTTAATTACATTTATATTATTAAATGTTGTTCCTGGGGATCCTGTTACATTGATGATGAAAGAACATGTGAAACCAGATGTTATTGAAAGAGTAAGACAGCAGATGAATCTTGATGATCCTGCTTATATAAGGTTTTTTAGGTTTTTATGGGGTGCGGTTCAAGGGGATTTTGGAGTTTCATATAAATTAAAACGACCAGTGGCAGATTTGCTATTTGATGCATTTCCTAACACGCTTAAACTAGCTGTGTCAGCAGCAGTTGTATCTTGGATTATTGGAATTCCCGCTGGGATATTTTCCGCAGTAAAACGAAATTCTTTTGTGGATAATATCTTTATGGGATTTTCTCTTCTTGGAGTTTCTATTCCAGTATTTTGGGCGGGATTACTCTTTCAATATATATTTTCTTTAAAACTTGGATTACTACCTGTATCAGGTTTTACCAGTTTTAAGCATTTGGTAATGCCATCTATAGTTCTTGGGTGGAGCTCTGCAGGTACTATTGCAAGATTAACTAGATCTAATCTTCTAGAAGTTATGAGGAATGATTATATAAGAACTGCTAGAGCAAAAGGCAATGCTGATATAAGAGTTATTGTAAAACATGCTTTAAAGAATTCAATGCTTCCAGTAGTTACAGTTATGGCTCTCCAAGTAGCAGGTCTTCTTTCGGGAGCAGTTATAACTGAAAGTGTATTTGGAATACCTGGAATAGGAAGAATTGCTGTTAATGCTATTCAGAACAGAGATATGCCACTACTTCAAGGATCAGTTATTTTTACAACATTTATAGTTATTTTAGGCAATCTTGTTGCAGATATTTTATATTCATTTATAGATCCACGGATAAAATATAACTGATGGAGGCGTTAATATATGGATATTATTAAAGAAGATATTAAAGATATGGAAGAAATTATTGAATCTAATTTATGGAAAGAATTATTTACATCTTTCAAAAAGAACAAGTTAGCAGTAGTTGGTTCTATAGTAATACTAATGTTTATTTTATTGGCTATATTTGCACCAATTATTGTTCGATATGACCCATATAAAGTAGATTTAGATGCTCAATTTTTGAAACCGAGTAGAGAAAATTTAATTGGGACAGATATGTATGGAAGGGATGTCCTAACAAGAATAATTTATGGTTCTAGGATTTCTTTAGTGATAGCCTTAGTTCCCCCTACAATCTCTATGATTATAGGAATTATTATGGGGATATTATCTGGGTATTATGGAGGGAAGACTGATATTATAATTATGACAATTGCAGATATTGTATTATCTTTTCCCTCCATACTTTTGGCAATGGTTGTTATGTATACTTTAGGAGCAAATTTGCTTAATATATTCATTGCATTAAGTGTAGTTGGGTGGGCTGGAACAGCTAGAGTAGTCAGATCACAAACTCTTTCTTTAAAAAACAAAGAATTTGTTGAAGCGGCAAAAGCCATTGGTGTAAAGGATTATATTATTATGTTTAGACATATATTACCAAATTGCATACCCCAGCTTCTTGTATTATTCACTTTAAATATACCAAGTTCTATTCTTTCAGAAGCAAGTTTAAGCTTTCTAGGAGTAGGAGCCCAACCTCCAGCATCAAGTTGGGGATTGATGGTATCTAATGGAAAAGAATATTTATTTAATGCACCATGGGTAACAATTTCTCCAGGAATAGCAATATTGATTATTGTGTTAGCATTTAATTTTTTAGGTGATGGTTTGAGAGATGCTCTAGATCCATATTTAAAACAATAAAGGAGGAATTGTGAAATGGTGGAAAATCAAATTTTGAATATTAGAAATTTAAAAACTTATTTTTATACTGATAAGGGAGTTGTTCCAGCAGTTGATGACGTAAGTATACAGGTAAACAAAGGACAAATAGTAGGTATTGTAGGGGAATCTGGATGTGGTAAAAGTGTGACATCTTTGTCGATATTACAATTAATAGATTTACCTGGAAAAATTGTAGACGGAGAAATTATTTTTAATGGAGAAAATCTTTTAAACTATTCCAAGGGCAAAATGAGATCTATTAGAGGTAATAAGATTTCTATGATATTCCAAGAACCAATGACATCCTTAAATCCTGCATATACTGTAGGAAAACAAGTGGCAGAAGTCATACTTATACATAATAAGAAAATTACAAAAAATGAAGCAAAAAAAATAGTTATTAATATGTTTGAACATGTTGGTATTCCTGAACCAGAAAAAAGATACAATTCCTATCCTCATCAATTATCTGGAGGGTTGAGACAGAGAGTTATGATAGCCATGGCTCTTGTTTGTAGGTCAAGGCTACTAATAGCTGATGAACCTACTACTGCTCTAGATGTAACAATTCAAGCTCAAATATTAAATCTGATGAAAAATTTGCAAAAGCAAATTGACACCTCAATAATTTTAATTACACATAACCTTGGAGTAGTGGCTGATATGTGTGATTATGTATATGTAATGTATGCTGGAAAAGTTATGGAACAAGGAGATGTCTTTGAATTATTTGATAATCCCTTACATCCATATACTGAAGGTCTGTTAAAGTCTATTCCTAGAGCAAATAATAATGATGTAAAATTAGAGAGATTATATAGTATTAAGGGAATTGTGCCAAATTTATTATACTTACCAAAAGGATGTAGATTTAGTCCAAGATGTGATTATGCAATGGACATATGCAGAGAAAAAGAACCTGAACTAGTAGATAGTGGTAACGGTCATTTGGTAAGGTGTTTTAAATATAAATAATAAGGGTGGCGAAAATATGGATAATGTAATTATGAGTGTGAAAAATTTAAAAAAGTATTTTACTGTTGAAAAAAGTGGATTGGGTAAGACTTCTGGAACTATACGTGCTGTTGATGATATAAGTTTTGATATACATGAAAAAGAAACATTAGCACTTGTAGGTGAATCGGGATGTGGGAAAAGTACCCTTGGTAGGACAATTCTTCGTCTATTAGATGCAACTGCAGGAGAAGTTTATTTTGAAGGTAAAAATATTTTTGAGTTAAATAAAAATGAGATGCGTGAGTTGAGAAAAGAGATGCAAATAATTTTTCAAGACCCTTATGCTTCTCTTAACCCTAGAATGAAAGTAGTTGATATAATTGGTGAACCCTTTATAACTCATAATGTAGCCCCAGGTAATGAAAAATTGGAAAGAGTACAAGAATTAATGGAACTTGTAGGATTGAGAAAAGCCTATGCATCAAGATATCCTCATATGTTTAGTGGTGGGCAAAGACAAAGAATAGGCATTGCAAGAGCTATTGCATTAAATCCAAAATTTGTTGTATGCGATGAACCAGTTTCTGCATTAGATGTTTCAATACAATCTCAAATAATTAATCTTTTACTTGATCTTCAAGAGAGAAAGAAATTGACATATTTATTTATTTCTCATGATCTTGATGTAGTTAGGTATTTATCAAATCGAGTTTGTGTAATGTTTTTAGGCAAAGTTATGGAATTAGGAAATACGGATGAAGTGTATAAATATCCATTGCATCCTTATACTAAATTTTTAATTGCAGCATCGCCAGTACCAGATCCTCATACTAGATATAAGGAAAAGCTTATATTAGAAGGTGATATACCAAGTCCAATGAATCCACCTTCAGGTTGTAGATTTCATACAAGATGTCCATATGTAAAGGATTTATGTAAAGGAGAAGAACCAGAAACAAAAAATATAGATGGAAGGCTAGTTACATGTCATTATCCACTTATATAATTAGTTTATTATTAAATAGTTACAAATAGATAAAAAGTTTAACAATTACAAACAAAAACTTTAAATAAGGGGGAAAACTTATGAGGGTATTTATGAGCGTTGATATGGAAGGAATTACTTCTACTGCAAAATGGGATGAGTGTAATCCTGATGAAAAGGATGACATATTTTTTATTATAAAATTATACTAGGAATATCAAAAATAAAATATAAATTTTATCCAAAGAACTCTTTCAAGAGTTCTTTTTTATCTTTTAAAATAATCACCATAAGGGAGGAGATATTAAATTTACTATGGAGAGTTATAAATTTTAGAACATTTTAGTAGTTAACTTGGTGCAATAGATTGTTGACAAAATAAGAAAATTAGTTTAAACTAAAACCAGTTAAACGTTTTACTAAAAATATTTATTAGGGAAACGTATTATTTTAAATGAGCAGTTTATAAAAAATAAAAGATTGGGGGAATTTAACATGAAAAAAATTTTGTCAATTTTACTTGTGTTGGTTTTAATTATGGGAACTCTTACAGGATGTAAATCCGAACCAACATCACCTAATAATGAAAGTAAAGATCCAAAGGACAAACTTAAAGTAGCGTTAGTTTATGCTGGATTTTTAGGGGACAAGTCATTTAATGACTCAGCACATGAAGGTGCAATGAGAGCTGTAAAAGATTTTGGCATTGAATTTAAGGAATTGGAATCTAAAGAGCCTACTGAGTGGGAATCAAATTTTGTTGCAATGGCGGCAGAAGGCTATGATTTAGTTATTGGTGTATCAACTCAGTTTCAAGAGATAATGGCTAAACATTGTCCTGAATTCCCAGATACTAAATTTGCTATTATTGATGGTGTTGTTCCTGGAGACAATATCGTATCTTCTACTTTTGCACAAAATGAAGGTTCATTCCTTGCAGGTGCAGCAGCAGCTATGTTTACTACTAAGACAGATATTACAGGTGTAAACCCTGATAAGGTAATTGGATGGGTAGGTGGAATGGATATTCCAGTTCTTTCTGATTTCTTTGTTGGTTATGAACAAGGTGCAAAATATATAGATCCAGAGATTAAAGTATTACAATCCTTTGCAGGAACATTCAATGACCCGCTTAAAGGAAAGGAACTTACAATTGCTCAATATAGTCAAGGTGCTGATATAGTAATGAATGTAGCTTCTGGCACAGGTAATGGAATACTTGAAGCAGCTAAGGAACAAGGAAAATACGCTATAGGTGTTGATTTGGATCAAGATGGTGTATATCCAGGTTCTATCCTGACCTCTATGTTAAAGAGAGTTGATAATGCAACATATCTTGCAATTGAATCAGTTGTCAACGGAACCTTCGAAGGAAATACAACAACATACCTTGATATAAGTAATGGAGGTGTTGGATTAACTGATATGTCAGTTATGAAAGAAGCTTTAGGAGACAAATTCCCCCAAGATATTGTTGATACTATAGTTGAGTTAGAGAAAAAAGTCAAATCTGGCGAAATCGTAGTTGAGGCTTATGAAGGATTCGGAAGAAAATAGTAAAATATGATAATATTTGAGGTGGTTTGTTGTATAGCAAACCACTTCTTTAAAAATTAAGGATAGTAGGTATTTAATGCTAAGTAGCGGAAAGAGGTGTTTCGATGAACGAGTATATAGTTGAAATGACCAATATATCAAAGCATTTTGGTGATGTAAGAGCCGTTATTGATGGTCAATTCAATCTAAAAAAAGGAGAGATACATTCACTTATTGGTGAAAATGGCGCTGGTAAATCTACTATGATGAAGATGCTTTATGGTATTTATGGAAATGATTCAGGAAGTATCAAAATCAATGGAAAAGAATTTACAGGATTGACCCCTGCAAAGGCTATTGCAAATGGTGTGGGAATGGTTCACCAAGAGTTTATGCTTGTAAAAGAATTAACAGTACTTGAGAATATTATTTTAGGATTTGAACCAAGAAAAAATATTACTATAGACTTTGATAAGGCAAGGAAAGATATACAAGAATATATTGATATTTATAATATGGATATCCAACCTAATAAGAGAATAAATCAGATATCACTTGGAGAAGCACAAAGAGTTGAAATTATTAAAACATTATATAGAGGTGCAGAGATAGTTATCCTTGATGAACCTACTGCAGTACTAACACCTCAAGAATGTGTTAAGTTTTTTGAGATTTTACGAAATATGAAGGCAGACGGAAAATCAATTGTATTTATCTCACATAAATTAAATGAGGTAATGGAGATTTCAGATAGAGTTACTGTTATGCGAAATGGTAAATTTGTATCATCTGTTGAGAAGAAGGATACTAATACAGCTGAGCTTGCTAAAATGATGGTAGGTCGTGAAGTTTTTCTTAAAGTAGAAAAGAAGAAATCTAACATTGGAGATGTAGTTTTAAAGGTTGACGACATTTGGACATCTGGAGAAAAAGAATTATCTAAAATTAGAGGAATTTCAATGGATGTTAAGGCTGGTGAAATTGTAGGAATAGCAGGTATTGATGGAAATGGACAAAGTGAATTAATTGAAGCAATTGCTGGATTAAGAAAAGTAGAGAAAGGAATAGTAAACCTTGATGGAAAAAATATAACCAATCTTACTCCGCTAAAGATTAGAAAATTAGGTTTAGCACATGTACCTGAAGATAGGAATCTTCGTGGTCTAAATAGAGGATTGAGTATTATGGATAATATGGTTGCTGCTAAAATAGATAAAAGACCTTTTGTAAGGGGTATAGCTCTCAACAAAAAAGCCATTGCAAGTTTTTCAAAAGATCTTATAGAAAGATTTGATGTTAGGCCAACAGACCCTAATATATTGACCCAAGCCTTGTCTGGAGGAAATGCTCAAAAGATAGTTGTTGCAAGGGAAGTAGATGCAGATGGGAAACTACTTATTGCTTCCCAACCAACTAGAGGTGTGGATATTGGAGCAATAGAATCTATTAGGAAAATCCTTAATGAAGAAAAAGCAAAGGGCAAGGCTATCTTATTAGTGTCAGCAGATCTTGAAGAAATTTTATCTCTTTCTGATAGAATTGTAGTTATGTATGAAGGGAAAATTACTGGTATTTTAAATGCTGAGGATGCAAATGAAGATAATATTGGTTTATTAATGATGGGTGGAGTTGCAAAGAATAAGGATTCAGCAGAAATGGGAGGGAGCCACTAATATGACAAAATCTACGAATAAATATTTAAATCTGCTCCTAACAACTTTAGTTTCCATATTCATAGGTGCTGTTATTATGCTTTTTCTTGGTCATAATCCTATAGAAGCATATTTCCAGCTTTTTAAAGGAGCTTTTGTTGGTAAATTAAATTTGGGCACAACATTACAAAAGTTTGTACCATTGCTTTTGACATCAATAGCATTTGTAGTATCGTCAAGAGCAGGGGTTTTTAATGTAGGAGTAGAAGGTGAGCTTTATTTAGGTGCAATAGCTGCTGCCTGGGTTGGTTTTACATTTACAAGTTTACCGGGACCACTATTGATTATACTTTGTATTATGGTTGCAGCTCTAATAGGTGCTGCTTGGTCATATATCCCAAGTTCTTTAAAAGCCTATTTAGGAGTAAATGAAGTTTGTGTAACCATACTAATGAACTATGTGGCGAAATATATTACATCCTATCTAGTAAATGGACCATTCAGTGCCAAAACAGGAGTACCACAGACTCCAACAATAGCTAATAGTGCAAAGTTGACTCAATTTTTGAAGCCAAGTCAAGCAAATACTGGACTTTTTATAGCAATTGGATTAGCAATAGTTATTTACTGGATTTTAACTAAATCTAGTTGGGGATATAGATTTACAAGTGTTGGACTAAATCCATTTCACGCTGAGTATATTGGAATTAGTCCAAAAAGGAGTATGATTCATGCAATGTATTTGAGTGGAGCTATTGGTGGAATTGCAGGAGCTCTTGAAGTACTTGGAACTTATGGATATTTTCTTGATAATTTTTCTTCAGGCATTGCTTTTGATGGCATGCTTGCAGCACTAATAGTAAAAAATGATATAAAAATGGTCCCCTTCATGGCATTTTTCCTTGCAGTTCTAAAATCTGGTGCTCTGGGAATGGAAAGATATACTGGAGTACCAAAATCAATAGTTGATACAATAATCGCTATATTTATAATATTTGCAACAATGGAAGCCTTATTTGCCTTTAACAAAAAAAGAAAGGCAAAGAATACACAAACTGTTAAGGAACAAATTTAAAGGAGGGCTAAAAAGTGAATTTTCATTCAATTTTTGATTATACATTGATATATGCTACTATAAGAGCCTCAACTCCTATTTTGTTTGCTGCTTTGGCTGCCGTAATTACAGAACAAGGTGATATTACAAATATAGGAACTGAAGGGATTATGCTTACAGCGTCATTTGTGGCTGTTTTGGTTAGTTATTCAACAGGAAGCTGGGTACTTGCACTATTAATAGCAATGATTGCAGGGATATTGACAGCACTTATTATGGCTGTTGCTCATATAAAATATAAAGCAGATATAACTGCTATTGGTACAGCGATTAACATATTTGCACTTGCTATTACCAAGTTTGGAATAAAGCAATTTCTTGGAACTACTGGGAGCTTTACAAGTCCTGAAATTATTGGAATACCTAGAGTAAATATTCCAATTTTGCAAGGTAACAAGTATCTAGATGGAATATTTAATAATTGGTCGCTGATGGAAATAGTTGGAATAATTATGGTTCTTGTTTTAAGTTTCTTGCTTTATCGCACAGTATGGGGACTTCGACTTCGTTCTGTGGGACGCTTTCCAATGGCAGCAGAAACTGCAGGGATAAATGTAAATAAAATGAAATATCAAGTAATGATAATTTCGGGAATTTTAGGTGGGATGGCTGGTGCTCATCTTTCAATAGGGTATTCTCAGATGTTTATTGAAAATATGACTAATGGAAGAGGTTTTATGGGTGTTGCAGCCATGTTCTTTGGAGGAGCAAACCCTATATTCGCATGGATAGGAAGTTTGCTTTTTGGATTTGTTGATAGTATTGGTGGAAGATTACAAGCATATGGATGGCCTTCCCAATTTGTTCTTATGCTACCTTATATTATTACAGTAGCAGTACTTGCCATTTCCTTATGGAGAAAAGCAAGAAAAGAACAAAAAAGGAAAAGTTCATTAATCTTATAGAATTAAATTATAAAGGAGTACTAATATGGATAAAAGAAAAATTATATTAGACTGTGACCCAGGACATGATGATGCCGTGGCTATTATGATGGCGGCCAAGCACCCGAAGATAAATCTTCTTGGAATTACCGTTGTGGCTGGAAATCAAACTATAGAGAAGACTACTAGAAATGCTTTAAATGTATGCCAATATTTAAATATTAATGTCCCTGTTTATGAAGGTTGTAGTCATCCAATGATAAGGACAAGACAGGTAATTGCAGAAGATATTCATGGAGAAACAGGGCTTGATGGACCAACTTTTGGTTCATTAACAAAAAAATCAGAAGATAAACATGCTGTAAACTATATAATTGATACTCTTATGGAATCAGAAGGAGATATTACTCTTGTGCCAACTGGACCATTAACTAATATTGCAATGGCAATGCGTATGGAGCCTAGGATTGTAGATAAGATTCAAGAAATAGTTCTTATGGGTGGAGCTTACCAATTAGGGAATGTTACCCCTGCTGCAGAATTCAATATTTTAGCAGATGCTGAGGCAGCATATGTAGTATTTACATCAGGAAGACCTATTGTTATGATGGGACTGGATTTAACAAGACAAGCATTATGCTATCCTTCTATAGTTGATAGAATGAAGAATATTGATACAAAGGCTGCTCATCTTTTTACAGATTTAATGAGATTCTTTGGACAACAACAAAAAGAGGTATTTGGTTGGGAGGGTGGACCACTTCATGATCCTACATGCATAGCTTATCTTATTGATCCAAGTTGTATTGAAGTAAAACCTATGTATACAGAAGTGGAAATAAGAAGTGAAAAATGTTATGGGCGTACATTATGTGATTATTTTAATACAACTAAGAAGGAGCCAAATGTATTAGTTGCAGTAAAACTTCATAAGGAAAAATTTTGGGATATAGTTGAAAATTGTATAAGATTGTATAATTAATATTATTTGGGGTGGTGAGAAGAATGATTGAACAATTAAAGATTGCCCTAGAAGAAAATAAGAATAAGTATATTTCTCGTCTTGCAGACCTTGTAGCAATAGATACTCGTGATATTGGGCATGGGATTGATGGAGGATTGGAAAAAGAAGGACAGGACTATCTAATAAATATGTTTAATAATATGGGAGCAACTGTAGTAAAGGATCAAGTAACAGAGGAAGTAATTCAAAAGAGTATTAAAGAATTTAAAGAAGGTAACCCAGGTCATAATTATGATAACAGATATAATGTATATGCAACCTTTAAAGGGAATGGTGGCAAATCAATTATGTTTAATGGACATGTAGATACTATGCCTCCTGGAGATATTAATATGTGGGATACTCCTCCCCATGAACCAACTATAAAAAATGGAAAAATGTATGGGCTTGGGGTATGTGATATGAAAGGTGGACTTGTGGCATCTGCAATGGCAGTTGAGCTTTTGAAGGATGCAGGCATTTCTTTACCTGGTGATGTTATTATTACTTCAGTAATAGATGAGGAAGGTGGAGGAAATGGATCTATAGCAGCAGCTATGAATGGGCAAAAGGCCGATGCTGTTGTGGTTTGTGAACCAACGAATTATGAACTAATTGCAGCACATATGGGTTTTATATTCTTTAAGGTTGAAATAGAAGGATTGGCAGTTCATTCAGGTTCTAAATGGTTAGGAGTAAGTGCAATAGAAAAAGCCATAAAGCTAATGGCAGCAATAGATGAACTTGAACACAGATGGCTAATGAAATACAAACATACACTTCTACCAGCACCAACATCCAATGTTGGAGTAATTGAAGGAGGTACTGCCGGTTCTACTGTAGCTGACTATTGCTCATTTTCCACTTGTGTTCATTATCTGCCTGAAATGAATCATGATGAGGTAGTTAAAGAGTATACAAATGCTATATATAGATGTTGTGAAGGAGATGAATGGCTCAAAGATCATAAACCAAATATCTCCATATATCAAGCAGGGGGATCCTTTGAAATGAACTTAGACCATCTTTTTGTAGATTCATTTAAAAGATCCTTTGAAAGGGCAACAGGCAAAGAACTAAAAATAGTTGGATCTCCTGCGGGATGTGATTCTAGAATATGGAAAAATATTGCTGGAGCTCCTACATTACAATATGGGCCTGGAAGACAAGCTCAATGTCATGCAGTGAATGAATACATTGAGTTAGAACAATATTTAGATTCAATATTAATTTATGCACAATTAATAATAGATTGGTGTAATAGATAAAAGGAGGAATTTTAATGGTAAAGAAAGTACTAATTGCAGGTGAATCCTGGATGAGCTATACTACACATGTTAAGGGGTTTGACACTTTTTATACTACTGTTTATGAAGAAGGAGTAGGTTTTATAAAAAAAGCAATAGAAAATGCTGGATATGAAGTAGATTATATCTCAAACCATTTAGCACCAGAAAAATTTCCTACTACAATGGAGGAAATAAAGGAATATTCATGTGTTATTTTGTCTGATATAGGGTCAAATACCCTATTATTACCACATAAGACATTTACAAAGTCTATTAGAACTCCGAATAGATGTGATCTTATTAAAGATTATGTAAAGGATGGAGGAGCATTTTTAATGGTAGGTGGATATATGTCATTTACTGGTATTGATGCAAAGACAAGATATGGTCAAACTTCAATTAAAGATATTCTTCCAGTTAAATGCCTTGATATGGATGATAGAGCAGAGCACCCAGAAGGGATAGTACCAGTTACAGTAAAGGAACATGATGCGATTAAAGGACTTCCAGCAGAATGGCCTCATTTTCTAGGATACAATAAGACAATAGCAATCCCAGAAGGTGAAGTACTAGCAACAATTGGAGGAGATCCATTTATAGCTGTAGGTAATTTTGGTAAGGGCAAATCAGCTGTATTTACTTCTGACTGTGCACCTCATTGGGGACCACCAGAATTTGTTAATTGGGAATTCTATGATGAATTATGGAAAGGAATTCTTGATTACTTAACAAAGTAAACTCTATTGTCCAAATTGGTAAGGAGGCATAAATGAAAATACTAAACTTTGGATCATTAAATTTAGATTATGTCTACAGTGTAGATCGGTTTGTTCGACCTGGGGAGACAAAATCTTCCAAGTCAATGCAGATTTTTTCAGGAGGAAAGGGTCTGAATCAATCCATTGCTCTAGCAAGATCAGGAGTTGAAGTTTATCATGCAGGTGCTGTTGGCAAATCAGATGGTGGAAAATTGATTGATATTCTTAAAACAAATAATGTAAATATTGATTATATAAAACATTATGATGATGTTTCTACAGGACATGCAATTATTCAAGTTGATGAAGATGGTCAAAATTGTATACTCCTTTACGGGGGAGCAAATCAAATGATAACCGAGAATCATGTAGATAGAGTTTTGGAGAATTTTACGAAGGGTGATTTTCTGATTCTACAAAATGAAATCAATATGCTGAAATATATAGTAGATGAGGGACATAAAAAAGGCCTTCAAATCGTCTTAAATCCCTCTCCAATGGATGAGAAGATATTTAGTTTAAATTTAGAGTATGTTGATTATTTTATGTTGAATGAGGTAGAAGCTGTTGATATTTGCGAAGGAGAAATAAAAGGAGATATATTAGATGCATTGAGAACTAAGTATCCTTCAGCTAAAATTATCTTAACACTGGGAGAAAAGGGAGTACGATTTAAAGATGGAGATACAGTTCTAGAGCATGGAATATTTAAAGTACCTGTGATAGACACCACTGCAGCAGGAGATACATTTACTGGTTATTTTATTGGAAGTCTTGCTAAGGGATATGATATTAGAGAAGCCTTAAGGCTTTCATCTATTGCATCTGCAATTACAGTATCTAGAAAAGGAGCAGAGAGTTCAATTCCTTATATGGAAGAGGTTCAAAATAGTAACTTAACTTTAGTATATGAGTAATAGATAAAAATCTCGGGTATTTTACCCGAGATTTTTTATTGCTAACTAAGTGGTTATAAATTATAGTAGATATCTTATTATGATGAATTTAATTTAGCAGTACTTTTTCGGACAACTAGTTTCGGAGCGTGAGTTGGTATTACGTTATTTTCTACTTCATTTTCGATAAGGTTTATGAGGTAATTAGTTGCTGTTTTACCCATTAACTCTACTGGCTGATGTACGGTAGTAAGGGGGACTTCTAGAATTTCGGATAAGTAAATATCATCATACCCAACAATGGATATATCTTTTGGAACAAATAAACCATGAGTTTGTAAACCTTTAAAAAGTCCATAGGCCATCATATCATTAAATGCAAAAATTGCAGTGAAATCTGTTTTAACTAGCTTATCTACTGCAGAAAGCCCTCCTTCAACTTGGTAATTTCCTTCTATGATTATATTTGGGTCATATGGAATCCCATTTTCTTTTAAGGCCATCTTATAACCTTTTAGACGTTCATTTGAGTCTATCAAATTATTAGGACCTGTTAAACATGCAATTCGTCTATGACCTAAATCTATTAAATGTTTTGTAGCAAGATAGCCACCTTTTAGATGATCCAAACGAGCAGTAATAATATTTGGAAAATCAAAATAACGGTCTAATGCAATAAATTTAATACCAAACCTTTGGAATAGTTCATATTTTTCTTTAAATTTTTTAGCATCACTATCCGAAGACATACAATATAATATTCCATCTACACCTTTCCCAGCAAGTATTTTAATATACTCTAAATCTCTATCATGCATATCATTAGAATTACATAAAAATACAGTCCAGCCTTTATCTCTACATTCATCTTCAATTCCCTTAGCAAGGTTTGAAAAAAAGTCATTTCTGATGTCTGGGACTATTAGACCAAGGGTCTTTGATCTTTTAGTCACAAGAGCCACTGCTAATTGGTTAGGGCTATAATTAAGATCTCTTGCAGCTTTTAGTACTATATCTTTAGTTTTTTGTGGTATATTATCTGCCCTGTTATTTAGTACTAATGAAACGGTTGTTGTGGATAAATTAGTTTTGATAGCTATATCCTTAATAGTTGCCAATAAATCACCTATTTCTATATAATTATTAAAATTACAATGTTGATAATATTATATCATAATATTAATAAATATAGTATAATTCAGATATATAAAATAAAAATAGAGGTATTCTATTATTATACTATTTCAAGAGTTCTTTTTCATCAATATGCACATAATAGTCCTAAAGGAATAAATTATAATATATAATCTTTTTAGGAGGTTTTTATATGGCAAAAATACGAAGAATATTTCCAGGAGGAAATACGTCCAATGGTTTTTATTCTTTTCATGATAATATCATAGGTTTAAATAGAAAGGCATTATATATATTGAAAGGCATGCCAGGAGGTGGGAAATCTTCTTTAATGAAGGAAATAGGTGAAAGAATTTTCCATGAAGGCTATAGTATAGAGTATCACCATTGCCCATCAGATCCCAACTCAATAGATGGGATTGTTATATGTGAACTAGACATAGCTATTGTAGACGGCACTCCACCACATACAATTGAGCCTTTATATCCAGGATTAACAGATAAAATAATAGACTTAGCACAATTTATAGATTCTCACTCTTTAGAATCTAATAAGGCAGAGATAGTTAAGGCTAAAATAAATAATAAATATGCCTATAGAAAGGCATTTAACTATTTTAAGGCTGCGAAAATTATATTTGAGGAAATAGAAGATGATAATAAATTAAAACTAGATATTAAAGGGATAAATGATGAAAGTAGAAAAGTTTTAGAAAAAATTTTTTCTAAAAGAGAGATAAAAATAATATCTAATGGATTTAGAGAAAGACATTTATTCTCTACGGCATATACACCTTATGGATTCGTAGACTATACAAATACCATATTGGAATGGGTAGAAGATATATACTATATAGACGGAACTATAGGAACAGGAAAAGACACTTTATTAAGTAGAATATTAGGAGAAGCAAAATTAAGAAATTATGAAGTAGAAATATATCATAATTCTTTGATACCAGAAAAAATTGAATCTATATTTATTAAGGAATTAGATACAATAATAACATCAAATAAATATGGGGAAAAATTTGCAAAAACAAAGGTAGATTTAAATAAATATTTAGATAATAGTAAATTAAGTAGAGAGGATTATAAGATGTTTAATGCTTTAGTAGATAAAGGAATTGAAAGTTTAAATGGAGCAAAAGAAAATCATTTTATCTTAGAAAAAGCTTACAAACCATCTGTTGATTTTTTAGGAGTGACTAAGGTTAAAGAAGAAATATTTAATGAGATTCTAAGTTATATATAAAATTAAAGGTTAGAGAAATATTTCTCTAACCTTTAATTTTATTTTTTATATTTTCAAAAAATATATTTAGTAAGCTATCTAAGTCATCAAGTGAACATCCACCTTGGATAGTTTGAGGGCTACCGCCGCCTTTAATTTCAAATTCCTCTGATACCTCTTTGAATATATCTTTAAGGTTAATATTTAAGTCTTTTGACACGCTAATTAAAAATTGTCCTTTATTTTCATATTTAGAACCATAAATTTGAATAGATTTCTCTATATTATTTAAGTGAACTGATATTTTATTAATTGTCTTTAAATCTCTATCGTCAAATATTTTAGTTACAAATGAAATTCCATCTATCTTTATAGCATTTTTTAATAAATCTTCTCCTTTATATCTAAGGAGTTCTTCTTGAATGTTTCTGTTGTTTTTTTCTAAATCTTCTTTTTGGTTATAGAGAATTTTAACCTTTTCTAATACATCAGTATCTTTTGAAGATAATAGTAAGCTAATATCTTTAATCATTTTACTTTTCCATCTATAGTCAAACAATGCTCTATTACCACAAACAAATTCAATTCTAATATTACCCTTATATTTTTCCCATTTTCTTATCTTTATAAGTCCTATTTCTCCAGTATTTCTCAAATGAGTACCAGCACAAGGAGAAAAATCTATATTATCAATTTCGACTATACGAATATTAGAATTAACAGTTGGTTGCTTTCTAATTGGAAGTTTATTTATATCATTTTTTTCAATATAATAGGATTTAATCTCGAAATTTGAAAATATTATTCTATTGGCATATATTTCGATTTTCTCAGAATCATCTTCAGATAAATCTGGCAAAGTAATATCAATATATACATAATCTTTTCCTATATGAAATCCAACAGTTTCACCATTGTAAAGTTTATAAAATGCAGCAGATAGCAGATGTTGCCCAGTATGTTGTTGCATGTTATCAAATCTATTTTCCCAATCTATATTCAGGATTACTTTATCACTATAAATATTTTCTTTCGTTACATGGATTATATCAGAATCTTCTTCATATACTTCCAATACTTGAACACCATTTATAGTACCTTTATCTCCAGGTTGTCCTCCAGATAAATGAGGATAAAAGATTGTTCTATTAAGTTTTATATAATATTTTCCATCTTTATATATTTTATCAACTATCCTTGAATCAATTTCTCGTAAATAAGGATTATCTAAATAAAGTCTATTTGTCATTTTGTTATCATTCCCTTCAATATTATATATTATATATTACCATAAAAAAACAAAAACAATAATAAAATATTAGTTCACTATGTTATAATAATATAAAATGAATTGAGGTGGTATGTATGCCAGATGGTAGCATATTGGTTTTATTAGGAGTAATACTTATGATTTGGAGTTTAAATAGGATGCATAGAAAAAAATAAGCTGGAGGGTTTTATGAATAGGCCTTTTGTGTTTATAACAATTCCATTAGCTTTAGGAATAATCATATCTTATTATTTAGAGATTAATAAAATTGTAAGTTTTATTTTACTTGTATTGACCATAGGAATTTATATTTTAAATCTTATAATGGAAAAGTCAAATGCTATAACATTATTTTCAATTCTTAGTTTATTAGGTTTAATATTTGGGAGTTATAGTTTAAATAGCAGTATTCTTGAAACAAAAGTAGATAGAAACATTATGTTAAGTGGTGTTGTTGATGAAATAATTTGCAGTGGTGAAGAACAAGGAAAATATATTGTTAAAGTTAATAAAATATTAGATAATTCAATGGATACCAGAGTAAAAGAAAAAATAGTGCTAAAGGTCATAGGGGACAAAAATATTGAATTAGGTGATGAAATAAGTTTTTTAGGTAAAGTAAAAATTCCACAAAATAATACTAATCCAATGCTTTTTAATTATAGATTAAATTTACTGTCAAACAAAATACATACAATAATGAGTGTAAGGGATTATTCTGTAATAAAAATTAAGAAAGAAGGTAAGACTTTTAGATATAAGTTAAAGGCTAATTTTATAGAAAACATAGAAAATTTATTTGATAGTAATCTAAATGTAAATAATAGTTCAATGATAAAAAGTATAATATTGGGAGAGTCCTCATATTTGGAAGAAGAGAATTTGGAGAAATATAGAAACCTAGGATTAGCCCATATATTGGCTGTATCAGGATTACATATAGGAATAATAGCTGGTTTTTTAAATTATATATTATCTCATTTAGGTATAAAAAGAAAATTAAATATAGTTATAACACTTAGTATTATTTGGATTTATGGATATCTAATAGGATTTCCACCTTCTTTACTTAGAGCTAATATAATGTTTAGTATAATCTTTTATGGGGAGTCTCTAAGAGAGCCCTATGATTCTATCAATACTTTGTTCTTTGCAATGTTTATTCTATTAATAGCAAATCCAATTTGGATTTTTAATATTGGATTTCAGCTTTCATTTATGGCAGCGTTTTCAATAATTTATTTTACACCTAAGATACAAAGAAAATTATACCCCTATAATAACAAAATAGTCTATGGATTATCTGGTATATTAGGAGTTCAGATAGGATTATTGCCAGTACAAGCCTATTATTTTAATAAGATATCAATATTAAGTATACTCTCTAATCTAATTATAGTTCCCATGTTATCTTTATCCTTAATCCTAGGGGGAATTATGGTATGCTTATTTTATACAATACCAATATTGACTTCTTTAATGGGCTGTATATTAGATTTTATTTTATCAATACAGTTTGAATTAGTAAATATATTATATAAGCTACCTATTGGTATATTGAAAGTTCCTTCACCAAACATTTTTGAGATTTTTCTATATTATACCTTTTTGCTTATAGTGTTTAAAATTATAAATATAGATGGATTTAGTTTTAATATTAAAAAATCTATTATATATTATTTGGTTATTTTAATATTATTTAATTTTTTAGTATTGTTTAATGATAAATCTATTGATATAAATTTTATAGATGTAGGTCAAGGAGATTCAGTTTTAATTAATACTAAAAGAGGAAGCTACTTAGTAGACACAGGTGGCAATGTAATGGATTCTTTTGATATAGGAAAAAATATTACACTTCCCTATTTAGAAAAAAATGGTATAAATAAACTTAGGGGTATCTTTATAACTCATTTTGATGATGATCATTGTAAGTCATTGCCGCTTTTAATGGAGAATATAGATATAAGTAATATTTTAATATCCTACAAAGACAATGAAAGTCCAGTGTATAATAAAATAAAGGAAAAAGACATACCTTTAACTATATTAAATGAAAAAGACTTAATATGGTTAGATGACAACACATCTATAGAAGTTTTAAGTCCCAATGAAGATTTAAGGAAAGCAAAATTAAATCCTAATAATTTATCCTTAGTATTTTTACTTTCATATTATAATAAGAAAATACTATTTACTGGTGATATAGAGAAGGAAGCAGAAACTATATTAGCAAATAAACTTAGAGAAAATATTGATATAATAAAAGTACCTCATCACGGAAGCAATACTTCCTCTACAGAAGAATTTTTAAATAATATAAGACCAACAATAGGAGTTATTTCAGTTGGAAGAAATAATTTTTATGGACATCCAAAGGAAGAAGTTCTAGATAGATATAATAAATTAGGTACTAGATTATATAGAACAGATAATATGGGATTGATTACAGTAAAATTAAATAAAGAAAAAATGGATATTATACCATTTATACGTGATAAATTTGAATTAATGGTTTTGTTAAAAGAAAATTTAATGGATATTATTTTATATATAGTATATTATTTAATAGCTTATATTTTAATAAAGATTTATTTACATCTAGAAGAGGGGTTGGCAGTTAATGAATTATAGCGAATTTATGAAGAGCATAAATAAGGAGAGTCTATTATCTGTATATTTATTTGTAGGAGCAGAGGAATATCTTATGAATGAGGCAATAGAATCTTTAAAGGAAAGGTATATTGATGAATCTTTAGAAGCATTAAACTATATGATAATAGATGGTAAGGAAATGAAATTTGACAATATTTTAAATGCATGTGAAACACTACCATTTATGTCATCTAAGAAATTAGTTGTTATAAGAGATATCAGTGAAATTATAGAAAATGAAGGTGATGATTTAGAAGGAAAGCTTAGCTCATATGTAGAAAAACTAGATAGCTACCTTTGCTTAATTATAATGGATAGATCTAATAAACTTAAAAAAACAAGTAAATTGTATAAGGGGATTAATAGATTAAATGGGATAGTAGAATTTAATAAGCTAAAAGGAAAAGAACTAAACATATGGGTAGAAAATAGATTAAAGAATTATAAAAAAAGAATATCTAATGCAAATTTAAACTATTTTATTCAGGAAACAGGATATAGTGATTATACTAGCATTAAAACTCTTTATGACTTAGAAAATGAATTATTAAAATTAATTAACTATGTATCTAATAATGAAATTGTAAAAGAGGATATAGATATGGTTTTAGCTAAGACATTAGATACTAATATATTTAATTTGCTTGCTAGTATAAATAAGAAGGATAGTGACTCAGCTTTAAAGGTATTTAATGAAATGTATATATCAAACGAGCCAGTTCAAAGGATACTTTCTATGATAATAAGGCAATTAAGATTAATGTTAGGATATAAATTATATAGGGAAAAAGGATACTCTGAGGGAGAAACTCAAGAAAAATTACAAGTAAAACCTTATGAATTCAAAAAAATATCTAAAGAATCCTATAACTTTACTGAAAAACAACTTGAGAAAATCTTGAATTACATTTTAGAGCTAGATATAAAACAAAAGACTAGTTCTCATGATGAAAAACTAGCCCTTGAAATGTTAATTATTAAACTAGCTTATTTGACATAAAAAAACTTCGGCCTCCCGAAGTTTTATCTACTTTAATTACATTGCATTATTTAATTTCTTCGTTAAGCGGCTAACTTTTCTAGATGCGTTATTCATATGAATAACATTCTTATGAGCAGCTTTCTTTAATTTCTTATCAATAGCCTTAAGTAATACTTTTGCCTCATCGAAATTTCCGTTATCAATAGCTTTATCAAATTTTTTAATATATGTTTTAATTTCAGATTTTCTAGCTTTATTTATAGCTGTTCTTTTCTCTGTAATAAGAATTCTTTTTTTAGCAGATTTAATATTTGCCAATAGTTTCACCTCCTCTAATCTAACAAAAAACATTTTATCACGAAGAACTATAAAATGCAAGGATATTTAACATTATAATGGATAAAATTATAATAAAAGCTTTTATTGAAGCATTAAAATATTTAAGGAAACTTTTATCAAGAGAGGAGAATTAAATTGTATCAAATTCGTACTGATCTAGCTATAGAAAACAGAGAAATATATAAAAATGAAAGGAATAAAGATTCTAGAGGTATCAATGTAGAAAAAGAAGAAAATGAATCTTATATAGTTACAAGGATAAAAGTATTAAATAAAGAAGGTAGTGAAAATTTAAATAGGCCAATAGGAAATTATATAACCATTGATGTGCCTAAACTAAATAAATCAGATGAAGATTTAAAGGACGAAATATCCCAAGTGGTAGCTAAAGAAATAAAAGGTTTAGGTAAGAACAAGGAAGATAGCAAAATTTTAATTGTAGGACTAGGAAATTGGAATATTACTCCAGATGCTCTAGGACCAAAGGTTGTAGAAAGAGTTTTAGTTACTAGACAATTTTTTGTTAATTATAATAAGGAAATAGATGAAACTGTTGCTAATGTCGCAGCGTTATCTCCAGGAGTTATGGGGATAACAGGTATAGAAACAGGGGAGATAATAAAAGGAGTAGTGGAAAAAGTTAAGCCGGATTTAGTAATAGCTGTAGATGCTTTAGCTTCAAGAAAAATGGATAGAGTGTCTACTACAATACAAATATCTGATACAGGAATAAACCCTGGATCAGGTGTAGGAAATAATAGAATGGAATTTAATGAAAATACTCTTGGAGTTCCAGTAATTGCAATAGGGATACCAACTGTTGTAGATGCAGCTACTATTGTAAATGATACCTTGGATTTAGTAATAGATTCATTAAAATCTGAATCTAAGGAGGGATCAGATTTTTATAATTTATTATCAAAAGTATCATCTGAAGAAAAATATTCTTTAATTCAAGACGTATTAAATCCTTATATGAAAAATGTAGTGGTGACGCCTACTGATATTGACGCATTAGTTGACGATTTATCCATAATAGTAGCGAATGGTTTAAACATTGCCCTACATCCAGGAATAGATTTAAAAGATGTAAATAGATATATCAGATAAATAAATTTTAGTATATTTGCTCCCCAATGAGAATATAATTTTTGTATTGAAAGTATATTAGGGAGTGTTCAACATGAGAAAATCTAGAAAATCTGATTATATTATTTTGGCATTGCTATGTTTAATAATTTTAAATATTGGTGCAATAGGTATTGGATTATATTCATCAAAATTGCATAATGTAAATAAAAAAGAATTTAAGATAACTAATATCCCATTTGAAAAAGTAAAAAATATGCTAAATATAAATATGGAAATAAGAAAAACTATAAATTCTTTTTTTCCCATGACAAAAAAATTAGATAATAAGAGAAATTCCATGGAAGAAAGGATTTCGTTGCCAGAGAATGAAGAATACAATTCGGAAAATGATATAATCATAGAGAACTTACATGAATATGAGTCATTAATAATAGTTAAAGATTCAAATGAATTAAATACAATAGATAGTATTCCAGAACCTTTGACTGCTAAGAAGTTTAAGATAGATAAAGAAAAGCCCTATATTTTAATATATCATACACACGCGACAGAGGCTTATTTGATGGCAAAGTCTAATAATTATAGAAGTCAAGATAAAAAAAATAATATGATAAGTATAGGTAATACAATAGCAACTGTTTTAGAAGCTAATGGTCATAAAGTAGATCATGTTGAAACTGTTCATGATTTACCTTCATATAATAAATCTTATTCTAGGAGCCTCAATACAATAAAAAACAAAATGGCAGAGTCTAGTAATATAAAGGTGTTATTGGATATACATAGAGATGCCATTGTAGATGAAAGCCCTAATATGGAAACTGTAAAAGCAAAATCTAAAACTGATATAGGAGGTAAATCGGTTGCTACTTTTTCTTTAGTAGTAGGTCCGGATTCTGTTAATAAGGAGCAAGTACTAGGATTTGCTAAGTATGTGAAAGCTGTTTCTGATACCTTATATCCCGGATTATGTAGAGGTATATTAATAAAACCTAGAGGAAAGTATAATCAATATTTATCAGACTATTCAGCATTAATAGAAGTAGGATATAATTTTAATACAATAGAGGAAGCAAATGAGGGAGCCAAATTAGTTGGAGAGGTTTTGTCTATGGTAATGAGTGGATTGCTAGAAGAATAGTCTTTTATAATTTTTACAAATCTGATATAATGTAAATTACTTAAGATAGCACTGGGAGGGAATACTTAATGGAAGAAAACAATAAAGATGTAAAAAATGAAACTATAGAATGGATTAAGAGTATTGTAACAGCTGTGGTTATTGCAATTTTAATTAAAGCTTTTATTTTTAATACTACTTATGTATTAGGTAATTCCATGTATCCTACTTTACATGAAAAAGATAGACTTTTTGCAAATAAAGTTTCTTTATATTTCAAAGGACCATCAAGAGGAGATGTAATAGTTCTCAAAGCACCAGATGACCCAGTTAAGGATTATATAAAAAGAGTAATAGGTATAGAGGGTGATTTAGTAGAGATTAAAGACGGTAAGGTATATGTTAATGGTTCTCTGTTAAATGAACCATACTTAGTTAATGATTCATATACCCACATATATGATGAAGATACTTGGAAAGTTCCAAAGGGACAGGTTTTTGTTTTAGGCGATAATAGAGCCGAAGGAGCTTCTAAGGATAGTCGTTATTTTGGATGTGTATCAGTTAAATCTATTAAAGGAATTACAGGATTTAGATATTTTCCAGTAGATAATAGATTTGGAAAAATTAATTAAGTTTTGCATAATATATGCAGAAATTGGATAATCTAATCTGGGTGATAATATGGAAACTAGGTTAGAAAGAAATAAAAGATTGAGAAAAGAAATTCGAAGAAAAAGAGTAAAAAGATTTTATATTTTAATTTTAATTTTATTTTTAATATTAGGCATAGAAATTGTAAATCAAAACATTATAGAATTAAATTGTTTAGATAATCCAAATATTTTTAGAGTTAATATTAGTGCAAGGAGATTAGATGTTTTGGGAGAATCCTATATAATAGATTTGTCTCTTTTGAAAAAAATTATTAAAAGACCAGTTTCTGGTCTTTTAGTTTTACATAATAGTAAATTTCTGCTATAATTGTCTAGAGTTATCTTGAAACTTCATAAGGAGGAAAAATATGCAAAGAATTAAACAAGAAAATATTAGAAATTTTTCGATTATTGCCCATATTGACCATGGAAAATCTACTTTGGCAGATAGATTAATAGAGAGAACGGGAATGTTGACTTCAAGAGAAATGCAAAATCAAGTTTTAGATAATATGGACTTGGAAAGAGAGAGAGGTATAACAATAAAGTTAAAGGCTGTAAGATTGGTTTACAATGCTAAAGATGGAGAAGAATACATATTAAATCTCATAGATACTCCGGGACATGTGGACTTTAACTATGAAGTCTCAAGGTCCCTAGCTGCATGTGAAGGAGCAATACTTGTAATAGATGCTACTCAAGGAATAGAAGCACAGACTTTAGCTAATGTATATTTAGCATTAGATCAAGACTTAGAAATATTACCTGTAATAAATAAAATAGATTTACCAAGTGCAAGACCAGATGAAGTAAAAAAAGAAGTCGAAGATATTATTGGAATAGACTGTGAGGAAGCACCACTTATATCAGCAAAGGAAGGTTTAAATATTGAAGATGTATTGGAAAACATAGTAAAGAATGTACCTGCTCCTAAGGGAGATCCAAAGGCACCTTTAAAGGCATTAATATTTGATTCTTATTATGATAGTTATAAAGGTGTTGTTTGCTATATAAGAGTATTTGAAGGTACAATAAAACCTGGTATGAACATAAAAATGATGTCTACAGGAAAAACCTATGAAGTAGTAGAAGTTGGTGTAAATACTTCAAAGCATATATCACTGGATAAATTGGAACCAGGAGAAGTAGGATTTGTAACTGCTAGTATTAAAAATGTAAAAGATGCAAGGGTTGGAGATACCATAACTGATGATGATAATCCTACTGAGAAGGCTTTGCCTGGATATAAAAAGGTTATTCCTATGGTTTATTGTGGTATTTATCCAGCAGAAGGTGAAGATTTTAATACAGTAAGAGAAGCCTTAGAGAAATTGCAAGTAAATGATGCAGCCTTAGATTTTGAGCCTGAAACTTCTGCTGCATTAGGATTTGGATTCAGATGTGGTTTTTTGGGACTTTTACACATGGAAATTATTCAAGAAAGATTAGAAAGGGAATTTGACTTAAACATAATAACTACAGCACCTTCAGTTATATATAAAGTAACAAAAACTACTGGAGAAGTCCTTCATATACAAAATCCTTCCAATCTTCCTCCCACTACAGAGATAGAGTATATGGAAGAGCCTATTGTAACTGCAAATATTATGACACCTACAGATTATGTTGGTACCATAATGGAGCTTTGTCAAAACAAAAGGGGTACTTTCTTAAATATGGAGTATTTAGAGGAAAAGAGAGTTGTATTACATTATGAACTACCTTTAAATGAAGTTATTTATGATTTTTTTGACGCACTTAAATCAAAAACGAGAGGATATGCTTCCTTAGATTATGATTTAAAGGGATATCAGCAATCAGAGCTGGTAAAAATGGATATATTAATTAATGGAGAATTGGTAGATGCATTCTCTTTAATTGTACACGAGGAAAAAGCATATGAAAGAGGAAGAACTATAGCAGAAAGATTAGTAGATGTAATACCAAGGCATCAATTTGCAGTACCTATACAGGCTGCTATTGGTTCTAAGATAATAGCTAGGGAGACAATAAGGGCTCTTAGGAAAGACGTACTTGCCAAATGTTATGGTGGAGATATTTCAAGAAAGAAAAAGTTATTAGAAAAGCAAAAAGAGGGTAAAAAACGAATGAGACAAATTGGTTCAGTAGAGGTTCCACAGGAAGCTTTCCTAACAGTATTGAAATACGATGAAAAATAATTTGCTTATAAATGACATATCTGTTATTTATATAAAACTGTAGGGAACGACCACTAAGTCGTTCCTATTTTGTTTGGAGGAATAAAATGAAAGACTTATCCTTGTATATTCATATACCTTTTTGCATAAGCAAATGTTATTATTGCGACTTTTCATCTTTTA
This sequence comes from Tissierella praeacuta DSM 18095, assembly GCF_900128955.1. Taxonomy (GTDB): domain Bacteria; phylum Bacillota; class Clostridia; order Tissierellales; family Tissierellaceae; genus Tissierella; species Tissierella praeacuta. Next base: position 141,464 of record NZ_FQTY01000001.1, read on the forward strand.
CTAATATAAATCATAAAATTGATGAATATATAAATAGTTTGATAATTGAATTAGATTTATATAAAGATAAAATAAAGGATTATAGTATTAAAACTATATTTATAGGCGGTGGAACTCCTTCCTGTATAAATCCAAGGTATATTAATAGAATATTAGAATTTATATATAGAAATTTTAATACCAGTGATTTAGTAGAAGTAACAATAGAAGCTAATCCTGGTACTTTAGACAAAGAAAAAGTACAGATATATATGGAATCTGGAATAAATAGAGTAAGTATGGGTATGCAAACCTTAGATGACACCCTATTAAAATCTATAGGTAGAATACATAGTACTAAAGATTTTTATAAAAGTTATGAAATATTAAGAAATGGGAATATGAAAAATATCAATGTAGATCTAATATTTGGACTTCCTAATCAAAGTATAGACCAAGTAATAAGCTCATTAAAAAAGGTAGTAGAGTTGGGAGTAGAACATGTATCCTATTATGGACTTATACTAGAAGAAAATACAAAGTTTTATAAATTATACAATGAAGGAAAAATATTTCTACCTGATGAAAATATAGAAAGGATGATGTACCATAAAGCTACTGAATATTTAACTAATCATGGATATAAACATTATGAAATATCTAATTACGCTTTACCTACATACGAATGTAAACATAATTTGGTATATTGGGAAGTAAGACCATATCTTGGAGTAGGTTTGAGTAGCCATTCAAATATGAGAGGAAAAAGATTTTTTAATACATCAGATATAAATATCTATATTGAAAAATTAAATATGAATAAACTTCCTGTAGAAGGTGAAGAAATAATAGATAAAGATACTGAAATGGAAGAATTTTGTATTCTTGGCATAAGAAAGATAGAAGGTTTAAGTAAGATAGAATTTAAAAATAGATTTGAAGTTGAAATAGAAAAGATATATGGTGATATAATAAAAAAACATATAGATAATGGTTTGATATTAAATGATCATAATATTAGGCTAACTAAAAAAGGACTTGATTTATCTAATTTAGTTGAAGTAGATTTTTTAAAATAATAAAAAATTTTCAATAAAGGTATTGACAAAATTTATAAGTAGTGGTAACTTTAAATCGTAAGCATTAGCACTCGATAGCATAGAGTGCTAATAAAAGGATATCTAGTATGTAAAGGATACTGAGGTGATTGAATATGCTAGATGATAGGAAACTTAAAGTTCTCTATGCAATTATTAACTCTTATGTAAGTAGTGCAGAGCCTATAGGCTCTAGAACAATAACTAAACAATATGATTTAGGTGTAAGTTCTGCTACTATAAGAAATGAGATGTCCGATTTAGAAGAGTTGGGATATTTAAATAAACCCCATTCATCTTCCGGTAGAGTACCATCAGATAAGGCATATAGATTATATGTAGATGAAATTTTAAAAAAGAAAAAACCTAAAATAGATTTAATAAAAAAGGATGAAATAAAAAGAATACTAGCTAGGGAATCTAGAGAAATAGAACAGTTAATACAAAATTCGGCAAAGGTTCTATCATCTATAACTAGCTATACGGCACTTGCCATCTCTCCACAATTAAAAGGTTCTAGAATAAAACATATTCAGTTAATACCAATTGACAATTTACAAATACTGATGGTATTAGTTACAAATACTGGAGTAGTTAAAAATTCTATTTTTAAATTAAACAAAGAAATACCAGAGGAACAAACAGTAATAATATCTAATTTTTTAAATGATAAATTAAAAGGATTATCAATAGATGAGATAGGAGATGAGATCTCAGATGGAATTATAAAAGAAATCTATGATTATAAAACTATTATAGATGGAATAATTCCTATTATAAGTCAGTCTATGGATGATGTAGACAATGTTGATTTATATGCTGATGGGATAACAAGGATACTTGATTTTCCAGAATATAGAGATTTAGAAAAAGCTAAATCTTTTATATCTTTTATAGAAGATAAAGATTTAGTAGTAGATCTTTTGTTAAACAACTCTTTATCTCAAGATATAGAGATAACAATAGGTAATGAAAATATTTATGATGCAATAAAGGATTGTAGTTTAATTACAACTACTTATAAATTAGGAGATAAAACCATAGGTAAAATAGGAATAATTGGTCCTACAAGAATGGATTATTTAGCATTGATGAACATTATGCATTTATTTTCTGTAAACATTACAGAAATTATAAATATGTTAATGAGTAAACATATCTCAAAGTAACCATAACATTTAAGAGGTGATGTAATGAGCAACAATAATGAAGGGAATAAAGATAATAAAGATTTAATGGAAGAAGATATTCAAGAGAAAGAAATGGAAAGTAAATCTGAATCATTAGAAGATAATTTGGAATCAAAAGACAAGGAAATTGAAGAGTTAAATAACAAGCTATTAAGACTCCAAGCTGATTTTGTTAATTTTAAGAAAAGAACTGAAAAGGAAAAGGAAAGTACCATTTCCTATGCCTTAGAATCTTTTGTATGTAGTCTATTACCTATAATAGATAATTTTCAGAGAGCTATGGAGTCAGAAGATAACAAAGAAAGTGGTTTTTATCAAGGTATAGAAATGATATATCAACAATTAATGAAAGTTCTTAATGAAAACAATATTGAAGAGATTAAATCTCTAGGAGAAAATTTTGATCCTAATTTTCATCATGCCGTTTTTATGGAAGAATCTGATGAATATGAGGAAGGAAAGATAACAGAAGTTCTACAAAAGGGCTATATGTTAAAGGATAAGGTTATTAGACCATCTATGGTTAAAGTTGCAAAATAAGATTATTTTAAGGAGGAGATTTTATGGGAAAAATAATTGGAATTGATTTAGGTACTACAAACTCATGTGTTGCTGTTATGGAAGGTGGAGAACCTAATATAATATCTAATATAGAAGGAAATAGAACAACACCATCTATAGTTGCTTTTACAAAAGATGGAGAAAGACTTGTTGGGGAAACAGCAAAAAGACAAGCTATTACAAATCCAGATAGGACTATAGCATCAATTAAAAGAAAAATGGGTTCTGATTACAAAGTAAATATAGATGGAAAAAATTATTCGCCAGAAGAAATATCTGCTATGATTTTACAAAAAATAAAAATGGATGTGGAGAGCTACTTAGGTGAAACTGTTACAGAAGCTGTAATTACAGTTCCAGCATATTTTACAGATAGCCAAAGACAAGCAACAAAAGATGCAGGAAAGATTGCAGGGTTAGAAGTAAAAAGAATTATCAACGAACCAACAGCTGCTGCATTGGCTTATGGAATGGATAAAGAAGAAGGGCAGCATAAGATAATGGTATTTGACCTTGGGGGAGGTACCTTTGACGTATCTATTCTAGAATTAGGAGATGGAGTATTTGAAGTATTGGCTACTCGTGGAAATAACCACTTAGGTGGAGATGATTTTGATGAAGCTTTAGTAAATTATATAGCAGATCAATTTAAGAAAGAAAATGGCATTGATTTAAAACAAGATAAAATGAGCTTGCAAAGATTAAAAGAAGCTGCAGAAAAGGCAAAGAAAGAATTATCTTCTACTATGTCAACAAATATAAATCTGCCATTTATTACTGCTACTCAAGCAGGACCATTACATTTAAATATGGATATAACAAGAGCTAAGTTTAATGAATTAACTTCTGATTTAGTAGATAAGACTTTAGAGCCTGTTAAAGAGGCATTAAAAGATGCAGGATTACAAGCTTCAGATATAGAAAAGGTTCTTTTAGTTGGAGGCTCTACAAGAATACCAGCTGTACAAGATGCAGTTAAAAAATTGATTGGAAAAGATCCACAAAAGGATATTAACCCAGATGAGTGTGTTGCTTTGGGAGCATCTATTCAAGGTGGAGTACTTGCAGGAGAAGTAAAAGATATATTATTATTAGATGTTACACCTCTATCTCTTGGTATTGAAACCTTAGGAGGAGTAACTACTAGATTGATTGAAAGAAATACGACAATACCAACGAAGAAGAGCCAAATATTTTCAACTGCAGCAGATAATCAAACATCAGTAGACATTCATGTACTGCAAGGTGAACGTCAAATGGCAAGTGACAATACTACTCTAGGCAGATTCCAATTAACTGGAATACCACCAGCACCAAGAGGAATTCCACAAATAGAGGTAACTTTTGATATAGATGCTAATGGTATTGTAAATGTAAGTGCTAAAGATTTAGGAACAGGGAAAGAACAAAAAATAACTATTACAGCATCGACTAAACTTTCTGATGAAGAAATAGAAAGAAAAGTAAAAGAAGCAGAAAGATTTGAAGAAGAAGATAAGAAGAAAAAAGAAGCCATTGAAATAAGAAATAATGGGGATAACTTGGTTTATCAAACTGAAAAGAGTCTAAAAGAATTAGAAGGAAAAATTTCAGAAGATGAAAAGTCTAAGGTTGAATCTAAGTTGGAAGAACTTAAGAAATCTTTAGAAGGGGATAATCATGATGAAATTAAACAAAAAACTGAAGAATTAACTGAGGTCTTTTATTCAATATCTCAAAAAATGTATGAACAGACTGGAGCAAATCCAAATGAAGGCGGCTCAGGACCAAAAGATGACGTAGTAGATGCGGATTATGAGGTCGTGGATGAAGACTAGATATAAATATAAATTAAGCTAAATCATTTGATTTAGCTTAATTATTTGATATAATTGTATAAGCAAATTTAAAGGTTGGTGAAATGATGAGGGATTATTATGAGATCCTAGGTATAGAAAAAAATGCATCAGATGATGAAATAAAAAAAGCATATAGATCTTTAGCAAAAAAATATCATCCTGATTTGAATCCAGACAATAAAGAAGCAGAGGCGAAATTTAAAGAAGTCAATTCTGCTTATGAAATATTATCTGACCCAGAAAAAAGATCTAGATATGATAGATTTGGTCATGCAGGTGTAGATCCGCAAGCAGGAGGATACAGTGGTGGATTTGGAGGTTTTGGTGATATATTTGAGGATATTTTCGATATATTTGGAGGAGGATTTAGTCAAAGCAGAAGGTCTGGTCCAGTAAGAGGCTCAGATTTAAGATATAACTTAAATTTAGAATTTAAAGAAGCTGTTTTTGGGACAGAAAAAGAAATACAAGTTAGAAGAACTGAAAATTGTCATACATGTGGTGGAACAGGAGCTAAACCAGGAACTGAAAAGGAAACTTGCTCAACATGTAAAGGTAGAGGAGAAGTAAGATACGCTCAGCAAACCCCTTTTGGACAATTTGTTAGGACATCAACTTGTGATGTATGTAATGGGACTGGAGAGGTAATTAAAGATAAATGTACTACTTGTGGTGGTACTGGTAAAGAAATTAAGATAAAAAAGATAAAAGTGAAAATTCCAGCAGGTGTAGATACTGGCTCTATTATTTCCATGAGAGGAGAAGGAGAGGCAGGAGAGAAAGGTGGCCCTAATGGTGATTTGTATATTTATATAAATGTGGCTGAAGATCCAATATTTAAACGCTCAGGCAATGATATATATCTATCAATACCTATTTCCTTTGTAGAAGCAGCACTAGGAGCAGAAATAGAAGTACCGACTTTAGAGGGAATAATAAATTATAGAATTGAAGAAGGAACTCAAACAGGAACAGAATTCAGACTTAGAAATATGGGTGTACCTAATGTTAAAGGTCATGGTAAAGGAGATTTATTTTTTACTGTAGTGGTTCAAGTTCCAACTAAATTAACTGATAAACAGAAAGAGCTTCTAAGGGACTTTGCAAATGAAAAAGGGGAAAATATAAAGGAACATAAAAAAGGTTTTTTTGATAAAGTAAAAGATGCTTTTAATTAACAATCACTCTAAGAGTGATTGTTTTAAAATTAAGGTAGTTTTTCTTTAGTGTTTAGGGTATAATTATTTTAGATTTTGAAAAAGGATGTGTATTTATGAATTGGACGGAGGTTCAAATAAAAACTACTGCCGAATTAGAAGACTTAGTATCAAATGTTTTATATGATGCAGGTGCTACGGGACTTGCTATAGAAGATCCAAGGGATATATTAGAATTATCTAAATCTAAGGAAAGATGGGATTTTGTTGATCCAAGTTTAATAAATTCGGATTTTGATGGTGTATTAATTAAAGCTTATTTTTCAGAAGCTGATGATTTAGAAAACAAAATTGAAGAAATAAAAAATAGAATAAAGAATGATCCTATACTAAATACAGGAAATAATGAAATTAAAATAAATATAATAGATGATAATGACTGGGCTGAAGCTTGGAAAAAATATTATAAGCCAATAAAAATAGGCGAAAGAATTTTAATTAAACCCTCTTGGGAAAAATATGTTTTAGAAGAAAATGATATATTAATTGAATTAGATCCAGGTATGGCTTTTGGAACTGGAACTCATGAAACTACTATGATGTGTACGGAAGCTTTAGAAAAACATGTAAAATCAGGAGATATAGTATATGACATTGGTTGTGGAAGTGGGATACTTAGCATAGTCGCAGCAAAGTTAGGAGCTGAAAAGGTAGTAGGAGTAGATTTAGATGAATTATGTGTAAAAGTATCAAATGAAAATATAAAATTAAATAATGTGAATAAAATTGTTGAAATTAAAGAAGGTAATTTATTAGATGTAGTTGATGGAAAAGCAAATATAATAGTTTCCAATATAATAGCAGAAATAATTGCAGGAATGACAAAAGATTTAAGAGCTTATTTAAAAGATGATGGTATATTTATTACTTCTGGTATTATTGTAGAAAAAATTGAATTAGTAGAAAAAGCATTACTAGAAAATGGGTTTAAAGTACTTGATATCAAAAGGTTAAATGGTTGGGCTTGTATTATAGCTACTAATAATTAGGTGGAAAGATATGCATAGATTTTTTGTTGGAGAAGAACAGATTTTTGATGATATAATAGAGATAATAGGAAGCGATGTAAAGCATATAAGGGATGTACTAAGGCTTAAACCAAATGAAAAAATTGAAATTTCTGCAAATGGAGTTACGTATACTTGTAATATAGAATCTTTATTAAAGAATAAAGTTATTACAAGAATAATAAATAAGACTAAGGGGATTAATGAATCTCAAATTGATATTATATTATATCAAGGGTTGGCTAAGGGTAGCAAGATGGATTTGATTGTACAAAAATGTACAGAAGTAGGAGTAAAAAAATTTTATCCAGTAATAACTCATCGTTCAGTAGTAAAAATAAAAGACATAAAAAAAGAACAATCTAAAGTTGAAAGATGGAATAGTATAGCAGATGAAGCTGCAAAGCAAAGTAAGAGAGATATTTTACCAAAGGTACAAAATATTGTTTCTTTTGATGAAATGATAGATTTATTAAAAGACGAAGATAATATAATAGTTCCATATGAAGATGAAAAAGGAACTGTAATAAAAGAGAAATTGAAGGGAATTAGCGATAAAAAAATACATTTAATAATAGGACCTGAAGGCGGATTTGAACCTAGTGAAATAGAAAAGTTAAAAAATGTAGGAGCTAATATAGTAACTTTAGGGCCACGTATACTGAGAACTGAAACAGCAGGAATTGTTGCAGCTACAATAATACTTTATGAACTTGGAGATTTGGGAGTGATTTAATGGACAAAGTAGCTTTTTATACCTTAGGATGTAAGGTGAATCAATATGAAACAGAAGCTATGGAGGAGATATTTGAAAAAAATGATTATGTTATAGTAAATAGTGATGAAATAGCTGATATATATGTAATAAATACTTGTACTGTTACAAATTTATCTGATAGAAAGTCTAGACAATTTATATCTAGGGCAAAAAAGTTAAATAAAGATGCCATAATTGCAGTTGTAGGATGTTATTCTCAGGTATCTCCTGATGAAGTGGAAAAAATAGAAGGAGTAGATGTTATAATTGGCACCACTGAAAGAAATAGAATTTTAGAACTATGTGAGAAAGCTAAGGCAGAAAATCAAAGGATAAATATCGTTAGAAATATAAAATCACAAAAAGAATTTGAGCCTATAAATATAGATGATATCAAGTCTAAAACAAGAGCTTATATAAAGATACAAGATGGATGTAGTCAGTTTTGTTCTTATTGTATTATTCCATATGCAAGAGGACCAATTAGAAGCAGGTCATTGGATGAGATTGTAGAAGAAACTCAAAAATTGGCTAGTGCTGGATTTAAAGAAGTTGTTTTAACTGGTATTCATGTTGCATCCTATGGGAAAGATACAGATAAAACTCCTTTAGTTAAAGTTTTGGAAGAAGTAGGAAAAGTAAAAGGTATAGACAGAATTAGACTTAGCTCTTTAGAGCCAACACTGATAGATGAAAATTTTATGAAATCAATACTTAAAATAGGTAAAGTATGTGATCATTTCCATCTATCATTACAATCTGGTTCTGATACAGTTTTAAAAAGAATGAATCGAAAATATACAACATCTGAATATAGAAATATTGTAAGCATTATAAGAAAATATATGCCTAATGCAGGAATTACAACTGATATAATCGTAGGATTTCCTGGGGAAACAGAAGATGAATTTAATGAAACATTAGATTTTGTAAAGGAAATTGGGTTTTCTAGAATACATGTATTTAAGTATTCTCCAAGAAAGGGAACTCCAGCATCTAAATATGAAAACCAAGTAGATGGAAATATTAAAAACCAAAGATCGGAATGTCTAATAGCTTTAGGAGAAGAATTAATGTTAAAGTTTAATTCGAAATTTATAAATTCAACGCTATCTGTATTATTTGAAGAAGAAAGCAAAGGAGAAAAAGGTAATATAGAAGGATATACTACTAATTATATTAGAGTTAAGTCTAAAAAAGATATTAATATGATTGGGAAGATAGTAGATGTTAAAATTAATAAAATAAAAAATGATTTTTTATTAGGATAGTAGATGACTTTAATATAATAATATAATAAGATAGTATATAGCAAGGAGGTGGATGAATTGACAAATTGCTTATTTTGTAAAATTGTTAATGGTGAAATACCTAGCAATTTAATATATGAAGATGAAAGAGTAGTAGCATTTGAAGATATTAACCCACAAGCACCTATCCATTACTTAGTAATTCCAAAGAAACATATACAATCAGCAGCTCATTTAGAAGAAAAGGATAAAGAGCTTATAGGACATATTTTTTTTATAGCATCTCAAATAGCAAAAGATAAGGGTTTAGATGAAGGATATAGGATAGTTAATAATTGTGGCATAGATGGAGGTCAAACTGTAGAGCATCTTCATTTTCATATACTAGGAAAAAGGAAAATGTTATGGCCACCAGGCTAAATACTAGTTGAAATATTATATATTATAATGTATAATAGTCTAGTGCAAACCCCTTATTAGGGATAGTATGAAGTACTCTTGCAGTAGAGAGAGGAGGGAGAAGTCGATGTCAGAAATTAAGGTAGGAGAAAACGAATCTCTTGATAATGCGTTAAAAAGATTTAAAAGACAATGTGCACGTGCTGGCATTTTAGGTGAAGCTAGAAAGAGAGAACATTATGAAAAGCCAAGTGTAAAACGTAAAAAGAAATCCGAAGAAGCTAGAAGAAAGAAATTTTCTAAGTTTTAATTGAGAAGGTGAAAGAATGTCCCTTAAAGAAAAACTTATGGAGGATTTAAAAGACTCCATGAAATCTAAAGATACAATAAAAAAGAATACTATCACTATGGTAAGGGCAGCGATAAAGCAAAAAGAGGTTGATGAAAGAATAGAAGTATCAGAAGAAGCCATACTAGACATTATATCAAAACAATTAAAAGAAAAAAGAATGGCGATTGAAGATTTTAAAAAAGGACAACGACAAGATTTAGTTGAACTAACAGAAAAAGAAATAGAAATTCTCTTACAATACTTACCCAAACAGCTTTCTGAAGAGGAAGTAGAAGAAATTGTAATTGAAACTATAAAGGAAATAAATGCTACATCTATGAAAGATATAGGCAGTATAATGAAAGCTGTAATGCCAAAAGTAAAAGGTAGAACTGATGGCAATATTGTAAATAAAATAATAAAAAAAGTATTTGATTAACCTGGGTCAACTCCCAGGTTTTTTGATAAATAAAATTGTTAGTTATTTTACAATTATATGGGTAATAGTATAAATAAAGATATTATCTATAAGGATATATTATATTTTAAATACATATAATTGGAGGTGCTTAAATGAAAAAAACTAAATCAATTATACTATTAATATTTATGGCAATATTAATAGTATCAAGTAATGGATATGCAGATGAAAAAAGAGATGTATATATAGTTCCAATAAAAGGTGAAATTAATAAAGCCACTTATAACTTTTTAAATCATACCATGAATAAATTGATTAAAGAGGACCCTGCAGCAATAATATTTGAAATAGACACATATGGAGGACTAATTAATGAGGCAGAAAAAATAAAGTCTCTAATTATGTATTCTCCCATACCAACTATTTCTTATGTAAATAGTAAGGCAGAATCAGCAGGGGTATTAATTACCATTGCTGCAGAAAAAGTTGTTATGGCAAATTCAGCTACTATAGGATCTGCCGAGACCATACCAAATACAGAAAAAATACTTTCAATGTGGCGAGGTCTTTTGAGGGATACAGCCCAATATCGAAATAGGAATTCGGAAGTTATAGAGGCAATGGCAGATAGAGATATTGAGATTGAAGGGTTAGTAGCTAAAGGTAAATTAGTAAACTTAACTTCGTCAGAGGCAGTTCAGTATGGGATAGCTGACTTAACAACAGATAGCTATTATGAAATGCTTAATTATTTTAATCTAGAAAATGCAAATGTACAAAGAATAGATGAAAGTCTTCAAATAAAATTAGCTAAATATATATCCAATCCTTATATAAGTAGTTTATTGTTAACTTTAGGCTTTATTGGATTGGTAGTTGAAATATTAACACCAGGTTTTGGAATCGGGGGAACAGTTAGTATAATTGGCTTCGGATTATATTTTGGAGGAAATATTTTAGCTGGGAATTCACATTGGACATCATTGGCTTTATTTGTGACAGGACTAATTTTATTAGTCATAGAGGCAATAGTGCCTGGATTTGGATTCCCCGGAATTAGTGGTATAATATTGGTAATAGTAGGTACTATATTAGCTATGGATTCATTAGGAATAGCAATATTTTCTTTAAGCATAGCCATAATAATAACAACAATAGTTACTATAATATTAATAAAGATGGGCTTTAAATCTAAAATGCTCAACAAGATTGTTTTAGATACAGAATATAAAGATGAGAAAGGATATTTATCTGTTGATTCTATGAGTCAATATATGAATAAAAAAGGAACTAGTATAACAGAACTTCGCCCTGCTGGGTTTATAGATATAGAAGGAATAAAATTAGATGCATTGTCAGATGGTGGTTTTATTCCAAAAGGTATATCTATAGAGGTGGTAAGGGTAGAAGGTTCAAAAATATTTGTTAGGAGGTTGTAATATGCCATATTTACCAATAGGGTTCGCCCTAATCATTATTATCCTTGTAATGCTTTTTTTCTCATTCGTACCAGTAGGACTTTGGATTACAGCATTTTTTTCAGGAGTTAAAATTTCTATGTCAACTCTAATAGGAATGAGACTTAGGAGAGTATCTCCGTCTAGAATAGTAAATCCAATGATAAAGGCAACAAAAGCAGGTTTAGTTATTAGAATAAATGAATTAGAAGCACATTATCTAGCAGGAGGAAATGTAAATACCCTAGTAGATGCTTTGATTGCAGCTCAAAGAGCTAATATCCCACTAGAATTTGAAAGAGCAGCAGCAATTGATTTAGCAGGTAGAAATGTACTAGAAGCAGTACAAGTATCTGTTAATCCAAAAGTAATTGAAACCCCACAAATTGCAGCAGTAGCTAAGGATGGTATTGAAGTTATAGCTAAAGCAAGAGTTACTGTTAGAGCTAATATTGAAAGGTTAGTTGGAGGAGCTGGAGAGGAAACCATTATCGCTAGAGTAGGTGAAGGTATTGTAACTACTGTAGGAAGCTCTAATTCACATAAAGATGTATTGGAAAATCCAGACAGCATATCAAAGACTGTTCTTAATAAAGGGTTGGATTCAGGAACAGCATTTGAAATATTATCTATTGATATAGCTGATGTGGACGTTGGTAGAAATATAGGTGCAAAACTATTAATGGAACAAGCAGAAGCTGATAAGAGAATTGCTGAGGCGAAGGCAGAAGAAAGAAGAGCAATGGCAGTAGCTAAAGAGCAGGAAATGAAGGCTGACGTACAGGCTATGAGGGCTAAAGTAGTAGAAGCAGAGGCAGAAGTGCCGCTAGCGTTAGCATCAGCTCTTAAAACAGGTAATTTAGGAGTCATGGATTATTATAATATGAGAAATATATTAGCAGATACAGATATGAGAACATCTATATCAAAAATAGCCGAAGACGATAAGAAACAGAAATAAGGGGGGATAATATGCCCGGTCCTTTATTATTTTTTATAATAATAATATTAGTAGATACAATTTTAAAATCAGTCAAAGATAAACAAAAGATACAAAAAAAACAATCTACAGCTTCTAGACCTTTGGCAGATCTCAAAAAAATATTGGTAGAAGAAATTGAAAAAGAAAAGCAGAGAGAAATAACAAAAAGACAAGAAAATTCTGTTCAGAGAAAAAAATATCCTTCTAATGACAAGAAATCAAAGAATATTAATGAAGAAACAAAAGAAAAAGACTTATCATGGGAAATAATAAAAGAAGAAAAACCTATAAAACAAAATAAAAATATGGATATATCAGTAAAAAATGAAAAAGAAAATCAAGAAAGAGATTTAAGAAAAGATGTGTTAAGGGGAATAATATTTTCCGAGATACTATCAGAACCAAAGAGTTTACAAAATCAAAAAAGAAGTCTGTAAAATTTACAGACTTCTTTTTTGATTGGAATAGTACCTATATTTTGGGCATAGAATTAATTGGAGGGATGAGGATGAAACGACAGATAGAAAATGTAAAATACAATATTTCAGAAGCTTTAGAATTGCCTATAGATATTATGATGGATTTACCAAGATTAACCCTTATAGGAAATGTTGAAGTTTCATTGTTAAATCACAAAGGAATCATAGAATATACAAAAGAAGTAATTAGAATAAATACAAAGGTGGGAATCTTTAAAATAACAGGAGAAGAGTTAGAGATAAAAACCATACTTTCTGAAGAAATTATTATTGTTGGATTAATAAATGATATAGAAATAATAAGCTAGGGAGTGTTGTTATGCTAGCTATAAAAATATGGAATTATTTTAGAGGATATGTTATTATTAGGGTTGAGGGTCTAACTTTGGAAAGATTGTTAAATTTAGCCGCAAATTATAATATATATCTATGGGATATAAAAAGATATAGTAATATTGTTATTGAGATGAAATCTACAACAAAAGGATTTAAAGAACTTAGGGATATAGTAAAGAAAGTTGGATGTAGAATAGAGATAAAAGAAAAAATTGGATTTCCTTTTATAATACTGAAATTAAGAGAAAGAAAAATGTTATTAGCAGGATTTTTATTATTTTTATCAATGATTTTTGTATTAACATCAACTATTTGGAAGATAGAAATAATAGGAAATGAACAAACTCCAAAAGAAGAGATAAATTCCTTACTAAAGGATAATAATATATTTATTGGCAAACTTAAATTTAATATAAATAAAGAATCCATAAAAGATATTTTAATAGATAACTATGATTACTTTTCATTTATTTCGGTAAATATAAAGGGAACAAAGTTAATTATAGAAATTAGAGAACAGGATTTGCCACCAGAAAAGATAGATAAATCCTATCCATGTCATGTAGTAGCAAAGAAAAAGGGTGTAATAGTTAAGGTGATTCCTAAAAACGGAAAGGCAATTGTAGAGAAAGGTCAAGTAGTTAATGAAGGAGAAATCCTAATTACGGGTATACTAAACAATGAAAACACTCAAGAAAACATATTAGTTCATGCAGAAGGGGAAGTATTTGCTTTAACAAGATATAGTAGTATTATTAAAGAGCCTATAATAAAAAATGAAGAAACTTACACAGGAAAAGTTTATAAGCAAAGAGGAATAAAAATTAAAGATAAAGGCATTATTTTCATGAAAGGTAACATTCCTTTTTCTAATTATAAGGAATTTGAAGTAGAAAAAGATTTAATTACTCTTGGAAAATTGGGTATAGAATTTCCTATTAAAAAAGTTGATCATGAATATAAGGAAGTAGAAACAAAAGAAATAAAGCAAAATATAGACTTTCTGAAACAATCTACTCAAATTAAAGCAGTAAAAGAAATAAATAAGGAATTATCAAAAGATGCACAGATACAATCAAAAAATACTAGATATCAAATAGAGGAGAACATATTGATAACACAAGTTGTGGTTGAAACTATAGAAAACATAGGAAGAAAACAAATAATTGGAAATAGGGAGGATTAAATTTGCCAAACAATATAGAAGAAAATAGCATAATAATAGAAAATCACGAGATTATTAGAGAAATATTTGGAGAACTTGATGAGAATATTAATATAATTAAAGAAGAACTAGGTATTAATATTGCTATTAGAGATGATAAAATAAAATTATATGGTAATAAGGTATCTATAGACTTAGGAGAAAAACTGATTTATAATTTAATAGATATAGTAAAAGAACAAGGTAAACTAGATGAACATAATTTAAGATATTCCATAAAGCTTTTGCTTGAGGGACAAAAAGAATATGTAAAAGAGCTACTTAAGGAAGTAATTTGTGTAACATCCTCAGGAAAAAGTATTAAACCTAAAACATTAGGTCAAAAAAGATATTTAGATTCCATAAGAAAAAATGATATAGTTTTTGGTATTGGACCTGCAGGTACTGGGAAAACTTATTTAGCTATGGCTATGGCAGTTCAATCATTTAAAAACAAAGAGGTAAATAGGATAATTCTTACAAGACCAGCAGTTGAAGCAGGAGAGAGTTTAGGGTTTTTGCCGGGAGATTTACAGGAGAAAGTTGATCCATATCTTAGACCAATTTATGATGCTTTATTTGACATACTAGGAGCTGAATCCTATGCAAAATATATGGAAAAAGGTTTAATAGAAGTGGCACCATTAGCTTATATGAGAGGTCGAACCCTAGATTCTTCCTATGTAATATTGGATGAAGCACAGAACACTACTAATGAGCAAATGAAAATGTTTCTAACTAGACTCGGATTTGGTTCAAAAGCAATAATTACAGGTGATATAACTCAAATTGATCTTTCTAAGGGAAAGGAATCTGGTTTAAAAACAATATCAAATATATTAAAGGATGTAAATGGTATAGACTTTATATATCTTTCAAAAAATGATATAGTTAGGCATCCTTTAGTTCAAAGAATAATTGAAGCATATGATAAATACGAAAATACAAATATATAAATCTATGAATAATAAAGAGTTTTACCAGTAAAATCGAAGATTGTATATTGGCTATTGCTTGTACATTTTACAGCAATCCTTTTTTTTATAGTGAATAGAAAAGTTCTATTTTAATTTATTATAAAAAAGAACTTTCTCTGTAAGTAAGTTTATAAATGGGTATTTTATAAATAAAGACTATAAATTGTTGGACAAGATTAAATATAGATAGAAGAAATGGGAAATCGGAGGAATAAAATAATGGATATATATATAGATAATAGGCAGGATAAAGTTCAGATTGAAGAAGAAATCAATATAATAATTGAAAAGGTAGCTAGAGAAGTATTAAGTCTTGAAAATATGTCTTTAGATTATGAAATTAGTGTATCTTTTGTAGATAATAGAGAAATAAGAGAATTAAATAAAGAATATAGAGGAGTAGATAAGGATACAGATGTATTGTCCTTTCCCATAGATGATGAATTTGATTTAGAAGGTCCAATATTATTAGGAGATATAATTATATCTCTTGAAAAAGCTCTAGAACAATCAAAAGATTTTGGACATTCATTGTATAGAGAAGTAGCATATTTAACAGCTCATTCAATTTTTCATTTATTAGGATATGACCATATGGAGGAAGATGAAAAAAATATAATGAGAGAAAAAGAAAAAGAAATAATGAAGAAATTAAGGATTTTTAAAGATAATAAAGGAGAGTAATATAATGAGAAAAAAGACTCTCATTGATAGTTTTAACTATGCAGTATCTGGTATTATAATAGCATTAAAGACTGAAAAAAATATGAGGATACATTATTTAATTGCTATTGGAGTTATAATATTAAGTCTTTTCTTTGACTTCTCAAGGACAGAATTTTTACTTCTTTTATTTTCAATATCTTTAGTAGTAGTGGCAGAAATGGTCAATACTGCTTTGGAAAGAGTAATAGATTTAATTACACAGGATTATCACCCATTAGCAAGATTAGTAAAGGATGTAGCTGCTGGTGCAGTTCTTATTGCAGCTATAAATTCTGTAGTGGTAGGATATCTTTTATTTTTTGATAGATTAAATTCTAGCACAGATATATTATTTTCAAAAATTAGAGGCTCACCTATTCATTTAACATTTGTAGCTCTATTGGTTGTAATATTGCTAACTATAGGATTGAAGGCAAAGTTTTATAAAGGAAGAGGCACACATTTTCAAGGTGGAACAGTAAGTGGTCATGCTGCTATATCGTTTTGTATAGCTACTATAATAGCATTCCTAGCTCATAATATGTTAGTAACGACCTTGGTTTACAGTTTAGCTATTCTTGTTGGAGAAAGTAGGATAGAAGGCAAGATTCATACTCTTACGGAAGTGTTATTAGGGGCTATAGTAGGAACAATAGTAGGAATTTTAGTATTTCAAATCATAGGATAAGGGGGAAAAAAATGAAACTTAAATTTAAAATTATTTTAGTTGCAATTTTTGTAGCATTATTATCTAGTAGTTGTAAAAAAGAAAAAATAGAAGAACCAGTTGCAGTAGAAAATCCTAAAGAGGAAGAAAAAGTAGATGAAGATGATTTAGCAGAAGAGGTTCCAGTAAAGATAGAAATACCTTCTCCTTTAAGTGGAATATATGCAGCAGAAGAAAAGGTGAATAGAAGACCAGTAGCTATTATGTTTGATAACCATCATGGTGCTAGATGGCAAGCTGGATTAAAGGATGCTGAAATAGTCTATGAATTTTTAGTTGAGGCTCCTTATACGAGATATATGGGTATATATTTAATAAATGATCCGGCTTCTATAGGACCCATTAGATCAGCTAGACCATATTTTATAACAACTGCATTAGAATATGATGCTGTTTATGCCCATGTGGGAGGGAGTGAGCAGGCTAAATCTGATATTAAAACATTAAAAATAGCCGATATTGATGGATTGACTAGCTCTAATAAAGTGTTTTGGAGAAAAAAACATAAAAAAATGCCACATAATCTTTATTCTAGTATGGAAGTTCTAAGAACTACCCAAGAAGAGAGAAAATATAAAATGGCTGGAGAATATACCTCATTTAAATTTAGAGAAGATGATTTAGATATAGATGGGGATATGGCCAATAAAATTATAATAGACTATAGAAAAAATAATAATACTGAGTATAATTATGATAATGAAAAGAAAAATTATACTAGAAAAAAAGATGGTAAGCTACATATAGATGAAGTAGATGAAACTCCAATTGTGGCTAAGAATATAATAATTCAAAAGGCAAAGACTAAAGTATTAGATAAAGATGGCAGACTAGAAATTCAATTAGTAGGTGAAGGGCAAGGAAAATATATAACAAATGGTAAGACTATAGATATAAAATGGGTAAAAAAATCAAGAAAGGATAAAACTAAATACTATAATCTAGAAGGAAAAGAAATAATTCTTAACCCAGGGGTAACATGGATTCAAGTAGTAGAACCAACAACTAATATTACTATAGAGTAAAAATTATGGTGCATATTTAAATATAAGTTGATTTTAAGAGGAGGTATTTTGTGGATATAAAAAGATTAATTAGAAAGGCTTTAGAAGCACAAAAAAAAGCATATGTACCCTATTCTAATTTCCATGTTGGTGCAGCATTAATTACAGAAGATGGTGAAGTTTTTACTGGATGCAATATAGAAATATCATCTTACTCACCTACATTATGTGCAGAAAGAACTGCTATCTTTAAAGCAGTATCAGAAGGGCATAAAAAGATTAAAGCTATAGCAATAGTAGGAGATGCAAATTTCACTTATCCTTGCGGAGTTTGTAGGCAAGTCATTAGAGAGTTCGGGAAAGATGCTATTATAATTATAGCTAATTCAGAAGACGAATATAGAGAGTATAAGCTAGATGAATTATTACCACATAGTTTTGGACCAGAGGATTTAGAAGACGGAAATACTAGGGGTGGAGAAAATGTATAAATCAGGATTTGTAACAGTAATAGGAAGACCGAATGTAGGAAAATCAACATTATTAAATCAAGTAATCGGTGAAAAAATATCTATAATATCAGACAAACCTCAGACTACAAGAAATAAAATTCAACTTGTATATACAGAAGAAAATAGTCAGATAGTTTTCTTAGATACACCAGGAATACAGATGCCTAAAAACAAACTTGGTGAATATATGTTAAAAATTTCAAAAAGTACCTTAGAAGAAGTAGATGTTGTTACTTTTATGGTGGACAATAGTATGGAAACTGGTTCTATGGACAATCTTATTATAGAGGATTTAAAATATATATCTACTCCTATAGTATTGCTAATAAATAAAACTGATAAACTTAATGAAGAAGAAATACTGCAGTTAATAGATAAATATGATAAAATGAATATGTTTGAAGAAATAATACCTATATCTGCAATAAATAACACTAATATAGATAAATATATTGAAGTGTTAAAAAGAATCATACCAGAAGGACCCCAATATTTTCCCGATGATATGATAACAGACCAACCTGAGAGATTTATTATAGCCGAAATAATAAGAGAAAAAGCTCTTTTAAGTTTAGAGGAAGAAGTGCCCCATGGAATTTATGTAGAAATAGATGGTATAAAAGAAAGGGAGAATAAAAATATTGTAGATGTATTTGCAAATATTTATTGTGAAAAGGATTCTCATAAAGGAATAGTAATAGGCAAGAATGGTACTAAGTTAAAAGAAATAGGACAAAATGCAAGAGTAGATATAGAGGCTTTATTAGGGAGCAGAGTAAATCTTCAACTTTGGGTTAAAGTAGAAAAGAATTGGAGAGAAAGAGACAATAAAGTAAAATATTTTGGTTATAAATAACTAGGGGAATTTTATGCTAAAAACAGAAGGTATAGTGTTAAAGGAATTAAGATATAGAGATACATCTAAGATATTAAGTGTATATACAAAGAAATATGGAAAGATATCTATTATGGCTAGAGGAGCTTACAGACCTAAATCTCAAATGATAGCAAATAGTCAACCTTTTTCATATAATGATTATCAGTTATATAAGGGCAAAAACTTTTTTTATATTACTCAAGGAGATATATTAGACTCTTTCTATTCAATAAGGGAGAGAATAGAAAGAGTAACTTATGGATATTATATGCTTGAATTAATTGATAAATCCTTACCAGAAGAACAAGAAAATGAAAAAATTTTTAAACTTTTGATAAAAGGTCTAAAGGTTTTATCTTTTTTAGATAAAGACTATTTAAAATTTATTGTAGCCTATGAACTTAAATTCATATCTTTTTTAGGATACAAGCCCTATTTAGATAAATGTGTAGTATGTGGTTCCTTAAATAAGAAGGATATTAAATTTAGTGTATATGAGGGCGGAATAATCTGTGAAAAATGTGTTATTGAAGATCCTTTTAGTATTTCTATAAATGAAGAATTATATAAGGCTATGTATAATTTATTATATACCCCATTAGAGGATATATTTAATATCATTATGTCCAATGATTTAATCTACAAATTACATGATATAGCAGTAGAATATATATTATATAGTATTGATAGAAAAAAATTTAATACATTAGACTTAATAAAAACACTAGAATAGTGGCAGAAATTAAATGATATTAGCTATTTCAGCATAATATTTTAAGTTACATAGGCTTGACAATAAAATCAATTTTTGCTAAATTAATAATCATACAAAATGCATTATTATACGATGATGAAGAAAAGTACTATACACTTCTGAGTATACTTTATAAATGAAATACTCTCTCAAGGGTATTAAATAGGGTGGAACTGCGGAAGTAACCTTTCGTCCTATGAGGGATGTAAGGTTTTTTGTTGCCACTAATTGTAAAAATAAGGAGGTTTTTATATGTATTTTCAGGACTTAATGCTGAAATTACTAGACTACTGGGGAAATAAAGGATGTATAATATTAGAACCTTATGATGTAGAAAAAGGTGCAGGAACTATGAGTCCGCATACTTTCTTAAGAGCATTGGGACCAGAACCGTGGAAAGTAGTATATGTGGAGCCTTCCAGAAGACCCGCAGATGCTAGATATGGAGAAAATCCAAATAGAGTTTATCAGCATCATCAACTTCAAGTTATACTTAAGCCATCACCAGAAGAAGTTCAAGAAATGTATTTAGATAGTTTGAGGGTAATAGGTATAGATCCTCTTAAACATGATATTAGATTTGTTGAAGATAATTGGGAGGCACCTACTTTAGGAGCTTGGGGTCTAGGATGGGAAGTATGGCTAGATGGTATGGAGGTTACCCAATTCACATATTTCCAGCAAGTGGGAGGAATTAACTGCGAATTGGAATCAGCAGAACTAACCTATGGATTAGAAAGAATAGCAATGTATTTGCAAGATGTAGATAATATATTTGATATAAAATGGAATAAAGATTTTACTTATGGCGATATTTTTAATAAGGCAGAATATGAGCATTCAGTATATAGTTTTGAAAAGGCAGATATTGAAATCTTAAGAGGACTATTTAATACCTATGAAGAAGAAGTTAAAAAGATATTAGAATGTGGTCTTGTGTTACCAAGTTATGATTATGTACTTAAATGTTCTCATACATTCAATGTATTAGATGCAAGAGGTGCTATTTCTGTATCAGAGAGAACAAATTATATAGGAAGAGTAAGAAATTTAGCTAGAATAGTTGCAGCAAAGTACATTGAACAAAGAAAAGAAATGGAATATCCTCTAATAAAGAAGGAGGGTCTTATTAATGAATAAGAGTTATTTACTAGAGATAGGTGTAGAAGAATTACCAGCAAGGTTTGTTGGTGATGCTTTAGAACAATTACAAATGAATACTTCAAATTTATTCAAAGAGGAAAGAATAAATTATAACAATATGAGAGTTTACTCTACTCCAAGAAGATTAACTTTAATAATTGATGGATTAGGAGATAAACAAGAAGATTTAAAGGAAACAGTAAAAGGACCAGCTAAAAAAATAGCATTTGATGAAGAAGGAAATCCTACAAAAGCGTTACTAGGTTTTATGAGAGGGCAAGGAATAGATATATCCTCTGTTTATGTAGAAGAATATAATGGAACAGAATATGTTTATGCAAATGTTCTCAAAGAAGGAAATTCTATAGAACAAATAATAAGTAGAGATATGTCAAAAATCATTAAATCTATTAATTTTCCTAAATCTATGAGATGGGGTGGAAAAAACATAAGGTTTGCCAGACCTATTAGATGGCTGGTTTCATTATTAGATGACGAAATAGTGCCTTTTAATTTAGAGGGAATAGAAGCTTCTAATATTACAAAAGGTCATAGATTTTTGGGAAGCAGTAGAATTGTCATAAATCATGTAAATGAATATATTGAATCTTTAAGACAGAACTTTGTAATATTAGATCAGGCGGAACGAAAAGATATAATTAAATATGGTTGTGAGAAACTAGCAAAAGAAAAGGGCGGCAATTTACAACAGGATGAAAATCTTTTAGATGAGGTAACTAATATAGTAGAGTATCCTACACCAATGATTGGTAGGATAAAGGAAGAGTATTTATCTTTGCCCGCAGATGTTATTATAACTCCTATGAAAGAACATCTAAGATTTTTTCCAGTTTTAGATGATAAAAAAAGGTTATTACCTTATTTTATTACTGTAAGAAATGGAAATGAAGATTTCATAGAAACAGTTATAAAGGGAAATGAAAAGGTACTGGGAGCTAGACTAGAGGATGCTAAATTTTTCTATATGGATGATATAAAAAGATCACTGGAATCTTATGTTGAAGACCTTAAAACAATAGTATTCCAAGAAAAACTAGGTACTTTATATGATAAGACAAAGAGAGTACAAAATTTGGCTGTAAAAATAGGTGAATACTTAGAAGTGGGAGAAGAAACTGAGAAGAATATAGAAAGAGCGGGATATTTATCTAAGGCAGATTTAGTTACAAAAATGGTTAGTGAGTTTACAGAACTTCAGGGTAAAATTGGTATGGAATATGCTAAAACTTCTGAAGAAAATGAAATAGTAGGTTTAGCTATTTTTGAACAATATTTACCTAGATTTGCTGGAGATGAACTTCCAACTACTACTGCTGGCTCAGTACTTAGTATAGCTGATAAAATGGACACTATATCTGGACTATTTGCCATAGATATACACCCAACAGGTTCTCAAGATCCATTTGGATTAAGAAGACAAGCATTAGGGATTATAAATATAATATTAGAAAAGAAGTTAAATTTATCTATAAATGAATTAGTAGAAACAGCACTTTATTTTTATGTAGAAATAAATGGATTAGCTTTCGACTATAACAAGGTTAAAGCTGAAATAATTGAATTTTTTAATGGCAGAATAAGAAATATGTTTATGGATATGGGTATTAGATATGATATAGTAGATGCAGTAATCAGTACAAATATTGACGATATATATGATATGAAAATAAGAGCAAATAAGTTAAATGAATGGCTAAAGAAAGACGGATTATCAGAGATGTTATCCGCATTTAATAGAGTATCAAATTTAGCAGAAAAGGCTATTACAAATGAAGTTCAGAGAGATTTATTAACTGAAGATGAAATAGAATTATATGAAAAATTTAACAATATGGAAGAAAAAATAGATGTTTTAATAAATAAAAAAGAATATGATAAAGCATTAGATCAATTGGTAATATTAAAAGAACCAATAGATAATTTCTTCGATAAAGTTATGGTAATGGTAGAAGATGAAAAAATAAGAAATAACAGACTAGGTCTATTGAAGAAAATATATGATAAGATGTTGCAAATCTGTGACTTATCAAAGATAGTTAATAAATAATCTACTACTTATGTATCTAAAGTAGCCGAGATATTGGGGGAGATCATTATTCAATTAAATGAAAGACAAGAAAAGATAATAGATATAGTTAAGAGAAGTCAGCCTATTACCTCTGAAGCTATTGCAAATAAATTGGAACTTACTAGATCAACCCTACGACCAGATCTAGCTATTTTAACCATGTCTGGAATATTAGATGCAAGACCAAAGGTAGGGTATTTTTATACAGGCAAGACTAGCTTATCATATATTTCAGAAAAAATAAGAAATATAAAAGTATCAGAAGTAAAATCAATTCCAATAGTAGTAGATGAGTCCACTAGCATTTATGATGCAATAGTATTAATGTTCTTAGAAGATGTAGGTTCAATATATGTTACATCTAATGGTTTTTTATCAGGTGTAGTATCTAGAAAGGACTTTCTTAGAAATGCCATAGGTGGTATGGATTTGAATAAAGTTCCAATGGGAATGATTATGACAAGAATGCCTAATATTGTATATACGGAATTAGAAGACAGTGTTTTAGATGCTGCAGTGAAATTAATTGACCATGAAATAGATAGTTTGCCTGTCGTTGATATAGATAAAGATAAAAAAAATTACAAAGTAGTTGGTAGAATAACAAAAACAACCATAACAAGATTATTCGTGGAACTAGGTAAAAATGATTAAAGGGGGTAAAATTATGGATAAAAGTTTAACAATTTATGTGTTATCGGACTCCATAGGGGAAACGGGAGAGTTATTATCTCGTGCAGCTTTAAGTCAGTTTAATTCAGGAAAATACGAAGTCAGAAGATTCCCCTTTATTACGGCTGAAGACCAAATAATAGAAATATTTGAAGAGGCTAGAAGAGAACCTAGTGTTGTAATTTACACAATGGTAATAGAGAGATTAAAAAATTTTATAAATCTGAAGGGGGAGGAATTTAATATTCCGACTGTAGATTTAATGACTCCAGCTTTAAATGCAATTGAATCTGTTCTTAAATATCAACCAAAAAGAGAATCAGGATTAATTAGAAGACTTGATGAAAACTATTTTAGAAAGGTTGAAGCAGTTGAATTTGCTGTGAAATATGATGATGGAAAAGACCCGAGAGGTATAAAAAAATCAGATATAGTATTAGTAGGAATTTCAAGAACATCTAAAACACCTTTAAGTATGTATTTAGCTCATAAGAACTTTAAAGTAGCTAATGTACCTTTGGTACCAGAGGTTCCAGCACCAAGTGAATTATTTTTAAAAGATAAAAGAAGAATAATAGGACTTATTGCTAACCCATCTAAATTAAACGAAATTAGACAGGAAAGACTAAAGGCACTAGGATTAGCAGATAATGCAAACTATGCAAATGTAGATAGAATAAATTTAGAATTGGAATATTCTAGGGAGATAATGGAAAAGCTAGGATGTATAGTAATAGATGTATCTTATAAAGCTATAGAAGAAACTGCTGGACTTGTAATAGATCATATGAAGAAAAATTTCGGAGATAAGATCTTTGAATAGAAGTGTTTAGTGAAGCACTTCTATTTTATTTGTTAAATGTTAAAAATCTTAAAAAATTTAGCATAAAAGAAGGATTATTAAAACTTATGTTGTATATATATAATATGAATAATTTAATACTCAATATTATTAACTTAGATAGCTTAACTTTATTTAAAGAGTACGCATAACTCAAAGGGGTATATATATGAATATAAGATTGAGAATTGAAAAAACAGAAAAAGACAGTTTATCTCCATATGCTATGCTTAGTGAAAATTCAAAAGGAAGAAAGCTTTTTGAAAACAAATGTACAATAAGAACTGATTTTCAAAGAGATAGAGATAGGATAATTCATTCTAAATCTTTTCGCAGACTGAAGCATAAAACTCAAGTTTTTATAGCTCCTGAAGGAGATCATTTTAGAACAAGATTAACTCATACATTAGAAGTAGCGCAAATAGGAAGAACATTAGCAAGAGCACTTCTATTGAATGAGGATTTAGTAGAGGCTATAGCATTGGGTCATGATTTGGGACATACACCTTTTGGACATACTGGAGAAAGAGTATTAAATAAATTGCACCCTAAAGGATTTAAACACAATGAACAATCCATAAGGGTAGTTGATTTTCTAGAACATAAAGATGAACGAATAGGTTTAAATCTTACCTATGAGGTAAGAGAGGGTATAATAAATCATTCAGGAGGACAAAAATCTCAGACCTTAGAGGGTCAAGTTGTAAAATATGCAGATAGAATAGCTTATATAAATCATGATATTGATGATGCCATAAGAGCAGGAGTTATTAAAAAAGATGATTTACCTAAAGAATGTATTGAAATTCTAGGAAAAACTCATGGAGAAAGAATAAATACCATGATTTTAGATATAATTGAGAATAGTATAGAAAAAAATTACATTGTAATGAGTGAAGATGTTGGTAAAGCAACAAATAGATTGAGAGATTATATGTTTGAAAATGTATATCTTAATAAAAATGCAAAATCTGAAGAATCAAAGGCAGAATATGTTTTAGAGCAGCTATATATGTATTATTTAAAAAATACAACTGCTTTGCCAGAAGAACATTTAAAAATTTATAAAAACATAGATTGTGAAATAGAGGATATTATTTGTGATTATATTGCAGGAACAACAGATAGATATGCGGTTAATCTTTTTAATAATATTTTCATACCAAAACCTTGGCAAAAATATTAAAAAAAGAAGGATTTTTGATATTTATGTCGAATAATATAATATAGTGAAAAATTATTTAATAAGTTTTGGTAGGTGAGATATTTAGGTGATAATATGACGAGTTATATAAATGATGAAACAATTGAAAAGATACGAGATGCTGCTGATATAGTTGAGATTATTTCAGATTATATCCCATTGAAAAAATCAGGTGGCAACTATGTAGGATTATGCCCTTTTCACAATGAAAAAACTCCCTCTTTTACAGTTTCAGAGACTAAGCAATTTTTTCATTGCTTTGGCTGTGGAGAAGGTGGAGATGCACTAACATTCATAATGAAAAAAGAAAACTTATCTTTTCCTGAAGCTGTTAAGGTTTTAGCTCATAAATTAGGAATTGTTATTGAAGAAGAAAGACCTAAGAATGATAAAATATATCAAGAAAGAGAAAAGGCTTATGAAATAAACAAAGAGGCTGCTAGATTCTTCTTTAATAATTTAGTTAATAATCAAAATTCATTATCCTATTTATATAAGAGAAAAATAAATAATAAGGTTATAAAACAATTTGGTTTGGGATACTCATTAAATAAATGGAATTCTTTGCATAAGTATCTTGAATCTAAGGGATATAAGAATGAAGAAATAGAGAGAGTAGGATTAATTGGCAGAAAAACTGGAAAAGATGAATATTATGATAAGTTTAGAGATAGAATTATGTTTCCTATAATTGATACTAAGGGAAGAATTGTTGGGTTTGGAGGAAGAGTACTGGATAGCTCAATGCCAAAATATCTAAATTCCCAGGAAACTTTTATATTTAATAAGGGAAATCATCTTTATGGTCTAAACTTAGTAAATAAACTTTCAGATAGAAAAAAAATTATACTAGTTGAAGGATATATGGATGTAATCTCATTATTTAATAAAGGAATAAATTATGCAGTAGCAAGCTTGGGAACAGCTTTGACTGAAAGACAAGGTAAATTACTTAAAAGGTATGGAGAAAATATATATATTTGCTATGATTCAGATAAAGCAGGAATAAATGCTACAAATAAGGCGATACAAATATTATTAAAAGAAGGTATTGAGCCTAAAGTAGTAATATTAGGAGACTATAAAGATCCCGATGATTTTTTAAAGGAGAATAATGTAGAAGAGTTTGAGCATAAATTAAATCAGGCCCTTAATCATATAGATTTTAGGATTCATATTAATAAGCAAAAATATAATATTGATGAAGTAGAAGGAAAAATAAAATTTACAATTGAAATAGCTAAAATTATAAAAGAATTAAAATCACCAATAGAAAAGGATGTCTATATAAATAAAATATCTACTGAGATGAATATTTCAAAAGAAGCAATACAGAAGGAGATATTTGGTAATAATATAAAAATCAAGGAAAATAGAAGTTTCAAAGAGAAAATTACTATTTCTCCAATTAAAACAATATTACCATCTGCTAACTTTATTGCTGAAATAGATTTAATAAAGTTGATGATTTTTGATAAAGAATATTTTGATATATTAATTAAGGAAATTCCTTTAGATCAATATGAAAATTTAGAGTGTAGGGAGATCTTAAAAATAATGATAGACCTATATAACAAAGATGAGATTCTAGATGAAAATTTATTATATGAGAAAGTGAAGGAAATACAAGGTGTAGATATTAAATTACTAGATTCAATATTTAAAAGGCGAATAAATTTCTTACCTGAAAATGTAGATCAGATGATAAAAGACTTAACAAATACATTGAAACTTAATAAGTTGGAATCAAAAAGAGATAATATAAAAAAAGAAATTGAAGAATTAGAAAAAAAACAGGATAAACATCCTAATGAAAATGAACGATTTCTTAATCTGTGTATAGAACTAACTAAATTAAATAAAGAACTAAACCTCATGAGAAATGAGGAAGGGAGGTAAACCAGTTGGATCAATTAAATAAAGACAATGAAAAAACAAATATGGCGAGAATGGAAGCAGTTAAGAAATTGATCGCTAAAGGAAAAAAGGATGGAATATTGACATATAGTGAGCTAATAGATAGTCTAGAAGAGATAAACTTAGATGCAGACCAAATAGAAGAAGTTTATCAGGGTTTAGAAAATATGGGAATTGAAGTAGTTGGGGATAAGGATGATTTACTACTGGAGAAAGATGAACTTGATGGGGATATTGATGGAGATATTGACAAGGAGGATTTAGAAGAAGTAGATATAAAAGAGGATTTGTCAGTACCTAAAGGAATTAATGTAGATGATCCTGTCAGAATGTATTTAAAGGAAATAGGAAAGATACCTTTATTAACAGGTGACGAAGAAATTGACCTAGCTAAGAGAATGCAAGAAGGTGATGAAGAGGCAAAAAAACAACTTGCAGAAGCAAACCTTCGATTAGTAGTTAGTATAGCTAAAAGATATGTAGGTCGTGGTATGCTTTTCTTGGATTTAATTCAAGAAGGCAATCTAGGGCTTATGAAAGCAGTAGAAAAGTTTGACTATAAAAAAGGATTTAAATTTAGTACCTATGCAACATGGTGGATTCGTCAAGCTATTACAAGGGCAATAGCAGACCAAGCCAGAACTATAAGAATCCCTGTTCATATGGTTGAAACAATAAATAAGCTAGTTAGGGTACAAAGACAATTAGTACAGGAATTGGGAAGAGATCCTAGTCCAGAAGAGATTGGTAAAGAAATGGGTATGGAAGTTGAGAGAGTTAGAGAAATAATGAAGATAGCACAAGAGCCAGTTTCTCTGGAAACACCTATTGGTGAAGAGGAAGATAGTCATCTAGGGGATTTTATACCTGATGATGAAGTACTAGCTCCTGCTGAGGCTGCTACATTTACTATGCTTAGGGAACAATTAATTGATGTATTAGATACTTTAACACCTAGAGAGCAAAAGGTACTTAGGTTAAGATTTGGATTAGATGACGGTAGGGCTAGAACTTTAGAAGAGGTAGGGAAAGAGTTTGAAGTTACTAGAGAAAGAATACGACAAATAGAAGCTAAAGCTCTAAGAAAATTACGTCATCCAAGCAGATCTAAAAAATTAAAGGATTTTCTAGAATAATTAAGGTTCGCTTAAGCGAACCTTAATTATAACTTTTGGAAAGGAAGAAATGAGTATGAAACTATCAGATAGACTATTAGCTATAGCAAATTTAGTACCTAAAAATTCTATAGTAGGTGATATAGGTACAGATCATGGACATATACCAACATATCTTATAGAAAATAAAATATCTAAAAAAGTAATAGGAACAGATATATCTAAAGGTTCCTTAGAGAAGATAATAGAATATGTAAAAGGGTTAGGCTTGGAAGATAAAATAGATACAAGGTTAGGAGATGGACTAGAGGTCATTAAACCTTATGAAATAGATACTTTAATTATTGCAGGAATGGGTGGACTTTTGATTAGAGATATACTTGAAAAACATAAAGAAACATCAGACTCTATAATTGATTTTATATTACAGCCCATGGTAGCTTCTAAGGAGCTGAGGGAATACTTAATAAATAATAATTTTGAAATAATAAAAGAAGAATTAGTAAAAGAGGAGAATAAGTACTATGAAATAATATATGCAAAAAAAGGTAAGTGTTTTTTAGAAAAAGAAATCTATTATGAAATTAGTCCAATATTACTACATAGTAAGCATCCTTTATTAAAAGAATTTGTGGAGAGTAAAATAATAGCATCAAAAAAGATTATTAAAGAATTAGAGGGGATAAATACAGCTAAATCTAAAGAAAGATATGTAGAATTGAACAGACTTATAAAAGAATATGAGGAGGTGATTGTAGAAATTGAAAGCTAAAGAAATAATGGAATTAATGGATAACTGGGCATCGACAAGATTAATTGAACATTGGGATAATACTGGTTTTCAGATAGGTGATTATAACAAAGAAATAAACAAGGTTTTAGTAGCTTTAGATTTAGATAGAGATGTTTATGAAAAAGCTATAAAAGAAGATTTTAATATGATAATAACTCATCATCCCCTTATATTTAAACCTATTAGTAATGTAACTACATCAACGTATAAAGGGAAACTTATACACGATTTAATTAGAAATGAAATAGTTGTATATAATGCACATACAAATTTAGATCAAGCTATAGAAGGAGTTAATGATGAATTAGCAAGGATTCTAGGTTTAAGTAATACTGAAATATTAAAATTGAGTAATCTAGATTTAAAATTAAGATATGGATATGGTAAAGTAGGAGATATAGAAGAAACAAATTTATCTGATTATATAAAACAAATTAAAGAAAAACTAAATGTTGATTATTTAATAGTATACGGGAAACAGGAAAGAACTGTAAAGAGAGTTGCATTATGTGGTGGTAGTGGTTCGGAATTTATTTATGATGCATATGAAAAGAATGCTTGTATCTATATAACTGGAGACATAAGGTATCATGATGCTCAGCTAGGAAATGAATTGGGATTAACCATTATTGATGCGGGACATTATCATACAGAAAAGATTATATTGCCTGTTATAAAAAGATATTTAGAAAAGAAAGACAATAATCTTCATATAGAGGTATATGAAAAA
The DNA here is from genome assembly GCF_900128955.1 of Tissierella praeacuta DSM 18095. Taxonomy (GTDB): domain Bacteria; phylum Bacillota; class Clostridia; order Tissierellales; family Tissierellaceae; genus Tissierella; species Tissierella praeacuta. Next base: position 172,029 of record NZ_FQTY01000001.1, read on the forward strand.
TCAAGCCCTCTGTATAAGATATATTAAAATTAAGGGTGTGAGAATATGGAACAACTAGATTTATTGATGAATTTAGAGGAACACCATAATTCACTTAATCTATATCAAAAGGAATTATCAGATTTACAAAATAATTTAACAATTAATAATACGGAAGAAAAAATAGTATATATAGAAGGGCGATTCAAAAGTCTTAGATATAATCAAGAAAAAATAAAAGAAAGATTAAAAGAATCCAATTTAAGATTAAATGATTATAACTTTAAAATAAAAGAAGTAGAAAAAAGTTTATATAATGGACAAACAACTGATTTAAAACAACTTGAATATTTAATGAATGAAAATAACAAACTAAAAACAATAATAGATACTACAGAAACAGAAATTATAGAATTTATGAATGAAGTAGAAGATATGGACAAAGAATTATTGAAGATGGAAAATGTACTATATGAGATTAAGGATAAAAATAATAAATTAAAAGAAAAATATGAAACTAAAAGAAAAAAATTAGAATCTAAGATTTGTTTAGAAGAAGACAAAATTTTAATATTAGAAAAAAAAGTTGATTTAAATTTATTAAATAAATACAATACAATAAGAAGAAACAAAAAAACTGGAATAGCTGAAGTAAGGGATTCAATATGTTCTGGTTGTAATATGCTAATTCCCATAATATCAATGGATAAGTTAAATAGCCAAGAAGAAATAGTATATTGTGAATCTTGTGGAAGAATATTATGTAAACCATAGTAAATATATCCTTTGCATATTTTGATAATTTATGATATATTATATACGAGTAAGTTGAATGGTCGCGTGCTTAGTGCATGAGGAAAGTCCGTGCTCCGTAGGGCAGGATGCTGGATAACGTCCAGTGGGGGTGACCCTAAGGATAGTGCAACAGAGATATACCGCCAGAACTCTTTCTCAGTTCATAATAAGAATTACTACTGGGTTTGTAGTGAAATAGCTGATGAAATAACTGAAAGATGTGGCTATCTGGTAAGGGTGGAAAGGCGAGGTAAGAGCTCACCAGCATTTAGGTGACTAAATGGCTCTGTAAACCCCATCTGGAGCAAGACCAAAAAGGAACATAAAAGGTGGTAGCCCGCTACCGTTCCAATGGTAGGTCGCATGAACCTATTGGTGACGATAGGTCTTAGATAGATGACCATTTAAACAGAACACGGCTTACAGACTTACTCGTGTACATAATTTAGTGCAACCTATAAAGGTTGCATTTTTTAATTACATTTAAAAAGGTGGTATTAGTTATAGGGGTACGTATAGATTGAATTTTTTAAAAATTTTATAATCCTAAATTTAATTTTTGTATAAGAAATAAAGAAAGATATATTTAAAATTTTTAATAGAAATCATAGGTTGTATTTTACGTGCCATTGGTGCCAGTTTTAGCAAATTATATTCCAATATACAAATTTTCAAAAAAGAAAAAAGGCTGATTTTCAACGTTGTCAGCCTTTACAAAAACATAAAATGGTCGGGATGACTGGATTTGAACCAGCGACCCCAAGTCCCCCAGACTTGTACGCTACCAAACTGCGCCACATCCCGACAGAATTCTACTAATTATAATATAGAACAATTTTATTATACATTAATCTTAATAATATTGCAATTAAAAAATGGTATTTTGATTTCGTAAAGTAGTTTAAAACAGTATATAATTATGTTATACTATTGATATGATTTAGATATTGGAGGTGTGAAGTTGTTGTATTATATGCAAATTATTTTGGTATTATTATTTATATCAAGTATATTTGGATATATATTTGTAATACTTAAAGAAAAGATTTATTTGAAAAATAATATAATCATTATAGATAAAAAGATAGTAACTCAGGAACATTTAAATGAAGTAGATATGAAGGAATTTATTTTAGATGGATTTAGATTGAAAGCTGGAGATGAAATTAAAGTTATAACAAAAGAAAATAAAAAATACAATGGAATTCTTCTCGGTGCTAAGAAAAAGGATAAATCTATAATGATAGTTACACATAAAAATGAAGTAAAGTTTTTTACAATAGACAATATATTAAAATTTAAAATAGTAAGTAAGTATGGAAAGTTCTTTACTTAGAAGGGTGAAACTATGAATTATGATAAAAGGGAAAAAAATAGAAAAAGAAAAAAAGCTTTTCGTACTATAACCATATCTTTTATTCTTTTATATTTAATAATTAGATCTATCCCTTCAATACTTGTAGGTAATGCAAAAACAGTATTACCTGAAAAAGGAATGTTAATTAAAAAGATTCCTACTCAGGGTTTTGTAATAAAACATGAAACAGTAGTTAAGTCAACTGTAAGTGGAAATTTAGAAATTTCCTCTAAGGAAGGTGAAAGAGTAGCCGCTGGGATTCAAGTTGCTAGTATTAACTCTATGAATGATACTTCAACTCTTAAACAAGAACTTCTACAAATAGAAGAATCTATTTCAGCCCTAGAAAAATCTGAGATTGAAACCAAGTTAATTATAAGTGAGAAGGAAAAGGTTCAGGGATTAAAAGAATCCTTAGTTAATAAATTACAAGATACAATTATGGCAGGAAATTTTGATGAAGTATATTTACTAAAAAGTCAATTAGCTATATATGATGAAAAAAATAAAGATATTTCCTCAGCAAATACCTTAGTCGGACAGAGTCTTGAAAATTTAAAATCTAAAAAGGCTAGTATTAGTTCAGAGATTAATAATAATCATATGAAATACTACACCAGTAGTGGAGGAATTATATCGTATTTAATAGATGGATATGAAGAGATTTATATACCTAAGGATTTTGAAAACTATACTTATGATAGTTTAATTCCTAAAAAATTAGAATATACAGAAGTAAAATCCACTATATCCGTAGACGAACCTATTTATAAGATTATAGATAATTTTGAATGGTATATTGCTTTGAAAATAGAGGATTTAAAGGAAATTGAGGGATTAGAAGTTGGAAATAATATTAAAATTGAAATAGAAGGGGACAAGCGAGAATTAGAAGGGAAAATCATTGCTATAAATCCATCAAAAAACAAGGCAGTTATTATAATTAGGCTCAATACTTTCTTACATGAATTATATAATATAAGATTTTCTAAAGTAAATATTATATTATATAAGAAAGAGGGGTATAAGATACCTACTAAGTCTATAGTGGATAAGGATGGAATAAAAGGAGTATACATCAAAGATAAGAGTGGGATAGTAAAGTTTAGACCGATTATAGCTCTTGGAGAAGAAGGTAGTTATACTTTCGTTGATACTGGCGATAATAGTGGAAATATTATTATTGATGGTGAAGAACCTAGAAAAACTATTTCCTTATTTGATGAAATATTTTTAAATACTATTAATGTAAAAGATGGACAAATACTCAACTAAGATGGAGGCGATAAAAATATCTATTCAAGGTAACATAAGCATAATACAAGAAAACATAGAAAAGGCATTAAATAGAGCTGGCAGAGAAGGAGAAAAGGTGGAACTAATAGCTGTTACTAAGACAGTAGATGTTGATAGAATAAATGAAGCTATTGGAACTGGTATTTCCGATATAGGAGAAAACAAAGTACAAGAATTAGAAAAAAAATATGATATAATAGGCGATAAGGTAAATTATCATATGATAGGTCATTTGCAAACAAATAAGGTTAAAAACATTATTGGAAAAACTAAATTGGTACATTCACTAGATAGAATTTCATTAGCAAAGGAGTTAGATAAACGGTCTAGGAGTAATGACATAGTTACAGATGTTCTTATACAAGTTAATGTAGCAGAAGAGGAAAGTAAATTTGGGCTTGAAGTAGATAAGGTTTTATATTTTATAGAAGAGATTTTAGATTTTAAGAATATTAAGATCAGAGGTTTAATGACAATAGCACCTTATACAACTGATACTATGTTGTTGAGAAATGTTTTTAGGACATTATTTAATTTAAAAGAGAATATAATAAACAGAAATTACAATAATCTATCCATGGACTACTTATCCATGGGAATGACAAATGATTATGAGTTAGCAATCGAAGAAGGCTCCAATATTGTTAGGATTGGATCCGCAATTTTCGGTAAAAGAAATTATTAGGAGGGGTACTAATGAGTAATTTTATGGACAAAGTTAAGTATTTTATAGGTGTACAAGATTTAGAGGATGAAGAAATTCAAGATGATTATGACGAGTATGATGATGATTATGATGTAGCTGTGCCTACTAAAACAAAAAAGATAAATAATAAAGTTGTAAATATCCATACTAATAGTAATATGAAAATTGTAGTACATGAACCCCTTAGTTATGATGAGGCACCTAGCATAATAGATGACATAAGCTTAAGAAAGGCAGTTATTGTAAACCTAGAACAATTAGATAGTGGAGTTAAGAGACAGATATTTGATTTTATTAGTGGAGGGTTATATGCTTTAGAGGGAAACATACAAAAGGTTACAAAAGACATATTTATTTTTGCACCAAGTAATGTGGAAATTGATGGATTAAAAGAAGAACTAAAGAATAGAGGTATATTTTCTTGGTAGAAAAAGGAGTAGATTATATTAATGATACTTTTATATAAATCAATAGAAATATTAATCAAACTAATTGAAGGCCTAATTCTTGTAAGAATTGTACTTTCTTTTCTGAATATTTATAGTGAAAACCTTTTTACTAGGTTTGTTTATGAACTTACAGAACCAGTACTTGGACCTGCAAGAGAACTCATTGCTAAATTAAGGATAAATACAGGAATGTTAGATTTTTCACCATTGTTAGCTATTCTTTTTTTAAGAATAATATATGGTCTTATTGGTAAAATATTATTATAGAAGGATATTTGTATGAAAATTGACAGAGATAAATATATTTCTCATATAAGAGATAATGATAAAAAAATTAGTATGAGAAGGATAATAGACAAGGTTGAAATAGTATCAAATAATCATTCCCATGAATTTACAGATTTTTTTGATCCCTATGAAAGATTATTAGCTAGGTCAATTCTTAATAGATTTATGGAAATAGACTATTTGGAAAGTGGTGGGGTTTCACAAGCTGAAAGACAGATAATAGCTATCTATCCTAGCTATTGTAATCCAAATGATATTCAATTAAATATCATTTGCTTAAGAATAAGTGGTGATTTAGAGGGGCTATCTCATAAGGATTTTTTAGGTGCAATACTTAATTTAGGGATAAAAAGAGCAAAAATCGGAGATATTTTAGTACATGAAAATTATACTGATGTTATGGTAAAAAAGGAAATAGGGGATTTTCTCTTAATTAATTTAGAAAAGGTAGCAAATAGAAATATAAAAGTAGAGGAAAGATCTTTGGAATCTATATCAGCTGTGGAATATCTCTATAAAGAGATAAATAAAACATTATCTTCTTATAGACTTGATGTATTTATTAGTTCTAGTTATAATTTATCAAGGCAAGAAAGCATAGCTATAATAAAATCTGGGAATGTAAAGGTTAATTGGGAACCTATAAATAAGTCTGCTAAGGAGATAGCAGTTGGAGATATAATTTCTGTTAGGGGATATGGACGTTCTATTCTTCACTCTGTTGAGGGATTAAGTAAGAAGGGGAAAATAAAAGCTACTATAAGAATATTAATTTAAATGGAGTGAGACAAATGATTACACCATTAGATATACAAAGCAAGCAATTTAAAAGGTCTTTAATGGGATATAATACAAAAGAGGTTGACGATTACTTAGATGCTATAAATGATAACTATGAAATGCTATACAGAGAGAACATTGAGCTTAAAGATAAGATAGGAGTATTAACTGATCAAATTAGACAGTATAATAATTTAGAAGAAACATTAAAAAGCACTTTGGTTATTGCTCAAAGTACAGCTGATGATGTAACAAGTTCTGCAAGAAAAAAAGCAGAGTTAATAATTGAAGATGCAGAACTACAGGCTAAAAATAGAATTGATGAAGCAAAAAATGAAGTTAGGAATATAATGAAAGAATATGATTATTTGAAGAAAGAGATATTCATATTTAAAACTAGATACGAATCTTTTATTAAAGCTCAACTTATTTCTATAAATGAGTTTTATAAAGATTATGAAAACAAAAATCAATCAAATGAAATAAATCTAGATGAAGAGAACATGGATGAAAGTGAAAACTTAAAAGAAATAGACCATTTAGGGGCATAACAGCCTCTTTTTTCTTTAAATTGAAAATTTATAAAAGTAGTTGGAGGAATTTAGATGACGAGAAGTATTAAAATAGATGAGGAAATATCCATTGGAGATGGATCTTTTACTATAATTGCTGGGCCATGTGCAATAGAGAATTATAATCAAATGGATGATATTGGGGAATTTTTATCTAACTTAGGAATTAAAATATTAAGAGGTGGTGTTTTTAAACCAAGGACTAGCCCTAGATCTTTTCAAGGGTTGGGATTAGAAGGTTTTAAAATTTTAAAACAAATTAAATCAAAATATAATTTAAAAGTGATTTCTGAAATAATGGATCCAAGGGATATAGAAGAAGCACTGGAATTTATTGATATTATTCAAATAGGCTCTAGAAATATGCAGAATTTTTCTTTATTAAAAGAAGTAGGAAAGACTAATAAACCAGTTATGTTAAAAAGAGGAATGAGTGCAACTATTAAGGAGTGGATCATGGCTGCAGAGTATATTAAGATGGAAGGCAATAAAGAAATAATATTATGTGAAAGAGGAATTAGAACATTTGAAGATTATACTAGGAATACTTTAGATTTAATGAGCGTTCCAATATTAAAGCAAAAAACAGATTATCCAATATTCGTTGATCCATCTCATGGTACAGGTAAAAGGGAATTAGTGCTTCCGGCTTCAAAGGCTGCAAAAACATTGGAAGCGGATGGCGTGATTATAGAAATACATCCAGAGCCAGATAAAGCTTTATCAGATGGCTTCCAATCCCTTGATTTCAAAGAATTTGAAAAACTATACAAAGATTTAATATAAATCATATTATTTTGAAATAATGTAAATTTATTCTATCTTAAAAATTGAATGTTTATTATCCTACTGGTTATATTATTAATCAAGATATAAATAAGTAAGTATTTAACAGATGGGAGGTAAACATGGATAAAGATAAACTTTATTATTTTAAAAAAAGACTGCTGGAAGAAAAGAAAAGGCTATTGAAAGTATTAAATAATATGAATAATATGAAAGAATTTGGATCTATGGATGTCTATTATAGTGAATTATCTAATTATGATAATCATCCTGCTGATATTGGTACTGAATTATTCATGATGGAACAAGATAATGGATTTAAAAATAGTATGAAAGATACATTAAATGAGATAGATAATTCTTTGGAAGATATAAAAGACGGAAGCTATGGAATCTGCAAAGCCTGCAAGAAAAAAATTAATGAAGAAAGACTTGATCTTATACCTTATTTAAAAAATTGTATGGAATGTGCTGATAGTATTACAATAACACCAGATAGGGAAATGGATACAAGGAAATTTGTCCCCATAGATGAAGAACAAGGGACTTCCTTTAGTGATACTACAGAAGATACAGTAGAATTTGATAGGGAAGATGCATATCAAAAATTAGCTTCGTTTAACATAGTTCCTGACGATCCTTCATTTGCCACAGGTGATGATTTTGGTATTATGGATGAACAGGATGGCGATGGTGGAGATGGAGTTGAAGAAGTTGAGAATATATCCCAAGAATACTATGATGAAACTTTAAAATAAAAATTCTCTGGTGAGTATCCAGAGAATTTTTTTAAATTTCCTACCTATTGATATTAATAGGATAATAATATAAAATAGAATGTATATTCAAAGGACTAGGAGGAATTAAATTTGATATTTATTTTATCTATTATTATTATTTTATTAGATCAATTTAGTAAATATGCTGCTATTAATCATTTAAAAGAATCTGCTTCTCGTGTTATAATTCCTAATTTTTTTAGGTTGACCTATGTTGAAAACTTTGGTGCTGCCTTTGGGATTTTACAAAATAAGAAAGTATTTTTTATCATCATAACCTGTGCAGTTATACTTTCTCTTATTTTATTTTTAACAAAGAATTATTATAAGATAAATATATTTATGAGGATTGCACTTGGAATGTTATTGGGTGGTACCATAGGAAATTTTATAGATAGAATTAGATTTGGTTATGTTGTAGATTTTTTTAGTTTTAGATTATTTAATAGATATGAATTTCCTGTTTTTAATATAGCGGATATAGCTATAGTAGTTGGAACTTCTCTAATATTAATTTTAGTGTTATTTGATAGGTATGAAGTATAGGAGGATATAATGGAAATTGTTGAAATTTATGTTGATGAGGATGATAATGAAAGGTTAGATGCTTATCTTGCTAAAGAACTAAATGAAGTTTCTAGGTCTTATGTACAGAAGTTAATAAAGGAAAACTTGGTCTATGTAAATGATAAAAATATGAAATCTAGTTATTTAGTTAAAGAAGGTGATTTTATAAATGTGAAATTACCTAAACCCAAGAAGCTTGAAATAATACCCGAAAACATACCAATAGATATAGTATATGAAGATGAGGATATAGTTATTATCAATAAATCCCAGGATATGGTGGTTCATCCTGCCCCTGGTAATTATAATGGGACTTTGGTTAACGCATTATTATTCCATATCAAGAATTTGTCTTCTATAAATGGAATTATTAGACCTGGCATAGTTCATAGGTTAGATAAAGATACTTCTGGGTTATTAATTATAGCAAAGAATGACAGAGTACATAGAATATTATCTGAAAATCTAAAGGAAAGAAATATTAAAAGAGTATATATGGCTTTAGTTCATGGCGTATTGTCAATTGATGAAGGTACTATTAATGCTCCAATAGGAAGGCACGGAAATGATAGAAAAAAGATGACAGTAACTTCAAAAAATAGTAAGGAGGCTATAACTCATTATAGGGTTTTAGAAAGATACAATAAATATACACTTATAGAGGTTAAGCTTGAAACTGGAAGGACTCATCAGATAAGAGTACATATGAGTCATATTAATCATCCAGTTGTTGGTGATCCCGTATATTCTAAAGCAAAGAATGAATTTCATCTAAATAAACAAATGCTACATGCTTATAAATTAGGATTCTATCATCCAACAACTGGAGAGTACATGGAGTTTAAAACGGATTTACCTAAATACTTTAGGAATATTTTAGATATCTTAGAAAACAAGAGAAGGTAGGGATAAATATGGATATTAAGGCGGTTATTTTAGATGAAAAAGCTATACAAAGGGCAACTACTAGAATAGCTAATGAAATAATTGAAAGAAATAAAGGAACAAAAGACATTGCTTTAGTTGGAATCAAGACTAGAGGATGTCCCTTTGCTGAAAGACTAGCTAAGAAAATAGAAGAGATTGAAGGTCAGAATGTCCCTGTGTTTTCCCTTGATATAACTTTGTACAGGGATGATTTAACAGAGATTAGTGAACAACCTATAATAAAAGATACTTTTAATGTAAATATTGATGGTAAGATTGTTATACTTGTAGATGATGTCATATATACTGGAAGAACTGTTAGGGCAGCATTAGATGCCTTAGTAGATAAAGGAAGACCTTCTAGGGTGCAATTAGCTGTTTTAATAGATAGAGGTCACAGAGAACTCCCAATTAGGGCGGATTATGTTGGAAAAAATGTACCTACATCTAAGTCTGAAAATGTAAAAGTGAATTTTAAAGAAGTTGATGGAATAGATAGGGTATTTATAATTAATTAAAAAATTAACGAAAAATCTCTCCTGCGAATATAATAATTAGATATTAATATATTCATAGGAGAGATTTATAATGGATAAGATCTGGAAAAAGGAACCTATTATATCAATTAGTTTAGATACTGATTGGGCATCAGAAGATGTATTAAAATATACTTGGAGTCTAATCAGTAAGTATTCAATAAAGCCAACTTTTTTTTTAACTAATCATAGCGAAGTTTTGTTGGATTTAATCAATATAGGTTATATTGATGGAGGAATTCACCCAAATTTCTTATCAAATAGTAGTCAGGGGGGAAATTATCTGGAAGTAATAGATTATTGTAAATCAATACTTCCAGAGAGTATATCTTTTCGGTGTCATAGATATTTTGATGTCAATGATATCACTGAAATTTTTATTAAAAGAGGATTCAAATATGACTCTAATTTATGTACCTATTTACAAAATATAGAACCATTTGTTCATAGATCAGGTTTAATAAGATTTCCAATATACTTTGAAGATGGAGCATATTTATTGCACAAAGGAAATCTTAATTTTAAAAATTCTGGTGAAGGATTGTTTTGTCAGCCAGGTTTGATGGTATTAAACTTTCATCCAATGCATATTGTACTAAATTCCCCTACTTTTGATTATATGAGTAACATTAAATCAAAATTATTAAGGAAAGAATGGAATAATTTAAAATATAAGGAGTTTATGGATTTATCTTATAAAGGTTATGGGATTAGGAATTTTTTTCTTGAGTTATTAGATTTTATTAAAAAAAATGGTATTAAGACCTATACATTAAATGAACTATATACGATTTTCATAAATGGGGAAAAGTAAATATAGGGTTGTAGATAATTGCTTTACAATTATCTACAACCCTATATTTATTATTTAGTATCTTTTTATATAGAAGCTGTAAAGCTTGAGTTTAAATTGTAACAATACTTTTAAAATCATTGGTTTTTTTTATCATAATACAATTTCTCATAAAATTACTTTCGCTAATTTTCCAAGAATGGGTTTCGATATTTGCTCTGCGTATTACAATATGGTTAAATCTATCGGTAGCATATATCTTAATACCCATATTTATGCAATCCATTAAAAATTTTGTATCTTCGCCTCTAGATAAATCACTAAAACTCAAATAATCAAAGATCCTTTTTCTCATAGTTAATGTTGAGCCAGCTACATATTGAGAGTACTGATGTTCTTGATTTGGATATCTTAAGACTAAGGATTTAGAGGCTTCCATATAAGCATATAATGTATTCTTACCTACTACATCAGCATCAGTATATTTAAAGGCATTCATAGTGTCGACTAAATAATTAGGACCATAATAGTCATCATCATCAAACTTTGAAACATAAGGATATTTTGCTCTTTTTATTCCAAAGTTTATACATTTGCCTAAGGAATATTCTTCAGATAGCTTGTATATAGTGATATCGTCATATATTTTGACTATATCTGTCCAATCTTCTATATTTATAAAATCATTGTTTATTATGATAATCAGTTCTTTTTTTATATATGATTGTGAAAGATAATTATCTAAAATATTTTTTAAAGATAATGGTCTATTTGTACAGGTTATAATAGAAACCCCTTCATTTTCAGATTCTGATTTTTTTATATTTAGTTTATCTAATATAGTATTAAATCTATGTCTATATGTGTGGTGGTTAAATACTTCTCTCTGACCTAAGACTGAAAGTTTATCTTTTATATCTTTATTATTTAAGAGTAAATTTAAAAAACTATTAGTATCATCTTGGCTCTTGGATAGCAATACAATATCTTTGAAGAACTGTTCTATTCCCTTAGAATAACTACTTATAGTAGGTGTACCACTAGCCAATAGCTCAAATATTCTCCTTGAAAATGTAGTTGGACTAATATCAGTAGAATTTACATTTAAGAAAACATCATATTTTTTATATTCTGATACCATATTTTTGTAGTTTAAAGAACCTATTATATAAGGAGTATATTCTTTAGGGAATGAGTTCTTCGGGTTGTTTGAAGCTTTAAATCTATCATAGATAGCAAGATTATATTTAAATGCAGGTTTTAATACATTTTCAATATTTTTAGATCTATCAGGGAATTTACTATACCAACCGCCAGCAAAAGCTACCTTCCCTATCTTGACTTTATCTTTTCCAATTGGATTGTGTAATTTAGGTTGAGCTGCAAAGGGTAGAACGAATATATTGTTATGATTTACTATTTGCCTATACCTAAGTATACTATTAGAATCAGTCGTAAATATATAATCAAAATGCTTTGCAGTTTCAATGAAAATATTAAAATCATAAGGATCTTCTTTTGCCCAAAATACAGTGGGAATATTATTTTCATTACAATATCTAATAATAGATAAAATAGTATTATCTTTATATAAATGGAGATTAGCAATTTTATCACCCCACTCCTTGTTATAACCTTCCCAGGCAGCTTCAACAAACAAGAAATGAGGTACAGTATCTATCATTAATTGTTTCCAATTATTTATACCAAGCTGAATGAATTTGGCTTCATATTTGAAACATTCATAGCTAAATTCATCAAGTATACAAGCTACTCTAATACTATCTTGAATATGAAACTTAATAGGATTTTTTGTTTTCATTATATTTTTATCTTCTATCTTTTTTATTACATACTGTTTAAGATGCTTCTTATAAGGATTTTCCATAACGAACCTCCTAAACTTTTGCTTATAATAAACTAAATTTATATATTATTTCTAACTAAAAAAACATATCTATTCTATATTATAGATATGTTTTTTTAGTTTTATTGACACTATTTTCAATATATTTCTTATAATCTTCAGTTCTAGATAAAAAAGAACATTGTTTCATTATATATTCATTACCAATTTTCCATGTATGTTTATTTCTTTTATTTCTTACATATACATAATGATATTTATTTGTGGAGTATATCTTATATCCGATTTTCAAACAATCATTGCAGAATTTAATGTCTTCTCCTAAATTCACATTTTGAAATCGAATTTGTTTAAATAATTCTTTTTTAAACATTAAAGTAGAACCAGCTACTCTAGTTACATATTTATTTTCCATAGACATATTTTTAATACCTATAAGTTTTTTCTCTATAAAATATACAAACGTACAAGATTTTCCTACTATACCCACATTTTCTAAAGATAATGATTTTATAGTATCTGATAGATAAAGAGGAGCATAATAGTCATCATCATCAAATTTAGCTATAATAGGATATTTAGATTTTTCTACACAAAAATTCAGACATTGTCCTAAGGTTTTTTTGTTACCTAAGTTATATAATTGAATATTCTTATGGGGAAGAATTAATTCAAATAAATTATTTAAATTAGCTACATTATAGTTGAGACCAATAATTAATTCTTTCAGTTCATATTCTTGAGATATAAAATTTTCTATTATATTTTCCAGCATTCCAGTTTTATTCGTAGAACATATTACAGAGATACCTAGTTTCATAAAAATCACTCCTTAAAATATACATATTAATCTATTATAAAAAGTGTAACAATTATAGACTAAAGAAAATATTTATATTATAAGGAGGAGGTAATAATATGAACCGTAACTATTATATGGCTGTTTTTCAAACTAAAAATAAAGCGGTTTTTCTATATTCTGTACTTGAATCAATAGGCTATACAAACTTTCAGCTTATCTCTACTCCTTGCACAATAAAGGCAGGGTGCAACTATGCAATAAAATTTATTAATATAAAATATGCAGATATTTTAATCAAGGAAACAAAAGAGTTAGATATTGGGACTCCAGATATATATATTGCTGAAAATAAAGATGGCAGATATAAGTATAAGAAAATTTATATCTAGTTCATTTAAATAATTTACGAAAAAAAGATGTATTTGTTGAATCAATAGAGTTTTGAGTAATAATATTGTCTAGCTTGTGTTGTATATCTTCTTGATTGTACAATATTTGAGATAAAATAGATTCTATATATTTATAACTATCTAATATATTATCAAATTTATCCTCCAGTTCATTTATAAAATCAGATTTGATTTTCATAGATTCTGGAGGTGTTTCTTTTTCTTCTAATTCTGATAAAGAGTTTTTACAAATTATTTGAGGTTCTTTATATAAAAATGAATCTAAAAAGTATAATTTTATATTATCAGAGGGATTACAATAAATATAATTAATTTTATTTATATTTGACTTAATTTTAGCTAATATTATATTTTCATTTAAGTTTTCATGACTTTTTTCGATTAGCCAAGAATTACCATGGTCTAATGAATAGAGAAGTTCCATATTATCTTCAGATATAAATACTAATTTTAATTTATTGTTTTCCTCAAATATTATTGGAGTATATTTAATTAATTTAGTATATGGAAGCTTTATATCTTTCCAGATATATTTTTCTTTTCCACTGGAACTCATTTTTAAATATTTAACTTGTTCTTTATCATCTAATTTTTCCAGCCATAAACCATGTAGATTATCTTGAGAATCTATAAATAAAAAAGGTGGAAAATTAATATAATTATCAGAAGATATTTGTTTTGACAAGGAACTCCAAGATTTAGTATAGGGGCTGTAAAAACTATGATATATCTGAGGGGTATTCATATTACTTCTATATAATAGATGAATATTACCTTGGCTATCTACATCTACAACGAAAGGATCTGGAGTCTTATTTGATATGTATCTAATAGCATTATATTTTTCCTCACTACCATAGATAACATGTTGGATAGTCCAAATATTAGAGTTTATCAAATTAGAATAATTATATAATATATGAAGCTTATTTTTAATCATTAGAATTTCTACTTGATTATAAATATTTGATTTCATATTAAATTTTGCTATTTTAGCTTTTGACCATTCACCATTGATGTATTTATAATAGTTTAATTCTCCAGTATTTATAAGTGCAATAAGGTGTATTATATTATTTTCATCAATAAAAGTAGAATATTTTAATATGTTTTTAGTATATAAATATTCAGATTTTAACATGTTTAGTGATGAATCAAAAATCGTATATAGAATATCTTCATCTTTCGATAATTTGAATATAAATATTTCTTTATTAGAGTTAATAACAATATTAATATTTGGTTGAAACATTTATTTCACCTCCATAATTAATTAGTAGCACATTAGTATATTTATACATAATATGTTAGTGAATATGACTTTATTAAATAAAAGGAGTGAAAATAATGGCTGAATTTAATATTAATCAAGTACAAGAATTAGATTGTGATTGCATTATTGTTGACAAAGTATTTGCAAGCTGTCAGCAAAGAGAATGTTTTCCTGAAGTAGAAGTAGAAATATGCGATAAAACCTTTGGAAGCATAAGATTTAGACCTGGATTTATAGTACCTAATACATTAATAGTTACGGATACAGATACTCCAAATTTTAGAAGGGTAAGATTTACAGTAAGAATTCCTTTTCAAGTTTTAGACCCTAATGGAAATATAATAGAAGAAGGATTTTTGCCAGATATATTTAAAGATATCATATTATATATTCCAGATGCTAGGGATGAATTTGATTTTAGGATAGTAATTGAAACTAGTTCTGAAGTTTTACTTCCTCCAGTACAAACAGAAAAGAAATTAGTTTTTACAGCAGGAGTATTTATTATAATCAAGGTAATAGGTACAGTTCAACTTTTAATACCAACATTTGGTTATTGTCCGCCACCACCTCCATGTGAAGAATTTAGCCCACAAGATGTTTGTGAGCAATTTATTGAATATGCAGAGTTTCCAGATTTTTTCCCACCTCAATTAGATACGGATTGTCCTTAATATTTCCTTAGTGAATAAAGAAGAGCTAAGTTGCTCTTCTTTTTTAATGTAAATTTTTATTTGATATGAATGTTGACAAAAACACTAGGGTATAATATACTTATTAAGGAAAACCAAGGAAACTAGTTGGGAATAAAAGAGGTGAAAAAATGAAATTATCTACAAGGGGAAGATATGGACTAAAGGCTATGTTTCAATTGGCTTTATATCATGGTGATGGACCAATACCCTTAAAACAAATTGCTGATGAACAAAATCTATCTGAAAACTATTTAGAGCAATTATTTTCTACATTAAAAAAAGAAGGATTATTAAATAGTGTTAGAGGTGCTCAGGGTGGGTATATGTTATCAAGAGAACCAAAGGAAATTACAGTGGGCAGTATTCTAAGAGCATTGGAGGGAAATATGGCACCATCTGATTGTGTTATGGATGATGAATTTGAATGTTCTAGGGAAGACAGATGTGTAACCAAATTAGTTTGGGTAAAGATAAAAGATAGTATTGATGAAGTAATCGATTCCATCACATTGCAAGATATGGTGGATGATGAAAATAAATTAAATAGAAAAGAGTAAACTTAGGAGGAAAAGTCGATGGGAAAATATATATATATGGATAATGCTGCTACAACACCAGTAAAAAAAGAAGTATTAGAAGAAATGATACCTTATTTCACTGAAAAATATGGTAATCCATCATCTGTCTATTCTTTAGGCAGCTTATCAAAAAGAGCTGTAGAAGAGGCAAGAGAAAAAGTAGCAAATAGTATTGGTGCCGATAAAAAGGAGATATTCTTTACTGGAGGAGGTTCTGAGGCTGATAACTGGGCTATAAAAGGTATTGCGTATGCAAATAAGAATAAAGGGAATCATATTATAACTACTAAAATTGAGCATCATGCAATATTACACACCTGTGAATATCTACAAAAAAATGGATTTGAAGTAACTTATTTAGATGTTGATGAATACGGGTTAATTGATTTGGAAGAACTTAAAAAGGCTATAACAGATAAAACAATACTTATATCAATTATGTTTGCAAACAATGAAATTGGAACTATACAACCGATTAAGAAAATTGGGGAAATAGCAAAGGAAAAGAATATATATTTCTATACAGATGCAGTTCAAGCAATGGGACATATTAGAATAAATGTAAAAGAATTGAATATAGACCTTTTATCCATGTCAGCTCATAAATTCTATGGACCAAAAGGAATAGGAGCTTTATATATTAGACAAGGAGTGAAAATTGATTCTCTTATATCTGGAGGAGGACAAGAACGAAATAGAAGAGCAGGAACAGAAAATGTACCAGCTATTGTAGGAATGGGCAAAGCCATTGAATTAGCTTATGAAAATTTAGATGAACATAATGATAAATTAATTAAATTAAGAGATAGCTTGATTCAAAAGATACAATCAAACATTTCTTATGTAAGATTAAATGGTCATCCGACTCATAGACTTCCTGGAAATGTAAATATGTGTTTTAGATTTATTGAAGGGGAATCTTTGTTACTTAGTTTAGACATGGAAGGAATTGCTGGCTCAAGCGGTTCAGCTTGTACTTCTGGTTCATTGGATCCTTCTCATGTTTTACTAGCTATTGGACTTCCTCATGAAATCGCTCATGGTTCTCTTAGATTGTCCTTAGGAGATTTTAACACAGAAGAAGAAATAGACTATGTAGTAGAGAAACTTGTAAAAATAGTAGATAGACTAAGGATGATGTCACCATTATATGAAAAGATAAAGGAGGAAAAATAAATGTACTCAGAAAAAGTAATGGACCATTTTCAAAATCCAAGAAATGTTGGTGAAATACTAGATGCAGACGGTATAGGCGAAGTTGGCAATGCTAAATGTGGAGATATAATGAAAATGTATCTTAAAATAGAAAATGGAATTATTGAAGATGTTAAGTTTAAAACATTTGGATGTGGTTCTGCTATTGCATCATCAAGCATGGCCACAGAGTTAATTAAAGGCAAGACTATAGAAGAGGCTATGGAATTAACTAATAAGGCTGTTGCAGAGGCTCTTGATGGACTACCTCCAGTAAAGATGCATTGTTCTGTATTGGCTGAACAAGCTATTAAATCAGCTTTGTTAGATTATTCCAAGAAGAATAACGTTTATATTGAAGGGTTAGAGGATGTGAATTTTGATGATGATCATCATGAGCACGATTTTGAAGAGCTATAAAGAATATAAATATTTTTGCAATAAATTCTAATATTAGATAATACTAACAGAATTATTCTCTCCTTTTAGTGACAATATATATCATATAGATATAAAAAAGGAGATGAATAAATTGTTTAATAATGGATATAAAAACAATGCATTTTGGGGAACTATTATAGGAACATCATTAGGTATAGTTATTAGCTCAGCAATAACACCGATAAATAAGAGGAAAATGATGAAATCTGCAAGAAAAATGAGAGCTAATTTAAAAGATGGAATGAATTCCTTGTGGGGCTAGGCAGCATATGCTGCCTTTTCACAAATTTTAAAGGGGTGAAAACCATGAAGCCGCCGAGCTTTTTTATTAAATTTATTTGGACACTTCTTACTATATTATTAATATTAATCATTTATTATCTTATTAATATTGGGAATAATTTTGTATCCGATAGAAAAAAGATTAAAATTAATGATAAAAAAATTTTACCAGTAATAACAGGATTAATATTTTTGTTTTTGATTTTTAATTTATTTAAAAAATATCCAATATTATCAGAAACTTTTTATACCATAATTTTTTCTGCAATTCTAGCATATCTTTTTAATCCAGTAATTAATTTTTTAGAGTCTAAAAAAGTAAATAGATTAAAAGGAGTTCTTCTTTTGTACCTAGGAATAGTTGCATTATTTTTAATTTTGGCGTTTTTAGTAATACCAAAATCAACTACTGAAATAAAAAGACTTGTAGTATATATGCCCATGTATTTAGAGAAGGCTTCCTCAGTAATAGATGAGTTATATAATAAGTATTATTCTACTTTAGGTGACTTGCCGCCAATGTTTCAAGGAGTTCAACAAGTAGTAATGGAAAACATAGTAGGAATAGAACATATGGTAGTAAATGGACTTAAAAATTTTATTGGAGGAATAATGAATACATTTTCAAAGCTTGTAAGCTTAATATTAACTCCTATATTGACATTTTATTTTCTAGTAGATAAAGATTATTTTAAAAACACTTTAATGGGGTTTATTCCTACAAAATATAAAGAAGATTGTAAAAAACTTTGTTTTGAGATTGATGACTCCTTATCTAAATTTGTTAGAGGTAAAATAATTATGGCTGCATATGTGGGGATTGCAACCTCTATAGTCTTGCTTATTATGGGGATTGATTTTGCAATTGTAATTGGATTTATAACTGGTATTGCTGATATAATACCGTATATAGGACCTTTTTTAGGATTTTTACCAGCAGTGTTTTTTGCATATTTAATTAGTCCATTAAAGGCAATATGGATAGCCTTATTCTTTGTCTTTATACAATGGGCGGAAAATAATATACTTGCACCTAAGGTAATAGGAGAAACAACTGGAATTCATCCATTGATAATTCTTATTTCAATAATAGTTGGAGGAGGTATATTTGGAGTATTGGGAATGATTTTAGCCGTTCCAGTAGTAGCCGTTTTTATGATACTATTTAAATTTATAAGTAATAGAAGACCACCAAATATACAGAATTAAAGGTTCTCGTTATTGACAAATAGGTAATATTAAATTATAATCCAAATATATCGAATAGAGAATTTCGTCCCTAGAATAGGGACGTTTTTGCAATTTACAAAACGGATAAAATTAGATAGCTTCGAATGAACTTGGAGTCTATGGATAATCTTAAATGGAGAGGTGTATATAATGAAAAAGATGGGATTACATGAAATAAGAAAAGAATTTTTAGATTTTTTTAAAGAAAAAGAGCATTTAGTAGCATCAAGTTTTTCACTTGTACCAAAAAACGATAAATCGTTACTATTAATCGGAGCAGGAATGGCACCACTAAAAAAATACTTTACAGGAGAGCAAACACCGCCGAATAAAAGAATGGCAACATGTCAAAAATGTATTAGAACAGGTGATATTGATAATGTAGGTAAAACAGATAGACATGCTACTTTTTTTGAAATGTTGGGGAACTTTTCTTTTGGAGATTATTTTAAGAGAGAAGCTACTGCTTGGGCCTGGGAGTTTCTTACGGAAAGAATGGGAATAAGTAAAGAGGATTTATGGGTAACTATATATTTAGAAGATGACGAAGCTTTCGAAATATGGAATAAGGAGGTAGGTGTTCCAGTAGAGAGAATAGTCAGACTAGGTAAAGAAGACAACTTTTGGGAGTTGGAGGTAGGGCCATCTGGTCCATGTTCTGAGATATATGTTGATAGGGGAGAAAAGCATGGGTGTGGTTCTCCTAATTGCAAACCAGGATGTGAATGTGATAGATTTATTGAAGTTTGGAATTTAGTATTTACCCAATTTGATAAAGATGAGAATGGAGTATATCATTCACTACCAAATCCAAATATTGATACAGGAATGGGATTAGAGAGAATTACTTGCGTAATGGAAGGAACAAAGACTATATTTGACACTGAGGCTATTAGGGAAATTATTAAAAAAGTAGAAGAAGCGGCTAAAGTTAAATATGGAAATGATTCCAAAAAAGATGAATCTATAAGAGTGATTACAGACCATAGTAGAGCCATGACTTTTTTAGTATCGGATGGAGTATTACCTAGTAATGAAGGAAGAGGATATGTATTAAGAAGATTAATTCGTAGAGCAGCTAGACATGGTAAACTTCTTGGTATAGAGGAAGAATTTTTAAGTCAAATTGTTGATGTAGTAATTAATTCATGGAAAGTAGAATATCCAGAAATCAAAGAAAGAGAAGAACAAATCAAAAAAGTAATCAAGGCAGAAGAAGATAAATTCCAAGAAACTATACATCAAGGAATATCTATTTTGGAGGAGTATATAGAAGAAATAAAACTAAATAATCAGAATATTTTATCTGGAGAAAAGGCATTCAAATTATATGATACTTATGGATTTCCTCTTGATTTAACAAAAGAAATTCTTGAAGAAAAAAATTTACAAGTCGATGAAAATGAGTTCAATGCTAATATGGAAGAGCAAAGGAATAGAGCTAGAAAAGCAAGAGATGAAGGAGACAGTGGATGGGCTACAGGTAATGAACAAGACCTTTTTGAAGGATTAGAAACTACTTTTGTAGGATATGAAAAAACCAGTATTGTATCTGAAATAATAGGATTATTTACTAATAATGAAAAAGTAGATAAGTTAAAGACTGAAGAAGAAGGAATTATTATACTAAATGAATCACCATTTTATGGAGAATCAGGAGGGCAAGTAGGAGATACTGGAATAATAGAAGGCTCTGATTTTAAAGCTATAGTATTGGATACCAAACATTCTAAGGGAAACCATTTAATTCATATAGTAAGGATTATAGATGGAGTAGCTAAAGTGGGTACAAAAGTAATAGCTTCTGTAGATGACAATAGGAGGGATTCTATTAGAAGAAATCACTCGGCAACTCATCTTCTTCATAGAGCATTGAAGGATGTACTAGGAGAGCATGTTAATCAAGCAGGTTCTATAGTTATGCCAAATAGACTTAGATTTGATTTTACTCATTTTGAAGGTGTAACTAAAGAGGAATTAAAAGATATAGAAAAAATAGTAAATTCTAAGATCCTTGAGAGTTTAGAAGTTATAACTATAGAAACTTCCCTTAAAAATGCACAAGAGATGGGCGTAGTAGGACTATTTGAAGATAAATATAAGGATGAAGTTAGAGTTTTAACTATGGGTGACTATTCTAAGGAACTATGTGGAGGAACTCATGTTTCCAATACTGCAAATATAGGTTTATTTAAAATACTTTCCGAATCAAGTATTGCATCTGGAGTTAGAAGGATAGAAGCAATAACTGGTGGGTCTGTATATGAGTATATGAACAATATGGAGGATAGTATTGGAGAACTAGCTGATATATTAAAGACAAATAAAAATAATTTATTAGAAAAGGCTAGAACTTTAGTTGATGAAGCAAAAGAGAAGGAGAAGGAAATTGATAGTCTAAAAGCAAAAATGGCATCATCTATTGCTGATGAGATATTGTCATCTAAGCTGGTTGTAAGTGAAGTACCTACAATTGTTTATAAGGTAGATAATATGGATATGAACAGCCTTAGGAATTTAGGTGATGAAATAAAAAATCGTTTAGGTTCAGGAGTTGTAGTACTTGCTAGTGTAAAAGATGATAAAATTTCTTTTGTAGGAATGGTAACAAAGGATATTATAGAAAAAGGTATTCATGCAGGAAATATAATAAAGGAAGTTGCTATGAAAACTGGTGGCGGCGGCGGCGGAAGAGCAGACATGGCTCAAGCTGGTGGCAAAGACATAAATAAGGTAGATGAAGCATTGTCTATTGTTCCAAATTTAATTAAAGAACAAGCAAGATAATATAGGGTTTATATGGTATAATAGCAGTATATTAGGAGGTGTTTCTGTGAATAATAAATTTAATGAAACTATGAAATTTGAACCCCCAATTGAAAAGATTGATTCTGTAGAGGAAATAATATTGTCAGTATTCTATTCTTTGAAAGAGAGAGGCTATGATCCAGTAAATCAAATAATAGGATATATACTATCTGGTGATCCAACATATATTACTAGCCACAATAATGCAAGATCAACTATATGCCGTATAGAAAGAGATGAGCTATTAGAAGAATTATTGAAATATTATCTAATGAATAAAAGATAGTTTAGGAGTGAAATTGTTTGAAAGTAAGGAAGTTTATATGGTGGTTAAGTAGGAGGAACTTTGGATTGCAGGAAAGCAGTCATATATTGAAATATAAATTGAGTTTGATTTTGACTATTTGTTTAATTTTAACTATGCCTATTTCAAAATCCATGGCTTATTGTGATAACATTGAAGATAAAAAGGCTGTTATATTAATACTGGATGAAATTAGTTTGGAAGAAATATTAAATAGTGATACTCCAAATATTGACCTCTTGTTGGAAAATGGATTTATAGGGCTAATGAATACACGTGCAAAGTCGAGTTTATCCAATAGTGGAAGTACTTATCTTAGTTTAGGTATGGGTGTAAGAACTTTGGCTTCAATCCGAGGTGGATTAGCTTTTGAAAGGAACGAAATGTATCCCATCTCGGACTATAACTCAGTACCAGATTATGTTGCAGCCAGTGAGCTTTATAAATTATATACAGGTAAAACTCCTCCTAATGGTGAGATAATAAATATTGCTATAGGAGATATAGAAAGAACTGCTTTAAATGTGACTCCTAATAATCAGATTGGACTTTTAGGTAAAGTAGCGAAGGAAAATGGACTTGTAATTGGTGCTATAGGAAATAGCGATTTAAATAAACCTGCTAGGGAGTTTACAATGTTAGCTATGGATGAAAATGGTATAATTCCTTTTGGCTCTATTGGGGCTGACTTATTAACTGTTGATTCTGATGTTCTAGGGGGTATCAAGTTAAATCAACAAAAGCTCTTAGAGGAAGTAGATCGTATTTTACCAGATGTTAATATATTATTTATAGATTATGGAGATACTGTAAGGATACAGAAAACTAATCAACTGACTACGGATTCTGTTATGGAAGAGCAAAAGGTTAATGCTATTGAGAGAGCAGATTTATTCCTTGGTCAAGTTATGAAAAAAGTGGAATTAGAAAAAACTTTATTCATGATTATAACTCCTAATCCTTCAAAGAAAATGGTTAGTCAAGGTAACTTTGCTTTAACTCCTATAATTATTTCTGATAATAACACGGAAAAAGGATTACTAACTTCAAATACAACTCGTAGAGAAGGTTTAGTTACTAATTTTGATTTTGGACCTACTATTCTAGATTTTTTTGGAATTGCTAAAACTACGAGTTTTATTGGAGAACCAATGCAAAGAATAATCAATGAAAATCCTATAGAAGTTTTGTTTAAAAATCAAATACAAAGTTTATATTTGAGGAAGTATAGAAGTACTTTTCATTGGTCTTTTATTATTTTAGTTGGTATAAGTTTAGTTGCATTGTATTTGCCTAGGTTTACAAAATGGAAAGGGCTGCATAATAAAGTTCTCAATTATTTAAGTCTTACAGTAATAGCAATACCATTAACTATGATGACAGTCTCTTTATTTGGATATAAATCTATAATTTTTGATATTTTTTATGTTCTTATGGGAGCGTTTCTTATATCTTATATTTTAAATAAAATTTTTAGTCGAAGTTTAATAAGTATAGCAGTTTTGGGATTGGCAACGAGTATGTTTCTATTGATAGATATTTTTTTTGTGAACAAATTAATGATTATTTCTCCTTTAGGATCAGATGCTATTGCGGGTGGTAGATTTTATGGTATAGGTAATGATTATATGGGGATATTAATAGGTTCTACTTTGTTAGGCATTTTTTCATTATTTCATTTATATAAAATTAAAAATATTAATATGGCCATATCTACAATTTTTTATATGTTCTTTATAATTTTAGGACTTAGTCCTTTCTTTGGTGCTAATATGGGTGGAACACTTTCTGCTATGTTAATTACCTTATTAATCCTATTAACAATCTTCGATAAAAAACTTTCTTTTAAAAATATAATTTTTATATTTATTGGAGTTATTGTAGGAGTTATTATACTAACTGCATTAGATAGTTTGTTTAATCCAAATCCTACCCATGCAGGAAAGGCTTTGGAGTCCTTAAGGTTAGGTGGACTAAGTAAATTTTTTGAGATAATTGGTTCAAAGCTGAAACAAGTAATTTGGAATCTAACTAATGCTTCGTGGAATATTATATTATTTTCAGAAGTTATTTTAGCAGTTCTATTATATAAATATAAAAGTAAACCTTTAATGAAGATCAAGGAAATCTATCCCAGCTTATTTAAAGGATTTACTGTGATTTTATTAGGTGCAATAGTTATATTTTTATTTAATGATACAGGTACAATAGCTTCAGCTTTAATGTTAATATATTTATTTATTCCACTAGGAATTTTAATGGGGGATATAGACGGTATATAAAAGTAGTTGAATTAAAGGTATATAAGTAAAACCATTATTTATAGATAAATAATGTAATATGATATCTTGAATACGTTAATTTAGGAAGTGAAATAATTGGACAGGATTAAGTTAGGAAACACAAGTATTGAGGTATCTAAACTTTGTTTTGGTTCTCTTACTATGACTCCTTTTCAAGCAGGATTAACTGTTAAAGAAGGAGGACGTCTTATAGAGTATGCATATGATAAAGGGATAAACTTCATTGATACGGCAGAAATTTATGAAAATTATAATTATATAAGAGAGGCGTTAAGGGGTATCAAAAGAGAAGATTACCATATAGCTACAAAGACCTATGCGTATACGGAAGAAATGGCAAGAAATAGTTTGGAATTGGCATTGAAAGAATTAGATACTGATTATATAGATATTTTTTTATTACATGAGCAAGAGAGTATTCATACAGTAAGAGGACATTTTGAAGCAATAGAATATTTTTTAAAGGCAAAACAAGAGGGTAAAGTTCGAGCTATTGGGATATCCACACATAGAATTGCAGGTGCATTAGCAGCTAAAGAAGTAAAAGAAATAGAGATAATTCACCCAATAATAAATAAACACGGCATTGGTATACAAGATGGGAATATAGAAGACATGTTAAAAATTATTGAGGAAATATATAGAATGGGAAAAGGTATTTATGCTATGAAACCTTTAGGAGGAGGACATTTAATAAAGGAGGTAGAATCTGCATTTAACTTTGTAAGGGACATTCCTTTTATTCATTCTATTGCCATTGGAATGCAATCAAAGGAGGAAGTAGACGCTAATATTAATTTACTTAACAATGGTTTTATACCTGATGATTTGAAGGATAAATTAAGAACTAAAAAAAGAAAGTTAATAGTTGCGGATTATTGCATAGGCTGTGGTAGTTGTGTTAGAAGGTGTAAACAGAATGGAATAGAATTAGTGAATGGAGTTGCTACTCCAAATGAAAGATGTATTTTATGTGGATATTGTGCTAAGGTTTGTCCTGAGTTTTGTATAAAAGTAATTTAATATAGGAGTGAATAATGGAAAGAATAATGGGGTTAGATGTAGGAGATAAAACCATAGGAGTTGCTGTATCTGATTTGTTGCAGATAACAGCTCAAGGGATAACGACCATAAGGAGAGAAAGCAAGGATAAAGATTATAAGGCTTTGGAAATTCTTATAAATGAATATAATATAAAAAAAGTTGTAGTTGGACTTCCTAAAAATATGAATGGAACTTTAGGACCTCAAGGAGAGAAGACTATTAAATTTGCAGAAAAACTTAAAAATAAATATAAATTAGAAATTATATATGAAGATGAAAGATTAACGACTCAAGCTGCTGAAAAAATGCTTATATCTGGAGATGTTAGAAGAGATAAAAGGAAAACTGTAATAGATAAAGTTGCAGCTACATTTATCTTACAAACATATTTAGATAGAAAGGGGAGATAATATGATGAACGAAAAGATAATTTTACTTGATGAATTAGGGCAGGAACAGGAATTTGTAATTCTAGCTACTTTTGGGTTAGATGATGAAGATTATGCGGCTTTAATGCCATCAAATGATATAGAGGGACCTACCTATATTCTAAGGATGGATAGAGATGATATGGGGGAGTTACTTTTAGTGGGTATTGATGATGATGAAGAATTACAAGAGGCAATAGATGCTTATGAAGAAATGCAAAAAGAAAATCTTCAATAGTTGACAAAGATGGAAAATAGTAGTATGGTTAATCTAGTATTATAATCGGGTGAAAAAATGGATATTAATATAATAAAAGGGAAACTTCAAAAAGAAGGATATAAACTTACAACTCAAAGAAGAGCTATATTAAATACTATAGTAGATAATTATGAAGAGCATCTAAGCTGTGATGAGATATACAATATTGTAAAGAAAAAATACCCAGACTTAGGTATTGCTACTGTATATAGGACTTTACAGTTATTTGAAAAGCTTAATATAGTCTACAAATTAAACTTCGATGATGGATGCAGTAGATATGAGTTAAGTACGGATTCGGAAAATCATCATCATCATCATTTGGTTTGTTTAAATTGTGGAAAGGTTACAGAGGTGAAACTTGATTTATTAGAGGCTCTAGAAGAAGAAATTGAAAGTGAAGGACAATTTACTATAGTTGATCATAATGTTAAATTCTATGGATATTGTAGTGAGTGTAAAAAATAAATCCCCATGGGGATTTATTTTTTGGGCGAATATTTATTTTTAGTAGATTATAAACTTAGAAAATGGAAAAAATAAAATAAGAAGAGGAGTGATTCAGTGCGAAAACCAAATAAAATTAAAATTATTCCCTTGGGAGGATTAGGGGAAGTAGGAAAAAACATCACAGTTTTTGAGTATAAAGAAGATATTATATTGATAGATTGTGGAATGACTTTTCCTGAGGACGAAATGCTAGGAATTGATGTAGTTATTCCAGATGTGACCTACTTATTAAAAAACAGAGATAAAATAAGAGGTATAGTATTAACTCACGGGCATGAAGACCATATCGGTGCTCTTCCATATGTATTAGCAAAATTAAATTTGCCTATTTATGGTACTAAATTAACTTTAGGTTTAGTAGAGAATAAACTAAAAGAGCATAAATTAGAAAGTGTAAAATTAAATATTGTAAAACATGGAGATACAATAAAACTAGGAAATCTTGATATTGAGTTCATTAAGACCGGTCATAGTATACCTGATAGTGCAGCATTAGCTATTCATAGTCCAGTTGGAACAATAGTTCATACAGGAGATTTTAAGATTGACTATACGCCAATAGATGGGGACGTTATAGATTTAAATCGTTTTGCAGAGTTAGGAAATAAAGGGGTGTTAGCTCTTTTAGCTGATAGTACAAATGCAGAAAGACCAGGATATACTATGAGTGAGAGAACTGTAGGTAATACTTTTAGGGATATTTTTGCGAGACATAAGCATAGAATAATAGTTGCAACTTTTGCCTCTAATGTTCATAGAATTCAACAAATAATAAATGCGTCAGAGCAAAATAATAGAAAAGTAGTTTTGTCAGGTAGATCTATGACTAATACTATTAGTGTGGCTCTTGAATTAGGTTATTTGCATATACAAGAAGGGACTTTAATAGATATTAATGATATGAATAAATATTCAAGTAATGAAATAACTATAATTACAACAGGGAGCCAAGGAGAGCCTATGTCTGCATTGTCTAGAATTGCAGCGGGAGAGCATAAAAAAATAGAAATTCAACCTGAAGATTTAGTTATAATATCTGCTACACCTATTCCAGGCAATGAAAAGACTGTTTCAAAGGTAATAAACAACCTAGTAGAGAGTGGAACTAAGGTTATATTTGAAGCTCTAGCGGACGTGCATGTTTCAGGTCATGCTTGTCAAGAAGAATTAAAGTTGATACACACTTTAGTTAAACCAAAATATTTTATACCTGTACATGGTGAATATAGGCATTTAAAGAAACATGCAGAGATAGCAGAATCTTTAGGACTGTCTAGGGAAAATATATTTATTTTAGAAAATGGGAGAGTTATAGAATTTACCAAAGATTCTGCAGAATTAAATGGATTTGTGCCAGCAGGAAATATTTTAGTTGATGGACTGGGAGTTGGAGATGTTGGAAATATTGTTCTTAGAGATAGAAAGCATTTATCAGAAGATGGTTTAATTGTAATAGTAGTGACTATAAGCAAGAAAGAAGGAGTAGTATTAGCTGGACCTGATATTATCTCTAGAGGATTTGTATATGTAAGGGAATCTGAAGATCTTATGGAAGAAGCTAGAAATGTAGTAAAAGCTGTACTTGATGATTGTGAACAAAAGAATATAACAGATTGGGCAACGTTAAAATCTAGCATTAGAGATACCTTAAGAAATCATTTATATGGAAAAATAAAGAGAAATCCAATGATATTACCAATAATAATGGAAGTTTAATATAATCCCTGGTATAGATTTATACCAGGGATTTTGGTATAATAATTAAGGTTAATAAAGTTCTTTTAATACATAAGATTTTCATTTTTATAGCTAAAATATATAATTAAGAACTTAAATTTTCATTATTAGCTATATTAAAAAGGGGGATATTATATGGGGTTAAGATTGACTTTGTATTTGGGAATACTAGCATTAGGAGGAATAATTGGATATAATGATAAAGTTAGTGAAAGATTGCAAGCTAATTTAAACAAAATTCAAAATTTATGTCTTCTTTTTTTACTATTTATAATGGGAATTACAATTGGAATAAATGATGGAGTTATATCTAATTTAATTTCAATAGGATTTAAGGCAGGAATTATATCTGTTTTCACTGTTTTATTCAGTATTATATTTGTAGGATTTATTAAGAAAACTATAGTATTGGAGGGTGAAGATATTGAGTCTTAGAATATTTATTTCTGTTTTATTGGGTATAGGTGTAGGATATTTTTTCTTACCATCTACTATTTCATCAAGTATGGGTATTATTATAGATATTGGACTTATGATATTATTGTTTTTTGTAGGCATGGATATTGGAAAACAAAAAGATGTATTTGGAAAAATAAAAAAGATGGGGCTAAGGATATTATTAGTACCAATAGCAATAATAATTGGTAGTGTAGTAGGAAGTATATTGGCTGGCTTTTTAATTAAAATGCCAATAAATGAGGCTGGTGCAGTAGGTGCAGGTTTAGGATGGTATACACTAAGTTCTACGATGCTTTTAGCTGATGGATATGTAGAACTTAGTGCTTTAGCTTTTTTATCCAATGTGTTTAGGGAAATAATAGCTTTAATAACTATACCTTTAATTGCCAGATATGTAGGGAAATTAGAATCTGTATCTACTGCTGGAGCAACTGCTATGGATACTTCACTTCCAGTAATATCTAGGGCTACTGATCCTCAAACTACAATAATTGCATTTATTACGGGAGTAATTTGTACTGCTGCAGTACCTATAATATTACCGATTATTTTGAAACTATAAAAGTTAAAAATATTAGTTATTTATGTACTATCGAGGGAGGGAAAGTATGAATACAAAATACTTAACGAAAGCTAGTTTGATTGCCGCAATATATATAGTCTTAGTATTAATACAAATGTTACCAGTTCCATTTATTAATTTAACTTTTGGACCAATACAACTTAGAATAGCAGAGGGGTTGGCTCTACTTCCCTTAGTAGAATCAGCAGCAGTTCCTGGTATTTTTGTTGGATGTTTATTATCTAATTTATTATTATCCTATTTTTCTGGCTTTGGATTAGTAGATATATTAGGTGGTTCATTGGTAACTCTTGTTGCAGCATACATGACTTCTAAAATGAAGAATAAGATATTAGGAATGGTTCCACCAGTAGTATTAAATGGATTAATAGTATCTATTTGGGTATCATATTTTACAAAGGTTCCGTATCTTATTACAGTACTTGGAATAGGCGGAGGAGAGTTATTATCACTTATTATATTTGGAAGCATAATTTTATCTGTTTATGATAAGGCTACAAATTTAAAAGAATATTAAAAACAATTGATAGTGAACAGTAAATATTTCAAAAGGAGTATTAAATTTTACTGGATTTTAATTGTCAACTATTTATTGTATTATAAAGGGAGTTGTTAGAGAAATGGAAAAGACTAAAGTTAGGAATAAAAAAAGGAAAAATAAGTCAAAGGGTTTTTCGTTATTAATGATATTGTTAATTGTTTTGTCAGGAATATTTTTTGCTCAAAGATATTATAAAGAAAGTTTGGGAGCTATGAATATTGACAACCCTTCAGATATAAAGGTTATTATTCCTGAATCCAGTTCAACTACTAAAATAGCCGAAATACTATATAAAGAAGGATTAATTAGAAGTCCACTTATATTTAAATATCAGGTAAGATCTAAGGGTGTAGGAAACAAGTTAAAGGCAGGAGAATATATTTTATCTAATGGAATGACTCTTGATAATATAATAGATAGTGTTATTAAAGGTGGAAAGAGTCAAAATACTGTAAGGTTTACTATACCAGAAGGCTATGAGCTTAGACAAATGGCTGAAAAATTATCAAAGGAAGGTATTGTGGATAAGGAGAGATTTCTTAAATTAGTAAGTGATAAAGTAAATTTTGAGAATGAGTATCCTTTTTTAAAAGAATTAAATGAAAAACAAAGTCTTGAAGGTTTTTTATTTCCATCAACCTATGAAATATTTGTAGATGCAACAGAAGAGGAGATTATAAGTAAGATGTTAAAGGAATTTCAAAAAGTATATGAGAAAGATGTGGAACCAAAACTTAAAGAACTTAATTTAACATTAAATGAGGCGGTTACTTTAGCATCTATAGTAGAGAGAGAAGGAAAAGTAGATGAGGAGAGGCCATTAATGTCTGGGGTATTTCACAATAGGATAAAAAAAGGTATGATGCTTCAATCTTGTGCAACTGTACAATATGTATTAGGAGAAAGAAAAGAAAGGTTAACAAATGAAGATACTAGTATAGAATCTCCATATAATACGTATATTCATGAAGGACTTCCTCCAGCACCAATATCTTCTCCTGGAGAGGCCTCATTAATAGCAGCAGTAAATCCTGCTGATACAGATTATTTGTTTTTTGTATTAACGGGTGATGGTACCCATACATTTAGTAAAACTTATCAAGAACATTTAAATGCAAAACCAAAGAAATAAAAGGGATGATAAATTTGAATCAGATAAACGAAGAATATATTGAAGATTATATAAGGGGGTTATTACCTGATAATAATCTTCATTTAAAGATTATGGAAAAATATGCAGAGGAAAATCATGTTCCTATTGTACAGCCTGAAGTAGCACAGTTTTTGAAAGTTTTATTAAAACTAAAGAAACCAAAAAATATTTTAGAAGTAGGTACTGCTATAGGTTATTCAGCTATTTTGATGGCTGAGTATACAGGAGAACATTGTAATATAACTACTATAGAACGCCGTAATGATATGATTAAGTTAGCAGAGGAAAATATTTCTAATACAATATACAAAAGTAGAATTAAAATTTTAGAAGGAGATGCTGAAGAAGTCCTTCTTACTTTAGATGGAAAATATGATTTTATATTTCTAGATGCTGCCAAAGGTCAGTATATTGATTTTTTTAATAAATGTATTAAATATTTAGAACCTGGAGGAGTTATCGTATCGGATAATGTACTTTATAAAGGTATGGTTGCCACAGATGCTTTAGTAATTAGAAGAAAAAAAACTATAGTGAAGAGACTACGACAATTTTTACAATATATTAATGAAATAGAATGTTATACTTCTAGTATTATACCAATAGGTGATGGAGTAGCAATAACATATAGAGAGGAGTAATATCTTGGATAAAATCGAATTATTAGCACCAGCTGGAGATTTGGAGAAGTTAAAGATGGCCATAAGATATGGAGCAGATGCTGTTTATCTAGGAGGAGATAGTTTTGGTCTTAGAAAGGCATCAAAGAACTTTTCCATTGAAGAAATAGAAGAGGGAATAAAATTTGCCCATGAGAGAGGAAAAAAAGTATATATTACTTTAAATATAGTGCCTCATGATGAGGATATGGAAGGATTAGAAGAATATATAACTAAGCTTTATGAAGCAAATACTGATGCAGTTATAGTATCTGATCCAGGAATGTTTTCAGTAATTAAAAGAACTGTACCAAATCTTCCAATACATTTAAGCACTCAAGCATCCGTGACAAATTATGAAACTATGATGTTTTGGTATAATCTAGGTGTTAGGCGAATAGTATTGGCTCGTGAGTTATCATTTAAAGAAATAGAAAATATGTATAAAAAACTACCTAAGGATTTAGAAATAGAAACCTTTGTTCATGGAGCAATGTGTATGTCCTATTCTGGCAGATGTCTAATAAGTAACTATATGACTGGCAGAGATGCCAATAGAGGAGATTGTGCTCATCCATGTAGGTATAAATATAATCTTGTGGAAGAAAAAAGACCAGGTGAATATTTTCCAGTATTTGAAGATGAAGAAGGAACATTTATAATGAATTCTAAAGATCTTTGTATGATAGAGTATATTCCTGAACTAATAAATGCTGGAATAAAGAGTTTTAAAATAGAAGGAAGAGTTAAGAGTTCCTATTATGTAGCTACAGTTATTAGAGCTTATAGAATGGCAATTGATGAATATTATAATGATCCAGATAATTATAGATTTAATGAAAAATGGCTTAAAGAAATTAAAAAGGCAAGTCATAGAGATTTTACAACTGGGTTTTACTTTGGTAAACCAACTAATGAAGCCCAAGTATATACTACATCTTCTTATGTTAGGGGATATGATTTCGTTGGTCTTATATTGGATTATGATGAAGAAACTAAGATTGCAACAGTGGAGCAGAGAAATAGAATCTTTACAGGTGAAAAAATTGAAATATTTGGATCTAATAAAGATTTTATTACTCAAATAATTCAGAAGATGTGGGATGAGGAAGGGAATGAGATAGATGTTGCACCACATCCTCAGCAAATAATTAAGATGCTTATGGAGAAACCAGTAAGTAGTATGGATATGATTAGAAAAGAGAGGGAGGAATAATAAATGAAAAGACCACTACTTATTGGAATAACAGGTGGGACAGGCTCAGGAAAATCCACAGTTTCTAAAGAAATTTTTAAATCAATCCATGAGAAGAAAATTACAGTGATTGAACAGGATTCTTATTATAAAGATCAAAGTAATTTAACTTTTGAGGAAAGAGTAAAGACTAATTATGATCATCCTTTAGCTTTTGATAATGAATTGCTTGTAAAACATCTAAGGGACTTAATGGATAATAAGGCTATCGAAAAGCCTATATATGATTTTGAAAATCATACTAGAAAAAAAGAAACTATAAGTGTAGAGCCTAAAGATATAATAATATTAGAAGGTATTTTAATATTATTTGAAGAGGAAATAAGAAATTTATTAGATATTAAAGTGTTTGTAGATACTGACTCAGATGTTAGAGTTATTAGGAGAATTCTTAGAGATATTAAGGATAGAGGACGAACTCTTGATTCTGTAATACTACAATATATGGAAACTGTAAGACCAGCTCATTTACAATTTATTGAACCTACTAAAAGGTATGCAGATATAATAATACCAGAAGGTGGTTATAATAAAGTAGCTATAGATATAATAGTTGCAAAGATAAATTCTATATTGAATAATTGAGTTTAATCTCCTTAAAAGTGGAAACACTATTTAGGGAGGTTTTTTTATGTCTAGATATAGAAGAAATACTATTAATTCAAGAATGAAGTTTTATTATTTTTTTTGTATTTTGTTTTTTTCAGGTTTATTAGGGAGATTATATTATATTCAAATTTATGATAATAAGGATCTTAAATTACAATGCTTAAAGCAAAGAAGTGCAGAGATTGAATTAAAATCAAAAAGAGGGACAATATTTGATAGAAATTTAAATTCCTTAACTAATAGAGAAATAAAAAAGATTTTAATAGCTCCAAGAGAAACTATAATTAATAATGAAGAAATATTAAATAAAATAAAAGAGTGCAGCAGTTTATCTACTAAGGAAATAAATAATATATTGCATAGAAATAATAAATTAGTTCAAATTCCTTTAAAGAAAGAAATTCCACTTAAAGATATTAATAATATTTTTATTGTAGATATATTAAAAAGATATTCTAATAATAATATACTTTCTCATGTTATTGGATATATTAATAAGGCGGAAAATAGAGGAGAAGCTGGAATAGAAAAAGTATATGATGAGTTTTTAAATAAATCAGATAAATCATCCTTGTTCATAGAGTATGATAAAGATAGATCCTTAGTATTAGGGAGCTCTTATTATGCAGATAATTCTGTAACCTCAGAAGAACCAGCAGGAGTGAAGTTGACTATTGATTATAATATTCAAAGTGCAGTGGAAGAAATTTTAGATGAAAATCAAACTAAGGGCTCTGTAATAGTAGCAGATGTAGATACAGCAGAAATATTAGCTTTGGCTAGTAGACCTAATTTTAATCAAGAGCATATGGAGAATTATTTTAATAGGGAAGATATGGCTTTATACAATAAGGCTATTCAAGTTTCTTATCCTCCAGGGTCTATTTTTAAAATAGTAGTGCTGTTGACTGCATTGGAAGAAAATCTAGACATCATATATGATGATTTTTATTGTAAAGGTTATGAAAAAATAAATAATGTAAATATAAATTGTAATAGTGTGCATGGGAATATATCATTAAAAAATGGATTTGCTAAGTCTTGTAATTCTGTATTCATACAAATTGGAAAAGAAGTAGGAGCAAAAAAGATTATCGAAATGGCTAAAAAACTAGGATTTGGTGAAAAAATAAACATTGGACTTCTTGAAGAAGTGGGGGGGAATTTACCAGAAGGTGCGGAACTTTTAGGACCAGCTATAGGTAATATTTCAATAGGTCAAGGAAAAATAGAAGCTACTCCATTACAGATTACTAATATGATTTTAACTATTGTAAATGATGGAATTCAAAAAGATATGAGTATAGTTCAAGGAATAACGACAAAGGATGGTAAAGTTATAAAGGAATATAAAAAAATAGATAATAAGAGAATAATATCTGAAAGTTCATCTAAAATAGTTAAAGAATTATTGGAAGAAGTAGTACGCTCTGGAACAGCAAGAAAATCAGTAAGATTAGATGATATAGGAGCTGCAGCAGGAAAGACAGGTTCAGCAGAGGGTTTACTAAAAGGTAAACCTACAATATATGGTTGGTTTGCAGGATATTATCCTAGGGATAATCCTAAATATGTAATTACTGTATTAGTTGAGGAAGCTAATTCAGGTTCTACATCTGCGGCACCTGTGTTTGAAAGAATTTGTAGGAAACTTAAATAGGACTTGCAAGGATTAATGCATCACCACATATATTATATATGTATGGGGAGGTGTATTAGATGAAAAATATAATTTTACTAATATTTAGTGTAATATTAAAACCATTTATAATACTTTGTGGATATATGATAAACTCAAATTCATTTCCAAAACCTCTTTCTAGAGAAGAAGAAGAAAGATATTTAAAGCTTTATTCCCAAGGAGATGAAAATGCTAGGAATGTATTAATAGAAAGAAATTTAAGATTAGTAGCACATATAGTGAAAAAGTATAGTAATACAGGAAAAGATACAGAAGATTTGATTTCTATTGGTACAATAGGTTTGATTAAAGCAATTGCTACATTTAATCCAAGTAAAGGAACAAGGTTAGCTACATATGCTGCGAGATGCATAGAAAATGAAATCCTTATGACTATAAGATCAACAAAGAAAACAAAAATAGAATTATCTTTACACGAACCTATTGGGACAGACAAGGAAGGCAATGAAATAAACCTATTAGATATTTTAGGTTCAGATGTAGATGAGATAATTGATGAAGTAGATTTAAAATTACAAATAAAAAAATTATATACAGCGATAAACCAAGTATTAAAAGACCGAGAAAAAGCAATTATTGAATTAAGATATGGTTTAATAGACGGTAGTTGTAAAACTCAAAGAGAAATTGCATCTATGCTTGGTATATCTAGATCTTATGTATCAAGAATTGAAACAAGAGCTCTTGGTAAACTAAATAAAGCTTTATCAGGTAAATAAATTAATCCAGGTAACCCTGGATTAATTTATTGTAAAATCTATCTAATAGGGGATGTTATTCTTCTAAGGATATCTTCTATATCTCTAGTAAAATTAGATATAGGATGACCATTTCCTATACTAGTACTCATAGTTCTTATTCTACTATAAAGACTAGGGTCCGAGGTTACAGATACCTTCTTTATATTTCTATCTGCAGTTTTTACAGCAGCTTCTACCTTTTGCTTAAGATTAGAGCTTATTGCATTATTTGTATTTCCACGTACATCACATCCAACAATAGCTGTATTTCCATGTACTATTACGGAAGCACCAGTTACTTCAGGTAATGCAGTAACACGTCTTGCTATAGCATCTGCTCTTGTTGATAGTTGACTAATATCGTTAGTTATCATACCACTATCTAAATTAGTTCTGTTTCTCATTATATTATCATTTGTTAAAGTGTTATCTCTAACTACATTATTATTGAGATAATTATTATCTCTTAAAACACCGTCATTTAGATAGCTGTTATTTCTAACCATGCCATTATTAAGATTTGTATTTAGTCTGTCTCTGGCATTAAAAGGTGCATTAGTCATCCAACGATTATTAACATTATTGTCATATAACCTAGTTTGGGTAGACATATTTCTCATATTTGTACCTTTTGGAGTACAACCTGCCATTGCAATTATTAAAGCTATAGATAATCCTAAAGTCATAATTTTATTTTTTTTCAAATTATCCACCTCCTACAAATAGTTTTACACAGAATAGTTTTTTTATTTAAGCTAGTTTTTATGTAATTTGTATAATCTAACCATATTTATTTTTTATTTTAAAATTTTAATTACAGATAATCATAATATTAGGTTCTTAGGTTTTATGATATAATAAAGTTTAACCAAAGGAGGATAATAATGGAAATAAAATGGGATACAAAACTTTATTGTTTAATAGGACAACCAATAAATAAATCTTTATCACCAATAATACATAATAATATTTTTAAACTTTTAAATCAAAACAGTATATATTTGGCATTTAATATAGAAGAAAATGAGATAAAATCTACTATAGATGGATTTAAGGCTATGGGGGTAGAAGGATTTAATGTTACTATCCCATATAAAAAAATTATAATTAAATATTTAGATGATATCAGTAAAGAGGCTAGCGTTATAGGTGCAGTAAATACTGTAAAAAATTACAATGGAAAATTTATTGGATATAATACAGATGCAGATGGCTTTTTACAAACTTTTTATGATAACAATATAGATATAAAGAATAAAAACATTCTCATTATTGGTGCAGGAGGAGCTGCTTATGCAATAGCTTCTTCTATGGCAATAAAAGGTGTAAAGAGTATAAATATAGCTAATAGAACATTAGAAAACAGTATCCAGTTAGGAAAAAGTGTAAGTAAATTAAATAATGAAATATTAATAAATATAGTTAATTTAGATCTTAATAACTTAAATAAAAAAAAGATAGATATTATTATTAATACCACATCTTTAGGGATGTATCCTTTAGAAAATATGGTACCATTAGAATTAAATGGATTTTCTTCAAGTACTATTGTTTATGATATAATATATAAACCATGTGAAACTAGATTGATAAGAGAAGCTAAATTTAAAGGATTTAGAACGTTAAATGGATTATCTATGCTTTTAAATCAGGCAATTTTGAGTCAAAATATTTGGGGTAATTTAGATGGAAAAATAAATATAGAAATATTTAAAAAAATAGAAGGAATTTTACCTAGTTATATAGAATAAGTATTTGAGAAAGAATAATAAATTTAAAGGTGAGCAAATGGAGAAAAAAAGATTGAAACTGGGTGAACTATTACTATATGCTGGAAAAATTAATGAAGAACAATTAAAAGATGCTCTTAATATACAAAAAAAATCCGGTAAAAAACTGGGAGAAGTGTTTGTATGTGAAAACTTTGTGAAAGAAGAAGATATAATAGAGGTGTTAGAATTTCAGCTTGGAATACCTTATGTAGATTTAGATAAATACGAAATAAATCTAAATGTAGCAACAATTATTCCAGAAAGTATAGCAAGAAGATATGAACTTATAGCCATAGATAAAAGGGAAAAACTATTATTGGTAGCCATGGTTGATCCCCTAAATATTTTTGCTTTGGATGATATAAAGCTTTTTGTGAAATGTGAAATCCAACCAGTTATATCTGTAAGAGATAAAATCATTAGAAATATCGATAAATTTTATAGTAAGGAAACCACTAAAAAGGTATTGGAAGAATTTGAGGATAGTTTTTTACCTACAAATAATGAAGAAATGGAAGAAGATGAATTATTACAAGTAACTACTGCTCCTGTAGTCAAGTTATTAAACTCTATAATTGAACAAGCAGTTAGAGAAAGGGCTTCAGATATACATATAGAGCCTTATTCAGAAGATATAAGGGTAAGATTTCGTATAGATGGAGATTTAAGGCAAATTATGATATTATCAAAAAACACTCTTTCTCCTATAACTACTAGGATTAAGATTATTGGAAAAATGAATATAGCAGAAAAGAGAGTGCCCCAGGATGGTAGGGTTGAGATAAAGGTCGATGATAAGGAAATAGATATGAGAATATCCACTTTACCCACAGTATATGGAGAAAAGACCGTAATAAGATTATTAGATAGATCAAGCTTTATATTTACTAAAGAAGCATTAGGGTTTAATAAGAAGGGTTTAGAAACATTTGATAAAATATTAAGTCAACCTTATGGGATGCTTTTAGTTACAGGACCTACTGGTAGTGGAAAGACAACTACTCTATATACCATACTTCAAGAGTTAAATCAAATAGAAAAAAATATAATTACAATAGAAGATCCAGTGGAATATAAATTAAACGGAATTAATCAAGTTCAAGTAAATACAAAAGCGGGTCTTACATTTGCCTCTGGACTTAGATCTGTACTTAGACAAGACCCTGATATAGTCATGGTTGGAGAAATAAGAGATGGTGAAACTGCTGAAATAGCAGTTAGAGCAGCTATTACAGGACATCTTGTATTATCTACCTTACACACTAATGATAGTCCCTCTACTGTAGCTAGACTTATAGATATGGGAATTGAGCCTTATTTAGTATCATCGGCTATTATAGGAGTAGTGTCACAAAGATTGATAAAACTTCTTTGTCCAAAGTGTAAAATAAAGTATGAAGCAGGGTATTTAGAGAAGAAAATTTTAGGTATAGATGAAAAGGAAAAGTTAATCTTATATAAGGCTGGAGGATGTAGTTCTTGTAATAATGGGTATAGAGGAAGAAGAGCGGTACATGAACTTATGCCAATTAATGAAAACATTAGACAACTCATAGATCAAGGAACTAATATAGATGAGTTAAGGAAGCAAGCTATAAAAGATGGCATGACTACTTTACTACAATCAGCAGCGAC
This sequence comes from Tissierella praeacuta DSM 18095, assembly GCF_900128955.1. Classification (GTDB taxonomy): domain Bacteria; phylum Bacillota; class Clostridia; order Tissierellales; family Tissierellaceae; genus Tissierella; species Tissierella praeacuta. The sequence goes on from NZ_FQTY01000001.1 coordinate 211,912, forward strand.
TTTAGCAATTATTGGAGATACTTCCTATGAAGAAGTATTAAGGGTAGGATTTACATTAGGATAGGGGGAGTTAAATGAACATAATAGAATTAGTAAATTTGGATACATCAAGAAAGGCATCAGATATTCATATAACAGTTGGAATTCCTCCTGTTTTAAGAATCAATGGTCAGCTAGTTATTCTTGAGGAGGAAAGATTAAAACCTGAGGATACAAAGGTATTAGTGTATGAAACATTAAATGAAAATTTGATAAAAGAACTTGAGGAAAAGGGAGAAGTGGATACTTCTTTCTCTAGTCCAGGTATAGGCAGATATAGAGTAAATGCATATAAACAAAGAGGATCTTATGGTATGGCTTTAAGAATAATTCCTCTAGAAGTACCAACAATAGATGATTTAGGACTTCCTAAAGTAGTTAAGGATTTGTCTAGACTTCCTCGAGGGCTTATTTTGGTTACAGGGCCCACTGGAAGTGGAAAATCAACTACTTTAGCTTCTATGATAAATCAAATAAATAATGAGAGAAGATGTCATATACTTACTCTTGAAGACCCTATAGAATATCTGCATAAACATAATCAGAGTATAGTAAATCAAAGAGAAATAGGCTCAGACTCTATGTCCTTTGCAAACAGTTTAAGAGCAGCCCTAAGACAAGATCCAGATGTTATATTAGTTGGAGAGATGAGAGATTTAGAGACAATATCAATAGCTCTTACTGCGGCAGAAACAGGACATTTAGTCCTTTCTACACTTCATACAATAGGTGCTGCAAAAACTATAGATAGAGTTATAGATGTATTTCCTCCACATCAGCAACAACAAGTAAGAATACAGTTTTCATCTGTAATTCAAGCTATTATTTCACAACAATTATTACCAAAGGCAGATGACTCTGGAAGGATTGCAGCATTTGAAATCATGGTAGCAACAACGGCAATAAGAAACCTAATTAGAGAGGAAAAAATTCATCAAATAGATACGGCTATACAAACAGGGGCTAAATTTAATATGCAGACTATGGATAATTCATTATTGGATCTTTATAAAAAGGGATTGATAACTAAAGAAATTACTTTAATGCAATCAATTAATCAAGACAACATAAAAAAATATATTATATAGGTGAAATTTTATGATATATAAATATAAAGCGATATCTCAAAATGGAGAGGTAATAGAGGGATTTTTTGAAGGAAATGAAGAATCTGATGTATTAGCAATGTTGAAAGGAAATAATTATCTTCCTGTGTCAGTAGAAAAGGATATAAGTTCTGAAAATAAGATTGATATCTTTTCCAAGAAAATAAAGAAAAAGGATTTAGCTGTGTTTTGTAGACAATTCTATACAATGTTAGATGCTGGAATAGGAATAGTAAAATGTATAGATATACTAGAAAAACAGTCTGAAAATAAAAATTTAAAGAAGGCATTAGGAACGTTACATGAAAATGTTCAAAAAGGTTTTACTTTATCAGAAGGTATGAAAAAGCATTCAACCGTATTTCCATCTCTTCTTATAAATATGGTTGAAGCAGGAGAAGTTAGTGGGAACTTAGATATAATAATGGAGAGAATGGCAGTACATTTTGAGAAGGAAAACAAGTTAGAGAATAAAATTAAGTCTGCTTTAATATACCCAGTAGTATTAGCAGTAGTTTCAATTGCAGTTGTAATATTTTTGTTAGTAGCTGTCATGCCAACGTTTATAGGAATGTTTGAGTCTAGTGGTCAAGCATTACCAAAACCTACACAAATTTTACTTAATATAAGTAATTGGCTGACAGAGTATTGGTATATATTTATACCAATAGTACTAGCTTTAATTTTTGGATTTGTATTATTTAAACAAACTCCAACAGGGACAAACTTTGTAGATACATTGAAGATTAAGATCCCAGTAATAAAGGATACAAATGTAAAGATAATCACTGCAAGATTTGCAAGAACATTATCTACCCTAATGTCCAGTGGTATACCATTACTTCAATCTATAGAGATAGTATCTAGAGTAGTAGGAAATAAAATAGTTCATGATAGATTAGAAATAGCATCAGAGGATGTAAGAAAAGGAATTTCTTTATCTAGGGCAGTAAATGAAGTTGGAATATTTCCACCAATGGTGGATTCCATGATAAAAATAGGTGAAGAATCGGGCTCTCTTGATGATATTTTATATAAAACAGCAGATTTTTATGACGAAGAAGTAGAAGTAGCATTACAAAGGATGACTAGCCTAATGGAGCCTGTCATGCTAGTTATAATGGCATTAATAATAGGTTTTATAGTTATAGCCATGGCAATGCCAATGTTTGATATGGTAAATACAATACAATGATTGAGAATTATAGGAGGTAATTTTGATATCAACTTATAGTTTTAAACATTTGCGTAGTATTTAAAATTAATGTATAATGTAAAAAATATTGACATTGTAAAAGGATTATTATAGTATAAAATAAATTAAATTATCGAAATATGAATATTTCCTCGGCAAAGCTAGGGAAACCTAGTGACGCAAAGCTTGAGTCTAAAGTTATCTAAAAGGTAATTATGATCGTTCAGCTGCATAAATAGTTTTATTATTTATGCAGTTTTTTTGTACAATAAAAGATTTATACATTAGGTTTAAAGGTATAAATAAAGTAATTTTGAAGTGAAAACTTTAAATTCTTTAATTTAAAATTTACAATTTTAAATTTGTAATTCGTGGACTCCGTCCACATAAAGGTGGTGGTTTTGGGAAATAGGTAAATAAAGTTATTTAATTATATTTATAAAAAGTTAAAATAAGGGGGAATTTTTAATGTTAAAGTGGATTAACAAGAAAAAAAACAAAAAAGGCTTTACTTTAGTAGAATTAGTTGTGGTTATTGCTATATTGGGGATTTTAGCAGCTATTGCAGTGCCTAAGTTAGGAGCATCAAGAAAGAATGCTGCCATTACAGCACATAATGCTAATGTACGAACACTTATGAGTGCTGCAAATATGTATATAGCTGATAAAGGGGTACCGACAGCTAACACAAAGTGGACAAAAACAGCAGGAAACGATGGAACCGAAACGGACTGGAAGCCATACCTTCAAGAATGGCCAAAAGTACCTACAGGAACAGGAGAAGATTTAGATAATGACTATGAAGTTACATTTGATGGAGTTGGAGGAGTCGTTGTCAGTCCAGAAGCAATAGAAAAGTAGTCAAAAATGTCTTAAGGTAGCAACTACCACCAAAATCTTATCAAAATACAATTACAAATCAACAAAGGAGCAACAACATGATTATACTAATTTCTCTATACGGACTACTAATAGGTTCATTTTTAAATGTATGTATATATAGGATACCAAGGGAGGAAAGCATTGTTTTTCCTTCCTCTCATTGTCCTAACTGTGGTGCAAATCTTAAATGGTATGATTTATTACCAGTATTTAGCTTTATAGTCCAAAGAGGGAAATGTAGATATTGTGGGGAGAAAGTCTCCCCTCAGTATCCAATTATTGAACTATTAAACTCTATTATTTATTTAATTATTTATATAAAATTTGGATTTGCATTAGAATTTTTCTTTTATGCAATTATATTTTCATTACTTATTGTTATTACTATAATAGATTTACAACATATGATTATTCCAGACATATTAGTTGTTTTAATTTTAGGTATTACAATTATCTATAAAATACTTTCATACATATTATATAGTAAATCACCAGAATTACTATATAGCATTGGAGGACTAGTTTTAAGCGGAACATTATTTATTCTTATTATTATAGTATCTAAAGGTGGAATGGGTGGAGGAGATGTAGCTTTAATTGGAGCATTAGGATTTATCTTAGGTATCAAAAAAATATTTCTTACTATATTTCTATCTTTCCTACTAGGCGCAATTATTTCCGTCTTTTTATTAATTATGAAAATTAAGGGAAGAAAGGATCCTATACCTTTTGGACCGTTCATTATATTAGGATTTTTTATAGTAGTATTTTGGGGAGAAAAGTTGATTAGTTGGTATGTGAGTTTGTTGTTTTAGGAGAGTTTGAGATGAGACAAAGAAAAGGACTTACTCTTATAGAAGTTATACTTTCAATTATGCTTTTAGGTATAATTGCCATTTCCATTTTACCTATGTTTATTCATGCTATTAAGTTTTCTAAGTGGAATATTATTAGACAAAATGCAATGAGCATGGCTTATGCACAAGTGGAATGGTTAAAGACACTTGATTATAGTACTGAGTTAGAATTAAAAGGAAAATATTTTCCAGTTGGAAAAGATGGGATAAGTTTAGAAGGTGTTGTAAAAGAAGAATTATTTATGAATGATGAAAGTAGTAACCCTAAGATTATAGATGGAGTAGAATATAGATTTTTGACTAATATTTATTGGGAATCAGGGATTTCATCTACAGGAGAAACTGTGGCTAATGCATTAAGAAAAATCGATGTTACTGTTAAGGCAAAGGAGCCTTTTTCAGGTAAAGAAAAGGAATATTCTATCATAGGAACTCTTATAGCTTTTGAGGGGGAAAGAAGTCCTGATAATGCTACTCCTCTTAAGGTGAAGGCGTTTACTGGACATGATTTTACGCAGCTGACAAAAAATGTGAAGATAGAGATTTATAACGAAAGTAAAACAACTCTAAAGGATTGGGGAAGGACAGATGAAAAAGGAGAAGCTATATTTGTGAAGTTACTTGATGGAAAATATCAAGTTAGTGCAAAAGAGTGGGAAAAAGGAGAAATGATGGGCAGACCTAGTAATATCAAAGGAAGCTATCCCAATGAAGAATGGATATCCTACGATTTAATACAGATAAATAAATCAGAGGAACCATATATAGAACACAGTATATTTGTAGATTATCCTGCTTATATAAAATTACATGGGGTTTCAGAATCCATGTTACTAGGTAGTGAATTGAGGTTAGAGCCAATATATAATGCACCTGAGGGTAAGGTATTGAATCTAGATCTTAAAACTAATTTAAACAATTTAGACAATCTAAAGATTTGGAGAGCATGGCAATATAGACATTCTTTAACATATAATGATGTAGAGTATAAATTAATAGATAAAAACACTAGAAAAGTATGGGATGGGGTTTTTTCATATTATAATAATAATTTTACTATTAAGGATTTAACCTTAGGATATGTTTTAGAAAGCAAGTATAATTCTCAAAATATTTATAAATTTGAAGGTAATAATATGATAATTCTTGATATTGTATTTCCTGAGTCAATTAGTTCAGAAAAAATTGAAAGTAAAATAGGAGAACCTGCAAAATTTAAATTTTCTTTATATGATGAAGATGTTAAAATACCTTTTAATCTTCAGATGATACAAAGAGATAAGAACAGCAATACAAATAAATATAAAATTTATTTAAATGCTAATTATATTGCTATGAATGGAAAAGATATTATATTTATGTTGGATGAATCAATTTTAGATGATAACGGTATAGGAATGATAGGTGACATGAATTTTATAACATTAAAACATTCTAAAAATAATAATCAGTAAGGAGTTCTATTATGTTTACAGAAGCTTATAATAATAAAAAATATAATAAAGGTTTTACTTTAATAGAACTGATTATAGTTGTACCACTTATAGCTATTATTTTTCTTATTGCATATAATATAATTTTTGTCAGTAACAAGAGTTTTTTCTCTACTAAAAATAAATTTTCCACATATGAAGACATAAGGATATTTGAAATTAATATTCAAAAAGAGGCTAATCAAGCTAGAAAAGCTACTAAAAATCAAGATGTAATGGAAAAAATAAGTGGAAAAGAGCTTCATATATATACTGATGTTAATGGAGATAATATACCAGAAATTGTCAGATATAGGATTGTAAACAAAGAATTAATAAGAGATGTGAAATACCCAATATTGAAGGCAAATTCTAATGAATTTCCCTATGTTTATAACAGTAGTTGGTCTGATGAAAAAACAGTTCTAAAAAATGTAAAAGATATAGACTTTATAGAAGATATAGAAAACATAAGAAAACAAGATAACAATATAATTACTAAAGACATTAAGGATTATAGGAAAAAAGCTACTTTAAAATTTAGTATAAATGATGATTCTAAAACAGGGAAAATTGATTTAACCATAGTGTTGGTAACAAAGAGTAGGGCTGAAGCATACTAGAGGAGGTACTAAAGTGAAAAAGATATTAAATAATAAAGGTGTTACTCTACCTATAGTATTAATAGCCTTTGTAATCACTACAATCCTAAGTTTTGCATTAATATTTATGATAAATACTCAAATTAAAATAAATTCTGTAGATAAACAAATGAAATCATCCTTTGAATATGCTGAAGCTGGATATAATAAATATCTTTGGCATTTAAATGATAATGTTGAATTTTACTCAACTCAAGAGAGTAAAAATATGATGAATAAAGATATCTCATTTCAGGATGGATTTTATAGATTAGAGGTTAAGAAACCAGAAGATAAAGATAGATTTGTAACGATTAAATCAACAGGATGGACAAGGGAAAATCCTCATATTAAAAGAACAATAGTTGCTAGGGTTAGAAAAAAGCAATTTGTACATCATGTTTATGTAAGTGATGATGATGGCACGGCATGGTGGACATCTGGAGATGAAAGTATTGGTCCACTTCATACTAATAAAGATATTAGAATACAAAAAAAACCAATATTTTATGATACGGTAAGCTATGCTGGAAAGTTGATAAAAGGAACTGATTCAGGGCAAAATTCAACATATAATCCTGATTTTAAAGTAAAGAGTCCTTCTCAGCCGGAAAAAACAAATACTTTAGACTTTCCAGACCATAATAAAGATTTGAGACTATGGGCTGAAAAAGATAATATGGTTTTTAAAGGAAGAACTTGTATATATTTAGATGGGAATAATATTAAAATTAGAAATGGAAATGATCCTATAGATAAAATTAAAATAATTTCAGTATCATCAATAAAAAATAAAGTAATTTATGTTGAGAAAGCTGAAGGTGGTGGTACTGGGAAATTTGATGTTAAAGCAGGAAATATTTTTATATCTGGGGAATTGCAAGGGAAGTTAACAATTGCAGCAGAAAATAACATTTATATTACTTATGATGATCCCACAAATTGGTACGATTACGATGAATCTAGATTAGGAGATAAAGCCTATAAACCACCAAGACCTCCCAATGAACATAAATGGAGCAATGGTAATAAGTATAGTTATCCTGAAAAAGGCGGCATTAAATATATTAGCACTAATTTCTCTCTTTCAAATGATAAAATGACTAGAATGGCAAATGGAGATGATATGCTGGGACTAATTGCTAATAATGAAATATTGATATTACATTATGGTTGGCCAAAAAGAGCATTGGAATTAAATTTAAGTGACAATTATTGGAATTTTGAATGGAATTGGGGAGACTATGGAAAATATGAAAGAAAATATTTATCACGAGGATGGTATTATAATATTCGAATAGATGGGAGAGATTATAATGAAATATATTTATATAGTGGATATTATAATGTTTGGGTGTCAGATGAAAAATGGGGACAAGTTAGTGCAATCTATGACTTAGCACCAAAAGATGTAACAATACATGCTGCTATTTTTTCTGTTAATAATGGGTTTGGTTTTGAAGATTATAATAATGGAAAGCCTAGAGGAAAAATAACATTATGGGGAAATATTACTCAAAGAAAAAGGTTGCCTGTAGGAACATTTAATATAAACACTGGTAATTCAGTAACTGGGTATAAAAAGGAATACGCTCATGATCCTCGTATGTTTTATGATTATCCTCCCCATATATTAGAACCGACTAATGTAGGTTGGGAGATTCATGAGTGGAAAGAGAGCAAAGATTATGTAATAGAGAAACCATAAAAGGAGGTAATGGCATTGAAATTACCATCAATCTCAAGAAAAGTTTTATCCATTGATTTTGGTTCAAAAGAAATCAAAGTAATAGAAGGCAAGTATTCAAAAAATAATATTCGTATATTTAAAGGGTTTACAATATCAGTAGAACCTCATTTCTATAAAGATGGAGAAATTTTAAATAAAGATATACTAGTTACTTTATTAAAGGATAAATTAAAAGAGAATAAGATTTCTACTGACTTAGCTTATGGAATTGTAAATAGCTCTAATATCATAACTAGAGAAATCACTATACCAAAGGTTTCCAGTGAGGAAATAGCTTCTATTATTGGATATCAATTAGATGAATTTTTTCCAGTAGATACTGAAGATTATATAGTTAATCATTTAACTATAGGAAGTAAAATGGAAGATGAAGTAGAAAAGTTAAATATTCTTTTAATAGGCTTACCAAAAGACATGGTTATAAATCATCTAGAGTTAATGAAGGAGTCAGGACTTAAGCCTCAAGTTTTAGATTATCAGAGTAATGCAATTGCAAAATTATTAGGTTTTAATGATAAAGTAAATGATTTCTATAATACTAAAGATTTGGTGATAGCATCTATAGATATAGGCTATAATAGCTCTAAACTTACAATAATAAAAAATGGTAATATGGAAGTATCTAGGATTCTAGATATTGGAGCAGAAACACTATATGAAAATTTAGAAGAACTTTTTGATTATTCTCCAGAGGATATTGAAGAAAAGATAAAAGAAATTGAGGATATATCCATATATAAAGAAGAATATACGGAATACTATAGATTGTTAAATGTTGTAAGAAATACTTTAATTAATCTAATGGAAAAAATCGAAATGATCTTTAGATATTATATGACGAGAGATTCTGGAAATATAATTAATTATATTTTATTAGAAGGTGGTCTTTCTAACATTAACGGATTGGACAATCTATTTTCAAATTATTTCAATATACCTTCTATTAAACTATTATCATTAGATAAAATAAAATGGAATGAAGAACTAAGTAAATTTTCCAACGCAATAGGTGGATTAATTCGCTTTGATAGGGTGTAAATATGAGAGACTTGAACTTTTTTGAAATTTATATAGAAAAGAAAGAAATTAAGGTAGATAAAAAGATTTTATATTTTACAGTATTAATATCTGCAATTATATTATTATTGATATATACCATATACAGTGAAATAGTTATAAGGCGAGAAACTAAAACAATAAAAAATCTTAAAATTATAGCAGAAGATCCCAAGATATTAAAGAAAGTTGATGATATAAGGGAAAAGGAAATCGAAGTAAATCAATTTAGGGAATCTGTAGAAAAACTAAGATTATTAGATATGGCTATTGAAAAAAGGAATATAGTGGATAAAGATTTACTAGATAAAATCAATGACAATATTCCAAAAGAGATATTTCTTACTTCTCTTAGTATTCAAGGAGGGGATATTTACATAGTAGGTATGTCTAAAGATAAATGGGCAATTGCTGAGTTTCAAAAAGGATTGGAATCTTTAGAAGATTGTGATGAAATTTTTGTATCTAATATATCGAAGCAAGAAGAACATTATAATTTTAGTTTAAATATTACATTAGTGGGTGTGAATGATGATGGAGAAGTTGTTGAAGAAGAAAATCAAAATGAGAGAATTAACTAAAAATGAAAAAAGACTTTTAACTATTTTGTCAATTGTTATATTGATTTTAGGAAGCTATAAATTTATTATCACACCATTATCTAGTAAGATAGAAAGTCTAAAAGCACAGAAGCTAGAATATCAATCTAAAATAGACGAGATTAACCATATTCTTAGAAAGGAAAATAATATTAATAAGGAATGGGATGTCTTAAATAAAGAAAAAGCAGATATAATAGCTAAGTATTTTCCAAAACTAGATCAAGCACAGGTAATATATTTATTAAATGAATTATTAAATCAAGAAGCAGTTTCGATTGTAGATATGAGTTTTAGCAGACCTAGTTATGAAGATATAGGTAATTTTCAGGTAAAGAATATGGCTATATCGGTACCATATAATGGTTCTTATAATGGAGTTGTAGATATTATAAAAGCACTGAAAACTAGTCCTAGAAATATATTATTAGAAAGTGTATCTATGGATAGAGATAGTAAAGGAAAGATAAATGGCAATATGACATTAAAGGTATATAGTCTAGATGGCATTGTAGATACAGATAATGATGTAATATATATAGATATAGCAAATGATGAAGTTAAGAACACTCCCTTTATTCCTTATGAGGATTTTAAAGACGAACAAGTTGAAGATAATGAAGATATAAAGGATAATACAGAGTTAAAGCCTTATGTAGAAGAAATTTTATTAGATTTTGAAAATAAAAATACATATTTTTTACCTTCTCAAGAGTTGGTAAAGGGCTCAGTCACTCAATCAGCTAAAGCTAAATCAAAGAAATTTTCTTTAAGATTTGAATATGATATTGTAGCTATTGAAGAAGAAAATCGTGGTTTTATAGATGTTTCTAATGATAATATAATAATTAAATATCCTCCAAATTCTATTGGACTCTGGCTTTATTCATATGATTATTCACCTGCTACAGTTGGAGTTTTATTTCGTGGGCAAATGGGTGAGGAGATATATCTTCCTTTAACCAAGGGTATAGGATGGACTGGTTGGAAGTATATAGAGGCAAATCCTCCAGAGGATCTAAATATTTATCCTATGAGATTAGATAAATTATATGTTGAAATTCCTAAGGATAGAGATAATTGTGGTGTACTCTTGATGGATAAACTTGAAGCAGTATATACTAGAAATATTGATGAAAATGGTAAAGACATGAATGCAGGAGATTATATTTTTCATGTGGTTAAAAGAGGAGATACTATAGAAAAAATAAGTATGGAATATTATAATACCAATAAATATAAAGACGAGATATTAAAGCTTAATGAAATGAAATCTACTGATAGCTTGCCTGCTGGAAAAATTCTTGTATTAAAAAAGCGATAAGAAGGTGAATAAATGAGAAAATATAAATTAGTATCAACTATATTATTTATTGTTATAATTGCAATTAGTATAAATGTATATGCAGATAAAAATAGTCTTGATTATAAAAAAGGCTATGATGATGGTATACAAAAAGGAAGAAGAGATGGAACTTCTACTGGGAAATCTGATGCAAGGGATAAAACTAATACTATGAAAAGAGTTCTAGAATCTAATCTTAGGGACTATAGACGGGAGTTTAATATAAATGGTAAGTCCCAAGATTATATTGATGGATTTAAAGAGGCTTATGAAGATGAATTTGAGGAAGCCTATTATACTGCATATAGGTTAGAAAATGGACAAGATACTATAATTATTTATGGTGCTGAAGATTTTGGAACTATTATGGGTAGAATAGACGGTTATATTGCATACAAGGATGGAAAGAAAAATGATTGGGAGAGATATATTCCTAGTGATAGAAAAATAAAAGATATGTTTGAGCTAGATAAAGAGCTTAGAGAATATAGAGATGGATTTATAGATTTGTTTAAAAAAGCCTATAAGTTATCATTTGAAGCCGCTTTTCAAGTAGCAAAATTAGGTGAAGATGATTACTCATATGAAAAAGGGTTAGAAGATGGAGATGCATATGCTAAGGATTTAGCTACAATTAATGGAAGAAGGGATTATTTATTAGGACGTAGAAATGACTATACAAGAAATATGCCTTCTAATAGAGAAATCGTAGATATGTTTAACTTAAATAATGAGTCTAGGGAATATAGAGAAGCTTTTTTAGCAGGGTTTGAATTTGGACAAAGTAAATCTGGGGGGAAAATTGATGGCGGATATATGGTTTATTATAATGATGCATTTAGAAAGGCTAATAAAGAAACTATAGAAACACCAGACTTAAATGGTGAAGAAGGTGGTAGAGCCATAGGTAAGATGAAGGGGGAATATGCGGCAATTATAGATGTTACATTGGGGAAAACTAATTCTTGGGAGATTCATAAAGTAAGTGATAGTTCTATTTCTAGGGAATATGGTCTTGACTTTCAATCTGATAATTATAGACTAGGGTTTATAATAGGATATTGGGATGAATTTATGAAATCATATAATGAAACCTATAAAAAACTTCAACAGGACAATAATAAGGTTAGAACATATACGGAAAAGATCTCAATTGATGGCAAGAATAATATTGGAATACCTGAAGATGATAAATTTTTAGTAGATATTGAAGCTGGAACTTATTATAATGATGTAATTGTAACAATAGATAGTATACCAACATCCTATATAAATCCTAATTCTACTAGACATACTCAAGCTTCTGGAGTTTATGGACTTAAAATTATGAATGTAGCAGGTACCTTTGATAAGAATAAAAAGATTACTATTAAATTTAAATCCTATGGAAAGGATATTAAATATGGAATATATAAATATCATTATAATAATTGGATATATATCCCATCTAAACAAGAAGGAGATTATTTGGTTGCAGATATAAATTTAAATAATATTAATCGTTTTGGAAATATATATGCTGTTAGGGTGGATAATAAATTACCAATATTTCATGAATCTAGAGGACATTGGGCCAAGGATGAGATAAACACATATGTAAAGAGGGAAATTATCTATGGTTATCCAGATAAATCTTTTAAACCAGATAATACGATTTCAAGGGGAGAATTTGTAACTATGTTAAGTAGATTATATAATTGGTATCCTCCATATGACTCTACAAACATAACTAAGTTTAAAGATTACAATAAATTTGGTTATGCAGAAAAAGCAATATCCTATGCAACTTATTATAAACTAGTAAATGGATATGCCGATAATACCTTTAGACCAAATGCACCTATTACCTACAAGGAAGTTGAAATTATAATGTCTAGAATATTAAATGATAGAAATTTCAAATGGGATTATTTTGCTAATAAAATGCTTTATGAAAAAAAAGTACGATCAAATAGCAAAGATAGCATGAATAATAGAATAACTAGGGCAGAGTTTACTTATCTGTTATATCAATTAAATGAATGGCAATATTAACAATGGAGGATCTAGTATTAAAAAAGGATATACTTTAGTGGAATTAATAGTGACAATAGCACTACTTGTCATTGTCATATCCATAGGTATCCCTAGTATAAAAGTGATATTTAATACTAGAGAAAAGAAAGAATTAATAGAATTTAGAAGGAATATTATCTTTGCTAGAAATAGTGCTATAGTAGAGAATTGTATCTATGCCTTAACTATAGATGTTAATAAAAATAGATATATAATTACTAAAGACAATGGAGCAGGTATTAATATAGTAAAAAACATTAAGTTTTCAAATGGGATAAAAATTAAAGGTAATAATTTTAATGGATATACAAGATTTTATCCAAACGGTGCTCCGAATAATTCAGGAACTATTTTACTTACTAATAAGAAAATGCAAATTATAGAAATAACTATAACACCAGCAACTGGTAAAGTTAATCTTTATGTAAATGGTAGATGAAAAGAGGTATTAACTTGAATAAAAAGGGATTTACTTTAGTTGAAACTATATTAGGGTTATTTCTATTAGGGTTAATTTCAGTTGCGATTTTACCAATAATCAATATATCTTTTATTAGACTTGAAAATCATAAGATAAAAATGGAAATGTTATATATTGGGGAAATGTCAATGGAAAAAATTAAAGCATTTGATGCAAATAGTGAATCTGAATTATTTATCTATGATACTAGTGTATCTGAAATAATAAAGTTGTTTAAAGAATATGATAATATTGAAATAAATATACCTAAAAAAGAAAATGATGATAAATATTACTTAAAAATATGTAAAAGTCAGAAAATGGATTCATTATGGACAGTTTCTATATCCGTATTTCACAACAAAAAGAGGAGTAATATAAGAAATGTGGAATATAAAGGGTACATACCTTCAAAATAAAGGATTTACATTAATAGAAATAATATTATCATTGACAATATGCTCATTAATCATATTGCCTCTTTTTAGTATTTTAAAATTTTCTATGGACGCATGTACTATAGGAGATGAAAAAGATGAATTAATGTTAAATGGCAGATATGCTATTGAATATATTAAGGAAGAAGTTAAATCTGCTGACAAGATAATTTTATCAGATAAGATAGAAGGTCTAAAGAAGAAATTTCCTACTAATATAGGGTTTGTTATTATGATTATAGATGATGACAATGGTTATAATCTGTATAAATATAGTACCTATTATATGAAAAACAATAAAATTATAAGGTTAGCTTGTAATCTTAAAAATAATAAATATCCCTCTTATATTAAGTTTGATGGATATAATGAACTTTGTGGATTTGTAGATAATATAGGAGATACAACAGTTGATATAGAAAATTCTATTATTGGTTTACACTTAAAATTCAAGCATAATCATGAGAAATTAGAATTAAAATCTGATATTTATATTAGATGTCCAATAGATTAATAAATATTTGGAGGTTCTATGAAAGCCAGATGTGGATTTATTTCTGTTGTCTGTTTGATTGTTATGTGTGTACTGATGGTTATGGTGTTATACCTAGAATATATTACTGGATTAGAGAATTTAATATTGAATTCAGCTATAAATAATATTCAATCATATTATTTATCAGAAGGAAAAATATATATGATATTAAATGAAGATAAATACTACCATAACCAGTTATATCCAATTCTTGTAGAATATTTTAAAACAATGCCTTATTCAAAACCACCTAGGGATATTATAATAGAGAAAGAAGATTTAGACCTAGGTGATAGATTGGACAAAGTAGTAGTAGATATTATAGATAGGGAGAATAAAAAAGATTTAAGGCTTAGAGCTAAGAGTAATTTTAATGGTTTAAAAACCATATTAAAATCCGATATAAAATTATTTAATGAAGTTGTAGAAATGGAGATTCCAGTATTAGATACAGACTCCATAGAAACTAGATATAAAGAAAAATTAAAGGATTTATTACTAAATATATCAAATAAAATCAATATAAAGAATTGTAGTAAACCAAATAATATTTATGGTATAGATTTATTGGATTTTAATAATATAGTTCTGGATAATGAAGGTAATGATAATTTTAAGATATCTGCCTTTAGAGATACGATGTTAGTGCCATATACAGAGATATTTAATGATAAAGAAATATTTATAATTTTAAGAAGTTCCAATGACCATCCTACTAATTTCTTTGTTGGATCTACCCATACTCCAAATCAGCTTATAAAGCTTTCAGGTATTATATATGTTGAAGGAAATATAACAATATCTAAGGATTTTCAATTTAATGGTATAATAATAGTAAAAAATGGAGACATAAAAATAGATTATGATGTAAAAATTGATATTAAGGGATTGTCGATTGTTCAAAATATTACTAATAATGATTTTCTAGAAAATCCTAATATGTTTTATAGCAGACATTTTGTTTATAAATATGGTATCTATTTACCTGGATTTATTGAAACAAAAATAAATTTAATAAAAATTGATTAAAATAGGAGGGAAGATAATGAAACTACATAATCTAATAGAAGATGAAGTATTTAATGCAATCGATAGTATAAAAAATGAAGTTCAAGTTAAATGTTTATGTGAAAAATGTAAATTGGATATAGCAGCCATAGCATTGAATAATTTAAGCCCTAAATATATAGTAACTGAAGAAGGGTATGTATATGCCAAGGCAAATAGTATGAATTATCAATTTAATACTGATGTAATAGCTGCTGTAACAGAGGCAATGAAAATCGTAGGTAAAAATCCTAAACATGATTAGGTGGTAAAATTGAAAAATATTGTATTAATAGGTATGAGTGGAGTAGGAAAAACAACCATTGGCAAATCTTTATCAATTGTATTAAACAGAAGATTTGTTGATACTGATAATCTCATTGAAAATAAAAAAGCTATGAAGATTGAAGAGATTTTTAAAACATATGGGGAAGATTATTTTAGAAAACTAGAATTCCAGATTGTTAAAGAATTATATAAGGAAGAAAATTTAATAATATCTACAGGAGGGGGTATAGTATTAAATAGTAACAATATAACCATGCTCAAAGAAAATGGCATAATAATATTTTTGGAATCCTCAATAGATAATCTTGTGAATAATATTAAGAAGTCTACTACTAAAAGACCTTTATTAGATAATGGAAAAGATATATATAATGATATGAAAATTATGTATAACAATAGAAAAAAATTGTACTTATCTTCTTCAGAATTTATAATTTTTGTTGATGGAAAGTCAATTGATGAAATTGTCTATGAAATTTTAAGAAGATGTGTTAAAATTAACTCTTGAGGTAAATAATACAGACTGATATAATAAAGTGGAAAGTGGAGGAAATTTGATTATGAAGGTACTTATTATCCATGGTCCAAATCTAAATCTCTTAGAAAAGCGAGATAATTTTATATATGGTGGTAAATCCTTGGAGCAAATTAATGAACTTATTAGGAATAGAGCCATGGAGTTGGACATGGATGTTGAAATTTTTCAATCAAACCATGAGGGAGAGATTGTGGACAAAATTCAGGATGTTATAATATCTAGATATTCAGGTTTAATTATTAATCCAGGGGGATTTACCCACTATAGCATAGTAATTAGGGATGCTATAGAAATGCTGGAAGTTCCCGTAATAGAGGTTCATCTATCTAATATCTCTGGAAGAGAAAACTTCAGAAGAGAATCTGTTATAGCTCCTGTTTGCACTGGACAAATATCAGGTTTAGGGTCTATTAGTTATTTAATAGCTATGGATGCCTTAAAATTATTGAATAAGTAGAACATAGGAGGGTAAAAATATGATATCAGCAAGTGATTTTAGAAAGGGTATAACATTTGAAATGGATGGAGATGTATATCAAATAGTTGATTTTCAACATGTTAAACCTGGGAAAGGAGCAGCTTTTGTTAGGACAAAGATAAAGTCTGTAATGTCTGGAGGAACTAAAGAGGTAACATTTAATCCAACAGAAAGATTTCCAAAGGCTCAGATTGAAACTAAGGAAATGCAATATTTATATAATGATGGGGAATTGTATTATTTTATGGATACTGAAACCTATGAGCAGCTGCCATTAGAGAAGGAAGCTGTAGAAGATGCAATGGTTTATTTAAAAGAAAATGATAATGCTACTATTAGATTTTATCATGGAAAGGCTTTTGAAGTAAATGCACCAAATTTTGTTGAATTAGAAGTTACTGAAACTGAGCCAGGTGTAAAAGGAGATACTGCTTCAGGTGCTAATAAACCAGCTACTGTAGAAACAGGTGCAGTTATAACTGTTCCTTTATTTGTGAATATAGGAGATATAATAAAGATAGATACAAGAACTGGTGAGTATTTATCAAGAAAATAGGTAATAATGTTTTTAAAATATAAAATTAGGAGGGTTAAGAATGGAATATTTAATACAAAAAGTTTCTTATTTAAGAGGGTTAGCAGATGGTTTAGGAGTTGACGAAAGTTCCAAAGAGGGTAAATTATTACTTCAAATAGTAGATGTATTAGAAGAATTTACTGACGTATTAAATGAAACTATTGAAAATCAAGAAGAATTAGAAGAATATGTAACATTTATTGATGAGGATTTAGCAGATGTAGAAGATGAGATATATGGAACTGACGAAGATTATGATGAAGATTATGATTATGATGATTTTGATTTTGATGATTTTGATGATTTCTGCGATGATGAAGATTGTTGTTGTCATTGTGGAGAAGAAGACGAAGAATAATTTATTAAAAGATTCTAAAGCTAAAAGCTTTAGAATCTTTTTTTTATTTTTTGGAATATATAGATTGTACAATCATAGAATTTATATAAAGGAGGGACAGGTTGTGTTAAAAAATTCTAGGATATATGATTCTGTGATTCAAAATTTATGTGGAGAACTAAATACTGTACTAGCCCAAATTCCTTCTAAATATAAGGGAAAGGTAGAAGAAATAAGACTTCGAAATGGAGGCCCACTGACCATTTCATATGAATCTAAAGATTATTTCATTTCTACAAATGGTAGCGTTAGTCTTACTCCATCTAATGCAATGATTATTAGAGAAGAACATATTAGAAATACATTTCAAATAATTAGCAATTATTCAGTATATGCATATGAGGAGGAAATTAGGAATGGATATATAACTATAAAAGGAGGTCATAGGGTAGGGATTGGCGGCAAGATAATATATGGATCAAATGGACTTGAAACTATAAAGAATATTTCATCCCTAAATATAAGAATAGGAAAAGAAATTCTAGGAGTTTCTGACAGTATTATTCCTTATTTAGTAAAAATCCCTAGAATATTTTATAATACATTAATTGTGTCACCTCCCCAATGTGGAAAAACAACTTTATTACGAGATATAGTTAGAAATTTAAGCAATGGATTTAGTCTACTAAAGGCTAATGGTTTTAAAGTAAGTATAGTAGACGAAAGATCAGAGATAGCAGGAATGTATAAAGGAATAGCACAAAATGATATTGGCATCAGAACTGATGTTTTAGATGGATGCTTAAAATCTGACGGCATTATGATGGCAATTAGAGCCTTATCACCAGATATAATAGCTGTAGATGAAATAGGCAGTAAAAAAGATGTGGAGGCGATTAATGAAGCTTTGAGAGCTGGGATAAAACTTATTGCAACCATTCATGGAAGTAATCTAGAAGAGGTAATGAGGAAATCTAGTATGAAGGAATTATTTGAAGAAAAGGTATTTGAAAGATTTATTATACTTGATAGATCAAAGGGTGTTGGTAGTATAAAAGAGATAATAGATGGTTATAGTTTTAAACCTATTTATGAATTAAAAGGGTGATTTATATGGTTTTATTAAAATTGATATCTACATTTTTTATTTTTTTAACTTCTAGTACAATAGGATATCTTTATGGAAAAACTTTCTCCTCTAGATTTGAAAATTTAATATATTTAGAACAGTGTATTAAGATTTTGGAAACTGAAATTGTATACGCTGCAACTCCATTACCAGAGGCTTTATCTAATGTATTCAATAAAGGTAAAAAAAAAGTATCATATATATTTGATGAAATTAAAGAAAACTTATTTCTAAATAAAGAAGGAGGAGTATATAATAGTTTCTTGTCAGTTGAAAATAAACTATATGAGGAGCTTTATTTACAAAAAGAGGATGTAGAAGTTTTTTTATCTTTAGGTAGGGTTTTAGGAACATCAGATAGGAAGGATCAACAAAAGAACTTCGCATTAATTTTAAATCAAATTGATACCCAAATTTTAGAGGCAAAGATAGAAAGAAATAAAAATGAAAAATTATATAGAAGCTTAGGCATTATAACTGGAGTGGGGATAATAATTTTATTAGTGTAGGGGAGGAAGGATATGGAAGTAGATTTAATTTTTAAGATTGCTGGATTAGGCGTAGTTATAGCTGCTTTAAATATAGTTTTAGATAAGTCAGGAAAAGAAGAATATGCTTTTTTTACTACATTACTGGGTGTAGTTATTGTGCTAGGAATTGTAATTAACTTAATTAGCAAGCTTTTTGACAATGTAAAAGTGTTATTTAGATTATAATACTTTGTTAAGGGGAATGTAAGATGGAAATTATTAAGATAGTAGGCATAGGAATTGTAGCTACAGTACTTATTATTATTTTAAAAGATATAAGACCAGAGTTTTCTTTATTTATAAGTCTATTAACTGGTGTCATTATTTTTTCTATGATTTTAGGTGAATTATCTTATGTAATAGGAACTCTAAATACTTTAGCTAAAAGAGTAAATGTAGAATTTGCATACTTCTCTACAATTCTTAAGATAATTGGCATGGCCTATATAGTAGAATTTGGAGCACAAATATCACGAGATGCTGGAGAAGAAGGCATAGCAATGAAAATTGAGCTAGGAGGGAAAGTACTAATTATGGTTCTTGCTATTCCCATACTCTTAGCTCTTATGGAACTAATTATAAAAATACTTCCTTAAGGGTGAAACATATGAAAAAAATCTATTTTGTTATTCTTATTGTATATCTAATAGTATTTGGAGTTGGAGTTTATGCTGATAACGGCAGCTCATTTATAATAGATGAGCAAATGGATATTTTAAATATTAGTGATTTAGAAAATATTATAGAAAATACCATAAGGGAAAATGAACTTTTACCAGAATTTAATACTAAAGAGTTTCTTAGGAATCTGGTAAAAGGAAATATTTCTTTTAATCCTAAGGACATTGTTAGAAATATATGGTTAGTATTCTTTAAAGAACTAAGACTTTCATTAATTTTATTAGCTAAAATACTTATCATTACATTAATTTCTTCAATACTTACCAATCTTCAATCTACTTTTGAAAATGCTTCTGTTGCAGAATTAGCAAATTATATTTCTTATGTTCTAATAGCAATTTTGGTAATAAGTAGTTTTGACCAAGTTATGGATCTAGCAAGGAATACTGTTGATAATATGGTAGGATTTATGCAGGTAATACTTCCGATTTTACTTACATTACTTACTGCAGCATCTGGACCTAATACCAAAATGTTATTTCATCCAATGATACTTATGACAGTAAATTTTATTGGGATTTTAATAAAGACCATAATTTTACCTTTGATTTATTTCTCATTTATCATAAGTATAATAAGTAATATTTCAAATAGAATGGAGTTTAGTAAATTATCTGAACTGGGAAGACAAGTGATAACATTTATAATATCTGGAGCACTGACTTTATTTATAGGAATAATTACAATATATGGTTTGGGAACTAAAATGGATGGCTTAACCATAAGAACAGCAAAGTTTGCTATAGATAAATTTATTCCCATTGTTGGCGGTTTTTTATCTGATGCTGTTGAGGCAGTAGTAGGTTGTTCTGCAATTCTAAAAAATGGTTTAGGAGTAATTGGGCTTTTAATTTTATTATTTATATGTATTTTACCTATTATTAAGATTTTAGTATTATTATTTGCTTATAAACTAATCTCTGTTGTTATACAACCAATAGGTTCGAGTAATTTAGTGGAATTTTTTAATCAAGTAGGGAAATCACTATTACTCATTTTAGTTAGTCTTATATCCACTGGAACAATGTTTTTTATTACTATAACCATTATTGTAGAAACAGGAAATAATTTACTAATGTTAAGGTAGGTGAATTTATGTACATCATATCTTTTATAAGTACTTGGCTAAAGGATATAGTTGTTTTATTTATACTTATTTCAATTGCAGAACTTATCATGCCTAAGGGCAATATGAAAAAGTATATTAATATGGTAATAGGGTTATTGATCATATTTACAATTATTAGTCCTTTTGCAAAGTTGTTAAAATTAAACTTTAATTTTGAGCAGTCAGTTTTTAACTATTCTAAGCCAAATACATTTAAAGGTATAGAGCATAATGAATTCTATACTCAGCAGGAAAAGCAAATAGAAAAAGTATATAAAGAAAAGATATCCAATGAAATATCAGGACTGATTGAAGAAAAAACTGACTATAGGGTAGTAGATATTATAGTTGAAATAATAGATGGAGAGGAAAACTATGGGGATATAGACTATTTAGATATTAGCATATGTGAAAATGATAAAAATATAGATGAAAATAAAATATTTATCGAAAAAATAAAATCTGTTGAAATTGAGAACAATGTATCAGAACAAGAAATATTAGATACTGAGTATGGGGAGTTAAAAGAGCTGATTTCTGCTAGTTATTCAGTAGATAAAAATAAGATAAATATAAAAATGTATAAAAAGGGGAAAGGTGAATAAAATGAACGAAATCCTAGATAAGATAAAAGATGCCCTTACTAAGATGAATAACAAAAAGTTTATTAATAATTTATTCATAATATTGCTTATATCCATCATATTTTTAATTGTAGCTAATGTTTTTTTTGGATCAAAAACTAAAAGTATAGATAGGGCTACACATAATTATATACAAGATGTTAATAGTAGCTTAGAATCTGACTATAGTAGTTATTTGGAAAAAAAATTAGTTGATATTTTAAGTAAATTAAATGGAGTGGGTAAAGTAAGTGTTATGATAACTTTAGAAAATAGTGTAGAAAAGATTACTGCTACAAACACGACAAAGACTACAGAAAATACTTTAGAGAATGATTCAGAAGGAGGGACTAGAGAGATACATAGAGAAGATTTAACAACCCAAGTGGTAACTAAAGGCAATGATGGCTCATTGCTAGTAGTTAAAGAAATCAAACCTACTGTACAAGGAGTTATTGTAGTAGCAGAAGGTGCTGATGATCCTAAGATAAAGGAGATGCTTTACAATGGTGTAAAGACTGTATTAGGAATAAAGGGTAATAAAGTTCAAGTATATTCAAGTAAATAAGGGGGAATAATTATGTTTAAAATCAAGAGACCTGCTATCATAGGCTTATTAGTTGTATTATTAGTTTTTACTGGATATTTAAATCATCAACTAACACAACAAGCACAAAGAAAATCATCAAAGGATTACCAAAATCACGAACTTATGGAAATGACAAAAAATCAAGAATCTAATGAAGAATTAGAAATAGTTAAAACCGATGACAATATAGATATAATTGATTCTGCTAAAAATGAAGGGAATGAGGCTTTGGAAACAATGTATACAGAGGCAAGTAAAGATGGAAAAAATTACTTTGTTGAATATAGACTTTCTAGAGATAAGTTAAGAGCTTCTTTAATAGATAGATTAGATGTTATCACTAATAATTCAAACACTGCGGAAGATGTAAGGAAAGAAGCACAAAGAGAAATAATGAAGCTTGGAAATAATTCAGAGAAAGAGCTGCAAATTGAGGGATTAATAAAAGGCAAAGGTTTTGAGGATGCAATTGTGTTTTTAACAGATAAGGATATAAAAATAGTTGTATCAACTAATGAGCTAAGTGAGCAAGATATGGTAAAAATTCTTGATATAGTAAAATCAGAAACAAATTATGATAATAATAATATTAAAATAATGAAAAAACAATAGAAATGTTTGTAAATGATATTATCCTCTGATATAATAGCTTTAAGAACTTATAGTTGTATGGAGGTGTTAATTTTGGTAGATAATTATAATGATGAGAATGTTGAACATGGTACTGTAAAGATTTCAGATGATGTTGTTGCGATTATTGCTGGAGTAGCTGCCACTGAAGTTGATGGAGTAGCAGGGATGAGTGGAGGTATTACTGGCGGCATCACAGAAATGTTAGGTATGAAGAATTTATCTAAAGGTGTAAAAGTAGAAGTTGGAGATAAAGAAGCTGCTATAGATTTATATATTATTGTGGAATATGGTTCCAAAATTTCAGAACTTGGTGAAAAGGTACAGGAAAATGTTAAAAATACAGTAGAAACCATGACAGGATTAAACATTGTAGAAGTAAATGTAAATATTCAAGGTGTGAATATTCCAAAGGAGAGAAAAATAGAAACAGAACCTAGAGTAAAATAGTATATTTACCCTCTGTAAGTCAGAGGGTAATTTTAAATACTGAGAGAGGAGATATACTTATGAAAATCATAGATAGATTAATTATTGTATTATTTTCCCTATGTATATTAATATTATCATTTTGTATCATTGTTATCCCTTTTAATATTCCAGGGTTTTTATCAGTGGATAATATTGTTGCTATAGTTAGGAATATAAATAAAAATTATTATTATACTTTAGCAGGTCTAATTTTCTTTATGGCTAGTATAAGAATTATTTTTTCAGGATTTTCTAGAAAAGAAACTAAATCTTTGGATTCATATTTAATTACTAGAAATGAATTTGGTGAAATAGTTATTTATTCCAATACAATAGTTGGATTAGTAGAGAATATAGTTGATAAATTTTCGGGTATGAATAATATTAAAATCAATGTAAATTTACCTGATGGACAAGTTCATATTGAGCTTATTGGTGATGTTTCACCTGATATTAATATTCCAGAGGTTACTAAAGAGTTGCAGGCTATGGTAAAGGAATATGTTGAGAATGCAACTGGAGCTAAAGTTACTGAAGTAAAGGTAAAAGCAAACAATGTATCAAGACCTAATAGGGTGATAAAGTAAAATGGGGTGTTATCTGTGGGGAAACAAATACTACGGGAGCTTTTAGAATTAATTAATGAAAACAGAGGGAAGTTTTTTGGTGCTTTTTTAGGGTTTTTATTGGGCGTTATAATTCTTATCATTGGTTTTTTTAAAACTTTGTTTATTTTTATATGTACTTGTATAGGATATACTATAGGGAATAAATCTTATAAAAACATTAATTTTAGAGAATTGCTGGAAAGGATACTTCCTCCAAGTGGTAGAAATTAATATATTAAAGTTTTATATTTTTAGGAGGGAAAAATGGGAAGAAAACAGGCAAGAGAAGGAACAATGAAAATACTCTATCAAATGGAGGTAAATGATGATTTTTCTGATGAGGCACTAAATATATATTTTAATAATTTTTCTTTTGAAGAGTTGGAAAAAGAATATATATTAGATGCTATGACAAAAATAAAAGAAAATTTAGATTCTATTGACAAATATATTGAGTTATACTCTCAAGGATGGAATTTGAATAGATTAGCAAAAATTGATTTGGCAGTTTTGAGAATTGCTGTATATGAAATTCTTTATAGAAAAGATATACCAGTTGAAGTATCCATTAATGAAGCAATTGAAATTGTAAAGAAATATAGTACAGAGGAATCTTTTAGATTTATCAACGGAGTATTAGGTGGGGTTGTTAGAAACATTGATAAGAAATAAGCATTATGGAGGTAGGATATGGATATAAGACCTCTAAAAGTGAGTGAAGTAAATACTTATATTAAAAGGGTTTTTTTAAGTGATATGATTTTATCTAATTTAAGTATAGAAGGTGAAATATCAAATTTTAAACATCATTATAGTGGTCATATGTATTTTAATCTTAAAGATGAAAAGGGAAAAATTAAGTCAGTAATGTTTAGGACTGATAACGAAAAACTAAAGTTTAATCTTGAGGATGGAATGAAAGTTGTAGCAACTGGATATATTTCCATATATGAAAAAGAAGGGGATTATCAGTTTTATATCAGGCATATTAAAGAGAGTGGATTGGGGGATTTATATAAAGCTTTTGAAGAATTGAAGAAAAAATTAGAGGCTGAAGGGATGTTTTCAGAATCCAATAAAAAGCCCATACCATTTATGCCAAAAAAGATTGGAGTTGTTACTTCCTCTACTGGTGCTGCCATAAGAGATATTATAACTGTTATTAGAAGGAGATTCCCTCCATGCTGTATATTTATATATCCATCTCTAGTACAGGGGTTACAGGCACCTAAGGAAATTTGTGAAGGACTTATTTATTTAGATAGTAGGAATGATATAGATCTAATCATTACTGGCAGAGGTGGAGGCTCTATAGAGGAACTTTTTGCATTTAATGATGAACAACTAGCTAGAACTATTTACAAATTAAAAACTCCAATTATATCTGCCGTAGGCCATGAAGTAGATTTTACTATTGCAGATTTCGTTGCAGATTTAAGAGCTCCAACACCATCAGCAGCTGCAGAACTTTCTGTACCAGACATTGAGCATTTAACTAATGAATTAGAATCTAAATATAAGAGGTTAATTAGAAATATATATAGTACTGTAGATGGATATAGGACACAAATAGATTATTTAAATAGGAACCTTAAATTTTCTAATCCAACGAATCAGCTGAAAGATAAAAGGCAAGAAATTGATAATTTGTTTAAGGATTTAAATTATGTAATGGAAAAGAAAATTGGAGATAAACTAAATCAATTATCAAGTTTGAAAAATAGCCTTAATATGCTAAATCCACGTCTAGCTTTAGATAGGGGATATGGTATTTTGACTGACAATAAAGGCAAACTTGTTAAATCTATAGACAATATTGTAGTAGATGAAGAAATTAATATATTATTAAAGGATGGTAAAATAAAATCCATAGTAAGAGGTGTTGATAAGGGGGAATCATCAGATGAAAAATAAGAAATTAACTTATGAAGAAGCTATTTCTCAGTTAGAAGGTATATTGAAGGAGTTAGAAAGTTATGACTGCACCCTTGATGAGTCCATGGATAAGTTTAAAAAAGGAATTGAATTATATAATTATTGTAATGAATTATTATCTGAAAAAGAAGGAGAAATTAAAATTTTATTAAAGGATAATAATGAAGAGATGACAGAAATGGATTTCCCAGTGGAGGTATAGAAATGAAGGACGAACTAAAAAGCTTAACTAATATTATTGATGTGGAGCTTAATAATATACTTGAAGATAAGAATGGTTATCAGAAAAGAATTTTTGAGGCTATAGACTATAGCTTATTTACTGGAGGAAAAAGGCTAAGACCTATAATGGCTATAAAGTCTTATGAGATGTTTAAAAAAGATATTGAGGAGATAATGCCTTATGCAATAGCTATTGAAATGATACATACATATTCTCTTATACATGATGATCTTCCAGCTATGGATGATGATGATTTTAGAAGAGGCAAGCCAACTAATCACAAGGTATTTGGTGAAGCTATGTCAATATTGGCTGGTGATGGTTTATTGAACCTAGCCTTTGAGACTATATCAAATCATATGGAATGTTCTAAAACAATAAATGAATATAGAAAACATGTTAGAACCCTAAAAGAAATTAGTAGATATTCAGGTATATATGGCATGATTGGAGGGCAAGTTGTTGACCTATTATCTAATCATGATAATATGACAGAAGAAAAGTTAATATTTATGTATAAGACTAAAACTGCTGCCTTAATACAATCAGCTTTAGTTTCAGGTGCTATTATGGGAGAGGCAACAGATATGGAAATTGAATTTATTAGGGAATTTGGATTTAATCTTGGATTAGCTTATCAAATTAGAGACGATATTTTAGATATGGAAGAAGATTCCGATATAAAAAAATTAACTTATTTGACATTTCATGACATTAACAAGGCTAACTCTGCAGTTAATGAATATAGTAAAAGAGCTATTGAATCCTTGAAAAAGCTAAAATACAAAGATATTAGCTTTTTTATTGAATTAACTGAGGAGCTAGTAAATCGAAATAGATAGTAGAATATAAATTGAATTTTGATATTAAATATGCTATAATATTTTTAGCTTGAGTGGTACAGTATTCTAGTCAGCACAACTATTCTAGAGGGCGGGGCTAAAAATCCGTCGAAGGGCATATCGATGAAGTTCCTTGTCTTGGCTTGCGACGCCCAGTCGTGGGTCATCACAGGGAGTAAGAGGGATGGGGCGATCTGCAATGGCATGCAGGCGATGACCCTACTCTCGTGGAGACATAATAGATTTGAAAAAATCTATTATGATAAACCTGCTATGTATATCTTACTAAAAGCAGAGTAGCCTGCCTTGAGTGAAATATGGCGGATGATAAGTTCAACTTAAGATATTGAAGGGCCCGATATATTTTAAGTTCTGTTATCGAAACCTATTTTGCAAAAGAGGCTAAGGAATAGAATGGCTGTTGAGGAAAACTCCTAGACTGTTCTAAAAAAGAGGTAGATTGTGGATTACAGTGCGGACTAAGTGGCAATCCAGTTTTATCTTTGGCGACAAGATAGTAATAAAATTAAAGGGAAACCGCTGTTATGGCGACAGACAGTTTTTATTAGGGAAATCCTGCTGGACCTAAAGCCGTAAGATTTACACAGTTTACTACCACTCTTATAGCTGATAGCTTGTAGCTATCAGCTTTTTGTGTATTACTGTTTATTATTTTGTATAAATAGTCATGGAGGGAATAATTAATATATGAATAAAAAAGAGGATGAGGGGATTTCTGTCAAGTATAATTTAAAATGGGTTTTTTTTATAAGTATATGGACATTTCTTATGTCTATTGTAGTGTCTATTATTACTGAAAATTTAGTAAAAAATTTGGATATTGCAATGGCTTTTATTGTTTTGATAATAATTATTATGATAGGAATTATATTTGACATTATTGGTATAGCTGTAACTACGGCAGAAGAAAAACCATTTCATGCTATGGCGGCGAACAAAGTAGAAGAAGCAAGATTTGCGATAAAACTTGTTAGAAATGCAGGACAAGTATCAAATTTTTGCAATGATGTTATAGGAGATATTAGTGGTATCTTATCTGGTGCAGCAGGTACTACAATAATATATAAATTAATAGATAGATATGATTTGAGAAATGGAACAATATTTACAATAATTATCACCTCATTAATAGCTGCATTTACTGTAGGGGGCAAGGCTTTTGGAAAATCAATAGCCTTATTTAACTATGAGAAAATTATTTATAGTATAGCTAAGATATTAAATTTTATTGAAAAAAGTTTTGGAATAGATATATTTCCCAATAAGAAAAAAAATAAAAAGTAATTAATTTGGAGAGATGATAGGTGAAAAAAAGGGCAGATATAATTCTATATGAAAAAGGATTAGTTGATTCTCGGGAGAAAGGAAAGAGAGTCATAATGGAAGGTTCCGTATTTATTGGAAATATTAGGGTTGATAAACCTGGAGAGAAATTAGATGAAAATGCTCCAATTACTATTAAAGAAAATCCTAATATATATGTTAGTCGTGGTGGTTTAAAGATAGAGAAGGCCATTAATAAATTTAATTTATCTTTACAAGATAAAATAGCTATGGATATTGGTGCTTCTACTGGTGGATTTACAGACTGTATGTTGAAGAACGGAGCTTCTAAAGTCTTTGCTGTTGATGTAGGATATGGACAATTGGATTGGAAACTAAGAACTGATTCCAGAGTAGTTGTTATGGAAAGAACTAATATTAGAAATGTAACAAATGAAGATATCGGGGAAAGTATTGACTTTATTTCAATAGATGTATCCTTTATTTCTCTCCGTTTGGTTTTACCTGTAGCTAAAAGACTATTAAGTGAAAAAGGGGAAATTGTAGCTTTAATAAAGCCACAATTTGAGGCTGGCAAAGATAAAGTGGGAAAGAAAGGAATTATTAGAGATAGTAATATACATTTTGATGTAATAAAAAACATGATGGATTTTTGTCGTGAAATTGATTTAGGTATTTATGGATTAACGTATTCACCCATAACTGGTGCAACGGGAAATATTGAATTTCTTATTTATTTGAAAAACGACTTTAATAGTGTAGTAAATGATGAATCAATTCTTGCAGTTATTGAAGAAGCTCATAGTACTCTTAGTTAAATTCTATTAATTTGGAGGTTTTTTATATGCTAGTTGAGTTAAATATTAAAAATTTTGCAATTATTGAGGAGTTAAAAATAAATTTTACTAAGGGATTAAACATTATTACTGGAGAAACAGGTTCTGGTAAATCTATTTTAATAGAAGCCATTGGAATTATATTAGGATCCAGATCTAATAGAGAATTTATACAATCGGGATATGAAAAGGCCATATTAGAAGGAGTATTTTATATAGAAGAGCCTTCTAATATAATGCCTTTATTAAGAGAATATTCTATAGATATGGATAAGGATAATCTTTTGATTATTTCTAAAGAAATTTATTTAAATGGACCTAGTTTATCTAGAATTAATGGAAGAAATGTTACTTTAAATATGTTAAAAAGCATAACAACGAAGTTAGTTGATATATTTGGTCAACATGAGCATCAATCTTTATTAGACTCTTCTAATCATGAGATTTTGATAGATTCCTTCGGAGATATGGAAATGATGGAATTAAAATCAAGAATAAAGGTATATTATAATGAGTGGTCAAATGAAAGAAAAAAATTAGAAAAATTATCTATGGATAGTAGTGAGAGAGATAGAGAAATAGATATATTGAGATTTCAAGTTCAAGAAATAGAAGAAGCTAAACTTAATAAGAACGATGATTATAATATAGAAAATGAATATAAAAAATTAGCTAATATTAATGAAATTGTTCATTCCATTGGTCAATCATTAACTTGTATAAATAATGAAAGTTTTGGTTCAGCAAGTATTTTTGATTTAATGAATAAAAGTATTTCCCTTATAAACAATGCTAAAAAATTTGATGAAAAGCTTACAGGTTTACATAAACGATTTGAAGGAATTAGTTATGAATTAGAGGATATATATATAGAATTAAAAGATTATTTATATAGTATAGATATAGATACTGAAAGATTGAATTTTTTAAGTGAAAGAATTAATCTTGTAAATAAATTGAAGAAAAAATATGGAAATACTATAGATATGATTTTAGATTTTAGAGATAAATGTCAAGAGAGGTTAGACGAATTACTTAATTTCGAAAAAGAATTTGAAAAAACCAATAATAGAATATTAGAATTAGAAAAAAATCTTGAAATATATTCCACAAAACTATCATATAAAAGAAAAGAAATATCTAAAAAATTAGAAAAGAGCATTAAAGAAGAATTAACAGAATTAAATATGACAAAGGTGGATTTTAAAGTTGATTTTAATAAAAAGTCTGAATTCACTTTATGTGGACAAGATAAAATAGAGTTTCTTATATCTACAAATGTAGGTGAAGATTTAAAACCTTTATCAAAAATTGTATCTGGTGGAGAAATGTCTAGAATAATGTTAGCTTTTAAAAGTATATTAGCCTTTTTTGATAAAATACCTACTATGATATTCGATGAAATTGATACTGGAATTTCTGGTAGGACAGCTCAAATTGTAGGTGAAAAGATATATGCTATATCAAAGGGACATCAAGTTATTTGCATTTCGCATCTACCACAAATTGCTGCCTTAGCAGATGGTCATTACGTTATAAATAAAATAGATTCAAAAGGTAGAACGAAAACAGTTGTTTCTAGATTGTCAGATAAGGAAAGGATCGAAGAAATGGCGAGATTATTAGGAGGTGTGGATCTAACAGATACTACTATTAGACACGCTTCTGAAATGATTGAAATGTCTAAAAAATTTAAAATAAAAAAAGTGTTTTGATTTTAATCAAAACACTTTTTTATTGGTAAAACTTAAATCCATTGACATTTAAAAATTTTTTAATGTAGAATAATTAATCAAAAAAAAGGCTAAATTATATATGAAATTCAAAAATAGGAGGTGAGTTTGATAAAGCCAATTAGGAGAGTGATAGTGGTTGGGTAAATTAAAATTTAGCCGAAAGATTATAATTTCTATCTTAATATTATTTGTACTAAGTTTGAGTATACAAAGCAATAAAATTTTATTTTATCCTTCAAGCATAAATATTGTAAAAGGAGAAAATAAAAGCCTAGATATATCATTTCCATTTTTTTTGGATATTAGTCAAGAAAAAGAAAATGTAATTGAAGCTAGTTATAATGGAACTGAAACTATTGGATTAAAAAAATCTTATAAATTAAATGGAATAGATGCTGGAGAAGCAGAAATTCAGCTTAAACTTTTAGGTTTTATTCCTGTTAAAAATTATAATGTAAATGTGATTAATAGACCTGAGATAATTCCAGGTGGAAATGCTATTGGAGTAAGGTTAAATACTAAAGGTGTTTTAGTTGTAGCTGTAACTGATGTGATTGATACTAAGGGACATAGATTTAGTCCAGCTAGAGATGCAGGATTAAAAGTTGGAGATAGTATTATAGAGATAAATGGAGAAAAAGTTCAAGATGCAGAACATGTTGTTAATATCCTTAATAATATTAAAGATACTAATATTAAAATAGTTGTACAAAGAAATAAAGCAGAATTTGTAACTGAAGCTAAACCTATTCAAAGCATACAAGATAATTGTTATAGGTTGGGTATTTGGGTAAGAGATAAAACTTCAGGGATTGGAACTTTAACATATTATGATAAAAATACAAATGAATTTGGTGCTCTTGGTCATGGTATAGTAGATGTAGATACAGGAGGGCTATTATCTGTAGAAAAGGGAAAGATAATGAATGCTAAAATATCTAAAGTAGAGCAAGGTAAAAAGGGTACTCCTGGAGAAATTAGAGGTGTGTTTTATGAAACAGATAATTTAGTTGGAGATATAGTGGTTAATAGTCCATATGGTATATATGGAACTATAAAAGAGGATAATATAAAGTTTATACAAAATAAACCTATACCAATTGGTTTTAAAGAGGAAGTAAAGGTAGGAAAAGCATATATTTTAACTACTATTGATAATAATAGCATAGAAAAGTTTGAAATTGAAATATTAAAGATACAACCACAATTAAAAGCAGAGCAAAAAAGTATGGTGGTAAAAGTTACAGATCCTAGACTTTTAGACAAAACAGGGGGAATAGTGCAGGGAATGAGTGGAAGTCCTATAATTCAAAATGATAAATTAGTCGGGGCTATTACTCATGTTTTTGTAAATGATCCAACTAAGGGTTATGGTATATATATTGAGTGGATGTTAGAGCAAATGAATACTAAATAAACCATTAATATATTAATATTGAGTGAAAATAATAAATAATAGTTGAATGGTAAAACTTGGTTAATGAAAAAGAGCCTCTTTATAAGCAAAGAGGTTCTTTTTTAATTGGAATAATAAGAAAATTCTAAACAAATATATAAAATAATAAATGCTTTTTTAAAGTAATTATTAATCTTTAAGAAATTTTTATTTTGTAAAGATTTAGCTGTTTTCTAAATGCAATACTAGAAGCATCTCGATTTATTTTTTAATTTTTTTAAAAAAGAAGGAGTTTTAATATATTTGTCGAATTAATATATATTATAACAAACTTTAAAAAAACAGGGGGATTAAGAATGAAAAAAACAAAAATTGTAATTGCAGATGATAATAGGGAGTTTAGTGAAATATTAACTCGCTTTATATCATCTTATGAAGAGTTTCAAATTGTAGGTGTGGCTAAAGATGGGATTGAAGCATTAGATATGATAGATAGAGAAAAACCTGATGTTTTAATTTTAGATATTATTATGCCACATTTAGATGGATTAGAGGTGTTAGAGAGATTACATGATCGAGTAGAATATAACCTTCCTAAGGTAATAATACTATCTGCAGTAGGTCAAGATAAAATTACTCAAAGAGCTATAGAACTTGGAGCTCATTATTATGTAGTTAAACCATTTGATTTTCGAATTTTTATAAAGAGATTAAGACAAATAGCTGGTATTGAAGATAATATAATTAAAATTAAAGAAAATCCAGAAATGTTTATGTCAACTAAACCTGAAACCACAGAGAAAAATTTAGAGGCACAAATAACTAAAATTATTCATGAAATTGGAATCCCAGCTCATATCAAAGGATATTTATATTTAAGGGAAGCTATAGCAATGGTTGTTGAAGATATGGATTTTTTAGGTGCTATTACTAAGTAATTATATCCTAATATAGCAACTAAGTTTAATACAACGCCTTCTAGAGTAGAAAGAGCAATCAGACATGCAATAGAAGTAGCTTGGACTAGAGGAAAAGTAGATACTATAAATAAATTATTTGGATATACAATAAATAATGATAAAGGAAAGCCTACTAACTCAGAGTTTATAGCACTTATTGCAGATAATTTAAGGTTAGAACAAGGCAAAATAGCCACAAATTCATAAAATGAAAAGGGACTATGAAAGTACTTTCTAGTCCCTTCATTATCTCTTGATTTTAATTAAAAGGAATGCTCATAACAAATATTATCATAACTGATAAATTGACTCTTTTATATATATAATATATCATATATAAATCTGGATAAAAATTAGTTGATAAAAATATCTTTTGTTTTATATTTTATATCAACTTATAAAACAAGTGTCTATTGACACATTAATAAGATAGTTATTATGAAACTCATTTTTAAAGAAGGTTCTTTTAAAAGTAAAAGTAGAACTTTCATATTCGTTATAAGAAATAGATTGTGATATAATATATTATATTTTATTTGGTCAATAATATTTATTATATAGATTTATTGAATTTATGGAGGTTATTATGTACATAAAGGGAATTATAAAGAAAGATAAAAAAACAAAGAATTTAGTTAATAGATTACAGCATAGAGATATTGCTATAATATCTCATAAAGATTTAGATGAGATAGCTGCTATTTCGTTGGCAGAAAAGAAAGTTTCATGTATAATAAATACGGAAAAGACTATAAGTGGAAAATATCCAAATAGAGGACCCTCTGTTCTGATGGAAAAGAATATACCTATTTTTGAAGTAGATAATGATGAAATATTTAACTCTTTAAAAGAAGGTGATGAAATTGAAATAATTGATGATACCATAGTATTTAATGGAGAACAAATTGGAAAATGTAATTATATCAGTAATAGTATTATTGAAGAATTGATGAAATTAGGTTATGATAATATTGAAAGCGAATTAGATGCTTTTATTGAAAATACATTGGAATATGCAAAGAAAGAAAAGAATTTAGTTACAGGGAAAATAGAAATTCCAAAGATTGATACTGTTATAAATGGACGACATGTTCTTGTTGTTGTAAGAGGCAAGGATTATAAAGCAGATTTAATAGCTATTAAAAACTATATAGATGAAGTAAAACCAGTGCTAATAGGTGTAGATGGTGGCGGCGACGCATTACTAGAATTTGGATTCATTCCTGATATAATAATTGGAGATATGGATAGTGTGTCAGATAATTGTTTATTAAAAGCCAAGGATGTTATAGTCCATGCATATACAGATGGAAGAGCTCCAGGACTAGAAAGAGTTAAAAGTCTTGGAATAGTGCCTAAATTATTTATATCTCCTGGTACCAGTGAAGATATTGCTCTTTTATTAGCTTATGAAAATGATGCTGATTTAATAGTTGCTGTTGGTACTCATACAAACATGATTGACTTCTTAGAAAAAGGAAGAAAAGGTATGTCTAGTACATTTTTAGTGAGATTAAAAGTAGGAGGTAAATTGGTTGATGCTAGAGGTGTAAATAAACTTTACGGCTCTACTTTTAAGACGAAGTATTTAGCGTTTATTTTAATAGCAGCTTTTATTCCAATTTTTATCCTGATTTTTATTAATCCTATTACTAAATCTTTTTTAACATTATTTAAAATCAGACTTAGATTATTGCTAGGTCTTTAGGGAGGTTTATTATGTTACCTAATATGAAATTTTACATAGTTTCTATTGTTTCTATTTTTGTAGCTTTAGGTATAGGAATATTTATTGGCTTTACTATTGATACTCAAGAATTTGTTATTGATCAAAAGGATATAATAAATAAGATAATGGAATCTCAATTTGAAATATTGATAAATGAAAATAAGGAACTTAAAGCTGATGTTAATGTATTAGAATTAGAGAGTAAATACAAGGATGAATACATATCCCTTAGTCATGAATCTATTATAAAGGATAAATTAGCAGGGCTAAACATAGGTATAATTGCAACGAATGAAGATTATATTACATTTGGAATAGGCAGAGATTTAGAATTAGCTGGTGCTAAGGTAATGAATGTTACTACTTTAAATAATAATATAGAGGATAAGGTGAAATTAAACGATTTATATAAGGAAATGAATATTAATATAGCTAAAAATCCTACTGAAGATATTGTTTCTATAATAACTAAATCTATAATAACTGGTGTAAAAAATCCAATATTTCAAAATCTTGAAAAAGAAGGATTTATTGAAGTTATTGGTAATTATGAAGAACCTATTGATTATTTAATTATTTGTGGTGGAAGTTTTGAAGATAAATCTAAGAGAATTAATCAAGTGGATAGAGTTATTGTTAATGTAGCTAAGAAGCATAGTCTTCCAATATTAGGTGTTGAAAAGTCTAATGTCAACTATTCATATATGACTGGATATAAAGATTTAGATATTTCTACTGTAGACAATGTTGATATGATAATAGGCAAAGTTGCAATGATATTAGCTATGGAAGGTATGGGAGGTCATTATGGTATCAAGGATACTTCTAATGGTGTAATTCCATATATCCATAAAGAATGATTTAGGAGAGATAGTATGCAAAAAAGAGGAAAACTTATATGTGTAGTTCCTGTTTATAATGAAGCAGATTTAATCATTGATACTGTAGAAAATTTAAAAAAGATAAAGGCTATTGATGAAATTGTCATAGTAAATGATGGTTCAAAGGATAATACTTTGGAAGTAGCTAATACATTAAATGTATCTGTCATTGACTTAGGAAATAATTATGGTAAAGGTTATGCAATGAAGAGGGCAATAGATACTTTAGAATATGATTATATTGCCTTCGTTGATGGGGATTTAGGAGAAAGTAGTATACAAGTTGAAAAACTTATTTTGCCAATAATTAATGGAGAAGCTGATGTATCCATAGCTAAATTTCCAAAAAGAAGTACTATGACCCACACTAAGGGAGGAATTGGAGCAGTAAAGGCTTTAGCTAAAAAAGGAGTTTATTTCTTTACTAAGAAAGAAATAGATACTTCTTTATCTGGACAGAGAGTATATAAAAAAGAAGTTATAGATAAAATAGATTATATACCTGATAGATATGGTATAGAAGTCGCCATGACTATTCAAACAATTAATAATGGATTTTCAATAATTGAAGTACCTGTTACTATGAATCATAGATATAGTCAAAGGAATTTAGAAGGCTTCATTCATAGGGGAAAACAGTTTAAAGATATTTTAAAAACATTTATAATAATGTATTTTAGAAGGTGAGCTTATGTATTATTATGGAATAACTAGTTTTATATTATCTTTTATATTATCTTCTATTGCCTTACCAATGTTTATTGATATGTTATTTAAATCTAATGTTGTATGTGAAAATTTTAAATCTAGTTTAATACCTACTTCAATGGGAATAGTATTTGTTTTTGTTCAGGTAATTACTTTAGGAATATTAAAAATATTATTTGATTTTAATGATAATCTTAGTTTAGTATACCTTTTAGGATTTGTTTTTATAGGCTTATTAGGTTTGTTTGATGACTTAACTGGAGAAAAGAAAATAAAAGGATTAAAAGGTCATATAAAAGCTTTTTTTAAGGGTGTACTTACAACAGGAGCTATTAAAGCCTTTTTAGGTTTTTTTATTTCCTTAGTTGTTAGTTCCTATATCTCTAATTCTTTAAAGGATTTTATGATTAATTCTTTTTTAATTGGATTATTTACTAATTTTATAAATCTTTTTGATTTAAGACCTGGCAGAGCCGTTAAAATATTTATGATTATTTCTTTAGTTTTTATATTCAGCAATCTCTTAGGAAATAGTAATTATATTTTATTTTCTTTTTTGGGTATACTTATTCCATATATAATACTGGATTTAAAAGCTAAGGCTATGATGGGTGATGTAGGTTCTAATACTTTAGGATTTACATTAGGATTATATGTTGCCACAAGTTTTAATTTAACTATAAAGAGCATAATTTTAATTTTGCTCATAATTATCCATATTATGGCTGAAAAGGTTTCTTTTTCTAAGGTAATTGATAATAATAAAATTTTAAAGTTTTTAGATAATATTGGAAGGTAGTGAAATAATTTGATTAGTTATAAGAATGGAACTATAAGTTCTATAATTAGGGATGATGAACATTTATCTATAGTTAATGTTAATGTTGAAGGTGAAATATATAAAGCTGTAAATTACAAGGACTTTACAGGTGATGTTAATGTAAATGATGAGGTTGTATTAAATACTACTGCTGTTGATTTAGCATTAGGTACTGGTGGATATCATTTTGTTATGTATAACTATAGAAATAAATCTATGGAAATTAAAGGTTCTGGACATATAATGAAACTACGTTATACTCCTTATCAAATGAAATGCTTAGCAGCAGAGGAGGAGGACAGTCCTTATCATAACTTGTTTAATGAATTTAAATCATTAGAGAATCATATTTTTATTGTAGCAACTTTACATAGTATGCTTGCTCCTATAAGTGCTATGATTAAGTATATAAATAAAGATATAAAAATTAATTATATTATGACTGATGGAGGAGCTTTACCTTTATATTTTAGTA
This sequence comes from Tissierella praeacuta DSM 18095, assembly GCF_900128955.1. Classification (GTDB taxonomy): domain Bacteria; phylum Bacillota; class Clostridia; order Tissierellales; family Tissierellaceae; genus Tissierella; species Tissierella praeacuta. The sequence goes on from NZ_FQTY01000001.1 coordinate 249,820, forward strand.
ATACAGTTGCTGAATTGAGGGAGAAGAAAATCTTAGATAATACTATTACTATAGGTCATGCATTTGGTGGGGACTTAGAATGTATTAATATATATACAGGATTAATTGCAGCTAAGGAAATACTTAAGGGAGATGTGACTATAATATCTATGGGACCAGGTATTGTAGGAAGTGGTACAAAATATGGATTTACAGGTATAGAACAGGGATATATAGTTGATGCTATAAATAATCTTGGAGGAATAGCTATTTCAGTACCAAGAATTAGCTTTAAAGATAAAAGGAATAGACATTATGGAATTAGTCATCATACTATTACTACATTATCCCAGATAACAAATACTAGATCTAATTTGATTTTGCCCTATTTAGAAAAAGAGAAAGAAGATTATATAGTAGATCAAATTCAAAATTTTAAAATTAAAGAAAAACATAATATTATATTTGAATATGGTGAAGAAATAACTATGGCAATGGATAAATTTAAGTTGAAAACAACTTCTATGGGAAGAAGCATAAAAGATGATAAGGATTACTTTATTAGTTTAGGTTCTGTAGGAACCTATATAGCAAATTTATTTTAAGAAAGGAGGGTTTATATGATATTTGAAGAAAAAACAATGAAATCTGATAAATTATACGAAGGGAAATTACTTAATTTAAGAGTAGATACAGTTGAAATACCAGATAAGAAATACTCTAAAAGAGAAATAGTTGAACATCCTGGGGGAGTTGCTATAATCCCCATAACAAATGATAACTCTATTATATTAGTTAAACAATATAGAAAAGCCATAGAAAGATTTTTATTAGAAATTCCAGCAGGGAAACTGGAAATAAATGAGGAGCCTAGAGAAACTGCAATAAGAGAATTAAAAGAAGAAACGGGATTTGAAGCTAAAAAGTTAGAATATTTGCTTGAGTTCTATACTTCGCCAGGGTTTTCTAATGAAAAGATATATTTATTTTTGGCTACTGATTTAATAGAGGGGGAATCTAATCCAGACGTAGGAGAATTTATTGATATAGAAGAACATAGTATTGATGATCTTGTTAAGATGGTAGAAAGAGGAGAAATAGTTGATAGTAAAACTATTATAGGTATTAATTTTGCAAAAAAATATATAGATAAAAAACAATAAGTGATAATGTCCTCCTTTTGAGCATAATATTTATATGAGGCTTGTATACAAAAGGGGGAAGTAAATTGATATCTACAAAAATGAGAAAGTTAAGTAAAAGACATTTTCAAGAAAGTTTTATTGTATATTTTATATTAATTATTTTCTTTATAGCAGGAATAATTATTGGTGCAATATTTGTAAATAAATTAGATATTAGGGAAAACTTTAAACTTGCTAATAGGTTTAGCTGGATTTTTCAATATATTGAAGGAGAAAGATATAGAGCTATTGATATATTTAAGTTAACTTTAATATCGAATATGAAAATAGTATCTATTATTTGGATTTTGGGATTCATTGGTTTTGGGCTATTAGTTATACCATTAATTTTTTGTTTAAAGGGCTTAACTATAGGTTTTACAGTTGGATTTTTAGTTAAGAAGTTTGGAATGCAAGGTTTTACATTTGCTCTGTTAGGACTTTTACCGAATTATTTAATAGTTATACCCAGTTTTTTAGCTATAGGAGCAATTGGATTGTCTTACTCAGCTTATGGCGTAAAGGGTAAAGGAAGTAGAGCATACCAGAGGGATATGGTTGATTATTCAATTTTAACTCTATTGTTTTTTTTCATTATTATATTTGGATGTTTTATAGAAGGATTTTTTACTTCATATTTTTTAAATTTGATTATATTTAACTTATAGGATTCAAAATAGCTATTACAAAGGAGAAGTATAATGTCGGATAGGATTATGGTAGATTATTTAGAATATATTAAAAATGAAAAGAAATTAAGAAATAATACTCTAGAAGCTTATATTAGGGACATCTTACAGTTTAAAGAGTATTTATTAGAACAGGATATTGAAGAATATAAAGAAACAAATAAAACTATTATTATTACATATTTAATGAATTTGCAAAAAAGGGGTAAAGCAACTTCTACTATTTCTAGAAATTTAGCATCAATTAGATGTTTTTTTCAGTTCCTATTAAATAATAATATAGTCAGTGAAGATCCAACACTAAATTTAAAATCTCCAAAATTAGAAAAGAAGATACCCTCTGTTTTAACAACAGAGGAAGTTAATCTTTTGCTATCACAACCAAAACCAAATAATTTTAAAGGATCAAGAGATAAGGCTATGCTGGAACTGTTGTATGCTGCAGGGCTTAGAGTTTCGGAAATCATATCTCTTAATATTAATGATTTAGATTTGGACTTAGGGTTACTTAATGTTAAGGAAAACAATGATAATCAAAGAGTTATACCTATTGGAAGATTAGCATTAGATGCTTTAACCCATTATATTTCTACATATAGGCCAAATGAAATAGTAGGTGATAAACCTCTTTTTATAAATTATAGTGGTAGTAGATTAACTAGGCAGGGGTTCTGGAAAATAATAAAGCAATATACAAAGGAATCTAATATAGATAAAACAATAACACCTCATACCCTTAGACATTCATTTGCAGTTCATTTATTAGAAAATGGAGCAGATATAAAAATGGTTCAAGAAATGCTTGGACATTCAGATGTATCTACTACACATATTTATTCATTTGCATCAAATGATAAGGAATTAAGAGATGTATATAAAAAATCACATCCAAGAGCATAGGAGGAGAAAAATGGATTATATAAAAAAGGTTAAAGAAGCTGTTGATTTTATAGTGTCAAAAACTGATTATTTACCTAAAATAGGATTAGTTTTGGGATCTGGATTAGGTAGTCTAGCAGATGAAATTCAAAACCCTATAATTATTAAATATGATGAGATACCAGGTTTTCCAAAATCAACAGTAGAAGGACATGCTGGACAGTTAGTTATAGGAGAGTTATCAAATAAAATTGTAGTTGCAATGCAAGGGAGATTTCATTTCTATGAAGGCTATAATCTAAAAGATGTTACATTTCCAATTAGAGTAATGATACAGCTTGGAATAGAAAGTCTTATAGTTACTAATGCAGCTGGTGGCGTAAATACCGAGTTTATTCCTGGGGATTTAATGATCATTAATGATCATATTAATTTTAGTGGTCAAAATCCTTTAATTGGAGAAAACTTGAAAGAGTTTGGACCAAGATTTGTAGATATGTCTAAGGCTTATAATAGAGAATATATAAAAATCGCAAAAAAAACAGGAGAAAAATTAGGCTTGAACCTTAAAGACGGAGTTTATATGTGGTTTACTGGCCCTACCTATGAAACTCCTGCAGAAGTAAAATTAGCTAGAAATTTAGGCGCTGATGCAGTAGGAATGTCTACAGTTCCAGAAGTAATTGTAGCAAATCATCAAGGAATTAAAGTTCTAGGTATATCATGTATAACTAATATGGCATCTGGAATACTAGACCAACCTCTTAATCATGAAGAGGTTATAGAAACATCTATGAAGGTAAAGGATAATTTTGAAAAATTATTAATTGAAATAATTAATAATATTTAATTGAGGTGATATTTATGAGAATGTATGATATTATCAAGAAAAAAAGAGATGGATATTCTCTTACAACGGAAGAAATAAATTATTTTGTTGAAAATTATACTAATGGAAATATTCCTGATTATCAAGCTTCGGCATTGTTAATGGCAATTTACTTTAATAAAATGGATAAGAGGGAAACCCTAGATTTAACAAAGGCCATGATTAATTCTGGAGACACATTTGATCTATCAGCAATAAATGGAATAAAGGTAGACAAGCATTCTACAGGTGGAGTAGGGGATAGTGTAACTTTAATTTTAGGTCCAATGATTGCAGCATGTGGAGTTCCGTTTGTTAAAATGTCTGGTAGAGGGCTAGGACATACAGGAGGAACTTTAGATAAACTAGAAGCAATTAGAGGTTTTAGAGTTGCTTTAAATAATGATGAATTTGTAAATAATACAAATGATATCAATATTTCTATTTGCAGCCAAACTGGAAATATTACTCCTGCAGATAAGAAATTATATGCCTTGAGGGATGTTACAGCTACTGTTGAAAATATATCATTAATTGCAGGTAGTATTATGAGTAAGAAATTGGCTATTAAATCAGACGCTATACTTTTAGATGTTAAAGTTGGTTCTGGAGCTTTTATGAAAAGTATAGATGATGCGATTGCTTTAGCTGAGGAAATGGTTGCTATAGGTAATTCCTATGGTAGAAAAACAATTGCTGTTGTTACTAATATGGATGAACCCCTTGGCAGGGCTGTAGGAAATGTTTTAGAGGTAAAAGAAGCTATAGAAACTTTACAAGGTAAAGGACCAAATGACTTATTTGAATTATGTTTAGTTTTAGGTTCTAAATTATTGATTCTAGCTGGAAAGGTAAAAGATGAAATAGAAGGAAGAAAAATGCTCATTGAGGTTATAGAGTCAGGAAAAGCATATCAAAAACTTATTGAATTAGTTGAACACCAAGATGGTGATATTTCCTATGTAAAAGATATAGAGCTATTACCTAAGGCTAAATATATTTTAGAAGTTAAAAGTGATAGAGAAGGGTACATTAAATCTATTAATGCTGAAGAAGTAGGAAAAGCTGCTTTAGTTTTAGGTGCAGGTAGAGAAACAATAGATTCTAAATTAGATTTATCTGTTGGAATTGTTTTAAATAAAAAAGTAGATGACAAAATTAAGATAAATGAAACTTTAGCTTATATTCATGCAAATGATTTAGAAAAAGCTAAAGATGTAGAAAAAAGATTGAAGAAAATTTTTATTATAGGTGAAAAAAACATTGAAAATAAGCAATTAGTTTATAGGGAGATAAATCACATTTAATTGTTATAACCAATTAATGTTATTAGCCAATATCCTGTATAAATAAGGAATTTTGTGGATAATATAAAAGCAAACACATGAAATGGAGGTAATAGGTTGAAAAGAAGACTTGTATCCATTATATTATTGCTTTTAATATCAACCACTTCTATTCCTTTTAAAGCCTATGCGGATACTGATTTAAATATTAATGCTAAGTCCGCAATACTTATGGATGTTAATACAGGGGCTATAATTTACAAGTTAAATGAACATGATAGATTAGCTCCTGCCAGCATAACTAAGATAATGACTTTATTATTGGGAATGGAAGCAGTAGACTCTGGCAGAATAAAATTGACTGATAAGGTAATGGTTAGTGAACATGCTTCTAAAGTAAAAGGTTCTACTGTTTTTTTACAGGCAGGGGAAACTCAGATTGTAGAAGATTTGTTTAAGGCTATAGCCATTAGATCTGCTAATGATGCTTCTGTTGCATTAGCAGAGCATATTGCTGGTTCTGAGGATATTTTCGTAAAAATGATGAATGAAAAGGCTAAGGATTTGGGTATGGAAAATACCAAATTTCATAATGCTAGTGGTATGCCTAATGATGAACACTATATTTCTGCGTACGATGTAGCTTTGATGTCTAAAGAATTGCTAAAACATGAAAAGGTTCATCCGTGGCTAACTACTTATATGACTGAGATGAAAGTAGGTAAAAATAAATCTAGCACTCAGGTTATGGTAAATACTAACAGATTAATTAAAGAATATGACGGGGCTACTGGAGTTAAAACTGGTTCAACTAATGAGGCTGGATTCTGCTTGTCTGCATCAGCTAAGAGAGGAAATTTAGAGTTGATAGCAGTTGTTATGGGTGTAAATAATTCTAAACTTAGATTTGATGAGGCAAAAAGAATGTTGGACTATGGTTTTGCTAATTATGAATCTATTACTATAGGAAAAAAGGGTGATATTATTGCCACATTGCCTGTAGAAAAGGGTAAATTAAAAGAAGTAGATCTTATGCTTTCTCAAGATTCCCATATATTATTACCAAAAGGAGAGAAAGCTGAATTAATTAAAGACATTATTTTACCTGATGTATTAAATGCACCTATATTAGCTGGTGATGAAGTTGGTGAACTTGTAATTAGTATAGATGGTAAAGAATCCCACAAAGTAAAAATAATTGCCAAAACAAATGTTGAAAAAGCTAATTTGTTTAATATGCTAAATAAGACAATAAAAAATTATTTAAGTATAAGATAAAATTAAGATAAAGAATTTTTATAACCTCGACTTTAGTGAGTCGAGGTTGTATAATGTTATAGTATAGGTTATTAGAAAAGGGGAATCAAAATGAATGTTATTTACAATTTACCAGGTCTTTTTATAGCTATTATATTTCATGAGTTAGCTCATGGACTAATGGCATATTGGCTAGGAGATGACACAGCAAAAAATGCGGGAAGATTAACTCTAAATCCCCTTAAGCATTTGGATTTAGGAGGATTCCTTTGTTTGGTTATATTTAAGTTTGGTTGGGCTAAACCCGTTCCAATAAATCCATTTAATTTCCAAAATAGAAAGAAAGATACTATATTAGTATCTTTAGCAGGACCATTATCTAATTTTATAATTGCAATTATTATTGTATTTGTTTTATCTTTAAATATAATAACTAATGCTGTATTTTTTAAGATTCTTTTTATAACTTTATGGTATAACATTATGCTAGGGATATTTAACTTACTTCCATTTCCTCCGCTAGATGGATCTAAAATAGTTGCATCTTTACTCCCTAATAAGATAGAATATTATTTCTATAAGTATGAAAGGTATTTATATATGGTTCTTATAGTACTTATAGCTACCAATATTATAGATAAAATAATGAGTCCTATTATAGATGTTATATTAAATTTATTAATTTCAATAATAGGATAGGAGTATTTATATGGATTATAAAATAACAGTTGATGCATTTGAGGGACCGATGGATTTATTACTTCATCTTATTGATAAAGCGGAGATAGATATATATGATATACCAATTAATCTTATAGCAGAACAATTTATTGAGTATATTAGACAAATGGAGGAATTGAATTTAGATATAGCCAGTGATTTTCTAGTAATGGCAGCTACATTACTAGAGATTAAATCTAAATTGCTTCTTCCAAATAAAGTTAGTTCTTGTGATACTCAGTTAGAGATGGAAGAAGTAGATCCTAGAGCAGAACTTGTTAGAAGATTAGTTGAGTATAAGAAATATAAAAACATAGTGGAAGAATTCCGAGTGCTTGAAAATATTCAATCTAAGGTTTATTATAAGCCGAAGGAAGATTTAATTGATTTGGAAGATAAAGAATTTGAGCTTGAAGAATTAAATATAGACTTATTATTAAAATCCCTTAGCAATATTATTGAAAAAAGAAACAAGGAAAATAAAGTTTTAGATATTAATGAAATACAAAGAGATGAATTTACATTGGAAGAATGTATAAGAAATATAAAACAAAAGCTTAATATAAATAGAATGTTGAAGTTTAGCTCTTTACTTGATAGAAATAGCACTAAGAAAGAAATTATAACTTATTTTCTATCAGTTTTAGAACTAATTAGAATGAAGCACATAAATGTAATGCAAGAAGAAGATTTTTCTGATTTAATTATTTGTAGAAAAATGGAAGAGGAGCAGTAATTTATGGATAGTAAGGAACTTAAATCTATAATTGAATCTTTATTATTTACTTGGGGTGATCCCCTAGATATTAAGGACATATCATCTATTGTAGAAGTTGATGAAAAAGAAGTATCTAATATTATGCAGGAAATGATAGATGAATTTGATTATAATATGCGGGGAATTAAAATAATAAAGATAAATAATTCTTATCAATTAGGAACAAGACCAGAGAATTTTCAATGGATTAAAAAATTAGCAAACCCAAAGGTAACAAAAAATTTATCTAACGCGGCTTTAGAGACATTATCAATTATTGCTTATAGACAACCCATTATTAAAGTAGATATTGAAGCAATAAGAGGTGTAAGATGTGATAAAGCAATAGAAACATTAATTGAGAGAGGTTTAATTGTAGAGGTTGGACGTCTAGAAAGAGTAGGTAGACCCATATTATATGGAACTACTGATGTTTTTTTAAGGTGTTTTGGTTTAGAAAGCTTAGAGGATTTACCTCCATTAAATGATGTTATAGATGATATAGATAATATAAATACTGAAAAATAATACTAAATTTAGTATTATTTTTCTTTTTTTTGGAAATATATAGATATTAGTCCCAAAGGAAGTGATATTATTATATATGTTTTTCTTTTTCTATTTTTGTTTTTGACAATATTTTTAATACCATTTAAAATCAAAATTTATTATGAGTTTACTAATGGTTCAAAATATAAAATAACTTTTATATATTTACTTGGTATTATTAAAAAGGAGATTGATTCTACAAATAAATATATAGATAAAGATAATGCTAATAAATATAGTGATTTAAAGTTAAATTATATCAATGTTATTCAGCATTTTATTAATAAAGGAAAGATTGAAAAACTGCGTTTTATAGTCAATATTGGTTTCAGTGACGCCAGTTTATTAGGTATATCTATAGGTATTATTTGGGCTATGGTTAATAGTATGTTTATTTATCTTCTTAATGATTATGATATAGAGAAAATTTATAGTAAGGATATACAAGTAAATCCAATATTTAATCAAGATTTTTTTGAGTTGTTTTTTTTATGTATAATTAAAGTAAATTTGGTTTATATTATTATTGAATATATTAAGATATTAAAGATCAGAAAAGGTGGTGAGAGTGTTGCCAGAACATCCAATCGAAGGATTAATGAAAACCACAATGACTAGCTTAAAAGAAATGGTAGACGTAAATACTATTGTAGGTGATGCTGTACACGCAGCAGATGGCTCTGTAATAATACCAGTTTCTAAGATATCATTTGGATTTGCATCAGGTGGAAGTGAGTTTAGTAGAGATAAAAAAAATAATATGGCAGATGGAGATTTTCCATTCGGTGGGGGAAGCGGAGCAGGTGTTTCTGTATCACCAGTAGGATTTATTGTTGTAGGAAATGAACAGATAAAGTTACTAACAGTGGATGAAGGTAGTAGTGCTTTAACAAATCTATTTGGATTTGTTGAGAAAATGGCAGGTAATTTACAGCAGTCCTTTGCTAGTAAAAATAACAATACTAATACTCAAGAAAATATGAATTGTAATGAAATACATTAGAAATTCATAAATTATTTTCCATATTAGGAGCAGGATGTTAATCTTGCTTCTTTTAAATTAAAGTAGATGATTAGGAGGTTACCTCAATGAGAATATATAAATATATAGCTTTAATACTGATAATAATTTTAAGTTCTAGTATAGTATATGGTGAAAATTTAAGTTTAAGTGCTGAATCCTGTATATTAATAGATGGTCAAACAGGAAGAACACTTTATGAAAAAGATGCACATAGAAAAATGCCAATGGCAAGTACTACAAAGATTATGACAGCTTTAGTTGCTCTAGATAAAGGAAGTTTAGATGATAAAGTAGTTATTAAGAAGGAATGTGTAGGAATAGAAGGATCTAGTATATATTTAAAAGAAGGGGAAATTATTACATTAGAGGATATGCTTTATGGTTTGATGTTAAGATCAGGAAATGATGTGGCAGAAGCTATAGCTTTACATATTAGTGGAAGTATGGATAGTTTTGTATCCTTAATGAATGAGAAGGCTAAATCAATAGGAGCATTAAATACAAACTTTGTTAATCCTCATGGTTTGCACAATGATTTACATTATTCAACTGCTTATGACTTAGCTTTAATAACAAAAACAGCTTTTTCATATGATGAATTTGCTAATATTGTTAAATCTAAATCCTATATGGCAGATAGAATGGAGAACAATTATTTTTATAACAAAAATAAAACTTTATGGGAATATAATGGTGGAGATGGTGTAAAAACTGGCTATACAACTAAATCAGGTAGATGTTTAGTTTCATCAGCAAGTAAAAATGGAATGCGTCTTATAGCAGTATCACTTAGGGCTGGTGATTGGTTTAATGATAATTACAAGTTATTAGACTATGGATTTAATAATTATAAACAATCTTTTATATATGATAAAGGTCAATTTTTAAAAAAACTTAATGTAGTTAATGGAGTAAAGGGATATGTTGATTTAGTTACTGAGAAAACTTTTTTTTATCCATTAAAAGAAGGAGAAAGAGAAAAGATAAAGATTAGCGTAGATATTCCTAGTAATGTTGAAGCTCCTATAGAAAAAGGAGATAAAATAGGTTATATTTACACATATTTGGATGGTAATTTAATTGATAAAAGCGATTTAACGGCTAAATCTTCTGTAAGAAGGATTAATTCTATAGAAAAATTTTTTAATAATATTAAGTTTAAATAGAATTATAAGTAATATGAATTTACATTCTAACGGAAAAGGGGTAATATAGTAATACAAGATGTTGAAAGGGGCTTTAAAATGAGATTACAAAAATATATTGCACTATGTGGTGTAACTTCAAGAAGAAAGGCAGAAGAATTAATACTAGAAGGTAAAGTAAAAGTAAATAATAAGATAATTAAAGAGTTAGGTACTACTATAGACCCAGATAAGGATATAGTAAAGGTTAATGATAAACGAATCCAAGCGGAAAGAAAAAAGGTTTATATAATGTTAAACAAACCCATTGGATTTGTAACTACGTTAAAGGATGAGAAAAATAGAAAAATAGTGACAGATTTAATTGAGGGAGTAAAAGAGAGGATTTATCCTGTAGGAAGATTAGATACAGATACTACAGGTCTTTTGATTTTAACTAATGACGGGGATTTGGCTTATAAGCTTACTCATCCAAGTAAAGAAATAGTGAAGAGATATATAGCTATTGTAGATGGCGTGCCAAATAAAAGAGAATTAGAAAAATTTAGAAATGGACTGATAATTGACGGTAGAGTTACTTCTGAGGCTTATATAAAAATAGCCAAGAGATATGAAACTGAATCTATTCTTGACATTTCTATACATGAAGGAAGAAATAGACAAGTAAAAAAAATGTGTGAAGCCATTAACCATCCTGTTAAAAAATTAAAGAGGATTTCCATAGGTGAGTTAGAGCTTGGTGGTTTAGATATAGGAAATTGGAGATTTTTAGAAAATGATGAAATTGAATATCTAAAGAAACTTTAGTTATAGTAGGTGAAGATATGTTATTATTCCGAAATTATAAAATAGATGAGATTGACAAAATAAAAGAAATTTTAAATAAAGAGGGGATTGAGGATTTACTTATAGAAGATATTGTTTATGTTGTTTTAGAGGATAAGGAATTAATTGGAGTGGGGAAAGCAATAGAAAAGGATGAAAAATGGATATTACAATATTTAGTAATTAGACAAGATAAACGAAAACAAAAATTAGGAGATGGACTTTTTAGGGCAATACTAAATAAACTTTATAACCAAGGTGTTGAAAAGATTTATTGTAGTTCCGTTAATACTTATTTGATAAAACAAGGGTTTATCCTAAACTGTGATAATCAATTAGAACTGAATATACATGATTTTTTTAATAAAGGCTGTAGTTGTTGTGGAGGTTATAATGAATTACAATGAAATCATAAATACTTTAAAGATATCTAGAGATATAATTTATAATTGTGTAAAAGAAGGACATACTGTAGTTGATTGTACTGTTGGTAATGGACATGATACAGTTTTATTGGCTGAACTAGTTGGTTCAAATGGAAAAGTCTATGGATTTGATATTCAAAAAAAGGCGTTAGAGATAACATTTGAAAAATTGACTTGTGAAAACCTAAACAATAGGGTAATATTAATAGAGAATGGTCATGAAAATATTGATTTATATATTGATGAAAAAGTAAATTTTGTTATTTATAATTTAGGATACTTACCTAAGGGAAATAAAGATATTAAAACTTCTAAAGATACAACATTAGTATCCTTAGAAAAATCACTTAATTTATTGGAAGATAGTGGAATAATTCTTATTACTTGTTACATAGGTCATGAAGGTGGACTTGAAGAAAAAAATGCAGTAGAAGATTTTTTAAAAGAACTTGATCAAAAAAAATATAATGTAATAAAATATGATTTTATCAATCAAAGGAATTATCCACCTATTTTATATGGAGTGGAGAAAGCTAAAACTAGGAGGGACTAAAATGGCAGGTGTAAAAATCACAGACACAATTTTAAGAGATGCTCATCAATCTTTGATAGCAACAAGAATGAGATTAGAGGATATGCTTCCTATAGCAGAAAAACTTGATAATGTTGGGTTTTATGCATTAGAAGTATGGGGAGGAGCTACATTTGATTCTTGTTTAAGATTTTTAGATGAAGATCCTTGGGAAAGATTAAGGGCGCTTAGAAAGGTGTTTAAAAAGACGAAACTACAAATGTTATTAAGAGGTCAAAATCTTTTAGGATATAGACATTATCCTGATGATGTAGTAGAGGAATTCGTAAAAAAATCAATTGAAAATGGAATAGACATTATTAGAGTTTTTGATGCTTTAAATGATATTAGAAACATAAAGAAATCAATAGAAGCAACGAAAAAATATGGGGGGCATGCTCAAGCAGCAATTTCTTATACAACAAGTCCTATACACAATATAAAGTATTATGTAAACTTAGCTAAAGAGATGGAGAGTTTAGGAGTTGATTCAATATGTATTAAAGATATGGCGGGAATTCTTCTTCCATATCCAGCAAAAGAATTAGTTAAAGAAATGAAGAAAGCAGTAAAAGTACCAATAGAAGTACACTCCCATTTTACAAGTGGAATAGCAAATCAAACCTATATGCAAGCTATAGAAGCTGGAGCAGATATTATAGATACTGCAATATCACCTTTAGGAAATGGTACATCTCAACCTGCAACAGAGCCAATGATTGCATCTTTAGAAGGTTCTCCTTATTATCCTAGTGATATTGATATGAAATTATTGTTAGAAGTATCAGATTATTTTAAAGGATTGAGAGATAAGTATCTAAAAGAAGGATTACTTAATACTAAAGTATTAAATGTAGATGTAAATACATTAATATATCAAGTGCCAGGCGGTATGCTTTCCAACTTAGTATCACAATTAAAAAGTCAGGGTAAAGAGGATAAATTTGATGAGGTTTTAAAAGAAGTTCCTAGAGTAAGGGAAGATTTTGGGTATCCTCCTTTAGTAACTCCAATGAGTCAAATGGTTGGAACACAAGCAGTATTTAATGTAATACTTGGGGAGAGATATAAGATGGTACCTACTGAAGCTAAAAATTATGTGAAGGGCTTATATGGTAAACCAACCTTACCTATATCAGAAGAAATTAAAAATAAAATTATTGGTGATGAAGAAGTATTTACAGGTAGACCTGCTGATTTAATGGAACCTCAGTTAGATGAGTTTAGAAAAGAGATTAAACAATATATTGAACAAGATGAAGATGTTTTGACTTATGCTTTATTTCCACAGGTAGCTATAGAATTCTTTAAGCAAAGACAAGCCAAAAAGTATAAAATAGATACAGAATTATTAAATGAAGAGTTTCAAACATATCCAGTTTAAAATGAGCCTTTAAAGGCTCATTTTTTCTGTAATAAATATTATCAATATGAAGTTAAACTTGCAAAATAAATATTAATCCATTAAAAATGAAATAAAACTTGCAATAAATATTTTGTTTTGATATTATTATATTAAGAAATAAATACATCATAAGGGGGAAATAAAATTGTCGATGAAGACAGAAAAATCTCTTACAGTAGATAAAAATTGGTGTAAAGGATGCGGCATTTGTGTTGCATTTTGTCCTAAAAATGTACTTGAAATAAAGGATGGAAAAGTTAATATTAAAGATTTAGATTCATGTATAAAATGCGGACAATGTGAACTTAGGTGTCCAGATTTTGCTATTTATTTAGGGGGCGAATAAGATGACCGAAAAAAGTATTAAATTGATGCAAGGCAATGAAGCTTGTGTAGAGGGGGCTATTGCTGCAGGTATGAGGTTCTATGCAGGATATCCTATAACACCGTCTACTGAAATCGCAGAGCTTTCAGCTGAAAGATTACCCAAAATTGGTGGAAAGTTCATTCAAATGGAAGATGAAATAGCCAGTATATCTGCTACTATTGGTGCTGCTATATCAGGAACTAAAGCTATGACAGCAACCAGTGGTCCAGGATTTTCTCTTAAGCAAGAAGGCATAGGATATGGGGTAATAACTGAAACACCTTGTGTGATTGTAAACGTTCAAAGAGGTGGTCCAAGTACAGGTTTGCCAACAGCTCCAGCTCAGGGTGAAATTATGCAAGCTAGATGGGGGACTCATGGAGATCATTCAATTATAGCTTTATATCCATGGTCAGTTAAGGAAATTTATAAAACAACTATAAAAGCATTTAATTTAGCGGAAAAATATAGAACGCCAGTTATTCTTTTAATGGATGAAGTAATCGGACATATGAGAGAAAAAATAGAGTTATTTGATGAAGAGAAAATAGAAATATATAATAGAAAAAAACCAAGTTGTTCACCAGAAGAATATAAGCCATATAGAGTATTGGAAGGAGACATTGTTCCTGAAATGGCTGGCTTTGGTGAAGGATATAGATTTCATGTAACAGGGCTAGTACATAGCGAGTCAGGTTTCCCTTCAGGAAACGAAAAAATAGCCGAATCCTTAATTAACAGATTAATAGATAAAATAGAAGATAATGTAGATGATATTGTAGAAGTACAAGAATATTTATTAGATGATGCAGATGTTGCTATAGTTGCTTTTGGTTCTACAGCACGTTCTGCTAAATCAGCTGTAAATGCATTAAGAGAACAGGGAATAAAGGCTGGTCTATTTAGACCTATTACTATTTGGCCTTTAGCAGAAAAACAATTAATTAATTTATCAAATAAAGTTAATCGTATAGTAGTTGTAGAAATGAATATGGGTCAATATTTCTTAGAGGTAGATAGGGTTGCGGGAAAGCAGGCTAAGGTAGAGAAATATGGCAGAATTAATGGAGAACTTATAACTCCAGAAGAAATTATTTCTTTTATTAAGGAGGTTTAAAATGCCAAGTCAATTAGTTAACGAATATTTCAGAACTGAGAATCTGCCACATATTTGGTGCCCAGGATGTGGCAATGGTATAGTTACAAGGTCTATAGTTAAAGCTATTGATAACTTAGGATTAGATAAAGATAAGGTTTGTATAGTATCAGGAATTGGATGTTCTTCAAGAGGCTCTGGATACTTAGATTTTAATACAATACATACTACTCATGGAAGAGCACTTGCTTTTGCTACTGGTATAAAGTTTGCTAATCCAGAGTTACATGTAATTGTTATAACTGGAGATGGAGATTCATCTGCTATTGGCGGAAATCATTTAATTCACTCTGCTAGAAGAAATATAGATATTACTACTATTGTATTTAATAATAATACTTATGGAATGACAGGAGGACAATATTCACCTACAACTCCTACAGGAGATAAAGGTACTACTGCTCCATATGGAAATATTGATGCTAATTTTGATTTGTGTGAACTTGCAAAAGCAGCTGGAGCCACTTATGTCAGTAGAGGGACTATATTTACTGCTAACATGCTAATAAAACAGGTAGAAGAAGGAATAAAGAACAAAGGCTTTTCATTTATTGAAGCTGTAACAATTTGTCCAACTTACTATGGAAGAAAAAATAAAAAGGGCGAAGCAATAGATATGATGAAATATTTAAAAGAAAATGCTATAAATATAGCAGCATATGATAAATTAACTGAAGAACAAAAAATAGGTAAATTTGTTGTAGGAGAATTATATAAGAGTGATAGACCAGAATATACTGAAGAATACCAAAAAATAATTGAGTCTTTTTCAAAGGAGAGATAGATATGGTACGTCAAGAATTAAGATTAACGGGTTCTGGTGGTCAAGGACTTATATTAGCTGGGATTATATTAGCAGAAGCTGCTTTATATGATGGCATGAATGTAGTTCAATCTCAGTCCTATGGACCAGAAGCTAGAGGGGGAGCTAGTAAGGCAGAAGTAATAATTAGCAAGGATACAATTAATTATCCTAAGGTAAATGAATGTGATATAATGCTTACACTTACACAGGTTGCGTGTGATAAATACATAAAATCATTAAAGCCTGGTGGAACACTGATAATAGATAAATCTTTAAACAATATTCCAAGTAGAGATGATATTACTATATATAAAGTCCCTATATTAGAAACGGCAATTAATAAACTAGGAAAGCCTATGGTAGCTAATATTATTGCTTTAGGTAGTATATATGAATTAACTAGAATAGTTACTAAGGACTCTCTTGAGAGGGCAGTATGTGATAGAGTGCCAAGAGGAACAGAAGAATTAAATAAAAAGGCTTTAGAAGAAGGATTTAATCTAATAAAGGCTCATAAGGAAGAGTGTTATGGAGACGTATGTTGATATTATTAAAAACATCCAAAATAATTTCAACAACTTAAGTAAGGGACAAAAACTTATAGCAGAGTTTATTATTAATAATTATGATAAGGCCGCGTTTATGACTGCAGCATCCTTAGGTGAAACTGTTAATGTAAGTGAATCTACTGTTGTAAGGTTTGCTAACACTTTAGGCTATAGAGGATATAGAGAACTTCAAAAAGATTTACACGAATTAATTAAGAATAAACTTACTACTGTACAAAGACTTACGATGGTAAATGAGTATTCAAATAGAGAAAGTGCCCTAAAGAAGGCAATGGAAAAGGATATGGAAAATATTGATAAGACAATAAACGAAATTGGACATAAAACTTTTCAAGAAGCTATTGATTTAATACTTAGTGCAGAAAATATATATATACTTGGGTTGAGATCATCTTCCTTTCTGGCAGGATACTTAGGATTCTATCTTAGTTTTTTAATAAAAGGTGTAAAGGTTATTACATCAGGTCCTAATGATGTGTTTGAACAATTACTAAAAGCAGATTCTAAAGATTTAATAATTGGAATTAGTTATCCTAGATATTCAAAAAGGACATTAGAGGCTTTAGATTTTTGTGTAGAAAAAGGTTGTAAAATTATTAGTATAACAGATAGTTTAATTTCACCAGCGGCAAAGTATGCTGATATTTCTCTAATAGCTAGTAGTGATATGCTTTCATTTGTAGATTCATTAGTTGCCCCTATGAGTTTAATAAATGCTTTAATAGTTGCTATAGGTATGGAGAAAAAGAACGACATTAGATCTTCATTTGAAGATTTAGAAAATATCTGGAAAAAATACAATGTATATGATGCTCATATAAATGGTAAAGATAAATAAAAACGATATTAAAAATATCGTTTTTATTTATCTAAATATATCATAAAAAATCTTATCATAAATGATATACTTTATTATATTATAAATTTGTTATATTATATAAATATATACAAATATTATTGTTAAGAGGTGTTATTATTGACAAGATTATTTTTAATAAGACATGGGCAATCTGAATGGAACAAATTAAACTTAATTCAAGGGCAAAAAAATACTATATTAACTGATTTAGGAAAAAGGCAAGCTATGAGCTTAGGTCATAGGCTTGCATCAGAAAATATAGATACAATATATACTAGTGATTTATCTAGGGCATATACTACAGCTAAAATAATATCCGATATAGTAAATAAACCATTAGTGTCTAGTGAATTTCTTAGGGAAATAAATTTCGGACCATGGGAAGGCTTGAGTATACAAAAAATAAGAGATGATTATAGCTATGAATATTCTATTTGGAATAAGGAACCCCATAAATTAAATATGAATGGAGCTGAAACATTAAAAGCATTACAAGAAAGATCTATGGGTTATATAAATGATATTATATATAACAACAAAGGGAAAAATATTGCTATAGTTTCTCATAGTGCAACATTAAAGGCTATAATTTTAGGATTGTTGAGCATAAATATATCTCATTATAAGAATATTTCTTTAAGCAATGTTTCTCTTAGTATAATTGAATGTAGGACTTATAATAATGTGTTAACATCATTAAACGATGTATCTCATTTAAAGGAGCTGCTATAAATGAATGAAAAGGTTTGTGTAGTAGGAGCTGGACCAGCTGGGATTATTGCAGCTGGTATTGCAGGTTCTAGGGGAAAAGATGTAATATTAATTGATAAGAATGAAAGGATAGGTAAAAAACTCTTTATTACTGGAAAAGGTAGGTGTAATATAACTAATAATGCGCCTATTGAAGATTTCTTTGATAATGTAATGAAGAATAAGAATTTTCTTTACAGTAGTTTTTATAGTTTTTCAAATAGAGATATAATAAATTTACTTGAAACTTATGGACTAAAAACAAAAGTAGAAAGAGGAAATAGGATTTTTCCAGAAAGTGACAAATCATCAGATGTTATTAAAGCTTTTCAAAAATTTTTATCAGATAACAAAGTTAATATACTCCTAAATACTAATGTAAATTCTATTGACATTAAAAATAGAAAGTTTATAGTAAATACAAATAATGATGAAATGACTTTTGATAAGTTAGTAATTGCCACAGGGGGGAAATCGTATCCTAGTACAGGTTCTACTGGTGATGGGTATAAATTTGCTGAAACATTTGGACATAGCATTACTAAAATAAGACCTTCATTAGTACCAATTGAAATTAAGGAAGATTGGATTAAAGATTTACAAGGACTATCTCTTAAAAATGTGACTTTATCTGCTCATTCTAAAAAAAGATTATTATATGAAGAATTTGGAGAAATGATTTTTACTCATTATGGAATTTCAGGACCAATAGTTCTTTCCATAAGCAATTATCTATATAGGTATATTAATGATGGAATTCGCTTATTAATTGATTTAAAACCAGCACTAGACAATAAAAAGTTAGATGACAGAATATTAAGGGATTTCGAATTAAATAATAATAAGAAAATTAAAAATTCCTTAGATGATTTACTGCCTCAAAAGTTAATACCAATTATAATATTTTTAGCAGATATAGATCCTGAAAAAATAGTAAATCAAATTACTAAGGAAGAAAGATTAAAATTGTTAAATTCTATTAAAGAATTTCCTCTTAATTTTAAATCTTTTAGACCCATAGAAGAAGCTATTATTACATCTGGAGGAGTAGTTACGAAGGAAATAAATCCATCTACTATGGAATCAAAATTAGTAGAAGGATTATATTTTGCAGGAGAGGTTATTGATGTAGATGCTTTAACAGGAGGATATAATTTACAAATAGCTTACTCTACTGGGTATCTAGCGGGGAATCATGTATAGTTTAATTTATCTTATTCCTCATTTGTTTTTAATTAAGGTAATAAAACATGGAAATATTGTTTTAATTAAAGTAAAATAGCTTGTTTACTATAAGAATTTAATATATAATTATTAAGGAGTGATGCTATGAATATTGTAACAATTAGGGGAGCTATCACTGTTCCTGAAAATTCCGTATCTAGTATATTAAATAGTACTACAGAATTATTAATTGAAATTGAAAAAGAGAATAACATAGATCGGGAGAAGGTTATTAGCATAATATTTTCTTGTACTAATGATTTAGATAAGGTATATCCTGCTAAAGCAGCTAGAAATCTAGGGTATACAAATGTTGGGTTAATGTGCTTTAATGAGATGTATGTTGAAGGAAGTCTTAATAGGTGTATTAGATTAATGGTGCTTTATAACTCAATAATAAATCAGAAAGATGTTAAACATATTTATTTAAGAGATGCAAAGATTTTAAGACCTGATTTGTCAAACAATGCCTAAGCCACCCAAAGGTGGTTATTATTTTGTATTGGAATGTTTTTTTATTGGAGGGATATTATGTTAGATAAAAATATTACAATTGCTATAGATGGGCCGGCTGGTGCTGGTAAAAGCACCATTGCAAAAAAGGTAGCTGAAGCCTTATCCATTGAATATGTAGATACAGGTGCAATGTATAGAGCTTTAACTTTAAAAGTGTTGAGACTTGGAGTAGATCCTTTGTCTGAAAATAATGTTATTGATGTTTTAAAGAATACTTCTATTGATTTTAAAGGCAATCATATTTATCTTGACGATATTCAAGTAGATGATAAAATAAGAGATTCTCTTATAAATAAGAATGTTTCTTTTGTGGCACAAATTAAAGAGGTAAGAGAAGGTATGGTTAAAATCCAACAAGGGTTGGCTAAAACAAAATCAATTATTATGGATGGCAGGGATATAGGTACTGTAGTTTTGCCAAATGCAGAATTTAAGTTTTTCATTACTGCAAGTGTTGAGGAGAGAGCAAGTAGAAGGTATAAAGAATTAGTAGAAAAGGGAGAAAAAGGAATATCCTATGAGCAGGTAAAATTTGATATAGAAAATAGGGACAGGATAGATAGTACTAGGGAAGTTGCTCCTTTAGTAGAATGCAAAGATGCTTATAGAATTGATACTACCAATAAAACTATAGAACAATCTGTAAAAGAAGTTATTTCTATAGTTAAGGGGAGGTAATTATATGTATCTTTATAGCGTAATAAGGGGAATAGTAGGGATACTATTTAGATTATTATATAGATTAGAGGTTCATGGTAAAGATAATGTACTGGAAGAAGGAAGATTAATATTATGTTCCAATCATATAAGTAATTTAGATCCCATTATTTTATCTATTGTATTTCCACGACAAGTCTGCTGGATGGCGAAAAAACAGCTTTTTAAAAATAAAGTATTATCATGTTTTTTAACTAAACTTGGAGCGTTTCCAGTAGATCGTGAAGAATCAGATTTATCAGCAATAAGAAATGCATTAAAAGTTTTAAAAAAAGAGAGTGTATTAGGTATATTTCCAGAAGGAACTAGAGTAAAAGAAATGAACATAGAGAATGCAAAGCCTGGAGTTGCATTGATAAGTATAAAGGCTAATTCCCCAGTTTTACCAGTATATATAGAAGGGCATTTTAAACCTTTTAGCAAGATAAGAGTTTATTTTGGAAAACCAATTAGTTTTTTTAGTAAGGATGATAAAAAATTGACTACAGAGGATTATCGTTTATTTAGTAAAGAAATCCTTCAATCAATATATTCTATTAAAGATAAAGAGGTGGAAATGTAGTGGAAATAATTATAGCTGATAATGCTGGGTTTTGTTTTGGAGTAAAAAGGGCAGTGGATATAACAACTACTGAACTTTTAAATTCTAACAGCAATATTTATTCACTTGGACCTTTAATTCATAATCCCCAAGTAGTAAAAAGTTTTGAAGAAAAAGGGTTAAAGACTATTGATGAAATAGAGGAAATTAAAAATGGTAGAGTAATTATAAGGTCTCATGGAGTGAGTAAATCTATTATAGACAAGATTAGTGATATGAGTTTAGATATAATAGATAGTACCTGTCCTTATGTAAAATCTGTACATAAGAGGGTTGAAGAATATCAAAATCAAGGATATAATATAGTAATAATTGGAGATGCAAGTCATCCTGAGATAATTGGAATAAATGGCTGGTGCAAAAATCAGGCATTTATTGTAAATTCCTTAGAAGAAGCAAGGAATTTATCTAAAATGGATAAAATATGTGTAGTTTCTCAAACCACAAATACACAAGAAAAATTTGAAACTTTATCAAAGATTATAAAAGAAAAAGGTAATAAGGTTGAAATATTTAATACAATTTGCAATGCTACAAATTTACGTCAAGAATCATGTAAAGAGGTTTCAAGCAAAGTAGACGCTATGATTGTAATAGGAGGATATCATAGTTCAAATACAAACAAATTAGTAGAAATTAGTAAAAAGTATTGTAAAAATGTATATCATATAGAAACTTCTAAAGAATTACCTTTACAAGTACTATCAAAATTTAATAAAATAGGAATAACAGCAGGTGCTTCAACACCTGATTGGATAATTAAGGAGGTAGTTGAAACAATGGACAATATTAACAGCAATGAAATGATGGAGGCAATTGAAAATTCTTTTACTAAAATTCATAGAGGTGATGTATTAAAAGGTGAAGTAATTTATGTTACTAATAATGAAGTTATGGTTAATATAAATTATAAATCTGATGGTATTATTAATAGAGAGGAATTATCTAATGATCCAGATGTAAAACCAAAGGAGCTATATAAGGTTGGAGATGAAATAGATGTTTATGTAGTTAAGTTAGATGATGGTGAAGGTAATGTAGTTCTTTCAGCAAAGAGAGTAAATGATTTTAAAAATTTAGATACTGTTGAAAAGATATTTAATGATAAAGAAAGAGTTGAATGTAAGGTATTAAATAATATTAAAGGTGGACTTTCTGTAATAGTAAATGGAGTTAATGGTTTTATGCCAGCTTCTCAGGTATCTATTAATTTTGTATCTGATTTAAGTGTATATAAAGGTAAAGTTCTAATAGCTAAAATTATTGATTTTGATAGAGAGAAAAAAAGAGTTATTTTATCTAGAAAAGAAGTAGAAAGAGAAGAATTAAATAATAAGAAAAAAGAGTTATGGGCAACTCTTGAAGTAGATCAAGTGGTAGAAGGTACTGTACAAAGATTAACTGACTTTGGTGCTTTCGTAGATTTAGGCGGAGTAGATGGATTAATTCATATATCAGATTTATCTTGGAATAGAGTTAAACATCCTTCAAATGTAGTTAAAGAAGGACAAAAAGTTTTAGTTAAAGTATTAGCTCTAGACAAGGAAAAAGGCAGAATTTCCTTAGGGTTAAAACAAACTGTAGAGGAACCATGGACTGCTTTTTCTAAAAACGTAAGTGTTGGCGATATTGTTGAAGGAACCGTTGTAAATTTATTAGACTTTGGTGCATTTGTTAGATTAAAAGAAGGAGTAGATGGATTACTTCATGTTTCACAAATATCAAAAGAACATATTAATAAACCAGCAGATGTTTTAAAAGTAGGAGAGAAAATTAATATAAAAGTTATTGATATTAATGAAGAAGAGAAGAAAATCAGCTTAAGTTTAAAAGAGGTTAACGAAGTAGTTGAAGAAGATATAATTTTAAATAAAGAACCAGAAATGACTATTGGAGATATTGTAGATAATAATTAATAAATTGCTAAAGACTAAGGGTTTTAATGTAGTGTAATTACATTAAAGCCCTATATTGCATTTTTGCTTAAATACTTTTGGGAGGTAAAAATGGATAAATATGAAGCTTTTAAAAAAAATGTAAATGAATTAATAAATATAGATTTAAATTATTATAAAGAGAAACAAATGAAGAGAAGAATATCATCATTACTAAGTAGAAATAATTTTAAAGATTTTGATGATTATTTTATTGGAATAAAGAAAGATGAAAAATTATTAGAACAATTTATTAACTATTTGACCATAAATGTTTCAGAATTTTATAGAAATCCTTCTCAATGGGATGTATTAGAAAAAGATATAATTCCCTCTTTAATGAAGAAAAACAAAAGAGGACTAAAAGTTTGGAGTGCCGCTTGTTCTACTGGGGAAGAACCATATTCTTTAGTTATGATGCTATCTAATTTTTTTCCTTTAAAAGATATCAAAATATTAGCAACAGATTTAGATGATGAGGCTATGAACAAGGCAAAACTAGGATTATATAGTGAAAAATCCTTGGCAAATCTTCCGAAAGGGTTCAAGGAAAAGTATTTTAATAAAATAGAAAGCTCATATAAAATATCAGATGATATTAAAAAATGTGTTGAATATAAAAAGATGGATTTATTAAAAGATAGATTCCCATCAAATATAGATTTAATAGCTTGTCGTAATGTAATGATTTATTTTACCGAGGATGCAAAGGAGCTTTTATACTCTAAGTTTTATAATTCCTTAAGTGATATTGGCATATTATTTGTAGGAAGTACTGAGCAAATAATTATGCCTGAAAAACATAAATTAAAGGCAGCAAAGACATTTTTTTATGAAAAGATAATTTAATGATTAAAAAATTATAACTAAAAGGAGGAATAGATTTGGATGCCAAGATGTTTTTAGAATTATTAAGTAATGGTAAAGGTATCTCTGGATATGAACATACCTTAAGAGATGCTATAACATCAGCATTTGATGAATATGCAGATGATATTATAGTAGATAAACTTGGAAACATCATAGCAGTGAAAAAGGGAGAACCTAATGAAAATAATATAAAGATAATGCTTGCAGCTCATATGGATGAAATTGGATTAATGGTAAAGGATATTGAAGAGAATGGATTTATTAGATTTACTAATATAGGTGGAATTGATCCTAGAACTATTTTAGGTCAAGAAGTCATTGTACATGGTAAGGAAGATTATTTTGGAGTCATAGGTTCTAAGCCTCCTCATTTACAAGAACAATCAGAGCATGATAAAGCTATAAAGATGGAAGACATGATTATAGATATTGGATTTTCTAAAGAGAAAGTGGATGAATTTATAAATATAGGGAATCCAATAACTATTAGAAGAAAAATGGTTAATCTTCAGGGAACAAGAGTTGCAGGAAAGGCTTTAGATGATAGAGCTGGGATAACTGTTATTTATGAATGTATCAAAGAGTTAAGCAAGATAAAACATGAAGCAGATGTATACTTTATCTCCACAGTACAAGAAGAGGTCAGTATGGCTGGAGCTTTAGTTAGTACCTATAAAGTCAACCCTGATATTGGTATTGCTGTAGATGTTGGATTTGGTACAACTCCAGAACTTTCTAAATCTGATTCTATAGAACTAGGCAAGGGAGTTGGTATTACATTAGGTGGAAATATTCACCCAACACTTCGAAAGAAACTTACAGAAGTGGCTAGAGAATATAATATTCCATTTCAAATGGAAATAACTCCAGGATTAACTGGAACTGATGCAAGGGCTATGATGATAACTAGAGAGGGAATTCCTTCCTTAGTACTGTCAATTCCCTTAAGATATATGCACACATCTGTTGAGGTAGTTGATATGATAGATATAAAGCATACTGGGAAGCTATTAGCATTTTTTATTGCTTCTATTTCTAATGAGAATTTGGAGGGACTATTATGCTATTAAAACAATTAACGGAAGCCTCAGGAGTATCTGGTAATGAAAAAGAAGTTAGAGATTTAATAATTTCTGAAATAAAAGAGTACGTTGATACCTTAAAAATAGACAGGATAGGGAATATAATTGCATATAAGAAAGGTAAAAGTACTGATAAAAGATTAATGATTACAGCACATATGGATGAAGTTGGATTACTCATTAAAGAGATTGATAGTATGGGGCTACTTAAATTTACAACAGTAGGTGGAATAGATAAAAGGATTTTGGTATCTAAACCTGTTTTAGTTGGGAAAGATAAAATTATGGGTGTAATTGGTGCAAAACCAATTCATCTTCAAAAAAAAGAAGAATGGAAAAGAGCCTTAACATTAGATGAATTATACATAGATATAGGTGTAAAATCTAAGGAAGAAGCCGAAAAATTAGTTGCTATTGGTGACTATGTTTCCTTTGCATCTGATTATGTAGAATTTGGTGAGAATTTAGTTAAGGCAAAAGCACTTGATAACAGGGTTGGATGCTCCCTTTTAGTTAATCTAATTAAAGAGGTAAAAGATATTAGCTTTTATGCTGTTTTTACAGTAATGGAAGAAATAGGATTAGTAGGAGCTGGCCCTGCAGCCTATGAAGTTAATCCAGATATTTCATTAATATTAGAAGGAACATTATGCTATGATATGCCGAAGTTGGATACACATTTAGTTCCTACTTATATTAATAAAGGACCTGCAATATCTTTAATAGATAGAACTACAATATATAATCATGAATTTAGAAGAAAAGTAGTTAGTGTTGCAAAAAAAAATAATATCCTATATCAATATAGAAAAACTTCTATGGGAGGAAATGATTCTGGGAAAATTCATACTACTAGAGAAGGCTCACTAACTACTACTATATCAGTTCCTTGTAGATATATACATTCACCAGCATCTGTAATGAGTAAAGAGGATTACAACAATACGTACTTGCTTTTGAAGGCAATTTTATCTGAATATGAAAGGGAGGAATTATAATGAGTATGAACTTTAGCTTGTTAAAAGAATTAGTTGGGGTTTATGGTCCGGCAAGCAATGAAAAATTAATAAGAGAATATATTTTAAATGAAATTAAAGATTATGTAGATGAAATGGAAATAGATGCTCTAGGTAATTTAATTGCTAGAAAAAAGGGCAATGGGAAAAAAGTTATGATTTCTGCCCATATGGATCAAATTGGACTTATGGTAATTGATATAGATGAAAAAGGATTTTTAAGATTTACAAATGTAGGTGGTATTTCTCCAGTAGTTTCTTTAAGTCAGCAAGTTATATTTGAAAATGGCACTATTGGAGTTGTTTATGCTGAACCTATTGAGGATATATCCAAGTTAAAATTAGAAAATATGTATATAGATATTGGTGCTTTTAGTAAAGAAGAAGCAGAGAAAAAAATAAATATAGGTGATATTTGTATATATAAATCTGAGTATATAGAAAATGAAAATGTTGTATTTACTCCTTATTTAGATGATAGGGTTGGATGTTTTATTGCAATTGAAGCTCTAAAATCAATAAAGAATCCAGTCAATGATTTATACTTTGTTTTTTCAGTTCAAGAAGAAGTAGGACTTAGGGGAGCTAAGACTGCGGCATATAGAGTTGAACCTGATATAGGAATTGCCTTAGATGTAACTAGTCATGGTGATACTCCTAAGGCTAAAAGATTTGCCATTGGATTAAATAAAGGAGCTTCAATTAAGGTAAAAGATAATTCTATTATCTGTCATCCAAAAGTAAAAGATTTATTAGTTTCCTTAGCTAAGGATAATAGAATTCCTTATCAAATGGAGGTATTAGAATTTGGTGGTACAGATTCTGGAGTTATCCATATTAACAAAGAAGGAGTTCCGTCTGGAGTAATTTCTATACCTACTAGATATGTTCATTCTACTATAGAAATGGCATCTAAGGATGATATTATTAATTGTACAAAGCTTTTAGTAAAGTTTTTAGAGGATAAGTTAGACATATAAGAACTTGAGTGTAGTATAAGTGATATTAATAGGGCTGCCATTATATATGTTTAACGTATGTAATTGGAGGTTTTATCTTAAAACAAAACTTTTATAATCTAATATTTATATTTATTATCGAAGTAAATGTCAACAAATTACGAATAAAGATTATTGATAATAGTAGATAAGTTTGATATAATTTAGTCAAACCTTGGTAATACTTGGTATTTATTATTCCCCAAAGATAAATCCTAGGAATAACTTTCTATAGGGGAGGAAAGTTATGTTTAATTACTAATGTAAAAATATAAATTATATACAAAAGAAAGGGGCTATATTATATGCTAAAGAAAGATATTAATAAGTACCTATCAGTAGTATTATCAGTATTAATGTTACTTGCAATCTTTCCAGTTAATGTGATTGCAGTGGAGGAAAATAATAGAGAGAATACTTTTTTGAGATCTCTTGATTGTGACTATTGTGGAAAGGGTCAAATTGTAAGCAAAACTAGAACAGATAAATATGTTTTAGAGATTGAACCATGTGGACATTCTGCAAAATGTGATGTAGAGAAGACAAAGGTTGTAACCCAATCGTGGACTCAATGTACCACACGTGGATGTTATCATTCTGATGTTAAGATTGATGAAAAAATAAAGTATATTCATACAAGTTGTGGTAGATAGTAAAAAGCCAATAGTTGGGATTTGTTTCCCAATTATTGGCTTTCATAATAAAATCCATTTTTGCCATAAGCAAGATGGATTTTATTATTTTTCATCGACAATTATATATAAAAAATACTATATATTTTTTATAAAATATTAGGTTTTTGTTTAACTATGAAATAGTATATTGGGTTTTGTATTATTATGAAATAATTTGTATGAAAAAAGTTTTTAAAAAATAAAGGATTTATAATTTGTTTATAGAACTATATAATTAGATAGAGATTGGATTCGAGGGGGATATATTATGTTGGATTTGAATCATGAATACACTATATCGGAAGTATCTGAACTGACTGGATATGCTCCACATGTCCTAAGATATTATGAGAAAGAATTTGAAATTGATATTCCAAGAAATAATTCAAATCATAGGTATTTCACATATAAAGAGATTGAATTAATACAATATATAAAGACTTTACAGGATAAAGGATTTACTAATAAACAGATAAAGCTTATAATACAATCTCCAGAAATTATGGTGAACAATCATGAAGAAACAGATATTGTTGCTGTTGAAGATAATATGTTTTTTGATACATATCAATTAGCAAAAGAAATAAGTATGACTTTGGAAGAAGAATTCTTTGATAAATTATTTAATCATATTAATGAAGGTTCAGAAAAAAATATTAAAGTAATAGAAGAATTAAGAGATGAGGTAGCAATGCTTCGAAATGAATTGAATTCTAAGGAAAGAGATGTTTTGATATGTGAAAATGCCAAGCTTAAAATGAAAATAAAGGAGAAAACTTTTGAAAATATAGAATTGAATGAAAAACTAAAAAAAATTGAAGAAAAAGAAGTAGGGTTTTTTAAGAAGATATTTAAAAAGAAATAGTATAAGGGTATAATAAACTCTTATACTATTTCTATATATTTAGAATGAATTTTACTTTATATTATCTTTGAGCCTCATATTTTCTTAAAAGTTTAACAAATAATTCAGGAACCTTAGCCATGTTTTCAGGTGATTCAACAAAAGAAATTCTGAACTGAGTTTTTCCTGGATTTTCTTCATCATTTTTAACATCATAGAAACCCTTCATTGGTGCTACAAGTAAAGTTGTTTCAACTCCATTCATATCAACTGAACCTTCCCCTGCACAATATAGAACGAAATCAATTGAATCAAATCCTGGCTTTACAACATTTCTTACATCTATTACTGAATAAATTGATGCATCTGGGCTTGAAACAATAAGATTAGGTTCTTGTTCTTTAAGACCATTATAAACCTTTACTATTAAATCTTTATAATAATCTCTTTGTTGTTTACACCATCCAAGAATACTTTCTTTGCTTTCATGAGCTAATGCTCCGAAAATATATTGTCCAATTACATTAGCACAAAGATTAGCTGTATATTCAGCAACTGAACGGTTGTTAAATTCTGCATTATCTGTAATAACTGCACCTATTCTTAGACCACATGCATTCCATACTTTTGAAGCAGTTTCAATACTAATTCTTCTTCCCTCAATCCCTGGGACATCTGCATCTGTTAATCCCCAAATACTTACAAGTTTTTCTTCTTCATTATAATATAATTCACGATAAGCTTCATCACTTACCATCCACATATTATACTTAACACAAAGCTTAGCAAGGTCTTTTAAAATATCATATGTGTAATATTGTCCTGTTGGATTATCATATGGAATTATTAAAAGTGCTCCTGGATTATTTGATTTAATCATTTCTTCAACTTCATCCATATCCGGTAAATTAAACTTTCCATCTTCGCCCATATGACGTTTTATAGTTACAGTTTTACGACCAATTCTTTCTGCAAATGAAATATAGTTTGTATAAGCAGGGTCAATCATCATAAGAGGTCTTTCATCAGTTCCAGCTGGTCCGCAAACCCCTAGAAGTAATAATTCCATACCAGATGAACCACCATCTGTTACTTGAACATAAAGATTACTTGTATCAAAACCTTCACTCTTTAAGATATTTTTAAAAGCATTTTGTGCTTCTACAGTACCTGCTGTTCCTGAATATCTAACAACTCCATTTGCAAAAGGACTTTCAGATGAATTAAGTCCAAACATTCTCTTTTGCATAGCTGGATTTGTTGGTAAAGATACGTTTCCTATTCCAACATTAATTACTGCTTGAGGTTTTACTTTACGTTCGTCATATTTCATTTGAGCTAAACGAACATCTGATGGTTTTCTTGATTCAAAATGTGCTGATAGTATTGGTTTACTCATTATAAATTTCCCCCTCTTTTATATTTTATATGAATTTTTGCCAATAAATTTAATTAGTCTACTTACATCTATTATACACTAATTAAAAAATTTTTCATCCTATTCTTAATTTTTAGGATAAATTATTTACTTTATTGTGAGTTAAAGTTAAATCACTTAGTTTAAACATTTTATAGACTTCTAGTGTATTCTATTAGTTTTATGGTTTTAACAATAGTTATAATTATGCTATAATATATTTAATATAAAAATTAATGAGGTGTAAAAATGAAGGAAAGCAAAAGACAAAAAAAGTATCTCATAAAAACCTATGGTTGTCAGATGAATGAGCATGATTCTGAAAAAATATCATGGATTTTAGAGAGAATGAACTATATTGAAACTGAGAATATAGAAGAGGCAGATTTTATAATATATAATACTTGTTTAGTTAGGGAAAATGCTGAATTCAGAGTATATGGAAACTTAGGTTCATTAAAGCAATTAAAAAGGGAGAAACCTGATTTGATGATTGCAGTTTGCGGTTGTATGATGCAAAGAGAAGAGGTTAGGAAAGTTATATTGTCTAAGCATAGACATGTAGATATAATATTTGGTACTCATAATATTCATAAGTTGCCTCAACTAATTAATAACCATATGAAAACTGGTGAAACTATTGTAGACATACTTGAAGATGGTAGAGAAATAATTGAAGATATAAATTCTAATCGAAAATATTCTTATAAGGCATTTGTTAATATTATGTACGGATGTAATAATTTCTGTACTTATTGTATAGTTCCATATACTAGAGGAAGAGAAAATAGCAGAGAGCCAGAGAATATAATTAAAGAGATAGAGGAACTAGCTAAAAATGGATGTAAGGAAGTTACTTTATTAGGTCAAAATGTAAATTCTTACGGAAAGAATTTACAGAGAAATTATAGCTTTACTGATCTTTTAAAGGATATTAATAAAATAGACGGAATTGAAAGAATTAGGTTTATGACATCCCACCCTAAAGATTTATCTGATGACTTAATTAATTGTTATGCTACTTTAGATAAACTATGTCCTCACTTGCATCTGCCTGTTCAATCTGGTAGCAATAAAGTTTTAAAGGAAATGAATAGAAATTATACTAAGGAAGACTATTTAAAGATTATTGGCAAGTTAAAAGAAGCAGTTCCAGAAATAGCTATTACAACGGATATTATAATTGGATTTCCAGGGGAAACAGATGAGGATTTTAATGAGACATTAGACTTAGTTAAAGAGGTAAAATTTGATTCGGCATTTACCTTCTTGTATTCTATTAGAGAAGGTACTAAAGCCGCTAAAATGGAAAATCAAATAGATGAAAAATTAAAGCATATTAGATTCGAAAGATTAACAGACACATTAAATGAAATTGCCTTAGGTATAAATCAGAAATTATTAGGTAAAACATTAGAAGTCCTAGTGGAAGAAATAAGTAAAAATAATGCTGAAGTTTTAACAGGAAGAACAAGAACTAACAAACTTGTACATTTTAAAGGGGGGAAAGAACTTATAGGTTCTTTAGTTAATATAAAAATTGAAAATGTTAAAACTTTTACACTTGAGGGTAGTATAATTTAATTTTTACTGCTTAGAAGGAGGAAAATTTTTGGAAAATTTAACACCAATGATGCAACAGTATATGAGTATAAAGCAACAATATAAAGATTGTATCCTCTTTTTTAGATTGGGAGATTTTTATGAAATGTTTTTTGAGGATGCAATAACTGCATCGAGAGAATTAGAGATTACCTTAACTCAAAGAGATTGCGGAATGGATGAGAAGGCTCCAATGTGTGGAGTGCCTCATCATGTTTCTGACTCTTATGTATCTAGATTAGTCGAAAAAGGTTATAAAGTAGCTATATGTGAACAAATAGAAGATCCTGCCTTAGCTAAGGGAATTGTAAAAAGGGATGTAATAAAAGTTGTCACTCCAGGGACTATAACGGATCAAGCCATTTTAGATGAAAAGACTAATAATTATTTAGTATCTATTTATTTAGATAATTTAGGAACTGGTATCTCTTATGTTGATAACTCAACAGGAGAAATGTATACTACTGAATTTATAGGAGAAGAGGAAAAAATTAATTCTTTTCTTATAGATGAACTTGGCAAAATACTTCCTTCAGAAATCATATGTAATGAAATATTTAATAAAAATACAAAGGTTTTAAAGGTTTTAAAAAATACTATTAATCCTTATATTAATATTTATAAAGAAAAGGAAGTGGATAAGAAAAATTGGGAAACTATAGTTTTGAATCATTTTAATATATCTACTTTAGAGGAATTAGAATTAAATAATAGAATATATTCTATTATTGCAACTGGAAAGCTAATAGAATATTTATATACGACACAAAAATCCTCATTGGATCATATTAATAACTTATCCTATTATAAACCAAATAATTATATGATATTAGATATAAGCACTAGAGCAAATCTGGAAATACATGAAACAATTATAAAGAAGGACAGAAAAGGAGCTTTAATTGGCTTATTAGATAAAACCTCTACTTCTATGGGGGGAAGACTTCTAAAGAAATGGTTAGAACAGCCTTTAGTAAATATAACTGAAATAGAAAAACGAAATAGTGTAGTGGAGCATTTTTTAGATAATATTGTAACAATGGATGATATTAAGTTTATTTTAAAACAAATATATGATATTGAAAGACTTACCAGTAAAATATCTAATGGAAATTGTAATGCAAGAGATTTAATGTCTTTAAAATCTTCAATTTCTGTTTTGCCAGATTTTAAAAGGATATTAAAATCTTCTAATAATATAGAATTAAGTAATATGGGAACAAACCTTGATACATTAGAAGATATTTATTTGTTATTAGATAAAGGAATTAACGAAAATCCTCCTATATCTTTAAAAGATGGTGGACTAATAAAAGAAGGATACGATGCTGAATTAGATGAAATTAAAGAAGCTTGTACAAGAGGAAAAGAATGGCTCGCAACGTTAGAAACTAAAGAAAGAGAAAAAACTGGTATTAAAAATTTAAAAATAGGATTTAATAAAATTTATGGATATTATTTTGAAGTAACCAAGTCTAATATTTCTTCAGTTCCTGATTATTTTATAAGGAAGCAAACTTTAACTAATTCTGAAAGATACTATACAGAGGAATTAAAAAACATGGAAAATAGAATTTTAGGTGCTGAGGTCAAATCATTAGATTTAGAGTATCAAATTTTTAGTAATATCAGAAATGAAGTTAAAAAGAATATTGAACGAATTCAAAATGCAAGTAGAATAATTTCTCAAGTTGATGTATTAAATGCATTTGCGCAGGTTGCATATAAATTAAATTTTGTTAAACCAAATTTTAATAAAAAAGGAATAATTAATATTAAAGATGGTAGACATCCAGTAGTAGAGAGTAATATTGAAAATAATTTGTTTATACCTAATGATACCTATTTAGATACAAAAAATAATATGGTTCAGATTATTACTGGACCAAATATGGCTGGAAAATCTACTTATATGCGCCAAGTTGCTATTATTACTCTTTTAGCTCATATAGGCTCT
The DNA here is from genome assembly GCF_900128955.1 of Tissierella praeacuta DSM 18095. Lineage (GTDB taxonomy): Bacteria > Bacillota > Clostridia > Tissierellales > Tissierellaceae > Tissierella > Tissierella praeacuta. The sequence continues at coordinate 283,341 of NZ_FQTY01000001.1, forward strand.
TTTGTTCCTGCTAGTAGTGCGGATATATCTATAGTAGATAGAATATTTACTAGAATTGGAGCTGCAGACAATTTATCACAAGGTGAAAGTACCTTTATGGTGGAAATGAATGAAGTGTCTAACATTATAAAATCTGCTACTAATGATAGTTTAATTATTTTAGATGAAGTAGGTAGGGGGACTAGTACCTATGATGGACTGAGTATTGCTTGGGCTATAGTGGAGCATATTGCAAATAATATAAAGGCAAAGACTCTGTTTGCAACCCATTATCATGAATTAACTCAACTTCAAGAAAAAAATAATGGCATAAAGAATTTAACAATAGTTGCTCAAGAAAAGGGAGATCAAATTATTTTTTTAAGAAAGATAGTTGAAGGCAGCACAAATAAAAGTTATGGAATAGAAGTTGCTAAATTAGCAGGAATTAATAGAGAAGTCATTACTAGGGCTAATGAAATATTGTCCTTAATAGAAGGGAACCATCAAATAAATATTAATAGTACACCAAAAGAAGAACCAAAACAGTTAAATTTAGTAGATTATAAAAAGGATTATTATCTTGATAAAATTTTAAATTTAGATATAGATAGTATAACACCAAGGGAGGCTTTAAATATCCTGTATAATTTAAAAGAGGATGCTAAACAGTTAAGGAGAGATAGTGATGGGTAGAATTAAGCTGCTAGATAATACAACTATACAGAAAATAGCTGCAGGTGAAGTTATTGAAAGACCATCATCTATAGTTAAAGAATTAATAGAAAACTCTTTAGACGCTAACTCAAGTAATATAACTGTAGAAATTAAAAATGGTGGTAAATCTTATATTAGAGTTACTGATGATGGAGATGGTATTGAAGCAGATGATTTGAATTTGGCTTTTAAAAGACATTCTACATCAAAATTATCTTCTGTTGAAGATTTATATAGGATACGATCTTTGGGGTTTAGGGGAGAAGCTTTAGCTAGCATATCACATGTTTCTATGGTAGAAGTCATGACTAAGACTAAAAATGGATTTGGAGGTATTCATGCTATAGTAGAAGAAGGAGAAATCATTTCTAAAGAACCTATAGGGTGCCCGAAGGGTACTACTATTATTGTAAAAGATTTATTTTATAATTTGCCTGTTAGAAAAGAATTTTTGAAATCAGATTTAATTGAATCTAATCAAATTTCTGATATAGTATATAGGGTAGCACTGGGAAACTTAAACACTTCTTTTAAATTTATACGAGATAATAAAGTTGTTTTAAAGACTTCAAAAAATAATAATATGGAAGCCCATATATATAGTATTTTAGGAAAAGAATTTTCTAAGAACTTAATTGAGATTGAATTTGATGAACATGGAATTCATCTAAATGGATTTATATCTAATAACAATTTATACAGGAGTAATAGAAATCATCAATATATATATATTAATGGAAGATATATAAATAATATAAATATATCAAATGCTATTGAAGGTCATTATAAATCTATTATTCCATTAAATAGGTTCCCTTGCTTTATCTTATTTATGGAATTGGATCCCAGTAGTATAGATGTAAATATACATCCAACGAAACAAGAAATTAAGTTTGTTAATCAATCTCAGATATTTTCAGTAATAGATAAGGTTATAAAAAATGCATTATATCCTTCAATATCTGTTCCTAAGGTAAATTTCAAACAGACAACGGAAATAATTAAGGAAGAAAATCCTCCATTATTGTTTATGCATAAAAATACTGATATACAAGATGATATCATCGTTAAAGACTTTACTAAAAATAAAATAATTGAAGATAGAACTTTAAATAAATCTGTTGAATTAGATGTAATTCCAAAAAATGAATTTTTAATTAGTGAAAATATTAATCATGAAGAACAGTTTCCTGAGGAAGTTATTATTGAGGATAAAGCTACAGATATTAAAAATATTCTTTCTGATATGGAGCCAATAGGAGTAATATTTAATACGTATATATTAGCTGAAGATAAAGTAAATCAAAAATTATATTTTATTGACCAACATGCTGCACATGAAAGGGTTATGTATGAAAAGTATTTAGAGGAATTTAATAATGAAAATATAATTACTCAACAACTTTTAGTACCTGAAGTTATAGAATTGACAAACTCTGAGATGAATAATTTTATAGAAAATAGATTAATTTTTATAAAGCTAGGATTTGATATTGAAGGATTCGGAAATAATAGTGTAGCCATAAGATCTGTTCCTCTACTCTTTGGAGTACCAAAGATTAAAGAATTATTTTATGATTTATTGGATAATATCAATAATATTAAAAGTAATTATGATACTAGATTAGATAAAATAATGAAGATTGCTTGTACTAAGGCTGTTAAAAGTGGAGATCATATGAGTAAAATTGAAATACTTAGTTTATTTAAACAACTGAAAAGATGTAATAATCCACATAGCTGTCCTCATGGCAGACCAACTATTTTGGAGATGAGTAAAACAGATATAGAAAAAGCTTTTCTAAGAATTATGTAGAAGGATGATTTTATGAAAGATAAAGATAATTTGTTTATTTTAATAGGGCCTACAGCCATAGGAAAAACAGCCTTATCTGTAGAATTAGCTAAAAGAATAAATGGGGAAATTATTTCCGCTGATTCTATGCAAATATATAAATATATGAATATAGGGTCAGCTAAAATTACTAAAGAAGAAATGGAGAACATTCCTCATCATTTAATAGATATAATATTCCCAAATGAAGATTTTACTGTAGCCGATTTTAAAAATAATGCTGTTAAATTAATTAAAGATATTAACAGTAGAGGTAAATTACCAATTGTCGCAGGTGGAACAGGATTATATATTAATTCTTTGGTATATAATCTGAATTTTACTCAAGTTGCTCCAAATGAAGAAATTAGAGTTAAACTTGAATCCTTAGGAGATAAGCATGGCAATGAATATTTACATCAAGAATTAGAAAAAATAGATATAAAAAGTGCAGAGAAAATAAGTGTTAATGACCGAAAAAGAATTATTAGAGCAATAGAGATATTTGAAATAACAGGTAAACCTATGTCCGAACATAATAAAAACTTTAGAGTACCAGTAGAAGATTATAATTTAGTAATGATTGGTCTAAATATGGATAGAAAAGAATTATATAATAGGATTAATCTTAGAGTAGACATAATGATAGAAGAAGGGCTTGTAGAGGAAGTCAATAACCTTTTAAAAATGGGATATAATAAAGAACTTGTGTCTATGCAGGGTATAGGATATAAAGAGATTATAATGTATTTAGAAGGTAATATTTCATTAGAAAAATCTGTAGAGTTAATTAAACAAGGCTCAAGAAATTATGCTAAAAGACAGTTGACATGGTTTAGAAGAGATAATAGAATAAAATGGATGAATGTAGATAAGTTTTCTAATCTTGATGATTTAAGTCAATATATAATTGACTATTCTAAAGATAAGATTATAATTAATAAATAGGGGAGGGGAAAAGTATGAAACAAAATATAAGTTTGCAAGATGTTTTTTTAAATAAATCTCGTAAAGATGGAATAGGAATAACAATATTTTTAGTTAATGGTTATCAGATAAAAGGTCAAGTAAAAGGATTTGATAATTATACTATAATTTTAGAAAGTGAAGGGAAGCAACAATTGATATATAAACATGCTATTTCTACAATAATACCTGTTAAACAGATAGACTTAGATAACTAATTTTAATATATTAGTTTTGCAAATGTCTCTGAAATTATCAGAGGCTTTTGTATTTTAAAAACAATGGAAAGGTGAATTAAATGAATGAGTTAACTATAAATAAATTATGTCAACAATTTAATTTGGATAAAGAGATTATAGAATTTATTAATAAAAAGGAAAAGCTAATTTTAGATAAATTTAATGCAGTTAATGAGATTAAAGAATATAATCAATATAAAGTTATAAATGCAATGCAAAAATGTAGACTATCTTCCACAGACTTTAATTGGACAACAGGTTATGGATATGGTGATATAGGGAGAGATAAAGTAGAGCAAATATACGCCCATGTATTTAATACAGAAGATGCTCTAGTTAGACCGGCAATTGCTTCAGGAACTCATGCTATTACTTTAACTTTATCAGGGCTTTTAAGACCTGGTGATGAACTTATGGCTATATCAGGAGCACCTTATGATACACTTCAAAAAGTAATAGGAGTTAAAGGAGGTATGCTAGGAACTTTAATGGATTATGGGATTATATATAAAGAAATTCCTCTAAAAGGAAATCTTATTAATATTGAAGAAGTGATAAAAAATATATCTAAAGATACTAAAATACTTATGATTCAAAGATCTACTGGATACAGTGACAGAAGAGCGCTAACTATTGAAGAAATTGAAAATGCAATTAAAGCCATCAGAACATATAAAAAAGATGTAATTATTATGGTTGATAATTGTTATGGTGAATTTCTTGAATTTAAAGAACCAACTAATGTTGGAGCTGATATTATGGCTGGGTCATTGATAAAAAACCCAGGTGGAGGAATTGCTCTATCAGGAGGATATGTTGTAGGGAAATCAAATTTAGTAGAACAAATAGCAAATAGATTAACTGCTCCAGGATTGGGAAAAGAATGTGGGCTTACTTTCGGTACTACAAGAAGTACATTACAGGGGTTATTCTTAGCACCTCATATAGTATCTGAAGCAGTTAAAGGAGCTTTATTAGTAGCAATTGTATATAAAGAATTAGGATTTAATGTGGTTCCTGATGTTGATGACTTAAGATCAGATATAATTCAAGGGGTTCAGTTAAATAGTCCAGAAAGGATTATTGAGTTCTGTAGAGGAATTCAAGCTGCTTCTGCAGTGGATTCATATGTTGTTCCTGAAGCTTGGGATATGCCGGGATATGAAGATAAGGTGATTATGGCAGCAGGTGGCTTTATAGAGGGTTCATCTATTGAACTTAGTGCTGATGGACCTATAAGAGAGCCGTATTTTGCATATTATCAAGGTGGTTTAACATATGAGCATTGTAAATTAGGTGTGATGAAATCTTTAAACAATCTATATAGTAGAAAGTTAATTGATGAAATAAAGATATTTGAATAATAAAATAGCAGGATATTAATATCCTGCTATTTTACATTTTTCTAAATAATCCTATGACTTTGCCTAAAATAGATACATCTTTTGCATAGATAGGTTCCATGAATTGATTTTCAGGTTGTAATCTTATTCTATCTTTTTCTTTAAAAAATCTTTTAACTGTAGCTTCATCTTCTAGTAAAGCTACTACTATATCACCATTTAATGCAGATTTTTGTTCTCTGACTAAAACTAAATCCCCATCTAGAATACCTGCATCAATCATACTTTCTCCTTGGATTTTAAGCATAAATACATCATGGCCTTCAACAAGTTCCAGTGGCACAGGATAGGTATCTTCAATATTTTCTACAGCCAATATAGGGGTGCCGGCAGTTACTTTTCCTAGAATAGGGATATCAACAGTTTTCTTAGATATAAGCAGAAAATCATCATTTCTATCAAGGATTTCAATAGCTCTAGGTTTAGTAGGGTCTTTTCTAATGTAACCCTTAGATTCAAGCTTTTCTAAATGACTATGGACAGTTGAAGTAGACTTCAAATTAACGCCTTTACAAATATCTCTTACAGCTGGTGGATAACCTTGTCTTTGAACCTCAGATTTTATATATAATAAAATTTCAATTTGTTTCTGAGTCAAATCTTCATACATAAAACACACCTCTCATTCATAGTATATATTTAATAGTCTAATTTTGCTTTATTATATCATATTATCAAAAATATTTCAAACAAAGGTTCGTTTTATTTCATAAAAACCATTGACAAAGAACCTACGTTTGTGTAAAATGTTCTTAGAACGATTGTTCAGAACTAATGTGCGAGGTGGTATTGTGAAAAAGAGATATAAAATAATTAACAAGAAAAGATTTTTCTTATTTATTACTTCTGTATTTGCTGTTATATCAATTATTTTCTTTACTGTATTGCTAAAAAATAAAGCCTATAGTTCGGTTTATCAAACTAGTTATACGGAAGTTAAAGTTGTAGAAGGGGACACTCTATGGAATATTGCATTAAATTATCTCCCGGAAAAAACCGATGTAAGAAAAATGGTATATGATATTAAAGAATTTAACGAAATGAAAGATTTTTATATTTATCCAGGAGATAGAATAAAAATTCCAGTTATAAGTAAATAACTAGTAAAAAGAGCTAAAAAAAGATTTGATTTTTAGCTCTTTTTACTAGTTCTAGTAGACAAAGGATTACTTTTTACTGCATCTCTAAGCCTTTCATTATCAATATGCGTATATATTTGAGTTGTAGATACTGATTCATGTCCTAAAATCTCTTGTAGTGCTCTGATATCTACGTTTCCATACTTATACATCAGTGTAGCAGCTGTATGTCTTAATTTATGTGTGGAATAAATAGAAGTATCTAATCCAGCTTTTTCCAAGTATTTATCAATCATATGTTGAATAGCACGATTACTCATTCTATTTTTTCTTTTACTTATAAACATGGCTTTTTTATCTGTTGCATTTTCAGGTCTAACTTTAAGATAATCCTGAATGGCTAATATGCATGCATCATTTAAGAAGATAGTTCTTTCTTTATTTCCTTTACCGATTATGGACAAAGTATCATTTCCTTTTATCTTATCTATATCTATACTGGATAATTCTGACAATCGTAGACCGCAATTTAAAAACAGCATGATTATTGCATAGTCTCTTTTACGGTATTCTTCATTACTGTTTTCTAACACTGTATTTAATAGTAGTTCTGACTGCTCTAATGTAAGATAAGCGGGATGCCTATTATCTTTTTTAGGAAATTCTAAAGCTTCGGCCGGGTTTTTTTCTATTATACTTACTATTGAATATAAGTATTCAAAGAAAGATCTAAGGGACGCTACTTTTCTCGATTTAGTAAAATTCTTATTATCTCGTTTTTTATCAGCATATGAGATATAAGCATGTAGATCTTGGATATTTAATTTTTTTATTAATTCTAAATCAATATCAGATATATCAATTTCGTCAAAAGGCTGCTGAGAATCGACAAGCCTATATCTTAACTTAATGAATCTGAAAAATGTTCTTAAATCAAAGAAGTATTCCCTTACCGTATTAGGGGAAGAACCTTTAATTGTTTCCATATAATTTAAGTAATCTTCAAGAATTAATGGTATATTATTCATTATGTACCTCTTTTCATTAGTTATTAGTCACAAAATAACTATTTTGTGACTAATAATATTTTACACTAAAATTATCCAAAAATCAAATTTAATATAATATAAAAAACAAATAATGTTTTTCTGTTTTTTCTTTTGTTTACAAACATGGCTTTTGATCTATTAGATTTTTAGATCTATCTATACACACTATTATTTTAAATCAATATTTTAATGTATTATAAAAATACCAAATTTATCCTCGGAAAACAATATAATCAGCTAATCAAAGTAAAAACTGTAACAAAAATTATAATTAACATCTTAAGATTCACAAGAACAATGTTTAAGCCATATAATGAGCTTGTAATTGGATTTTATCCAATCATTAACAAACCTATTAGCAATTAAAATTAAGCTTCTTAAAATCGATTTTATGAGGTCGTTTTTAAAGTCTGTAGTTAAAAAGGAATCTAATAAATTCCACAATAAGTTTACATAACATCATTATGTAAACTTATTGTGGGGAAAGTCATAGAACTAATAAAAGGTTAACATAATTATAATATGTTAACCTTTTATTAGTTTGGTTTTTTTATTCTTCTACTATTTGTTTTATTCTTTCTAACCCTTTTTTAATATTTTCCATAGAGGTTGCATAAGATAATCTTACATATTTATCATCTCCAAAAGCTATGCCAGGTACTACTGCTACTTTACCTTCTTCAAGTAATAAACTTGCAAAATCCAAAGAAGAATTTATTACTTTACCTTTTATTGTTTTGCCTAATAATTGTGTAAAGTTTATCATTATATAGAAAGCACCCTGAGGTTTTCTACAGCTTAATCCTTTGATTGAATTTATAGTTTCAACCATATAGTTTCTTCTTTCTACAAAATGTTTTTTCATCTCTTCTACACTACTTTGATCTCCTATTAGACCTTCAATACTTGCATATTGAGATATAGAACAAGGATTGGATGTTGCATGACTTTGAATATTACTCATTACTTTAATTATATCTTCGTGAGCAGCTGCATATCCAATTCTCCATCCAGTCATTGCATATGCCTTTGACATACCATTTATAAGTATTGTTAATCTCTTTATATCTTCATTAAATGATGCAATGCAAACATGTTTATTATTATCATATACTAGTTTCTCATATATTTCGTCAGAAATAATAAAGATATTATTTTTAACTGCCCAATCTGCTATTTTTCTTAATTCTTCTTCCGTATAAATAGAGCCTGTTGGATTGCTTGGACTATTTAATATAATAGCTTTAGTTTTATTAGTTAATGCTTTGTTTAAATCATCTATATTAAATTTAAAGTCATTTTCTTCCTTTGTTTCTATGTGAACAGGAACTCCATCAGCAAGTCTTACTAATTCAGGATAACTTACCCAATATGGAACAGCAAATATTACTTCATCACCTGGATTTAATATTGCCATTAAAGCATTATGTATAGAATGCTTTGCACCACTGGATATTATAATATTATTTGTTTTATATTCTAATCCATTATCTTTTTTTAATTTTGCACAAATAGCTTTCTTTAGTTCAAGTATTCCAGAAGCTGGTGTATATCTAGTTAGTCCTTCTTTTATTGCCCTAATACCTTCTTGTTGGATATTCTCAGGAGTATTAAAGTCTGGTTCTCCAGCTCCAAAACTAACAACATCTATTCCAGATTCTTTCATAGCTTTTGCCTTTGCAGTAATCTCCAAAGTAATTGAAGGTGCTATCCTTAAACCTTTTTCTGATAAATTAAAATTCATAAAAATCATACCTCCAAAATAATATTTGTTTTATAGAGTTATATTCTTTCCCCATATATATCTTTTAACACATTTTTAACAATAAGTAAAGAATCTTCGAAAGAAGTTTTATTTTGTAACAATAATATTTTATAATGTTTTTTTCCTTCGTCAGTTATTCTATATCTCCTTATAGACCTTTTATCAGGTTCATCCCACCATCCTTCAATATAACCTTCTCCTTCTAATTCTCTAAGAAGAGGATATATCATTCCGGGACTGGGCTCCCATCTATTATTTAATCTAGCTTTTATTTCATCCTTAATTTTATTTCCATAATAAGACTTTTCATTTAACAGATGTAATATATAAAGTTTAACAAAAGAAGTAGTACTTATTTTTGTAGGAAATTGTCTTTGTCTTTCTCCCTTATATATAGTCAATTATATCCTCTCCTTAAATTGTGGGATTGTATCAATATTAACAAAATATTTTCCCAATATTAATTCTCCATTTACTAGATCACCATGAAAATCAGAACCACCGGTAATTATTAAATTATTTGATTTTGATATATTAATCAAATATTCCATATCTTCTTTACTATGTTTAGAATGTATACACTCTAATCCATCTATACCCAATGAAATACAATGACTTATTATATCCTTATTCTTTAGAATACCTGGATGAGCTAAAATAGCAATGCCTCCAATGTTCTTTATTAAAGATATGGTTTCATCAATGGTTATTCTATATCTTTCAACATATGCTGGCTTACCTCTGTCTAGGTATTTATGAAATGCTTCTTGAATATCTGTCACATAACCATTTTTAATCAATGCTCTAGCTATATGAGGTCTACCAATATATTCTTCTCCAGAAAACTCCCTTACTTCATCTAATGAGATTTCAAGCCCTAATATATTAAGTTTCTTAACCATTTCAATTCCTCTAGTTAATCTTGCATCTTTTAATTTATTTGTTATTTTAATAAGATTATTATCCTGATAATTTATAAAATATCCAAGGATATGTACTTCCTCATCCTTAAATGTACAACCAAATTCAATTCCTGGAATTACCATAAAATTATTATATCTGTTGGCATATTTAATAGCTGATTCAATTCCAGTTATTGTGTCATGATCAGTAAGGGCTATTCCATCTAAATTTACCTTAACTGCTAAATCAACTATCTGTTCTGGTGAAAATATTCCATCTGAATGATTTGTATGTACATGTAAATCAAAAATCATCAAATTCCTCCTTTATACTAAAGTATATTGATGATAGTATGTGCGAAATGAGTTATAAAAAACCTGCCAGTAAGGCAGGTTTTTTATAATATTATCTTGGCTCAATAATCAACTTTATAGCTGTTCTTTCTTCACCATCTATCATTATATCTGTGAAGGCTGGTATACAAATAAGATCGATTCCACTTGGAGCAACAAATCCTCTTGCGATTGCTACTGCTTTTACGGCTTGATTTAAAGCACCGGCTCCTATTGCTTGAATTTCAGCGGCTCCCTTTTCCCTTAATACACCTGCTAATGCTCCTGCAACAGAATTTGGACTTGATTTTGCTGATACTTTTAATACATCCATTAAATTAGCCCCCTCTAACTAAATTTTTTAAATATATTTTTATATTATTTACTTCCACATTTAGTATTTATTTAAAAAATTATTATTTAGCGTATTCAATAGCTCTAGTTTCACGAATTACATTTACTTTAATTTGACCTGGATAATCCAACTCAGATTCTATTCTTTTTACAATATCTCTTGCTGTATGAATTATCTGACTTTCAGAGACTTCATCAGGTTTTACTAAAATTCTAATTTCTCGTCCTGCTTGAATTGCATAAGATCTTTCTACTCCATCGAAGGAATTTGCTATTTCTTCAAGCTTTTGTAATCTTTTGATATAAGCTTCAAGGGTTTCTCTTCTTGCTCCTGGTCTTGCTGCTGAAATAGCATCCGCTGCTTGTACTAAAACAGCTTCAACTGTTTGTGGTTCACAATCACCATGATGAGCAGCAATACCGTGTAAAACTTCTTTAGACTCTTTATATCTTCTAGCTAAGTCTACTCCTATATCCACATGTGGTCCTTCAACTTCATGATCCACAGCTTTTCCTAAATCATGTAATAGACCTGCTCTTTTTGCTATCTTAACATCAGCTCCTAATTCTGCAGCCATTATACCTGCAAGATGTGCTACTTCTACAGAATGTTTTAGTACATTTTGTCCATAACTTGTTCTGTATTTTAATCTACCTAGAAGCCTAATTAATTCTGGATGAATTCCATGAACACCAGCATCAAATGCAGCTTGTTCACCTTCTTCACGGATAATATTATCTACTTCTTTTTTCGCTTTTTCTACCATTTCTTCAATCCTAGCAGGATGTATTCTACCATCAACTATAAGTTTTTCTAAAGCTATTCTAGCAACTTCTCTTCTTACAGGATCAAAACCTGATAGAACTACAGCCTCTGGAGTGTCATCAATAATTAAATCTATTCCAGTTAATGTTTCTAAGGTTCTAATATTTCTTCCTTCTCTTCCAATAATTCTCCCTTTCATTTCATCATTTGGAAGGGCTACAACAGTTACTGTTGTTTCAGCTACATGATCAGCAGCACATTTCTGTATTGCTGTAGATATTACTTCTCTTGCTTTTTTATCAGCTTCTTCTTTAGCTTTGTTTTCCATTTCTTTAATCATAATAGCAGATTCATGGACTATTTCTTTTCTAATTTCATCTAATAATAATTCTTTTGCTTCATCTGAAGTCAAACCAGAAAGCCTTTCCAACTCTAATACTTGATTTTTGCAGATTTCATCAATTAAAGTTTCTTTATCTTCAACTTCTTTAATTTTTTTGGCTAAAAGTTCTTCTTTTCTTTCAATCGCATCACTTTTTCTATCAATACTTTCTTCTTTGTTAAGTATTCGTCTTTCAAGCTTTTGAAGCTCATTTCTTCGTTCGCGATTTTCTTTTTCCGCCTCATTTCTAAGCTTATGGATTTCTTCTTTGACTTCTAGTAAAAGCTCTTTTTTACGAGCTTCTCCATCCCTTTCAGCATCTTCAATGATTTTTTTAGCTAACTCCTCAGCATTATTTATTTTACCTTCTCCGATAGTTTTTCTTATAAAATAACCAACGAGAATTCCAATAATTGCCCCGAGAATTGCAATTAAAATTTCAATAACTAAACACCTCCAATTGTATAAAATTTTCAAGTTCCATACTACATTTTCATTTTCATTAAATATAAGCATATTTTACAAGCTTAATAAATTAAAATAATAAATTGTATAGAATATACCACATAACTCAATTTTATTACTTTTACAATATAATGTCAAGATGTATTAGGAGGTTATCCTTGTTACAGTACTCTCAGAACCCTTTATATCTACCTTATATGCATTATTACCTATGGCTGCTAGATGGTGATTATGAGTTACCATAATTATTTGTCTATTAAATAATTCAGATGTCTGTTTCAAAAAATCTGCAACATTAAAAATATATTCATCACTTACATGTTTTGCAGGTTCATCTAGAATTAAAGGACCTTCTATTTTAGGTTTGTGAATTTGTAAAAAAGCAATTCTTAAAGCCAAAGAAACTATATCGACAACACCACCACCCCTTGATAATTCTGGTTTAGTTTTAATTAATATATCTTCAGCTTTATTAATTACATAAAATTCAGCATTAGACTTTCCACGTTGTTCTTCAATTTCAATTAAAAATTCAATATCAGATTCAAATATAAATTGCAAACATTTAGTAACTAAAGATTCAATTTGATTTTTAGCCTGTTCTCTAGCAAATTCTGAGGTTTTTTGAAATAGTACACTTACTTTAGATAGCAGTTCTATTTCTTTTTCTATATTTTGAAGGTTTTGTTTTTCCATTTTTAATTGTTCTTTGATTTTATCTCTCTTTCCTGATTCCCTTGCAATATATTCTTTTGATTTAATTAAATAATCATCTAATTGTTGTAAATCCTTTAGCATTTTAATCACTTCTTTTCTAATAAATCTTTTGGTAGTAGTTCATTAGCTTCTTTAAACAATCTATCTATTTCTAATGTTAATTTATTAATTTCACTTTCCAATTCTTCTGGTTCAACACCTAGAGTTTTTAACTCTTTTATTATTTCTTCTTCTTGCTGTGTTAACTGCTCTAATCTTGCTTCAGCTTTATATTTTAGATTTTTAGCCTTTTCCAGATTTTCTTTTAAATTATTAAGTTCCTTCTCATAATCCATAATATACCTCCTAATTATAATGACTTATAATATGCTCAATTTTATCATTGTCAATGATACTAAAGCATAAAGGACAAACCTCTTGTTTTAATAATAGCTCTCTATATCTTAATATTTGAGTTTCTACTTCATCTTTATATTTTTTTGTTAAAAGAGTGGTTTTTATAAACTCTTTTTTATGACAGTTATAGTTATTGGATAAAGTTTTTAGTTTTGTTAAAAGATTAATTTTCTTTTGTAAATTTATATAAATTATAGAGATATTATCTACTTCTTGTAATTTTTCAACATATTTAATTCCTATAGCTAAACTCCTCTTTAAGAATAAATACTTTTCCTTTATAATATTAAGCTTACTTAGTTCATAAATTTTATTATCAATTATATTTATATTATCTTGTAATATGTGGATTTTCTTTAATTTAATCGATATATTTTTAAAGTTATTGATTTCATAATGCATTGAATCAAGTTTAAATTTATAATTTATTAATTTGGATTTTAAACTATATGATGAAATCATTTTTAAAATATTATTTTCAGCTATGTTAATATACTTTAAAGAGTTAATAATACTTGTGTTCTTTTCTTTATATAGATATAATTCATTTATAATAATGTTTTGTTTTTTAATATAATTGAGCATATTAATATTAGAAGAAATGCTTCCCAAAATACTGTCTACAGAGGTTGCTTTTTCAAGTTTACCTATATATACACTTAATTTTTTCTTTTCATGTATAATACTTGAAAGCTTATGTAATAGATCTTTATATTTATTTATTGTTCTATCTTTTTCTTGTATTTCATTTTTAATTTTTTCAATTTGATCAATTTTATTTTTTACTTCATCTATATAACTATATTCTAATAATTCTTTTTCTAAGTGAATAACACTGTCTTCTGTATTTTTTTTACTATTAGATAGGTTACGACTATCTCTTAGGGTTTCACGTAAGGCGTCATCAATTATATTAACTCCTACAAGTCTTCCGATGGAGCTTGCCCTAGTAGAAGCTCTTTCTGATAATAGAAAAGCTCCTTCCAATTGATCACTTAAATTAATAGAGTTAGAAAGCTGACTATCTAATAATATTTTTTTAATTCCTATTCTATCAATGATTTCTTGTGGAACTAATGTTCCAAAACCTTCAAATTTAGTTTCATTATCATCAGCATCATAAAGAAAATAAATATTTTTGCTTTTGCTTCTATATCTTTTTATCTTTGTACCATCATTAAATACAAGAGTTACACTACATTCACTAGTTCCTTCTCTAATAAAATAATCTCCAGAGGGTTCATTATAAAGAGCCCATCTAATACCCCTAAGAATTGCAGTTTTACCACTATCTGATGGACCAACAATTACGTTTAATTGGCTGTCAAATTCTATAACTGAATTCTTATGTGATTGAAAATTTTTCAAGATTACCTTTTCAATATATTTCATATTTAATCACCAGCTAAACCTTTCATCTGAATAATTGCAATCCTTCTTAAAGCTTCTACCTTAACTTCATTTTCCACATGTTCTGCGTTAGATACTTCCATTAATACTTCATTTATATCCATTTTTTCAAAATCTAAAGCTGCATCTATAGTCTGTTTAAACTCAAATATTCTTTCACGCTTAAACAGATTATTCTCTATTTCTTTTCTGTCCAATACTTCTTCTCCAGGTAATGCCGTTTTTAAAGGAATTTCCTTTATTATTATACTTTTTTCTAAATCTATTAATACTACTTGTGGAATTCTTTCAATTTCCTTTAAACTATTTGTTATTCTAACTAAGCTTCCTGGATTAATAAAATATTTTCCGTTAATATTTGTAAGTTTAAATCCTGCGTGATAGTGACCGGAAAGAGTAATATCTGCTAAAGTATCTTTTATATCATCTATTAAAGTATAAGGAATTCCTTTTATAAAAGGTCTATCTAATAACATGCCATGAACCATATGTATGGAATAGTTTACATCATCATCCTTTTCTTTTAACAAATAATAATCTAGATGATCAGGTGTATCAATATCATATACATATGGTTGTCCAGTCAATTGTACTTTTATATTATCTTTTTTAAGAATTATTTTTTCACCATTTTTTATTAGCTTAACAACTCCTAGGGTATCTAATAATCCTAACATTGTTCTATTTATTGTTTCTGGATTATGTCCATAGATATCATGATTTCCACTTATTAAATAAAATGGAACAGGTATTTTATCTAAGATCATAGCAAATCTACTTGCAACAGCTATAGATATATCTGGTCTATCAAATAAATCTCCTCCATGAAGAACAAAATCTACATTGTTTTCTTTTATTATATGATTAATTTCTATCAATTTTTGTTCAATTGTATCTACAAATATATCTTTTCTATTTTTAGGAGTAGTTCCTCTAATATGAGTATCAGTAAAAAATAATAACTTCAAATATAACACCTCACAAATAGACCTCCTTTAAGAGGAGGTCTATATTTCTTTATTTATCTTGCTCCTCAGAATTTTTAGATATATCCTTGGAGTTAACATTATCTTCAATTAAACCAAAATGTACACGAACCTTATTTTCAACTTCTAATAATATATCAGGATTTTCCCTTAAGAAATCCTTAGCATTTTCTCTACCTTGACCAAGTTTATGTTCATTATAACTATACCAAGATCCAGATTTGTTGATAATATTAGCATTGACAGCAGAGTCTAAAACATTGCCTTCTTTAGAAATACCAGTACCGTACATAATATCAAATTCTGCTTGTTTAAAAGGTGGCGCTAACTTATTTTTTACAACCTTAATTCTGGTTCTATTTCCAATAATATCATCACCTTGTTTTATTGAATCAATTCTTCTAACATCTAAACGGATACTAGCATAAAATTTTAATGCTCTACCACCTGTTGTTGTTTCAGGACTACCAAACATTACTCCCACTTTTTCCCTAAGCTGATTTATAAATACCACAGTTGAATTGGATTTATTAATGGTACCAGCTAACTTTCTAAGAGCTTGAGACATAAGTCTAGCTTGAAGACCAATATGACTATCACCCATTTCTCCTTCTATTTCTGCTTTTGGTACAAGAGCAGCTACAGAGTCAACTACAACTATATCTACTGCTCCACTTCGCACTAAAGCTTCTGCTATTTCCAAAGCTTGCTCTCCTGTATCTGGTTGTGATATTATAAGATTTTCAATATCTACGCCTAATCTTTTTGCATATGAAGGATCTAAAGCATGTTCAGCATCTATAAAGGCAGCAATGCCACCTAATTTTTGAGATTCTGCAATCATATGAAGTGATACAGTAGTCTTACCTGAGGATTCTGGCCCAAATATTTCAATTATCCTGCCACGTGGAATACCTCCTACTCCTAAAGCAATATCAAGATCTAAGGAACCTGTTGGTATTACATCTATATTTAGTTTTGCATCTTCACCTAGTCGCATAATAGAACCTTTTCCAAATTGTTTTTCAATCTGACTTAAGGTTAAATCTAAAGCCTTTTTTTTCTCTGTATTATCGATCATAGCATTCCAGTAGAACTGGATTCACCCCTTTCTCTTTTCGAACATTCGTTCTAACTATATATTACAACATAATTTAAATTAAGTCAATCATTTATTAATAAAAACTTTCTTAATTCAAAGAATGCTCTTATGGATGCTTTATTTTGTATAGACTCTCTATTTCCATTGAAATTACATTTGATAGGTATAGATATACCTTTATTTGCAATACACATATATACTAGTCCCACTGGTTTTTTGTCAGTTCCACCATCGGGTCCAGCAATTCCTGTTATAGATAATGCTAAATTTAAATTATTTCTAGTTAATAATCCATTAGCCATTTCTATAGCAGTTTCTTCACTTACGGCACCATACTTTTCTAATGTATCAGATTTTACTCCAAGTTCCTCAATTTTTGCATTATTACTATAAGTAACTATACTTCTGTCAAAAACTTCAGATACACCAGGTATACGGCTAAATCTACTACTAATTAATCCTCCTGTACAAGATTCACAAAAACCAACCTTATAACCTTTTTCTTTTAGCAAATTTAAAACTATAGCTTCTATTGGGACATTATCAAAGCCATAGATATACTCATTAAATCTATCTTCTAGTATTTTAATTACATTATTTACTTTGTTTTCAATAATATCTTTATTTTTTCCTTTACCTACTATTTTAATCTCAACTTCTAATTCTTTGGCGAATGTTGCAATTTTAATATCTGGATCTTTGTTTATCAAATCTTTTATTCGCATTTCTAGCTGAGATTCACCTATACCTATTATGTTAATAGATTTATTTATAATATTAAAATCTTCATGAAGAAGAGGTAGCACCTCATTGTTAAACATTAATTCCATCTCCTTTGGAGGTCCAGGTAACATTACTATTGTTCTATTATCTTTAGATAATAATATCCCAGGTGCAGTACCAATAGAGTTTTTTAAAAACTGACTTCCTTTTGGCTTCAAAGCTTGTTTTAAATTATTATTAGACATTGTTTTATTTAATTTATCAAATATACTTTTAATATTATTTTCCATATCTATGTCTTTAACTAGATCTAAACCTAATGCTTCAGTTATAACTTCTTTTGTCAAATCATCGTCTGTAGGACCTAGTCCTCCTGTTGTAATTATAAGATCTGCTCTTTGTAAAGATATTTTTATAATATCCTTAACTCTGGCTTTATTATCATCAACAGAAGTGTGATAATAAGTTTCTATTCCAATCTCTAATAGTTTACCAGAAATGTATTTGCTATGAGTATTTAAAGTACTGCCCATAGTAATTTCTGAGCCTATTGTAATAATTTCTGCTATCATTGTAATCACCTTTTATTTAATCCCCATTTTAAGGGCAGATTTATTTTTATATATATAATCTATTCCAGATATTATTGTAAAAAATAATGAAATATATAGCATAATATAATCAAAGGGAAGATTAATTAAACTAAACGGGAAATTATTTAGCAATAAAGCAATTATAGCTACTAATTGTGTAATAGTTTTTATCTTACCTAATGAACTTGCAGCTATATTTATACCTTCTGAAGCTGCAATTATTCTAAAACCAGTGATAGTAAATTCTCTTGCAATAATCAAAACTACCACCCAACCAGGCACTTTACCTAATTCTACTAAAGAAATCAAAGCAGCTGATACTAAGACCTTGTCAGCTAATGGATCTACAAATTTTCCAAAATTAGTGATCATATTTCTGCTTCTGGCAACATATCCATCTAAGGTATCTGTTAGGGATGCTATTATAAAAATTGCAGCTGCAAAATAAGTATTATATGGAAGAGTAGAATATAATACAAACATGAATATTGGTACTAGAAACACTCTGAAGATAGTTATTTTATTTGCTAGATTCATTGGATTACCTCCCCTATCAAATCATACTCTAAATAATCAGTTATTTTAACTTCTATAAAATCACCTAAAATTAATTCCTTAATAGAGTTAACATAAACAACACCATCAATTTCGGGGCTATCCATATATGTCCTGCCAATATAGGTATTATTGCCACAAAATTCTTCTATTAATACATTAAACTTTTTTCCAACCTTGTTCATCATAATATCCTCAGATATATCTTTCTGAAGTTCCATGATTTTATCTCTTCTACATTCTTTTATTTCTTCTGAAATTTGGTTTGGAAAACTGTAAGCAGGAGTATCTTCTTCTTGTGAATAAGTAAAAACACCTAATCTTTCAAATTTTATATCTTCAACAAAGTCTAATAGATCATTAAAGTACTCCTCAGTTTCTCCAGGAAATCCTACAATAAATGTTGTTCTTATAATTATTTCTGGTATTTCTTTTTTCAACTTATTTATTAATAGTATAATATCTTCCTTATTTGTTTTTCGATTCATTTTCTTTAGAATATTATTATTTACGTGTTGCAATGGAATATCCACATATTTAACTACTTTTTGATTATTTTTAATTGATTTAATTAGGTTATCATCAAAATTATCAGGATATAAGTATAATAATCTAATCCAAGTAATACCTTCTATATTATTTAATCTATCTAACAATTTATATAAGGCATATTCATTATATAAATCAATTCCATAATCAGAAGTATTTTGACCAATTAAAATTATTTCCTTTACTCCATTAGAAGCTAAGTACTTTACCTCTTCTATTATATCATCCATTTTTCTACTTCTATGTTTTCCTCTTAATCTAGGAATAATACAATATGTGCAGAAATTATCACATCCTTCAGAAATCCTTACATATTCCGTAATATTAAAATTAATTCTTTTAACTTCTTCCAGATAAGCTACATCTATATTTCCTGTTTTTTTAATTCTTTTAGATTTTAGTTCTAACTCTTTAATAACTAAGGCGATATCTTTTATATTTCCAGTACCAATAATTGCATCAATATCAGGAATCTCATCCATTAATTCTTTAGAATATCTTTCAGCTAAACAGCCCGCTAATATTAAGTATTTACAATTACCTTCCTCTTTATATTTAGTCATTTCCCAAATAGTTTCTATAGATTCTTCTTTGGCTCTTTCTATAAATCCACATGTATTTACAACAATAACATTTGCTTCCTCTAATGAATCAGATATTATATAATTACTTTCTTTTAATATACTCATCATTAGTTCCGAATCTATTTCATTTTTTGAACAACCTAAAGTAACAATGTAAATTTTTTTTGTTTTCATTCTATCTCTCCTTAAATGTTGACTCTAAATCTTCTGGTGATAATAATACTTTTCTAGGTTTACTACCTTCATATCCTCCTATTACACCTCTTTCTTCCATTTCATCTACAATTCTTGCAGCCCTAGCATATCCAATTTTTAATCTCCTTTGTAATAATGAAATTGAAGCCTGTCCTTCTTCTACAACTAAAGATATTGCAGTTGGTAATAGTTCATCACTATCAGTAAAGGATATTTCTTTTGAATTTTCCACTACTTCAATAATATCTTCATTGTATTCCGTTATATCTTGAGCCTTAAGAGAATTAACTACAGCCTCTACTTCTTCATCAGATATAAAGGCACCTTGCAGCCTAGAAGGTTTTGAATAAAAAGATGGGTAAAATAACATATCACCTTTTCCTAAAAGTTTCTCTGCTCCTGCCATATCTAAAATGGTTCTAGAATCCACTTGAGAAGATACAGCAAATGATATCCTTGAAGGTATATTAGCCTTTATGGTACCAGTTATAACGTCTACAGATGGTCTTTGGGTAGCAACAATGAGATACATTCCTGCAGCTCTAGCCATTTGTGCAAGTCTACAGATATAATCTTCTATTTCTTGAGCTGCAACCATCATTAGATCTGCCAACTCATCAATTATTATAACTATTGTAGGTAATTCTTCTCCTCCAGTATCTTTAGTCTTACTATTATAAGATTTTATGTCCCTAACATTATTTTCAGCAAATAATTTATATCTTTTTTCCATCTCTGTTACAGCCCAATTAAGTGCAAAAGCCGCCTTTTTTGCATCGGTTACTACTGGGATTAATAAATGAGGGATACCATTATATATACTTAATTCTACCATTTTAGGATCTATAAGTAAAAGTTTAACATCTTCCGGAGATGATTTATATAATATACTCATGATTATTGTATTTATACAAACTGATTTTCCTGAACCAGTAGCTCCTGCTATAAGTAAATGTGGCATTTTATCAATAGTAGATACTATTGCATTACCTGATATATCTTTTCCAAGAGCCAATGGTATAGGAGAATCAATAGTATTATATGATTCAGAAGTAATTATTTCTTTTAAAAACACACTGCTTTTTATTTTATTTGGGACTTCAATACCTACAGCTGCCTTACCAGGTATAGGTGCTTCAATTCGAATATCTGATGAAGCCAAACTTAAAGCTATATTATCAGATAAAGATACTATCTTACTAAGTTTGATTCCTGGAGAAGGTTGTAGTTCATAGCAAGTAATAGTTGGACCTTTATTGATTTGTGTAATTGTAGCATCAATGCCAAAATTTTTCATTGTCTCTTCAATTATTTTGGCATTATTTAATATCTCTTTTCTATCATCACCATCTTGATTTGATATTGGAGATTTTAATAATGCCAAGGATGGTATATTATATGTAGAAATATGATTTTTACTTTGTTTGTTCTTTATTTCAGCATCAATATTATTTATTTCTTCAGTACTCATTTCCTTTAAATTTTCTTTTTTTTGATTTTTTACATAATCTAAAATTTTAATATCCTTTTTAATATCTTCCTTATTTAGTTCAGGCTTTATCTCATTTATTATTTTAGGTTTAGCTCTTTGTTTTTTATCTTCATTAGTTTTTTTCATATTTTTAGACTTCAAAAAAATATCTTTCACTTTAATATTGGTTATAATTAACGTGTTTATAATAATAATAAATCCTAAAACAAGATAAGAGCCTATTGAGCCAAATAGTCTGTAAATAAAAAAACCAAAGAAACTACCGATTATGCCTCCGCCTTTCCCAATTTTACTTAAGTTAAGGGAAGTATTAATCCTATCAATAAATTTATAATCAAAAGGATTTATTCCATCAAGCATAACCAATATGCTTAAAAGTATAAACCCCATAGATAAAATCATTCTTCCTTCCATATGTTTATAGTCTTCTAAGAAAAAGATAATTCCTGAAGCTATTATGATTAAAGGAAAAAAATAAGAGCCAAATCCCATTAAAGAAAAAGTAGTACCTTTGATTATAGAGCCTATTATGCCCATATTAGAGCTAAATAGACTTATCATTGATAATATACCTAATGCAATTACAATTATTCCTATAATATCTTTATTATATTTATTTTTTTTTTGAGTTTTTTTAATAGTTTTCTTTTTAAGGTTCAAAAAAAACTCCCCCCTTTAAAGTATATGCTGTAGTTATTATAGCATAATTTGGAATTCTATTCTATTTATTTTTATCCTCTATCATAGTATCAAGTTTTTTTAAAGCTCTTGAAAATCCTCCTACTTCATCTATTAATTTATACTTTACTGCTTCTTCTCCAACTAATATTGTTCCTACATCATTTGCAATTTCATCTGTTGAATACATTAGCTCATTTAATGTTTTGTCATCAATTTCTGAAGTTCTCAATATAAAATTGATTATTCTTTGTTGCATTTTTTGAAAATATCTAAAGGTTTGTGGTACCCCAATAACTAAACCAGTAGTTCTAATAGGATGTATTGTCATAGTTGCAGTAGGAACAATAAATGAATAATCTGTTGAAGTAGCTAAGGGTACTCCAATACTATGTCCCCCACCTAAAACTAAAGATACCTTAGGTTTATCTACTGAATTTATCAATTCGGAAAGTGCTAAACCTGCCTCTACATCTCCACCAACAGTATTTAAAATAATAAAAATTCCTTCGATTTTTGGATCTTGTTGAGCTGCTATTAATAAAGGAATAATATGTTCATATTTAGTAGCTTTTTTGTCGTTAGGGGAAATTGTATGACCTTCTATTTCCCCAATAATAGATATAAATTGAATATTATTTTTTACTTCTGGAATATTGACAGTACCTATTTCTTTAATATTTTCTAGTTTTTCCTCTTGAATTGGAGAATTATCATCTTTATTTTTCTTATTCATATTTTCCTCCTAAAATAATTAATATATATAGCATTTACTTAAAAAACAATAATATTCCTTATATAAAAAAATACATATATCCAAATTTGGATATATGTATTTTTTTATATAATTATTCAATCTCAATGATAATCATATCGTATCCTATTTTTCTAATTGTATTCCACGGTATTTCTATATCATTACTCTCCAAACCCAAAATTCTTAATCCTAATCTTTTTTCTGGTACTAACAAAGAAATGATTTTACCAGTTTCTTCATCAATTAAAAGATCACTATCTATTATCATACCAAGTCTACCACCATTATTTAAGTTTACGATTTCCTTTTGACCTAATTCAGATAAACGCATAAAATCTCCTCCTATTAATTTATATTAAATAATATTATATAGATTTGAATAGTATGCATTATCATTTATGATAATATCTTATAAGATATTAATATCCAGAATGACCAAATCCTCCATTACCTCTAGTAGTTTCATCTAAGTCATCAACTTCTATTAATATAGCCTTTTCATATTTAATAAATACTATTTGTGCTATTCTATCTCCTTTATTAATTATATAGGACTCTTTCCCAAGATTAATTAAAATTACTTTGATTTCTCCTCTATAATCACTATCTATTGTACCTATTCCATTGGCTAATGTTATTCCATGTTTTAAAGCTAATCCCGATCTTCCTCTAATTTGAGCTTCATATCCTTCTGGTATTGAAAGGAATAATCCAGTTGATACTAAAACCCTATCTAATGGTTTTAACTCTATAGGCTCATTAATATTGGCTTGTAAATCTAATCCAGCTGCTCCCTTAGTCTTATATTCTGGTAATTCAAACTCAGATTTATTGATTACATTTATTTTCATCTTAACCACCCTCCATTAAAATAATATATTTTTTATTTTTTGTTCAATTAATTTTTGGTTTTTAATATCTCCTACATAGGCAATATTAATAGTTTCTTTATTGAATATAATTTTTATAATTTCTTCTATATTACTTAAATTTACTTTACTAATTCTATTTAATATTTCATCAGGAGATTGTACTTTATTAAAAATTAATATAGATTTTCCTATTTCATACATTCTACTAAAGGTTCCTTCCATTCCAAGAACATAGCTTCCTTTTAGATGCTCCTTAGATTTATCTAGTTCATCTTTTGAGATTAAATTTTTTCTAATATCATCAATCTCATTACCAATATATTTTACAGTTTTTAATAATTGAGCTGGATGCAATCCTGTATATATACTTAATATACCTGTATCTTTATAAAATGATGGATATGACTCAATTGCATAAGCTAATCCTAAATCTTCTCGTATTTTTTGAAATAATCTGGAACTCATGCTGCCACCAAAAATATTATTTAATACTAATAATGCTTCTATGTTTTCAGAAATAATTGGCAGTCCTTCCATTCCAATGCAAAAATTTAGTTGTTCTGTACTTTTGTTGATACCCTTTAATTTATTGGTAAATCTATAAGTATTCTTAGTTCTGCTATTACATTTATTAGAATCATTAAAATTTCCAAAGTAATGATTTAACATTTTAAAAACTTCTTTGGTATCAATTTTACCAGCTAATGATATAACTATATTTTCAGGTATATAACTATCAAAAAAATAATTGATAATTTTTTCTTTATTTAAATTCTTAATACTTTCTTCTATTCCTAATATAGGATGACCAAGTGATGTATCTTTAAACATTATCTCATTTAATAGTTCACTAACCATATCCTCAGGTGAATCAAGATACATATTTATTTCTTCTATTATCACTGCTTTTTCTTTTTCTATATCTGATTCTGAAAAATTTGAATTAGTTAACATATCAGCTAACACATCTATAGCTATATCTATATGATTATATAAAACCTTAGCATAATAACATGTAGTTTCCTTACCAGTAAAAGCATTTAATTGACCACCTATATTATCTATTGTTTCTGCAATATTTTTAGCTGTTCTCTTTCCAGTTCCTTTAAATAACATATGCTCTATAAAATGAGATACTCCATTATTATGCTTGTCCTCTTTTGCAGAACCATTATCGACTATAACCCCAATGGAAACAGAGTTGACATAGGGAATTCTTTCCATGACAACTCTTATGCCATTATCCAATTTATCTATTATATACATATTCTCCTCCAGTATTACTAATTGTTTTTTATTACATCACTTATTGTACCAATTTTATAACCATTTTGGTATAGGTAATTTATTATTTCTGGTAATGCTTTAACTGTCTCTTCAGTTGGATGCATTAGAACAATTGCAGAATTATGTATTTTAGGAATAACTCTTTTAATAATTACATCTTTTGTACTATCTTTTCGCCAGTCAATTGTATCTATACTCCACATTATAAGTTCATATCCCAAGTCTTTTGCTGCTTTTACAGTATTATCATTGTAAGCACCTGATGGAGGTGCAAAATATTTTGAATCAATATCTAATACTTCCTTAATTATATTATGAGCTTTCACTATTCCTTCTTTATTTTCATTATAAGATAATTTATTATAATCTACATGACTATAACCATGATTTCCAATTTCATGTTTATCATTATAAATCATTTTTAAGATGTCCTTGTTTTTCTCTGCCCATTTACCAGTTACAAAATATGTAATTTTGATATCATTTTTTTTAAATATCTCTAACATATTTGGAATGTTTTCATTTCCCCAGTCTACATTACAAGCAAATGCGATTATTTTTTCATCAATATTTCCTTGATAATATACATCTGAATTAAAAGTTTCTTCTGTTTTATTATAGACCTTTAATATACCTAAAGTTATTATAACTACTATTAAAACAATTAAAATGGTAATTAAAGTCTTTTTACTTACAATAACTAATTTCATATACATCCCTCCAATATATTATATATTTATATATATTCAAAGAGTTATGAAATTATCCTAAAAACTAAATTAGGGAAACCATTTTCATAGATTCCCTTTATTAATTAATTATTTTAATTTTATTTGTTATCATTTATGATAACATCTTATTAGACATCAATATTGAAAATGAACATATATTTATAGGACATAAAAACATGAACCTTATTTTGGTTCATGCATTAGTATTTTATTCTTCTGTTTTAGTCTCTTCTGGAAGCAATACTTTTCTAGATAGATTAACTCGACCTTGATTATCTATTTCCATAACTTTAACTAATATTTCATCTCCTAAAGCTAGTACATCTTCTACCTTATTAACTCTTTCTCTAGCTATATTAGATATATGAAGCAGTCCTTCTTTTCCATTTAAAACATCTACAAAGGCACCGAAGTTAGTTATACGTGTTACTTTTCCTAAGTAAATATCTCCAACTTCAACTTCTTTAACTATTTTATTTATCATATCCATAGCCTTTTCACCATCTTCTTGGGATATGGAAGAAATAAATACCTTGCCACTATCATCAATATCAATTTTTACGCCTGTTTCATCTATTATCTTATTAATCATTTTTCCACCAGGTCCAATAATATCTCTTATTTTATCTGGATTTACTTGCATTGTATACATCTTAGGCGCATATTGTGATAAATTTCCCCGTGGAGTTGAAATAGTTTCAGCCATTTTATCTAAAATATAAAGCCTTCCTTTTCTCGCTTTTTCCAAAGCTTCTTCTAAAATTGGTTTATCTATTCCAGCTATCTTTATATCCATTTGTATAGCTGTAATTCCATCTTTAGTACCAGCTACCTTAAAATCCATATCTCCCAAATGATCTTCCATACCTTGTATATCAGATAGAATAGCTAATTTATCACCTTCTTTTATTAGCCCCATTGCTATCCCTGCTACAGGAGATTTTATAGGTACACCTGCATCAAGTAAAGCTAAAGTACTTCCACAAACACTAGCTTGAGATGAAGAACCATTTGAACTTAAAACTTCGGATACAAGTCTAATAGTATAAGGGAAATTATCCTCTGATGGTATAACTGGTTCAAGGGCTCTCTCTGCCAATGCCCCATGACCTATTTCTCTTCTTCCAGGTCCTCTTAAAGGTCTAGTATCACCTACTGAATATGGCGGGAAGTTATAGTGATGCATGTATCTTTTAGATTCATCTTCTCCTAAACCATCAATAACTTGAGCATCACTAATAGCACCTAAGGTAGCAATAGTAAGAACCTGAGTTTGACCTCTTGTAAATAATCCTGAACCATGGGCTCTTGGAAGTAAACCTACGTCTGTTGTAATAGGACGTATCTCATCAACCTTCCTATTATCTGGTCTTTTTCCTTCCTCAAGGATTAATCTTCTTACTTCTTCTTTTAGCATATCTTCTATTATCTCATTGATATCTTGTTCTGATTCAGGATATTCTTCTAAAAATATTTCTTTAATTTCCTTATTTACTTTATCAATATTATTTAATCTTTCTTGTTTCTCAAAAGTATTAATAGCGTCAATTAATTTTTTTCTACCAAATTCAATAATCTTTTCTCTAATTTCATCACTTGGTTTAAATAAATTATATTCTTCCTTAGTTTTTCCTATTTCCTTTGCAATATCTTCAATAAATTCACATAATTTCACAATTTCACCATGTGCTGTTAAAATACCTTCTAGCATTACTTTCTCTGTAATCTCATTAGCACCTGCTTCTACCATCATTATAGCATCTTTAGTTCCTGCTACTACTAAATGTATTTCAGATTTATCTCTTTCTTCACTAGTTGGATTTATAACAAAATTTCCATCTATTAAGCCAATTAATACTGAACCTGTTGGTCCATTAAATGGTATATCTGATATGGATAATGCTATTGAAGACCCAATCATGGCAACTATTTCTGGTGAATGATCTTGGTCAACTGACAGAACAGTAGCTATGACTTGTACATCATTTCTATATCCATCTGGAAATAATGGTCTAAGAGGTCTATCTATAAGCCTTGAAGTTAAAATTGCTTTTTCACTTGGTCTACCTTCTCTTTTAATAAATCCACCTGGTATTTTACCTACTGAATATAATTTTTCTTCATAGTCAACACTAAGGGGAAAAAAGTCTATACCTTCTCTTGGTTCTTTAGAAGCTGTAGCAGTGGCTAACACTACTGTATCACCATATTGCACCATACAAGCTCCATTAGCCTGTTCAGCTACTTTACCTATGGTTACAGTAAGATCCCTACCAGCTAATCTATACTGGAATTTTCTTTCCATGCAATACCTCCTTAAATTTTAATATATTTATTATATCCTTATTTCATAAAAAATATCTAGAATAAATCAATAGAGCGGGATAATCCCGCTCTTATTAACCTCTGATGCCTAATTTTTCAATTAAAGAACGATATCTTTCAATATCATTATTTTGTAAATATTTTAAAAGACCTCTTCTTTGACCTACCATTTTAAGTAATCCTCTTCTAGAATGGTGATCTTTTTTATGAGCTTTTAAATGCTCATTTACAGAATTGATTCTGTGTGTTAAAATTGCAATTTGTACCTCTGGTGAACCTGTATCACCTTCGTGCAATTTATAATCATTAATTATTTGTTCCTTAACTTCTTTTGTTAACATATAAATACACCTCCAAATTTTAATATACCCCTATAGCTTTGTAAGACGCCGAGGATACGTTAAACATAGCAATAGGTAATGTACCAATATTATAGTATCATAATAAACCTTAAATGTAAATATTATTGTCTTAATTTAATCATTTCAATATCAATTTTCATTTGTTCTATTAATGCTTCTTTATTTTGAAATTTAATATCATTTCTAAGAAAATCTAAAAATTCAATTTCTAATGTATTTCCATATACATCCCCATTAAAATCTAGAATATAAGTTTCTATCTTTAATATATCTTCATTAAAAGTAGGATTATATCCAATATTTGTAGCAGAAACATACTTTTTACCATCTATTATGGTATTAGTCATATATACTCCATTTTTAGGTATTACATAGTTATCAATAGGTTCTATATTAGCTGTGGGAAAACCTAATTTATTACCTCTATTTTTCCCTGGTATAACTCTACCTATAATAGAATATGGTCTACCTAACATTTTTAAACAAAGAGAAATATTTCCATCTGCTATTAAACTTCTAATATTGGAACTACTTATAATATCTTTATCTTTATAAACTGGGTCTAGTACAATTACATCTATATCATAATCTTTACCAAGTTTCATCAAATACTTAGAATCTCCAGAAGCTTTATAGCCAAATCTATAATCAAATCCTACAACAAGTAACTTACCATTCATTTTATTTATGATAATATTTTTAATAAAATCTTCTCCTGATAATTTCATAATTTTATCATCAAAGTCTAATATATAAATAATATCTACACCTAAATCCTTAGCAATCTTAAATTTTTGCTGATTATTGGTTATCATCTTAGGTTTACTATTATCTATTATAGCTTTAGTATGACTTTTAAAAAGTAAAAGAGAAGACTTTATACCTAATTCTTTTGATTTAGATATCATGGTTTTAATTAGTTCCTGATGTCCTATATGAATACCATCAAAATTTCCTAAGGCTATAGCCGTATTAAATCTTGTTTCATTATAATTTGATAGTTCTATAATCTCCATGTATACCACCTTATATTATTAAAACTTTATCCATCTTCAAGTAAAATTTAGAATCTACATTACTAATTTTTCCTATTCCAATAAATATATCTTTACAATATACTCTCAGTAATTTATCAACTTTACTTTCATCCATAAAATCAAATCGTAGTACCACTCCATTTATCAGTTTTGAGTATAAATGCTCTGAAACAATAAGTTCTTCTAGGTGATACAATGCCTTGTCCATGGGAGTAATTATTTTAGAAATCTCTTCCGAACTTAATTTTCTAATATATTCAATGCTATATGAATTATTAATCTTAAAATTTCCTACACCTGTTCTTAATAAATATGACATATATCCATAAGTACCTAAATCTACCCCTATATCGTCACATAATGTTCTAATATAAGTGCCCCTGGAACATTTTGTATAAAATATGATTTTCCTACAATCTTCTATATTCAATATTTTTTGTTCATATATTGTAATATTTCGAGGATTACGTTCAACTGTTTTTCCTTCACGTGCTAATTCATAGAGTTTTTTTCCTTTATGTTTTAATGCGGAGTACATAGGTGGTAACTGAGATATTTTACCAATATATTTAGACATGACGCTTATAATATCTTCTTCTTCAACACAGTTCTTAGAAGAAGATATTATCTTTCCATCCATATCTTGAGTATCTGTTCTATGTCCTAATGTTAGCTCTCCTATATATTCTTTATCACTGTCAAGTAGGTATTCAGAAATCCTAGTACCTTTTCCTATACATAAAGGTAATACTCCAGATGCATTTGGATCCAAAGTTCCAGTGTGTCCGATTTTTTTAGTTTTTAATATCTTTCTCAATAAATTTACAGCATCATGGGAGGTCATTCCCCTAGGCTTAAAGAAGTTTATTACACCATTCATATAATCACCTAAAACACTTTCTTTAGTTCATCTAAAATTAATTTTTCTGCAATATCCATAGGGGAATTAATTGTACAACCTGCTGCTCTTATATGTCCTCCTCCATTAAAACTAGCACAAATAGCAGATACATCTATAAATCTTTTACTTCTCATGCTAACTTTGATTTCATTTTCTTTAAACTCTTTCAGTATAATCCCTACCTCAACAGGAGCAATTTCTCTTATAAATGAAACTATACCTTCAGTGTCTTCCATCTTAGCATTAGCCTTATTAAGCATATCTTGAGTTACCTTTATTAAAGCTACATTATTATTAAAATATAATCTCAAAGTTTCTAAGGACTTTATAAATAGCATAGTTCTCTCTAGGCTTTTATTCTGATATAAATTTATATTTATATTACTTTTATCAATTCCTATATCTATTAATTCGGCAATAATTCTATGAGTTTCTGCACTGGTATTATCATACATAAAACTACCAGTATCTGAACTTATTGCAGTATAAATACAAGAAGCTATATCTTTATCCATGGGAATATTCATTTTCTTTATTAAATTATATACTAATTCACCAGTTGCTGCTGCATTGCTATCCACTATATTTATATGTCCAAAATTTGTGTTACTAATATGATGATCAATATTAATTATAGTTTTAGCTTTATTTAACAATTCTTTATTCTTTCCTAATCTATTTTCATCACTAGTATCTAAAGCAATAAACATATCTATTTTTCCCTCATCATTAAACTCTTTAATTTCATTTACATTTGGAAGAAATAAAAAATCAGAAGGAATATCATCGGTTTTTAGGATAAAAACTTTATCTTTTATCTTTTTAATTGCTATCCATAAAGCCAGGATAGATCCAATATTATCACCATCAGGCTGAACATGAGAAACAATATATATCCTTTCACTTTCTTTGATTTTTTCAATTGCAATATCAAATAAAGATTCAATATTATTCATCATTTTTATCTTCCTCAAGTGAATTAGAATCCTTGTTTACCTCTTTAATTAACTTAGACATATAAATCCCCTGTTCTATTGATTCATCTAAGATAAAAATTGGCTCTGGAGCATATCTTAAATCAATTCTATTGCCTATTTCTTTTCTTATAAATCCTTTTGCACTTTCTAAACCTAACAATGTATTTTCTTTTTCTTCTTTGTTTCCAAATACCGAAACATAAATTTTTGCATATCTTAAATCTCTAGTTACTTCCACCTTTGTTATAGTTGTCATGGAATTAACCCTTGGATCTTTAAGACCATTATAAATTAATTCCGAAACAACTCTTTTTACCTCTTCAGAAATTCGATTAAGTCTTTTGTTATTCATTTCCTCACCTCTATTTCTCAACTTCTTTTAAAACATATGCTTCTAGTAAGTCTCCTTCTTTAATATCATTATAATTTTCCAAACCCAGTCCTGCCTCATATCCTGATAGAACTTCTCTAGCATCATCTTTAAACCTTTTCAAAGACGATACATCTCCTTCAAATATAACAATATCATTTCTAAGAAGTCTAACTTTACCATTTCTAGCTATTTTACCATCCAATACGTAAATACCTGCTATAGTACTTCCATTAGGTAACCTAAAGGTAGCCCTAACTTCAGCTCTACCTATTACTTCTTCAACAATCTTTGGTGCGTGCATACCTTTAATTGCAGCTTGAATATCTTCAATTGCTTCATAAATCACCCTGTATGTTCTAACATCAACCTTTTCCCTTTTAGCCACTTCAATAGCATTTAAATTTGGTCTAACATTAAACCCAACAACAATAGCATTAGAAGCAGAAGCAAGCATAATATCAGATTCAGTAATTCCTCCTACACCACCATGTATAATATTAGTTTTTACTTCCTCAGTATCAAGTTTTTCTAAAGATTGTTTTAATGCCTCAATTGAACCTCTGACATCGCCTTTTATTATAATATTTAAATCCTTGATTTCTCCTAATTTTATTCTTTCAAATAAATCATCTAGTGAAACCTTTTGATCAGATCTCATCTGTTCTGCTCTCACAATTTCTTTATTTTTTTCTGCCAAAGATCTACCTATTTTCTCATCTTCTACAGCATATAATAAATCTCCTGCATTTGGAACCTCAGATAATCCAAGTATTACTACTGGCATTGATGGTCCAGCCTTTTTCACTCTTTTACCCTTGTCATCTAACATAGCCCTAACTCTACCAAAGGAAGAACCAGAAACAACTATATCTCCTACTTGCAATGTACCTTTTTGAACTAATACAGTGGCTAATGGCCCCTTACCTTTATCAAGTTGTGCTTCTACAATAGTACCTACTGCATTTCTATTTGGATTAGCTTTAAGTTCTTGCATTTCTGCAACAAGTAGTATCATTTCAAGCAATTCTTCAATTCCTACACGGTTTTTTGCAGAGACTGGTACTGTTATAGTGTCTCCACCCCAATCTTCTGGAACTAAAGAATTTTCTACTAACTCTTGTTTAATCCTGTCTACATTAGCTGTAGGTTTATCCATTTTATTAATTGCTACAATTATTGGAACATTAGCAGCTTTAGCATGATTTATTGCCTCTATAGTCTGAGGCATAACTCCATCATCTGCTGCCACAACTAATATTGCAATATCCGTTACTTGTGCACCTCTAGCACGCATAGAAGTAAAAGCTTCATGACCTGGTGTGTCTAAGAAACATATCTTTTTATTGTTAATATTTACAGCATAAGCACCTATATGCTGAGTAATTCCTCCAGCTTCTGATTTTGTAACACTAGTTTCCTTAATAGCATCTAATAAAGATGTTTTACCATGGTCAACATGCCCCATTACTGTTACTATAGGTGCTCTAGTTTTTAAATCCTTTGGATCATCTTCATAATCCAGATTAAACTCTTCTTCTAAGGATATATTGTTATCTTCTGAAACTTCTTTTACTTTTAATTCAACACCAAATTCTTCAGCAACTATAATTGCTATATCTGAATCTATTGCTTGATTTTGATTTACCATTACACCTAATCCAATTAATTTAGAAATTATTTGTGATGGACTTACATCTATTTTATCTGCTAAATCTTTTACAATGATATTACTTTCGATTTCTATAACAACCTCATTCCCTTCTTTACCAATTATATTGTTTTCTTTATTCATATTATTATTCTTTAACTTACTTTTATTTGACTGCTTCTTACTCTTATGTTTTTTATTGTTTTTACCTTCAACTGTTTTTACTTTAATATTTTCTTCATTTTCTTTAGTACCTATATTATCGCCTTTACTATGAATCTTTTCATTTGAGTCATCTTTTTTTTCATTATTTGATAATAATGATTTTATTATTTCAGCTTCTTCATTTTCCAAAGTACTCATATGATTACCTACGCTTATATCTAATTCAGAAATCTTTTCAATTAAATCTTTACTACTTATTCCCAATTCCCTTGCTAGTTCATATATTCTAATTTTCTTCATATTACATACCCCCTATTATATTTAAAGGTGATATCTCTTATTTCTCTAATTTCGATTGAATTATATCCTTCAATTCCTCATATATATTAGTTGTTATTTCTACTTCTAAGGCTCTAGAAAATTTTTTACCCTTTTGTGCAAGTTCCAAACACTCAAGATTAGAGCATATATATGCACCTCTACCATTCATTTTCCCTGTTACATCAATATTTACTTCATTCTCATTGCTCTTTACAACTCTTATTAATTCTTTTTTTGGTTTACCTTCACCACAAGCAATACATTTTCTTAAAGGAATTTTTTTCTTTTTCAAAACAATCACCTCTTATTCAATATCTTGATTGTATTGTGATTCCGACTTTATATCTATCTTCCAATTTGTTAATTTTGCTGCTAATCTAGCATTTTGACCTTCCTTACCTATAGCCAAGGAAAGCTGATAATCTGGCACCACAACAATAGCAGATTTTTCTTTTTCATCAACTATTACATTTAATACCTTAGAAGGACTTAAGCTATTAGCAATAAATTCTCCTATATCCTTACTCCAAATTACAATGTCTATTTTTTCACCCTTTAATTCATCTACTATAACTTTTACCCTACTACCTTTAAATCCTACACAAGAACCAAGAGGATCTACATTTGGATCCTTTGAAAAAACTGAAATCTTAGTCCTAGAACCAGCTTCTCTAGAAATAGAATATATTTCAACTATTCCATCATTAATTTCAGGAACTTCTAATTCAAATAATCTCTTTACAAGATTAGGATGGGATCTAGATAATATTATTTGAGGTCCTTTTGTTGTCTTCTTAACTTCAGATATCAATAATTTTAATCTATCACCTTGATTATATTCTTCACCTTCCATTTGTTCAGAAGGTGGCAATATACCTTCAGTCTTACCTAAATCAACATATACATTATTTTTACTAATACGTTGAACTAAGCCAGTAATTATCTCATTCTCCCTATTTATAAAATCATCATAGATTACATCTCTTTCAGCATCTCTTATTCGTTGAATAACAACCTGTTTTGCAGTTTGTGCAGCTATTCGTCCAAAATCTTTTGGTGTAATCTCTATTTTTATAATATCACCAATTTGAAATCTATCATCAATTTCTTTCGCATCATCTAAATCTATTTCAAGATATTCATTCTCTACTATATCTACTACTTCTTTTAATGCTAGTACTTTCACCTTTCCAGTAGTTCTATCCATTTCAACTTCAACATTTTGAGATGCATTAAAATTTTTCTTATAACTGGAAATAAGTGCAGATTCTAGGGCATCAAATATTATATCTTTAGAAATGCCCTTCTCTTTTTCTATTTCATGAAGGGCATCAATAAAATCTCCATTCATTCATTAAACCTCCTTAAAATTTAACTGCCAATTTAATTAAAGCAATGCCTTCTCTTGATATTTTAATAATTTCATCAGTTTCTGTTTTCAATGCAATTACTTTTTCTTCGTATGATTCTAAAGTCCCTTCTATTATCTTTTTACCATTCACTGGCTGATATAATTTAATTTCAATGTCTTTTCCTAAATTTCTTTTTAAATCATTATCAGTTTTTAATGGTCTATCTAGTCCTGGAGATGAAACCTCTAAATAATATGGTACAGTAATAGGATCTTTTTCATCTAATTTATCACTTAATAACTGGCTCATCCTCTGACAATCATCTAAATTTATTCCACCAGGCTTATCTAAATATACTCTAAGAAAATGATTAGAACCCTCTTTTACAAACTCTACATCTACTAATTCATATTTTAATTCTTCTACCAGTTCTTCAGATATTTCTTTGACAACCCCTATAATTCCCTTTTTATTCAATTAATTCACCTCCATAATAGTTTATTTATATCAATAGTTAGTTTAGAATAAAAAATCAAGAGTGGGTTAACCCACTCTTTCCCAGAAAAAATTTATTTTTGTCAAATTAATTATATCACAATTTAAAGAAAAATCAAATATTAAAAAGGCTTATTTGATTACTTAATGGTAAATTACCTAAGCATCCATGATTAGTTAAAACTTCTAATACAGGCTTACTTACTTTACCACGACTAACTAAATCTTCTATAGATATAAATCTAGAGATATTTCTTTCTTCGACAATTTTTCTGGCAACATTTTCCCCAAGACCTTCTAAACTTTTAAGTGGTGGTATCATTCCATTTTCATCAATTATAAATTTATCACTATCTGATCTATAGAGATCCACCTTCTGAAATTTATAACCTCTTGCATACATTTCTAAAACAACTTCTAGAACTGTTAATAAATTTTTTTCCTTTGCTGTTAAATCATTTCCCAATTTTTCTAATTCTTGAATTTTATTTTTTACAAATTCTTTACCTTTTATAACTAAATCTGCATCAAAATCATTTGCTTTAATAGTAAAATAAGTTGCATAAAAAGCTTCAGGAAAATAAACTTTAAAATATGCTATTCTAAAAGACATCATAACATAGGCAACAGCATGAGCCTTTGGAAACATATACTTTATTTTATTACAAGAATCTATATACCACTCTGGTACATTTAAATTTCTCATTTCCTCTTCTTCTTCATCCAATAGTCCCTTACCTTTTCGAACCTTTTCCATAATTTTAAATGATTTTTTCTTATCCATGCCTGCATTAATTAAATATAGCATAATATCTTCTCTAGTAGAAATTACTTTGCTAAGGGTGGCTATATTTTCTTTAACGAGATTTTGAGCATTGTTTATCCATACATCAGTACCATGAGATAAACCACTAATTCTCACTAAGTCAGAAAAAGTGCTAGGTTGAGTGTCAATAAGCATTTGCCTTACAAATTTAGTTCCAAATTCTGGAATTCCTAAAGTTCCTACTTCACAATTAATATCTTCTTTAGTCACTCCCAAAGATTCAGTACTTGTAAATAGTTTCATAGTCTTTGGTTCATCAAGAGGTATCTTAGTAGGATCAACCCCAGTAATATCACCAAGCATTCTTATTATAGTAGGAACATCATGACCAAGAATATCTAGTTTTAATATTCTTCCACTAATAGCATTATAATCAAAATGAGTTGTGATTACTCCAGAACTTTTATCATCAGCTGGGTATTGAATAGGAGTAAAATCTAAAATATCCTTATATTTTGGAACAATCATAACTCCCCCAGGATGTTGTCCTGAAGTTCTTTTGATTCCAGTACATCCTTGAACCAACCTATTAATTTCAGCCAAATTAACACTTATATCTCTTTCTTCAAAATACTTCTTTACAAATCCATAAGCAGTTTTATCTGCAATTGTTCCTATAGTTCCTGCTCTAAAAACATAGCCTTCTCCAAACAATTCTTCTGTATATTTATGTGCTACAGCTTGGTATTCTCCTGCAAAGTTTAAGTCAATATCTGGCTCTTTATCCCCTTCAAATCCTAGAAAAACTTCAAAGGGAATGTCATGACCATCTTTATTTAATTTAGTTTCACATCTGGGACATATCTTATCTGGTAAATCTGCACCAGAGGCTATAGTCCCATCAACAAAAAATTCATTATATTTACAATTAGGGCAAACATAATGTGGCTTCAATGGATTTACCTCTGTAATACCACTCATAGTAGCTACAAAAGATGAGCCTACTGATCCTCTAGAACCTACTAAATAACCATCTTCTAAAGATTTCCAAACTAATTTCTGTGCAATTATATACATAACAGCATAACCATTTTTAATTATAGAGCCAAGTTCTCTTTCCAAACGTTTTTCTACAATTTCTGGTAATGGATTTCCATATACCTCTATTGCTTTTTCATAGGTTATTCTTCTTAACTCTTCCTCAGCACCTTCTATAACTGGCGGGAAAGTTCCATCTGGAATGGGTAATATCTCATCTATCATATCATTTATCAAATTAGTATTTTTTATAACTACTTCTTCTGCAATTTCTTTCCCTAAATATGAAAACTCACTTATCATTTCATCAGTTGTTCTAAAATATAATGGAGGTTGAATATCTGCATCTTTAAATTTTTGTCCAGACATTAATATTCTTCTATATATTTCATCTTCTGGATCTAAAAAATGTACATCCCCAGTTGCTACAACAAGCTTTTTATTTTCTTTCCCTAAATTATATATTTTTCTGTTTATTTGTCTTAACTGCTCTTCATTCTTTAATATTCCTTCCCTAACTAAATACATATTATTTTCAATAGGTTGAATTTCTAAGTAGTCATAAAATTTTACAATTTCTTTTATTTCATTCATACTCTTGTTTTTTATTATTGCTCTATAAAGCTCTCCAGCCTCACAAGCACTTCCTATAATTAGTCCTTCTTTATTTGCTTCTATAAGAGATTTTGGAATCCTTGGTCTTCTATGAAAATACTTTATATGAGATTCTGATATTAATTTATATAAATTTTTAAGTCCAATTAAATTTTTTGCAAGTATTATTATATGAAAACTTTCATCCTTTGAAAGATTCTTATTAGCATTTAAACCATTTATCTGTTTAAAATTTATTATATTTCTTTCCTTCAATATATCTAAAATTCTTAGAAATATTTCAGATGTGGCTGTAGCATCATCTACAGCTCTATGATGATTAACTAAGCTTACATTTAAATGCTTTGCTATAAGATTTAATTTATGACTCTTTAAAGAAGGAAATACAGCCCTAGATAATTCTAAAGTATCTAATACTGGATTATTTAATTCCATATTAACTAATTTAATCTTTTCCCTAATAAAACCAACATCAAAAGTAGCATTATGTGCAACTAAAACATCATCACCAATAAAATTTATAAAGTCTAAAATAACATCTTTAATAGTTGGCTTATCTTTTACCATTTCATCTGTAATACCAGTGATTTTAGTAATTAGTTCAGGTATTGGTCTCTCTGGATTTATCAATTGACTATAAGTATCTATTACCTTTCCATCTTTAATTTTAACAGCACCTATCTCTGTTATCATATCATTTATGGGTGATAAACCAGTGGTTTCTATATCAAAAACTATATAAGTTGAATAATCTTTATTTTCATCAAAATTAGTCACAATTTCCTTTTTATCATTTATTAAATAACCTTCAACTCCATAGATTATTTTTAAGCCTAAAGACTTACCTAGATTCATAGCATCTGGAAAGCTTTGAACAACACCATGATCAGTTATAGCTAATGCCTTATGTCCCCACTCCTTAGCTCTAGTTGCAATCTTTTTCAATGATGAAACTCCATCCATTGAACTCATCTGTGTATGTAGATGTAGTTCTACTCTTTTTTCTTTTGCATTATCCTTTCTTTTCTCTCTTTCAATTTTATTAAGTGATTTTAACATTATAACCGTACTTTTAGAATAGTTATCAAAGACCACATCACCTTCAATTTTTACATAACAATCATTCTCCACATTTGCAAGAAACTCTGATGACTGTTCTTCTGATAAAAAAATTTTTACTGTAATGGAATCACTAAAATCTGAGATACAAAAAGTAACTAAAGTTTTACTATTTTTAATTTTTCTAGTTTCAAGCTGAAAAACTACACCTTCTACTATACAAGAACCTGTCTGCATAGTAATATCTTTTACTTTAATAGGTAATTCTCCTATTTGTGTCCCATAAATATAATATCTATTAAATTTACTTGAAACATTATCAGAAGAGTTAGATTTATGATTTTCAGATATATTTTTAACAGTATTAATAGCAATTTCTTTTTCTTCAATACTCTTTTTATCAAGAAAATTTTCTTCCTCTTTAAAATTATCATCAGATATTTTAATATCTAAATCTAATCTCATTTCTTCTAAAATTATGTTTTTAATCTTCTTTATAATTTCATTTCTTTCTAAGGAGTAATAAGCCACCTTATTTGGTGGAAAAATTACAAGGGAGTCATTGCTGATCTCCCATTTTAAATCTTCAATCCAAGAGCTACTGGATTCAATCTCTGTTTTAATAACATCTAAAATGTTATCTTCATAAAATCTTATTTTTTCCTCTGTATTCCCTGTAATATTATACTGAATTCTTATAACTATTTGAAATCCCGTAAATTTATCTTTGAAGAATTTGTTTATTTTACTGGCCATTACATTATTTATTAAATTAAAAGATTCAAGATGTACTATTAAAGACATTGTTTTTTTAATTATTTCAATTTTATTAATAATAATTTCTAAATCCCTAATATCATTGAACTCTTTTTTTGTAATTAGCTGAGAAAGATATAATCTATTATTATTCATAGGTATTTTATACTCCCTTCTCCTTTAATGGCATAGTAATTATATTAAAGTTTCTCTATTTCATTTAATAATTCATCAAGTAAATCTTCTTCTTTAACTTTTTTTATTATCTCACCTTTTCTAAATATAAGTCCTTCTCCTTTGCCACCAGCTATTCCTATATCTGCTTCTTTAGCTTCTCCAGGACCATTAACAGGACACCCCATTATTGCGACTTTTATATTTTTGTTAATTCCTTCAAGTCTTTTTTCAGCCTCTTCAACTATATCAATTAAGTTAATATTTGTTCTTCCGCAAGTAGGACATGATATTATTTCTAATCCCTCATTCAATAGATTAAGTGATTTAAGAATCTCTCTCCCTACTCTAACTTCTTCTACTGGATCACCAGTCAAAGATATTCTCACCGTATCTCCTATTCCCATTGATAACAAAGAACCTATTCCAACAGAGGATTTTATTGTTCCTCTCCATATAGGCCCAGCTTCAGTAATGCCTAAATGTAGTGGATAATCTACCATATCAGACATTTTTTCATAGGCTTTAATAGTTAAAGGCACATTACTTGCTTTTAAAGAAATCTTTATATCATAAAAATCCATATCTTCTAATAATCTAATTTGTTCTAAAGCACTATAAACCATGGAGTTTTCATTTACTCCATTATATTTTTCTAAAAATTCCTTTTTAATGGAACCAGAGTTTACACCAACCCTAATAGAAATATTATTTTCTTTGCAGGCTTTTACTACTTCCTTCACTCTATCTAGAGAACCAATATTCCCTGGATTTAACCTTAAACCATCAATTCCATATTTAATAGACTCTAAAGCTAATTTATAATCATATTGAATATCAGCAATTATAGGAATACGAATGTCTTTCTTTATATCTTTTATAGCTTTTGCATCTTCTACATCTGTAATTGCAGATCTAACTACATCACAACCCGCATCTTCTAATCTTTTTATTTGGTTAATAGTAGAAACAATATCCTTAGTTAAAGTATTTGTCATAGATTGAACTGAAACAGGATTATCTCCTCCAATTAATACATTACCAACTTTAATTACTTTAGTTTTTTTTCTCAACAATTTTATCACCTACTAAAAATATTAAATTTAATTAAATCTCTATAAGTAACAATCAACATTAGAGATATTAATAGAATGAAACCAACAAAATGTATAAAACCTTCCTTCTCTGGATCTATAGGCTTACCTCTAACTAATTCTACTAATAAAAATACTATTCTACTTCCATCTAAAGCTGGAATAGGTAGCAGATTAAAAAATCCTAAATTCACACTAATAAAACCTAAAATATATAATAAATTATATATTCCAAGCTTTGCCTGAACTCCTACTTCGTGGATTACGCCAACAGGTCCAGATAAATGCTTAATCCCTACCTTACCTTTAAAAATCATTCCTATGAATTCAAACATTAATTTTAAAAACATAAAAGTATTTTCAAAACCACCTTTTATTGCAGATGATATTGATTTTTCATATTTAGGCACTATACCAATTATAGTTTTCCCTTTTTCAGTTATTGGTTTTACCATGATTTTTCTTATTTCATTATCCCTTTTAATCCCTATTTCCATTTCCTTATTAGGATCAGACTTATTTATGGAATCAACAGTAGTGTCCCAGTTATTTATTTCTACACCATTTATATTGATTATAATATCACCTGATATCAAACCACTTTTTTCTGCTGGTGAACCTGGCACTGTGTTATCTATAATATTTGTGGGCATACCAATTCCATAAGAAACAATAGTTAATATAACTATGGCTAAAACAAAATTCATAATTGCTCCGGCAGCTACAACTGCTATTCTTGATAGAGCAGAAACCTTATTGAAACTCCTAGGATCATTGGAAGCTTCATCTTCACCTTCCATTTTCACATATCCACCAATTGGCAACGCTCTTAAGGTATATTCAGTTTCACCCTTCTTCTTTTGAAATAATTTTGGTCCCATGCCTATGGAAAATTCGTTTACTTTAATACCTACTATTTTCGCTACAGAAAAGTGACCAAACTCATGTACTAATATCACTACCAAAAAAACAAATACTGCTGATATTGCTGTTAACATTTAAACACCACCTATATTTTAAATTAAAAACATACTAATATAGTAGTATATTACTGGAGCAGTAAAAATTATACTATCAAATCTATCTAATACACCACCATGTCCAGGCATTATAAAACCATAATCCTTTATTCCACAAACTCTTTTTATTTTTGAAGCTACTAAATCACCTAGTTGAGCTATTATAGAGCAAAATATAGAGAGCAAAATAATTTTCCATATTGGACTTAACTCAAAATATATAGAATATATAATTAACAGGATAATTGTACCAACTATACCACCAATGGAACCTTCTATTGTTTTTTTCGGACTGATTTTAGGACATAACTTTCTTTTGCCAAATAAATTTCCTGATATATATGCAAATGTATCAGTACCAAATGCTATAATAAAAACTAGCCAAATATACTTAGTTTTGTCTAAATATGTTATATGAAAAAGTAAAAACGGAATATATATTATTCCTAAAATGGTTGCAGAAATATCTTCTATTGTTATATCTTTATTAACCATTAACAATATAAGTAAAGTAATAATAATACTACTAAAAAAAAGACCTAAATAATTATTTTGTAAAATTGTATTTATAAATAATCCTGTTGTTCCTAAATAGCCTACAGTAGAAATGGGATTTATATCAATTTCCTCTATTGCCTTATAAAATTCTCTTAAACCAATAATTGAAACTATATAAACAGCAAAAGATAATAAATATCCCCCTTTTGATACAATGAAAATTAACAGGACTAAGCCAATTAGACCACTAAAGAATCTCTTGCTTAAATCTTTCACTTATATTCCTCCAAACCTTCTATTTCTTTTTTGATAATCAATAATAGATAATAATAAATGTTTTTCCGTAAAATCTGGCCATAATACATCAGAAAAATAAAATTCTGTATAAGCAATTTGATATAGCATGAAATT
The DNA here is from genome assembly GCF_900128955.1 of Tissierella praeacuta DSM 18095. Taxonomy (GTDB): domain Bacteria; phylum Bacillota; class Clostridia; order Tissierellales; family Tissierellaceae; genus Tissierella; species Tissierella praeacuta. The sequence continues at coordinate 326,587 of NZ_FQTY01000001.1, forward strand.
ACTAAGCCTAAGCTCTCCACTTGGTCTAATAAGCAAATCAGGATCAGGCTGACCTTTTGTATAGAGATAATTAGAAAAATTAATTTCATTTAACTCATCTATATTAATTTTACCCATTTTTAAATCAATTAAAAGATTTTTAATTCCAAATATTATTTCGTCTCTTCCTCCATAATTTAATCCAATATTTAATATCATTCCAGTATTTTTAAATGTTTTTTCTATAGCCCTTATTACTTCCTCTTTTGCAAATTGGGGTAATTTTTCAATATCTCCCATAACCTGTATTTTAACATTGTTTTTATGTAATTTATCTAATTCTCGTCTTATATATTGGACTAAAATCTTCATCAAACCTTGAACTTCTTCTACAGGCCTTTTCCAATTTTCTGTTGAAAAAGCATATAGAGATAAATGTTTTATTCCCAAACTTGATGCAGCCCCAACAATTTCAACTACTCTTTCCATCCCTTCCTGATGACCAAAATTTCTTGGTAAAAACCTTTTCTTCGCCCATCTACCATTCCCATCCATTATTATTGCAATATGCTTAGGAAGATTTGTCATATCAATTTGTTGTTTTATCTGTTCTATAGTTTGATTAATGTCTGCCATATATATCACCTCATCACTAAAAACCCCTTCCTATTAAGAAGGGGTTTTACTATATTTCCATTAGTTCATCTTCTTTTTTCTTTGTTACATCATCTAGTTCTTCGATGAATTTATCCGTTATTTTTTGTATTTCTACCTCAGCTAATTTCTTATCATCTTCACTAATTTCCTTGTTTTTTTCCATCTTCTTTAACTGTTCATTTAAATCTCTTCTTATATTTCTAATGGCAATTTTAGCGTTCTCTCCATTTTTCTTAACTACCTTTGTCAACTCTTTTCTTCTTTCTTCCGTTAAGGCAGGAATAACCAACCTAATTACTTTGCCATCATTTGAAGGATTTATACCTAAATCAGATTTTAATATTTCTTTTTCAATCACAGGAATCAACTTTACATCCCAGGGTTGAATAACCAATAGCCTTGGCTCTGGTGCTGAAATACTTCCTACTTGTTTTAAAGGTGTTATTTGTCCGTAATAATCCACTGTAATTTTATCAAGCAATGTTGGATTTGCTCTGCCTGCTCTGATACTTTGTAATTCTTCCTTATAAATAGAAATAGTTTTACTCATTTTTTCTTCTGCTTCCTTGTAAAGTCCAGTAAACATAATTAATCCTCCTTTACATGTGTTCCAATTTTTTTACCTAAAACAACATTAATAATATTATTTGGTTCATCAATTCCAAATACAATTAGGGGAATTTTATTATCCATGCATAATGAAGTTGCAGTTGAGTCCATTATTCCCAGTCCTAAGTTTAATATATCTATATATTTTAATATGTCAAACTTTTTGGCATTTTCATTTAAATTTGGATCCGAATCATATACTCCATCTACACCTTTTTTAGCTAATAAAATTACTTCTGCCTCTACCTCAGCAGCTCTTAGAGCAGCTGTAGTATCTGTTGAAAAATAAGGATTACCTGTACCTGCTGCAAATATAACCACTCTACCTTTTTCCAAATGTCTAACAGCTTTTCTTCTTATATACGGCTCAGCTATCTGTCTCATTTCTATGGCAGATTGTACCCTTGTATCTACTCCTAATTGCTCAAGAGCATCTTGTAATGCTAAGGCATTCATAGTTGTTCCAAGCATTCCTATATAATCTGATGTAGTCCTATCCATTTCATTAGTTGACCTACCACGCCAAAAATTTCCTCCACCTACTACTATAGATACTTGTACACCTAAATTGTGTAATTCTTGGACTTCCATAGATATTTGATTAATTGTATCTATATCAATTCCAGTACCCTTAGAACCTGACAAGGCCTCACCACTTATCTTTAAGACTACTCGCTTAAATATTGGGTCCATTTAATTCACTCCTAATATTAAGTTTAGTGTTATTTAAATGGAGAACAATATTTGTTCTCCATTTAATTACATATTAATTTGTTTTGCAACCTCGTCAGCAAAATTTTCTTCTCTCTTTTCGATGCCTTCACCAACTTCAAATCTTGCAAATCTTCTAATTTTTAAATTCTCACCTATTTTAGCAATTTTTTCATTTAATAAATCTTTAATCTTAACATCTGAATCCTTTATGAAATTTTGATCTAATAAACATATTTGTTCAAAGAATTTTTCTAATCTTCCTTCTACCATTTTAGCAGCTACATGCTCAGGTTTACCTTCATTAATAGCTTGTTGTGTAAGTACTTCTTTTTCTCTAGCTATTTCTTCCTCTGGAACTTCTTCTCTTGAAATATATTTAGGATTTGAAGCAGCTATTTGCATAGCTATGTCTTTAACAAATTGTTTAAATTCATCAGTTTTAGCAACAAAGTCAGTTTCAGAGTTAACTTCTACTAAAACTCCAATTCTACCACCATGGATATATGCCTCCACTAGACCTTCCGCTGCTACCCTACCTGATTTCTTTGCAGCCTTTGATAATCCTTTTTCTCTTAATAAATCAATTGCCTTTTCTATATCTCCATTTGTTTCTACCAAAGCATTTTTACAATCCATCATTCCAGCGCCTGTTCTCTCTCTTAATTCTTTTACTGTTGAAGCACTTATATTCATTCTATCCCTCCTATATTGTTAAAAATGGTAAGAGTATAAGGGAACAACCCTTTAAACCCTTACCCTTTTATTTACTCTTCTGTATTTTCTATTTGTTCGCCTTGTCTTCCTTCTAAAACTGCATTAGCCATAGTTTCAGTTAATAGTTTAACCGCTCTTATTGCATCATCATTACCAGGTATAACATAATCAACTTCATCTGGATCGCAGTTAGTATCTACTATAGCAACAACAGGAATTCCAAGAATTTGAGCCTCTTTTACTGCTATTCTCTCTTTTCTTGGATCTACAACAAATAGAACATCTGGTATTCTATTCATATTTTTAATTCCACCTAGGAATTTTTCTAATCTTTCTGCTTCATGTCTCAATTTTATAACTTCTTTTTTAGGTAATAAATCAAAGATACCATCTTCTTCCATTTTAGCTAGTTCATGAAGTCTATCAACTCTATTTCGGATAGTCTTATAGTTTGTTAACATCCCACCAAGCCATCTTTGATTTACAAAGTGCATATTGCATCTTTTAGCTTCACTTTCAATAGCTTCTTGTGCTTGTTTTTTTGTACCTACAAATAGAATTTCTCCACCATTTGCAATAACATCTTTTATAAAGTCATAAGCTTCTTCTACTTTCTTAACTGTTTTTTGCAAGTCAATAATGTAGATACCATTTCTCTCAGTAAAAATATACTGAGCCATCTTAGGATTCCATCTTCTAGTTTGATGTCCAAAATGAACTCCTGCTTCTAATAAGCCTTTCATTGTAATTACTGACATACTGCCACCTCCAAGTTTTTTTCCTCCATTCCCTTCATACATTAAAGGAACCTATCGGCACTACCTCCAACGTCTAGGAATGTGTGTAATCACTATAGTAGTATAACATACGATTAATTTTAAAGCAATCATTTTTATACAAATTTACCTATTTTTTATTTTCATACATTTTCAATATAATCTCTATTTCCCTAATCCCTTTATTTAATTTTCTAGCAATTTCTTCCTTTGTTAATCCAATCCCTTCTAATTCTATTATCTTACTATGGATTGGGTTTATATTAAAATTATTTAAACTATCTTCTTCTTTATTATACAATTGTCTCTCAACACTTTGGACATTTTCTGTATTTATTATTTCTAATTTAGAATGGATTACTTCACTAAATTCTTCAACCATGTTTTCAGTTAAATTATAATACTCTTTTACTCTTTCTTCTATTGAATTTAGATTATCATTATTAATTTTATTATTTACTAAATCTTTCCGTATTATATAAATTGAATAAATAATTAAAATTGAACCAATTGTATTTAAAATGATGGATATCATCTCACACCTCAATTATATGCGTATATCAATTTTATTTCCTATGTTTTTAGGTATATCTTCACTGGAAGATTCTTCTGATTTCTTCCGCTTATTGTCTTGTGAATTTTTTTGTTTTTTAGAACTATTATTATCATAAATCCTAGACTTATTGCTTTTTTCTGTATTCATAACTTTTTTCTTGTTCTTATTTATGGTTTTTTCTTGTTGGACAAACCCACTTTCTACTATATTTCTATTTTTAACATTTTCTATATATTTTGCACTTGATACTTCTTGGGTTTTTGGAAGCATAACATTATAATCAATAGGTTTAATAGACATACTATCACCTCTTAATATGGTCCTATTCTTATATCCCCATCTTCCTTATAAAATGTACATCTTTTCATTTCATCCCTTATATACATAAAACTATTTCCAATAATAATTTTTACCCCAGGATAAATAATATCTGCTACCTTTATTTGTCCCCTTGATAAAGTATTCATTTGATTTCTCAATTCTTCCAACTCTCTATCCATTTTACTAATCTCTAAAGTTAGTGATAATTGAGCTTTACTAAGTTCATTATATAGTTCTTGTTTTTTAATATCAAGCTTATTTGCCCTTTTTAATACTTCTAACACTTTAAGAGATTGATTTATTTTTTCCAAATTCTCTTTAGATACTTTAAACTTTTCGTCTATTTCATCGTATCTTTGTTTAATATATGTATCAATCCCTACTTCCAAAACTGTTGTTGTAGCCATTGTAGAACCAATTACCCTAGCTCTAATTTCATATCTAGCCCTACAGATTCCACCAACTATAAGTCCTTTTTTCCCAAGAACAAGTATATTTGATCTGGAGGATACTTCACTATGCATAATAGCTTCTGCAGTTATATTTGCTCCAACATTCACTACAGAATTTTCAATAAATTTAGTAGATAAGTTTCCTTTAGTATTAATAGTTAGCCTATTATATCCCTGAATCCCTTGACGAATTAATACATCTCCTTCAGATTGAATTAATCCACCTTCTATTGCCCCTTTTACTTCGACAGAGCCTCCTGTAAGTAAAGTAAATCCATTTAAAACATCTTTATTTACTATTACATTGCCTTCAAATCTAATATTTCCAGTACTACCATCAATATTTTCTACAACTAATAATTCAGAAACACTAATCTTTCCGTTTTTAAACTCTATTAATCCATTAATCTCTGATTGTAGAAACATTCCATCAGATGAAACCTTAACATTCTTTCCATATTTAAACTTCGGTGTTCTACCCTTAACATATGGAATTATATCTCCATTAATTTTTATTCCTTCTTCTCCTTCAGTGGGAGGTATAATTTCTGCTAAGATATCATCTTCCTTAGTCGTATTTATGGAATCTAACTCTTTGTAATCAACTGTACCATCATCATTTAATTTAGGTAAGAGTGGTTTTTCTAAATCAAAATGATATTTAATGCTTCCATCTTTTCCAGAAACTGGTTGTTTTCCTTCAGCTATACAAAGTTTTTCACCAGCTATTTTATTTTTTAAAAAACTTATTAATAAACTTTCATTTAAACCGTATTTAATATATTGTCTTACTTTATCTAATACATCTTTAACATCCAAGTCAACTTCAATTTCATTTTCATCTTTCAATAGAGTAATATATCCATATAGTCCATCTTTACTAATTTCCAGTATTATGTTATCACCTATATTGTACATATTCCACCTCCTAAGATCCTTTAACTATGCCTTCTCTTTCCAAAAAATTTTTAATATTTAAAATGGCTTTGCTATGTATTTGTGAAATTCTCGATTCAGATAACCCCATAATATTTCCAATTTCTTTATAGGTTAATTCTTCATAATAATACAAAGAAATTACTAATCTCTCGTTTTTATTTAATGAATCAATTGAAATAGCTAGAATATTTTTTATTTCTTCAGTTTCATAAATTTCTTCTGGAAGATTTGCATTAGCTTGGCTTTCTAAGAAATAATCTCCATTTGTCAATAACAATTCTTCTAAAGAAGAAACATTGAAGGTTGATATATCAGATAATATTAACTCTAATTCATTTAATGAAATATTTAAATGATTTGAAATTTCATCATTTGTTGGACTTCTTCCTAATTTGTTTTCAAGAAAGGATATTGAGTTTTGAATATCCTTAGATTTTTTTCGTAAAGATCTAGGAATCCAATCCAACTTTCTAATATTATCAATAATAGCACCTTTTATTCTTATTTGAGCATAAGTTTCAAATTTAATATTCTTTGTTATATCAAACTTATCAATGCTATCTATTAGTCCAAGAACTCCATATCCCAATAAATCATCATATTCTATTTTACTCCCATAAAAATTATACATCCTTCCAGCAACAATTTTAACCAAATTTATATAATTTTCTATTAATATTTTTTTTAGTTCCTTATCTTTGGTATTATTGTACTTTATCCATAAGTTCTCAATATCCATTTTATTCCCTCCCATGGAAATTATATTGTCTTTTCTCCATGGCCAATAGTTTTTACCTGCAATAATCCATCAATAGAATTCAATATTATAGTTCTACCAAAGTTTCCTCCCGTATCCTCTGAAACAATTTTTATATTTAACTCTTTCAACTTATCTTTTGTTGCAATTACATTTCTTTCACCAATTTTTAAAATATTGTTGTTTGAATTAAAGTTAAACATTTGTGAACCACCAGCTATTTTAGCGACTAAATTATTTTTATTTGCACCAGATTTCAGCATTAAATCTAATAATTCTTCAATTCCCGTATCAGCAAATTTAGCTTTGTTATCATTATTTTTTATTTCTCTACTTGAAGGTAACATAATATGAGCTAGTCCAGCAATTTTGTTAATTTTATCATATAAAGTAATTCCTACACAAGAGCCTAATCCTAATGTAGTTAATAAATTAGGTGCCTTTGCTACATTTAGATCAGCCATTCCAATTTTAATAATTTTAACATCCATTTCATTTTACTCCTAACGCCATTAATATTTTATCGAAGGAGGATAAATCCGGAAGGAAAAATAAATTTCCAGCAACAAGATTTTCTTCTTCTTCAAAAATTGTTTCTATCATCAATGCGTGATCTGACACATGACCATATTGAATTGCTGGCACACTAAGAATAGCACCTGCCATATCTATTGAAATAGATGGAATAGAAATAAATACTTTTAATCCAGTAAGGGCAGACAAAGAATTTGCATAGGAAGATGCTATAATATTACCTACTTCAGATAATGCAGATATATCCATTTCATCAAGTTCTTTATTTTCTTTCTTTCTATTATATAATATATTTGTTAAATTTATTGCTGAATCAATATCTAAAGCAAACATCATATTTCCAACTACATCTTCCATTAACTCAAAATAAATCCCTATTACTAAATTTTCTTCCCCACCTAATATTTCAGCCACATCTTTAAATTCCATTATACGAACATTTGGAACCTTCATATCAATTTTTCTAGATATCATTGAAGCTAAGGCAGTAGCCGCATTTCCAGCTCCTATATTCCCCAACTCTTTAAGTATGTCTATCATGAAATTATTTAAATTATCAACATTTATTGTCATTCTATTGCCCCCTAATTCTCAAAAACCTTTGACAATTCAAGTAATATTACTAATTTATCTTTGATTTTACCAATTCCTTGAATATAATATAAATATTCGTTTTCATAGGAAGTAGGCGGAGCATCAATATCTTCCTTATTTATTTCAATAACTTCAGACGAAGAATCAACTATTAATCCAGCTACAATATCATCATTTGAAACAATTATAATACGAGAATTATTATCCATTTCCTTAGGTTCCATATTAAATTTCAATCTTAAATCAATTAAAGAAATAACCTCGCCTCTTAAGTTAATAACACCTTTAACATAATTTGGAGCATTAGGTATCCTAGTCGATTCTTGCATTTTTTCTATAGATATTACCTTATTAATAGGAACTCCATAATATTCTTTGCATAATTTAAATACTACATATTTATTATCTATTACCTCAGACACTTTAACCCCTCCTTATATTAGTGAATTAATATCTAAAATCAATGAAATATTACCGTTACCAAGAATTGTAGCACCAGATAAATATTTAATACCAGCTAAATATTTTCCTAGACCTTTAATAACTATCTCTTGTTGTCCAATTAGATTATCAACTATCAAACCAGCTTGTTTATCTCCTTTTCTAACAACAACTACGATTAATTCCTCATTTTCTTCATTATGCTCTATACCTAATATATCCTTTAGTCTTATAATTGGTAAAGTCATATTTCTATATAATACAACTTCTTGCCCTTGAACATCAGTTATTTGGTTGCTTGAAATATTGATTATTTCAGTAATAGAACTTAAAGGAATTGCATATATTTCTTCACTTAATTTTATAAGCAAAGCTTGGATTATAGCTAATGTTAATGGAATTCTAATTATAAACTTGCTTCCCTTGCCTTGTATACTTTCTATTTCCACATTTCAATTTATGGATTCTATTTTACTTTTAACAACATCTAATCCAACCCCTCTACCTGAAACATCAGATATAGTGTCTGCTGTACTAAAACCAGGTTTAAATAGTAAATTAATGCTATCTTCTATAGACAAGCCTTCTGCTTCTCTTTCATCTATTACTCCTTTTTCAATTGCCTTTCTTTTAATTAAATTAGGATCCATTCCTTTTCCATCATCTTCTACTTCAACTACAACATTATTACCATCTGGATAGGATTTAAGTATTACTGTTCCAGTTTCAGGCTTTCCTGCCTTTATTCTATCTGCTGGAAGCTCAATTCCATGATCTATGGAATTTCTAATCATGTGAATTAAAGGGTCTCCTATTTCGTCAATAACAGTTCTATCTACTTCAGTCTCCTCTCCGCTCATTTGTAAATCTATTTCTTTTCCTAACTCTTTAGATAAATCCCTAACTAATCTTGGAAACCTATTGAACACCCTTTCAATTGGAACCATTCTAACTTTCATTACTGCATCATGTAAATTAGTAGTTATTCTCTCTAAATACTCAATCGCTTCTGTCATATTTTCACCAGTTGACTTTTCACTTAAATCATCCATTCTGGTTTTTATTATTATTAGTTCACTAACTAAATTCATTAAATTATCTAATCTATCTATATCTACTCTAACTGTTTTACCTATTTTCCCTACATTTCCTTGAGTTGTTTTTTGAGTTTTATCATTATTCTCATTTGACGAAATCTTAGCTTCTCCAGATTTGTCTAAGTCATCAGAAATAGTCTTACTATTAGAATCAATCTTATTATTAGAGTCAATACCAATAAAATCCGATAAATTAATTTTTTCTAATTCAGATATTTGATTTAACTCTTTTAAAATATTTGATTTATCATAACTACTTACTAACACAACAGAAAACTCTAATTCAAATTTCTCGTCCTCAATATCTTCTACTGATGGATTAGAATATATTATCTCTCCAAAGTTTTCTAAAGTGTTAAATATAATAAATGCCCTTGCTGATTTTAACATACATGATTCATTTAAAATAAAATCTATACTATAAATATTTAATCCATCTTCTCTAGCCTTATCAACTACTTCTAATACAAATTTATCCATGTTTAACTCTTTTGTTTCACCATCATTATGTTTTGTGTTCTTCTCCCTATTTAATAAATTTGTTAATTTATCTATCAATATTTGATTAGTATCGTCATCCTCTGCTCCATAATCAATAATATGGTTTACTGAAGAATCTAAAGCGTCAAAGCATTCAAATAAAATATCAATTATATCCTCTGATAATTCTATATCATTACTTCTTGCAGCTTGTAAAACATTTTCCATCTCATGAGTTAAATTAGCCATATTATGAAATCCCATAGTACCTGACATACCCTTTATGGTATGAGCAACCCTAAAAATTTCATTTATATTTCCTAAGTGAGAAGGATTTTTTTCTAATTCTAATAGAACATCGTTCATACTCTGTAAGTGTTCCTTCGCTTCTTCTACAAATATATTTATATATTGACTAATATCTAAATCCATAACTACACCCCCACTTTATCTATTATTTTACTTGCAATTTTATCTATAGGCAATATTATATCTACACAATTTGTAGCAATAGCCGATTTAGGCATTCCATATACAACGGAAGTCGATTCATCTTGAGCTATAGTATAACTGCCAGATTGTCTCATTTTAACTATGCCCTTCGCTCCATCTGAACCCATGCCTGTTAAAATAATTCCAGTCTTAGAATATCCCCTTATTTTTGCTATTGATTCCATCATCTTATCAACAGTTGGTCTCAATCCCATAACTTGAGGTTCTTTATTTAACTTGATTACAAGATCTTTAGACTCCTCAATTACAGTCATATGATAGTCTCCTGGTGCAATATATCCCCATCCTTTTGAAAGTATATCGCCATCTTCCGCTTCCTTTATTCTTATATTTGAAATAGAGTTTAATCTATACAGCCAAAGATTTAGTAAACTTAGGTGGCATATGTTGTACTATAAGAATAGCAGCATTAATATTAGATGGTAATTCTGGTATTAAAGTTTGTAATGCTCTTGGTCCTCCAGTAGAAGTTCCAATAGCTACAATATTGTCAAATTTTTCTTTACTTACAATAGACCTATCCTTAAATTCTTTCACTGCATTTATCTTTTTAATAGGTTGTCTAACAAAGAATTTTGATTTTGCACCTACTTTAATTTTCTCTATAATTTCTTTCTTTATATCTACTTGACTTAGACTAAAAACATTTGTGGGCTTAGATAAGAAATCAACAGCTCCTTCATCTAATGCTTTTAATGTAAGTTCAGCACCTTCTGAAGTTAAAGAACTAATCATAATAACTGGCAACTTACTGTGTTTTGATACAATATGTTTTAATGTCGTTAATCCATCCATTAAGGGCATCTCTATATCTAAGGTTACTATATCAGGTTTCAAAACTTCTATTTTCTCTAAAGCTTCTTGTCCATTTCTTGCAGTACCTACAACTGATATTTCTGTATCTGATGTAAGTATATCTGTTAAAATTTTTCTAATTAAAGCAGAATCATCTACTATTAAAACTTTTATCATTTAAATCAATCCTTTTAATCTTAAGATTCTTTGTTGTTCAAAAATATATTTTATTATTAAATCTCTATCTTCTTCTTTTATTTCTGAAAATGAAATTCCAATACTAAATCTATAATTAAAACTATTTGTTTCTTCGACTCTTACAACTAACGCTTTTGTTCTTACAAAAGAATCTCCTATTTTAAGTGAGCAAATTATTTCATCACCTACCTTATGCTCGTAATTGCAATAAAGTTTCATTCCTCCACCTGAAATATTGTTAGTTTCACAATGCTCTACTAATATTTCAGAATCATTTCCCTTAATAATTGAATGTTCTTTATCCACACTTAATGCTGTTAAAAGTCTATAATAATTTCTTTGCTGAATTTTTCTAACTTCTGATATTCTTGATACTTTTAAAGAATATACTGGAGAATTATTTCTAGATAAAACCTTAGCAATAAAATAATGTTTTCCTATATTTTCAACATTATAACAAATGTCTATTTCTTCACCATTATGTATAAAAACTAAATTGTTTTGTTTAATTGGACCACTAATTATTAGCTCTTGAGAGTCAACTATATCTAAAACTTGTGATGGGTAAGAAATCTCTTTATCACCCCTTACCCTTATAATATCTATCTTTGTGCCTATGCTTAAAAACTTAAAATCAAAATCCATTTAATCACCTCTCTTAAAAAAAACCTCTAATATTCTTTGAGCAAAACTTGTTTTTTCTTTTTCTTCTATAACTCCTTTTCCTAAATAATCCATTGCTATAATATTTATTCTCTTTGAAATAGAATTGTTAGGATGTGAAACTATAAATGGAGTTTGATTTCTAACAGCATAATTAACTAAATCATTTTTTTCTATATATCCTAAATATTCAATTTGAATCTTTAAAAAATTATTTGCTGCATTATATAATCTATCAAAGATTTCTATACCCTCTTTTCTATCTTTAACCATATTGCAAACAACTTTAATCTTCCCATTAAATCCAGTGTAAACTATAGACTTAATTAATGTATAAGAATCCATAAGGGATGTTGGGTCTGGTGTACAAATAACAATTACTTCATTAGAAGTCATAATAAAATCAATTACAGAACTTGAAATACCTGCCCCAGTATCTATTATGATATAATCAGAAGAAACTTGCAACTTTTCAATTTCTTTAATTAATCTTGAGAAGTTTTCATTTTTCAATAAATTCAACTCTTTTAAACCAGAGCCTCCTGAAATAATCTTTATTCCTTCAGGTCCCTTATTCATTATTTCGAATATATCTTTATCTGAATATATTATATCCGATATTCTGTTGCTAACATTAATGCCAGTTAATATTTCTATATTGCTTAATCCTAAATCAGCATCAATTATAACAACCTCGTATCCTAGCCTTTTAAGAGATACTGAAAAATTAACAGCAAAATTTGTCTTACCAACTCCGCCTTTACCACTAGATATTGCAATAACCTTTGCCTTATCTTCAGTTGACATTATAGTTTCCTTATCTAAGTCCCTTGACCTCATAATCTTTCTTAAGTTTTCTGCCTGATCAGTCATTTTTATTCTCCTCAATAAGCTTTTCAGCAATATTTTCAACATTAATAGTTTCAATATCATCTGGCACATTTTGACCTATAGTAAAATATGAAAGTTGCTTATTGGTAATATACTTAATATTTAAAATATTGCCATAACTTTCAGCTTCATCAACTTTAGTAATAATTATTCTATAATCTTCTAAAAAAGCATATTTTTCTATTAGAGTTTTCAAGGCTCTGCAACCTATATTTGCATTAACTAATAAATAAATTTCTTTTGATTTAGTTGTATAGAGTATATCTTTAAGTTCTTGTAACTGTTCTATATCGTTATGATTTCTTCCTGCTGTATCAACTAAAATAATATCTTTACTACTAAAATAATCAATTGCATCAATCATCTCTTTTTTATTATATGCTATTTTTAAAGGTAGTTGCAAAATATCGCTATAGGTTTTTAATTGTTCCACTGCAGCAATTCTATATGTATCAGAGGTAATTAACCCAATATCATATTTATTTTTAAGAACAAAGTTTGCAGCTATTTTAGCTAAAGTTGTAGTTTTTCCTACACCTGTAGGTCCAACGAAAAAAATAGTTTTTTGATTATTCTCTAAGGTAATTGGTTTTGGACTTCCTAAATTTTCAATTAAGTTATATTTTATTATATTTCTAATTGTATCATAATCTTTACCATCTATATCAATTTGATTTTCAATTTTTTTTAGCAACTCTATAGAAATTTTAGAATCTACTCCATTTTCTATAAGTATGTTATGAAATCTATTTAAAATAGGAGGTAGAATTTCTTCCTCTAGTTTATTTATCGGAAAATTCATCATAATCTTTTTTAATTCAACTATCTCTTGATTAATATCATTTAGCTTACTCTCGTAATAATTAGTAAGATTTTTATCTACTAAACTTTTTTCTTCAAAGGCAGCTGTAATTTCAACTAATGGTTTCTTAAAATATCCAAATACACCTTTATGTCTAATTGTTTTTGTATTCAGCACAATTGCATCAGACCCTAATTCCATCTTTAACTTCAACATAGCTTCATGTGCTGTTTTCCCTATATATTTTTTAATTTTCATTATATACCTACCACCCCAACTGATTGAACCTCTACAGAAGATTCAAGCTCATTATAAGATATCACAATTATATCTCTAGTCATTTGCTCCGTTAGTTTTTTAAAATATAATCTAACAATTGGTGCTGTAAGCACTATAGGTTGTTCACCAATAGAAGTAAGGTTTTGAATTGTCTTAAAAGTATTATTTAAAATTGTCTGTGCTTTATTAGGTTCTATTAATAAATAGGATCCTGTCTCTGTTTTATTAATTGAATTCATAATAAGCTCTTCAACCTGATTATCTAAAGTTACTACGTTTAAATTATTGTTCTCAACATATTTATTAGTAATATACCCAGACATTCTTTGTCTAACATACTCTGTAAGTAAATCAGTATCACTAGTAATACTCCCATAATCTGCTAGAGTTTCTAATATTGAAACCATATCTCTTATGCTTATTTGTTCTCTAAGTAAATTAGATAAAACTTTTTGAATCTCACCAAGAGATAAAAGCTTTGGCACTACTTCTTCCACAACGGCAGGATATTCTTCCCTAACATTTTCTATTAAAGTCTTAACATCTTGTCTGCCAATAAGATCATAAGCTTTTTCTTTTATTACCTCTGTTAAATGAGTTGCTATTACTGAAGGAGGATCAACTACAGTATATCCAAAGATTTCTGCCTTTTCTCGCTCTTTTTCTGTAATCCATTTAGCAGGTAAACCAAATGCAGGTTCTATAGTATCTATACCCTCAATATTACCTTCACCTACACCAGAATCCATTGCTAAGTAATGATCAAAATAAACTTCACCTTTGGAAACCTTAACACCTTTTATTTTAATTATATATTCATTTGGATTCAACTGAATATTATCTCTCAGTCTAACTATTGGGACTACTAATCCTAACTCCATGGCAATCTGACGTCTAATCATTACAATTCTATCTAATAAATCTCCACCTTGTTCTACATCAGCCAATGGTATAAGACCATAGCCAAATTCAAGTTCAATATCATCAACTCTTAGTAGCCCCAGTACATTCTCAGGTCTCCTTAACTCTTCTGCCTCTGATGTTTCTATTATAGGCTCAATTGTTTCAGATTTAATAACTTTTTTCGTTTTTAACCCAGCAGCAATAAATATACACCCTAATAAAATATTTGCCAATTTAGGCAAAGGTGTAGATACCCCTAGTATAATCATAACTCCACCAATTATATATAGAATAATTGGATTATTAGAAAATAACTGTTTAATCAGGTCTTGTCCTAAATTTGATTCTGATGCTGACCTAGTAACCACTAAGCCAGTAGCTGTTGAAATTAATAGTGCTGGAATTTGACCTACTAGTCCATCTCCCACTGTAAGTAATGTATATCTTTGAAGTGCTTGGCTAAATGGCATACCTTTCCCAATAATTCCAATAAGAAATCCAGCACCGATGTTTATTATGGTAATGATTATTCCAGCAATGGCATCACCTTTTACAAATTTACTAGCTCCATCCATAGCACCATAAAAATCTGCATATCGTTGTATATCTTTTCTTCTTTGCTTTGCATCTTCTTCAGTAATTAATCCCGAGTTTAAATCAGCATCTATCGCCATTTGTTTACCTGGCATTGCATCTAGGGTAAATCTAGCGGCTACTTCTGAAACACGTTCAGCACCCTTAGTAATTACTAAAAAGTTTATAATTACAATTATAAAAAATATTATAAAACCAACAACATAATTTCCTCCAATTACAAAGTTTCCAAAAGCCTCTATAACTTTACCAGCATTAGCCTGTAAAAGAATACCTCTTGTAGTAGAAATATTGAGAGCAAGCCTAAATAATGTTGTTAATAACAATAAAGATGGAAAAATAGTTATCTGCAATGCATCTTCAGTATACATAGATAATAACAAAATTAATAAAGCTAAAGCAATATTCAAACTTAATAGAAAGTCTAGGAACCCTGTATTTATAGGTATTATAATAATAAGTATTATTCCAATTATAGCTAAAGCTACTAATATATCTCCTAATTTCATTTCCCATCCTCCTAGAATTCATCTTTTAAACTATAAACATAAGCCAGAACTTCAGCAACAGCCTCATAAAGATCCTCAGTTATAACTTGACCTATTTCAATAGAATCATATATAGCACGAGCCAAAGGTTTATTTTCTACAATGGGTACCATGTTTTCTTTAGCTACTTTTTTTATATTTTGAGCTATTATATCTACTCCTTTACCTAAGATATAAGGTGCATCAAATTTATCTTTGTCATATTTTATAGCTACAGCATAATGAGTAGGGTTAGTAATTATTACATCTGCCTTAGGAATATCCTGCATCATCCTACTCATTGCAATTTTCCTTTGTTTCTCTTTTATTTTACCTTTGACAAAAGGATCTCCTTCTGTTTGTTTATACTCTTCTTTTATCTCTTGTTTACTCATCATAAGATTTTTCTCATGTTCTCTCCATTGGAAAAAATAATCCAAAATTGATAGAACTAAAAGCACTCCTAATATTCTCATAATAAAACTATAAATTAAATTAGAAAAATTTATAAATGATTCAATAGTTTCCATTCCAGAATATTTAATCACCCTAGTCATCTGTTTATTTGCGTATTTAAAAGCAATATATCCAACTAAGGTAAGTTTTAAAATAGACTTTACAAGCTCCTTTAAGGCTCTTTTAGAAAATATTTTTTTGAAACCTTCTACAGGATTTAATCTATTCAGTTTTATCTTTAATGTTTTAGTAGTAAATAAAAAACCTACTTGAAAATAGTTGATAATTAAAGCAGATAAAAATGCAACTATTAGAATAGGTGAACTTACTATTATAAAAACCATTGATATTTTTAAAAAATTAATCATTAAATTATTATTATTAAAAAAAGCTTCAATGTTATTTATTTCATTAAACATTTCAATCATAAACTTTTTTAGTTGTGTATTCATTGCCCCACCAAAAAGCTTCAATCCTAAAAAGCAAGAAAAAAGAATTATAACTGTATTAACCTCTTTACTTTGAAGTATTTGTCCTTCTTCCCTCGCATCTCTTCTTTTCTTTGGAGTAGGCTTTTCTGTCTTCTCAGAAAATAATTGTAAATTCACTCTTAATATCATATTATCAACCTTATGTCTTAATAAATTTATAAATATCATTAATCATTAAATCAAAAATACCATTTACAGCAGTGAAGAAAATGGGCATGCTAATTAAAATAATTAACAATCCAATCAAAACCTTTAACGGCATACCAACAACAAACACATTCATCTGAGGAATAGTTTTTGATATAATGCCCAAAACTAAATCCGTAAGAAATATTATAGCTACTATTGGTGTACTTAATTTAAATCCTATTTCAAAGGACTTAGACAAAGTATTTACAAGAATATTCACTATATCTTCTGTATATTTTAATTCTCCTATAGGTAAAAATTTATAACTATCAACTAAGGCTGATATAATAAAATGGTGTCCGTTGATGCTTAATAGCAAAAGAAATGATAGAATGTAGTAAAAATTTCCCATTAAAGGAACTTGTGTCCTGTTTTGAGGATCTATTACATTAGCCATTCCAAATCCAATTTTCATGTCAACAATTTGTCCCATTACATAAAAAGCTGAAAAAAAACCATAGGATATAAACCCTATTATTATTCCAACCATTAATTCTTTTATTATAAATAATATTAATACCTCATTATTAATATTAGCAGGCACTGGTAAAATTGATGTAATTATTAAAGCTGTTGAAAAAGACAGACCTATTTTCATTATATTAGGTATGTTTTGAGAACTAAAGAAAGGCGAGAAAATGAAAATTCCCGATGTTCTTACCATAACTAATAAAAATAACTGATACTGGCTAAAAATCAAATCTATAATCAAATCCATAATAGCCACCTTAATAAATATAGTTGTTAAGATTTGTAAGTAATCCTGATGTAAACTGGATTATTAGTTTAATTATCCATGGTCCAAATAAAAGTAATGATAAAAATACTGCTACGATTTTTGGTACAAATGCAAGAGTTGCCTCTTGTATTTGAGTAACAGCTTGAATAACACTAACTATCAATCCTACAACTAAGCTAATTACCAACATAGGAGCAGACATAAAAAGTACAGTTCTTATAGCATCCTGTGCAAGTTTCAACATATCTACATTGTTCATATAAACACCCCTATTTAAATCCAAGTACTAATGATTTTACAATTAAATTCCATCCATCAACGAGTACAAATAATAATATCTTAAAAGGCAAAGATATTATTACTGGTGGTAACATCATCATTCCCATTGCCATTAAAGTACTGGAAACTACCATGTCAATAACTAAAAAAGGAATATATATAATAAATCCTATTTGAAATGCTGTTTTTAATTCACTAATTATAAAAGCTGGAACTAATACATGTGTTGGTATTTCACTTATATTGCTTATATTTGCAGTTCCCTTCATACTTAGAAATAAACCTAAATCTTTGTCCCTAGTTTGTTTAAACATAAAGTTACGAATTGGATTCATGGCATTATTAATAGCTATATCTTGATTTATTTCTTCCCTAATATAAGGTTGAATAGCTTCATTATTTATTTCAGTTGCAATAGGTGCCATAACAAAAAACGTTAAAAATAATGCTAAGCCTATAATTACATGATTAGGGGGAGTTTGTTGAAGCCCTAGTGCATTTCTGATAAATGATAAAACAATAAGTATTCTGGTAAAACCAGTCATCATTATCAACAAGGATGGTGCTAAGGTAAGAATCGTTAAAATAAAAAGCAATTGAATAGAAAACACATAATTTTCCGGATTATTATTATTTTCTAAAGTAATAGATTTACCAAACAAGGATACAGATGGTTCTGCAAAGGCAACATTCGCAAATATAATTACCAAAATCATAGCTGAAATAATTGTTTTAATGTTTTTTCTCATCTTTCTTGCCTTCCTTATCCTTTAAATTACTAAACAAACTTTCTATTTTTTTATTAATTTTATAAATATTCCCATTTTTATCTAAATAATTATTTAAATATCCGTTAAACTTCTCTTCACGAATAGGAAATTCATCTGCCTCAATTACATCAATAATATTAGTATTGTTATTTGTTACAGCTAAAATATATATCTTTTGATTTATTCTAGTTATAACAATTTTACATCCACTAGAAAGATTCATTACATCTAATAAATCTATGTATTTACTAGATGTAAATCCCTTATAGTTCTTTGCAACAATTTTAGTTCCCCATATTGTAAGAAATATAACCACTGTAAACATAGTTATATAAAATATTAATTGGAAAACTATTTTAATTGGACTACTTTCAACTACTTCAATAGCATGAACAGGTAGTCCATATAAAGTTAAAAAAATTAACACAACTAATATATTGGTCTTTTTATTCATTCCCTAACTCAAAACCTTTTTTACAGCTTCAACAACTCTATCAGCTTGGAATGGTTTGACTATAAAGTCTTTTGCTCCAGCTTGTATCGCTTCTATTACCATTGCCTGTTGACCCATAGCAGAACACATTACAATTTTCGCATTACTATTTATCTTTTTTATCTCTTTAACTGCTTGAATTCCATCCATTTCAGGCATAGTTATATCCATGATAACTAAATCAGGATTTAATTCCTTATATTTTTCTACAGCCTTTAATCCATTCTCTGCTTCACCTAATATTGTAAATCCATTTTTAGATAAAATATCCTTTATCATCATTCTCATAAAAGACGCATCATCTACTAATAAAATTCCATTTGCCATTTGAATAAACCTCCTATTAAAAAATATTAGATAATTTTTCTACTTGAACTTTCAATTTCTGTTACCCTAACACCAAAGTTGTCATCTATAACTACAACTTCCCCCTTAGCAATATATCTACCGTTAGCATAGATATTCAAAGCCTCGCCTACAAGCTTATCTAATTCTACAACAGTTCCTTGCCCAAATTCTAGTATTTCACTAATCTTTTTATGGGTTCTACCTAATTCTACTGTTATTTCAACTGGAATATCTCCTACTAAGTCTATTGAACCACTATGTGAAGAAGTAAAAGATGTGTCAAAACTTTGGAATTCTGGCTTCTTAACAACAATCTTATCCTCTTTTATATTGCTAATATCATTATAATTCATATTCTCAGTTCTAGCAATATCATTTGCTGGTGTTTGGGGTATATTGTAAACCTCTTCTTTTATTTTATTTACTGGTGTTTCAATATATTGTTCTATAACATTATTTGGTTCAACAGAAACTCTACTGTTTACAGGTGTTTCTTCTTGAGTATCAGGTGAACCCATTAATTTTTCAACCATAGATTTTCCAAATTCTAATGGAACTAATTGCATAATATTACTATCGATTAAATCCCCTATTACCATTTTAAATGATATTTTAATAATGGGAGAAGAGGAGTTTAATAAATCAATTTTGTTTTTTCCTTCAGCAAAAGTTATTTCCAAAGATTTTGGAGGTTCAATATCTATTTTCCTCATAAGCATCTCAGATAAAGAGGTTGAAGATGAACCCATCATCTGATTCATTGCCTCACTAACTGCACTTAAATCAAGCTCTGTTAATTCCCTATCTGTATCAAAACTGTCTTTCCCCATCATAAGATCAGTAATTATCTTAGCATCATCTGTATTAAGTATTAAAATATTTGAACCTTCTAAACCTTCCTTATAGCTAACATCAATTGCTACAAGAGGTAATTTATAATCATCTGCTAATTCATCAACAGTAGTTAATTTTACTCTAGGAGTAGTAATATTTACTTTTCTATTTAATAATGTAGATAAAGTTGTAGCAGCTGTCCCCATGCTTATATTTCCAATTTCCCCTAAAGCATCTATTTCAATATCTGACAATAATTCTTCATTATCATCTTCAAAAAAATCATGTGTAACTTTGTCGGCTGAACTCCCTGATAATAGAGCATCTATTTCCTCTTGAGATAACATATCACTTGTCATTTATTATTTCACCTTCCTTTAGAACTTCAACTATCTTAATAGCCATTTTTTTATTGATTACGCCTATTTCACCTTTAAATTTTACATTGCTTCCAATCCTAATTGGAGCCATATTACTTTCACTATTCTCTAATTTAATCACATCTCCAACTTGTAAATTCAATATATCCCTTATGGAAACTTTTGTAGTTCCTAACTCCGCTACTAAAGGAACTATAGTTTGTAACATTCGCTCCTTTATGGCTTTTAGTTCCTCATTAGAATGTTCTTTTGTAGATGTTGTAAACCAAAATTTTGTATTTAATTTATCTAATATTGGTTCTAACAATATATATGGAATACAAACATTCATCATTCCCTCAATAGGTCCTATTTCTATATTCATAGTTATTAAGGCAATAGTTTCGTTAGGTGGAACTATTTGTGCAAATTGAGGATTGGTTTCAATTTTTTCCAATGTTGGCTTTAACTCAATAACATTACTCCATGCCTCTTTGATGTCTCCCGCTATTTTTTGCATCATATTTTTTAAAAGAGATAGTTCAATTTCTGTAAAGGCTCTTATTTCCTGCTTATCATTTCCATCTCCACCTAATAATCTATCTATTATTGTATAAATAATATTTGGAGAAATATCTATTAGTATTTGTCCATTTAGTGGATTAAAGTCTATAATAGTCAAAAAAGCAGGATTAGATAATGCATTACTAAATTCACTATAAGCAAATTGATCTACCGTCAGTATATTTATTTTAGCCGGTGCCCTAAGATATCCGGTTAAAAAAGTTTGCATATGTCTTGCAAAGTTTTCATGTATAACTTCTAGTGTTCTTAACTGTTCTTTAGAAATTTTTTGGGGATTTCTAAAATCATATTTCTTTATTTTCTTGGAATTATCAACTTCCTGAATTTCCTCGACATCCACCTCACCAGAACTAAGCGCATTGAGAAGGGCATCAATTTCAGATTGTGACATTACTTCAGACAATAGAACCCCTCCTCTACTGAATTATAAAATCATTAAAATATATATTTATAATACTTTGATCATTAAATAATTCTACCATATTAGTTTTTATTTGATTTTGTAAATTGACTTGCCCTTCCTTTCCTCGCAACTCATCTTCTGTTAAATTTGCTATTATTTTATTAACTTCATCTCTAATTAAAAATTGTTTTTCTGTTAATTTAGTAAGACTTCTTTCATTGGTTGTTTCCAATGTAACTCTTATTTTTAAAATTCTCTTGCTTTCTTTAATATTGCAATAAAGGTCTTCTAATGTTATTGAATAAGTTTGAATTTCCTTTTCTCTTTTTTCTCCAGAACTATTTGAAAAGAAAAATATGCCTACAGCTATACCTGCGACTAATGCTAATAACAAAATAATGACTATTATTAAAGTGTTTTTTTTAGACATATTATCACTCCATTCTATTTTACTATGGCTCTAATTCTTCATAGGAATCTTTTAATATAACAATATCTACTCTTCTATTTTTTGCTTTGTTTTCAGGACTATCATTAGGTAATATTGGTCTATAGTAACTATATCCCGAAGAAGATACCCTATTCCCTTCTATGTTTTCAACTTCTACTAAATATCGTAATACATTAGTAGCTCTAGCAGAAGATAATTCCCAATTTGTTGGGAACTTCGACGATCTTATTATCTGATCCGAATCCGTATGACCTTCTACTTTAATTTGTCTATTTGAAAATTCTTCTCTATTGAGCATCTCTGCTACGGATTTTAAAATATCAAGGGATCCAGGTTTAATCTCTGCACTTCCAGAATCAAATAATACATTATCCATAAATCTAATAACTATTCCTCTCTCCTCAGGTTTTATCTCTAACCTCTCTCCTAATCCTAAAGTTTCAGCATATTCATCTAAATGTTCAATAAGACTTTTTAGGTCTGCCTCTATATCCATATAATCCTCTATAGTATTTATAGGGATATCAAGGGAGGTTCCTCCTTCTAAAACTCCTGATCCCCCTTGGAAACTAGCCATTATACTTCGAAATTTTTCAGCATCTACATTTGAAAAAGAAAATAAAAGAATAAAAAAGCACAGTAATAATGTAACTAAATCGCTATAAGTGGTTAACCATCCAGGTGAGCCTCCACCTGACTCTTCTTGTCTCCTACGCCTAGCCACTATGCTTCCTCCTTCCCAAATTCTTTTTTAATAGAAACTCTCATTTCCGGTGGAATAAAGGTCTTTAGCTTTTCTTCAATTATCCTAGGATTTTCTCCTGCTTGAATGGATAATAACCCTTCTATCATCAATTCTTTAACTAATACCTCTGACTTACTTCTAACTTTTAGTTTCTGAGCTAAAGGCAAAAATATAATATTAGCCAATGCAGAACCATAAAAAGTAGTTATCAAAGCTACAGACATATTTGGACCTATTGCCTTTGGATCATCCATTTTTTGAAGCATATTTATTAATCCTATTAAAGTACCTAACATACCAAAGGCTGGTGCAAATGCCCCCATAGCTTCTAAAGTCCCTTGTCCTTGCCCATGTCTTTCTTCCAAAAACATAAGCTCAGTTTCTAAAATGTTTCTAACAAGATCCGGGTCTGTCCCATCTACAATTAACATAATTCCTTTTTTTAAAAAGTCATCTTCTAGCTTAGAAGCATATTCCTCTAAAGAAAGTAACCCTTCTTTTCTAGCTACATTTGCCAGATTTATTATGTTTTCAATTATTTCATTAGGAGATGTGGACTTATGAGTAAATGCCTTTTGAAGAACCTTTCCTATTTTAGATATCTCCTTTAGGGGATATGCTAAAAAAGTAGCGGCTACTGTCCCTCCTAGTACAATAATAACTGATGGAAAGTCCCAATAATCTGACAAACTTCCTGATTGCAAAATTCCCCAGATTGTAAAACCTATTCCGAGAAATAAACCTAAAATTGTTGCAATATCCAATCCTTACACCTCGTTTCCATTATATCTTCTTTCGAACATATGTATTTTAGCTTTGTATTTTATTACTTTATCTATTATTTCATCAACAGAATCTGAAACTACAATTTTTTGTCCATTCGTTAGTGTAATAACAGTGTCTGGAGTGGCTTCTATGTAAAGTATAAGTTCACTATTTACTACAAATTCTTTATCATTTAACCTCTTTACCTTTATCATAATTATCCCACCTTTTTTTATTAAATAGGGTAGATAAATCTACCCTATTTAAATAGATTATCTCTTCATATTAACTAATTCTTGTAGCATTTCATCTGAAGTTGTTATAATTCTTGAATTCGCTTGAAACCCTCTTTGAGTAGTTATCATCTCAGTAAACTCAAGAGATATATCTACGTTGGACATTTCAAGATTTCCAGAACTTATAGCTCCAAATCCACTGGTACTTGCCTTGCCAAGTTGGGGTTCTCCAGAGTTTCTCGTATCCACAAAGAAATTTCCACCAAGTTTTTGAAGACCCATTGGATTGTCAAATTTAGCAACCATGATTTGCCCTAAAGCCTTTCTCTCACCATTAGTAAATACTCCTACAACAGTCCCTGTAGCATCTACAGAGAACCCTTCTAAGGTGCCAGAAGTATTACCATTTCGCTTATATGGTTTGATATCCATTTCATTTGCATATTGATGTATATTATTAATAGTCTCTGAGTCATCTGGGTCAAATAAAGTTATTTCACTAAATGTTCCAGAAGGTTTTATTTTCTGGGGAAGAGCAACCTTATCTTTATTTGTATCAAACTCAATCTTACTTAAATCCAATTTTGCTCCCTTAATTGTATTTCCAGTATCACCGATTGTAATTAATTTACCTTTATCATCAAACTCCAGTTTTAGTAAATTATTTGCAGCATCTATTGGATTATTGAAAGTTTCAGTATAGTTTCCTGTTGCTTGATCCGTTACTCTCTTTAAACTCATTTCCCATTTATGAACAGGAGGAGTAGCGGTAGTTACCTCTTTCTTCGTCATTTCAAATGTTATTTTATATGAGTTTCCAAGTGAATCAGTTACTACTGTATCTATAGAATGTCCTTTATCTATTTCAGTATTTGCATCTAAATTACCTTTAAAATAAATTTCTCGAGTTGCAGTAGGTGCTTTAGTTTCTGACTTGTTAATTTTTATATTAGTTACATCTGACATTATATTTCCATCAGGATCTGCCGCATATCCTAATACTTTAAACCCATCAGCAGTAACTAAATTTCCATCTCTATCTAAAGAAAAGTTTCCTGCTCTTGTATAATATCTATTATTAAAACTTGTATCATCTGATACTACAAAAAAGCCTTCCCCATCTATCATTAAATCAGTAGGATTATCTGTTCTTTGACCTGGTCCCTTAGTGTGAATTGTATTTATTGAACCTACTGCTGCACCCATACCTATTTGTTGGGGGTTTGTACCTCCCTTTCCACCTGTTGGTGCAGAAGCTCCTCTTGTCACTTGGCTAAATACTTCCTGAAAAGTAACTTGTCCTTTTTTAAACCCTACTGTATTTACATTGGCTATATTATTACCAATTGTATCCATCTTACCTTGATGTATTCTCAGACCTGATACGGCTGAGTACATTGATCTCATCATATTTCATTCCTCCATTTTCCTGGGCAGTCATAGACCATCTATCAGTCAGGTCTATATAACTTCCTACAAGGTCCAGTTATATTATTACTGCTCCATCAATATTAGTGAATATATTTTCT
The DNA here is from genome assembly GCF_900128955.1 of Tissierella praeacuta DSM 18095. GTDB lineage: Bacteria > Bacillota > Clostridia > Tissierellales > Tissierellaceae > Tissierella > Tissierella praeacuta. The sequence goes on from NZ_FQTY01000001.1 coordinate 352,044, forward strand.
TTTAACTGCTCTTTATTAACAGTTGTAATTATTGTTTTTTTGTTAATATTAGCTATGAAAGCCTTATCATCCATTAAAATTAAAGCATCTTTTACTCCTTTGCTTTCTGCTTTACAAAAAGCTGATTTTAGCCTGTTAATTTCATCCATAGTTAAATTCATTTCTCTACTATTTAATCTTTCAGTTGCATGCTTTGAAAACTTAATTTCTTCATCTTTATTTTGAATTTTTTCCAATATTTGTCCAAAATCTTTGTTTAAATTTATTTGTTTTCTTCCTGTGGATTTAGATGAATTAATTAATTGATTTTCAAGTTGCCTAATATCTATTTTATTCATAAAAACAACTCCATGCTAATCTTTTATTGTATTTTTTTCTTTTCTATCTCATCTGTTTTTTCTTTTGATGATTCTTGTTCCTTATAAGTTTCCATTGCCTTTTTTATATTTATCATTTCCTTTAATATCTCAACATTTGCATCTATCTGATTTTGATTCATTAATTTTAACATTTCTTTTGTTTCGTTAGATTTATCAACAAATGTTTTATTTAAGTTCTGCATTTGTTCTAAGGAACTAAACTGAGCCAACTGTGCAATAAATTCTCTATCCTCTATTGGATTAAGAGGGTCTTGATTAGCTAATTGTGTAGTTAGTAATCTTAGAAAAGCATCCTTGTCTAAATCATTAGTTTTTTTATCTTCTGTCTTTTTATTTTTTTGGTCTTCAAATTTATAAATATATTCTTTATATTCCTTATCTACTTTCATTTGAGTCCTCCTCTCTAAGCAAATAAATTCAGTCCTTCTTCCAAAGTATTAATATTTGTCATGTTTTCTACAGTTTGTTCATCATATCCTGATACTGCTTTTCTATCTTGAGATTTTACTTTTATTCTTTTATTATTTTGTTTTAGATTAAATTGTCCAGAGTTATGCTTATCAAAATCACTATTGTTTCCTACGAAAACTTCAACGGTTTTAATTTCAAGTCCTGTATCCTTTATACCTTCCTTAAGTTGTATTAAATTTCCTTCAATAATCTCTTTAGCTCTTTGATTATCCACCATAATCTTAGCTATAACTGTTCCTTTGACTACTTCAATATTCATAGTCATTTCACCTAATATCTCTGGTTTTAACTTAATCCTCATCTCATTCTTATTATCTGATAAATTAAATTTGGCTTTTTCAACTATCTGCTGAATTACATCTTTATCTCTTACTGTATCTAAATCATCTAACTTAATCAGATTGTCCTTTTCGAATCTAATCTCATTTTTATTCATGGAAATAAAAGATTCTATACCTAATTCAGTATCTTTATCGGTTTCTTTTGTTTCATTAATATCAAGACTTTCCTTAGGTGATGATACCTCATGATTATTTTTTTGATCTAAATTAAATTCCATTTTCTCATCTAACTCTTTTATGTTCATTAAATCATTTTGATTCACCATGGTCATATCTACAATACTTTCTTCTTTACCTTCTTTTGAAAACAATTTAAAATTTGGTTCTATTTCATTCTTAGATAGTTTATTTTCCTCAATAATATTATTATTTACTGCATTTTCTTTATAGGGCAGTTGAAATTTATTAATTTCATCCATTTCCATATCTTCTTTTATTATAATATCTGAAACCTGATTTTCCATAATTACTTCTTCATTTTCAATTAAATTGTTTTCTAAGGTTTCTTCCAATTTAATCGGTTCTATATCCATTGGAGTTTCCAATTCTATTGCTTCATTGTTTATAGACTCATCTACTGTATTTATTAAATTACTGAAGAAAAAAGGTATATTTCCATATGCTAAAGAGTAATTTTCTTTATCGTCTTCTTCTATTTCCACATTTTGATTTACATCTTTATTATGTTCAGATATATCCTTATCCTTAGATGCAGTATTTTTACTTTCTTTAGACCTTGACATATTGTCAGAAGAAATTTTACTATTTGTTTTATTATTTACACTTTCTAAAGTAGATGAAAAATTTTTATTTTCTGAGGTTTCTTTTTTAATGTTTTGCTCAGTACTTGTCTTTAATGAATTTTTGAAATCAAAAACTATAGCTTCCACTTTGCTCACCTCCTTAATTAATATTTTTAGGCTTAGCTAAAAGCCTTGTAATTTGCGAAGCCTTATCTGGCTCCATAAAATCTAAAACCTTTGATAAGGTTTGATTTTTCATTTTGGACAATACATCAATTATAATAATCCTATCAGATAATTCATAAGTTTCTTCTGAATTAAGCTCAATTAGCGTTATAGTCTCATTATTTTTTATCATTTGTTCAGCAATCTTAGCTACTTTTTCTGGAGACATTTTTTCATATACAATAACTAAATTTTTTATCTTACTTCCATACTCATTTATAAACTCCATAGCCTTGCTTATATCGCCAGTAATATTAGTATCAGATTTCGTCAATTCTTCTTCACGCATTATTGACGCAAATAATTCTTCTATAAAAGCCTCATCCTTTATATTTGACAATATCTCTGCTGATTTTATAACAGATAAATTCTTATATATAATCCCTAATTTATATAATGTATAATTATCAGTATTTCCTATTGCATTTATTGTAATATCTATTGGCTTTGTTTCAAATACCTTAGCTACATCTATTAAAGTATTCACTTCATTTGTTTTTTCATAAATAATTCCTTCTACTAAGGTTTTTTTATCTTCTTTAAAAGTATCTAATATATAGTTTCTTATATCATTATCTACATAATAAAGTATTTCTCCTAATTTATCTTTATTTATTTGAGATATTATTTTCAAAAATTCTCGATCTGAAAACTTTTTTTCTATTTCCAATAAAGATTTTAAAACATCTTGCTTCTCAAACCTAGCTACTTCTGATAATAGCCTTTCTTGTTCCTCTTTTTGTGCATCATCATATATAGAAAATAATAAATCCTTCCTTAGTTCCATATTTCGAATTTTAAGTACTATTTCCTCTGTTTTAGGTACGGAAATTGAATTCATACCTCTAACAATATCTATATAAAGTTTTTCATCATCTTTCTTTATTATATACATTTTATCAGCAGCTATATTTGGATCAAGATTTATAAAATAATTTGATAAATAACTTATCTTTTGATTTTTTTCTACTTCTGTAGGATAATGTTTAAAATGTTCTCCTATAAAACCAGGCATTTTTGATAATAGTTTATTAGTATTGTTTTTAAATTGCTTATTACTATTATAAATAATACTAACAATAAACAAAGGAACTACAACTAAACTAATAAAAACTATACCTATTATCCTAAATCTCTTATTTTTTTTATCCTTTTGTATTATATTTTTCTCATTTTGTACTGTAGTTGTTTCCATAGATCTGCCCCCTATTTTTGGGTAGTACTATTAAATGTAACTATTCCATCAATAATTTTTTCCTCATTTTTTTTAGCTTCACAAAGAAATTCATTATAATCATTTTCTTTTAACTTCTCAAATACCTTTTTTTCTCTTACTGCAAAAAGCAATTCTTCTTTTGTTTTTTCAAGTTCTTCTTTAATATCAGAAATTACATTTTCTTGTTTTTTTATGTTAAAAGATATGTCTTGTAAATAATTGTTATATAATTTTAAATTTCCGATACTAGTATTTCTGGTGGATTCATTTTTTTTAATAAGTAAGTTTTCTTTATGGATATGATAATTCAGTAACTTTTCTTCTTCTTGATTAAGTCTTCTATTAACATCTCCATATTCAGCTTTTTTTAAATTTTCCACATTTTCTTTGTAATTTAAAACCTTTTCCAGCCTAAAACTATAACCCATCAATTAAAATTACCCCCATTGTTACTTATTTTATTTCACTGATAATTTCATTCATAGCATATAAAGTTTCCTCAAAAGTTGAAACCTTATATGTTTCTTGTTTTAAAAATCCTTCTATATCCTCCATTAAATCAATGGCAGTATCAATCTTTTTATTTGATCCTCTTTTATAAGCACCAATATTTATTAAATCTTCTGCCTCCTTATATACTGCCATAATATCTTTTATAGTATTGGCAGCCTTTAAATGTTCTTTACTTGATATATTGGGCATGACTCTACTAATACTAGCAAGAACATCTATGGCTGGATAATGATTAGCATTTGCTAGCTTTCTAGATAAAACAATATGTCCATCTAATATACCTCTTACAGTATCAGTTACAGGTTCAGTTAAATCATCTCCATCTACTAATACAGTATAAAGCCCTGTAATAGTTCCCTTATCGGATGCCCCTGTCCTCTCTAATAGTCTTGGCATAGTTGCAAAAACAGAAGGTGTATATCCTCTAGTTACAGGAGGCTCTCCTATAGCTAGTCCAATTTCACGTTGTGCCATAGCAAACCTTGTTAAGGAGTCCATTAACAGCATTACGTTTAACCCCTTATCTCTAAAATATTCAGCAATAGCCGTAGTCACCATAGCTCCTTTAACTCTTATTAAAGCAGGTTGATCTGAAGTTACAACAACTAATACTGATTTTTTTAATCCTTCTTCTCCTAAATCATTTTGGATAAATTCATTAACCTCTCTTCCACGTTCTCCTATTAATCCTATAACATTTATATCAGCTGTACTATTTCGTGAAATCATACCCATTAAAGTACTTTTCCCTACTCCTGATCCTGCAAATATACCAACCCTTTGTCCTTTACCACATGTTAACAAACCATCAATAGCTCTTACACCTATAGATAAAGGGTCTTTTATTACTTTTCTGTCCAATGGACTTGGGGGAGTATTGGATACAGGATAATATTTATTTGACTTAATTGGTCCTAAGCCATCAATAGGATTTCCTAATCCATCTAGAACCCTTCCTACTAATTCTTCACCTACATTTACTCTAAGACTTTTACCACTTCCCACAACTACACTTCCACTTGCAATCCCCTCCATTTCTCCAAGGGGCATAAGAAGTATCTTATCCTCCTTAAATCCAACGACTTCTGATAAAATCGGATTATTACTTCCATAGGGATATATATAACATAATTCACCAATAGTAGCCATAGGTCCATTAGATTCAATAGTTAGACCAGTAACTTCAGTTATTTTACCAGTATACTTCATAAACCTTTTTTCTTTTACAGCAGAAATATATTTTTTTATATTAATTGTATTTTCCATATAATCACTCATTATTCAATATAGTTGTCAATAGTTCCCTAACTTCAGCTAGCTGATTTTTAAGACTTACATCAATATTTCCCTTTGAAGTTTCCAAAATACAATCACCTTTTTCTAAAGAAATATCATATTTAATATCTAACTCGGAAATCATACTAGCTTTTGCCAATATTTCATTTCTAGCCATTTCCAATATGTTGAAATCTTCTTTAGAAGTGATAATAGTTAATTTATCTGTTAAGTCTAAATTATTAATTCCATTTAAAACCAAAGAAATCATCAGCTCACTATCTTCTTCATTTTTTTTGTTTATTAATTTTTCATAAATACTTATGACTAACTCTATAATATCTTCCTCTAACTCTTTTAATAGACTTTCTTTCTTATATATATACCCATTTTTTATCTCAACTGCTTCATTTATTAAAGCATCGGACTTGACTTTTCCTTCATTATAACCTGTTTCATAGCCTTCCCTATATCCTAGTTCATATCCTTCATTATAACCTGTTTTTTTGGCTTCTTCTAATATCTCCTCTGTTCTAGCATAGGCCATATCTATCATGGTTTCTTTTTGTTCTTCAGCATCTTCTATGATTTTTAAAGATTTCTTTTTAGCATCTTCTATGATTTTTTCATATTCATTTTGTCCCTTAATCTTTGCTTCTTCAATAATTGATTCTATAATACTTTCATCCACATATGTTTTTTCATCATCTAAGTCATTTGTTGGCTCTATAATTTCTGTTTCTATTACTCTAAAGGATTTTATAACATTAGACAATTATTTCATCTCCTCCTCTAGGAGTGATTATTTCTCCATCTTCCTCTAGTTTTCTAATAATATTAACTATATTTTGTTGTGCATCCTCTATATCTCTTATACGAACAGGTCCCATAAATTCTATATCTTCTTTTATCATTTCAACTAATCGTTTTGACATATTGGTAAATATAAGATTCTTAACTTCTTCACTAGCACTCTTAAGAGCAATAGCCCATTGAGAATTATCAATTTCTCTAATAATTCTTTGAATACTTCTATTATCTAGTGTAATAATATCTTCAAATACAAACATACGTCTTCTAATCTCTTCACTTAATTCTACATCTCTAACATCTAAATCTTCCATTATATGCTTTTCTGTACCTCTATCAACAGAATTAAGAATATCAACAACTGCTTGAATTCCGCCAGTAGTTGTATAATCTTGAGCTAAAATATTTGAGAATTTGCTCTCTAATATAGCTTCTATTTCTCTTACTACTTCTGGAGACGTCCTATCCATTATTGCTATTCTTCTCATTACGTCTGCTTGCTTATCTTCTGATAAAGATGATAATATCTGACCTGCCTGTGTAGGCCCTAAGTAAGATAGTATCAATGCAATGGTTTGCGGGTGTTCATTTTGTATATAGTTTAAAAGCTGATTGGGATCAGCCTTCCTTACAAACTCAAATGGTCTTACATGTAAAGAAGATGTTAATTTATTAATTATATCAAGAGCTTTATCAGAACCTAATGCTCTTTCTAGGACATCCTTAGCATAATTAATTCCACCTTCTGAAATATATTCCTGAGCTAAGCATATTTGATAAAATTCTTCAATAACCATTTGTTTTTCTTCTGGAGAAACCATCCTCATATTTGCAATTTGTAAAGTTAATTCCTCTATCTCCTCTTCATTTAAATGTTTAAATATCTCAGCAGATTTTTGAGGACCTAATGCTATAAGTAATATTGCTACTTTTTCTTTTCCACTGAATTGCCTTTTAGACATATTAACTCGCTCCTATTCATTTAACCAATTTCTAAGTAGTTGAGCAACTGATTCTGGCTTCTTTTCAATAAATTTATCAATCTGAGCCTTCATTTTTGATTCTTCTGCTTCAAAGTCAAGGTCTGCAACTTCCAATTCTATTGCAGATTTTTCTTCTAAGATTCTTTCTAATTCATCAGCCGCAGATTTCTTATTCTTTGTTCTGATATAAATAATTGTAATTATACCTATTATTATTAATATTAATAAACCCATACCTACATATAACCATTTATTCGGTGTACTTTGAGCTGCATTACTATCTACAACTTGTTTATTAAATCCTACAGCTTTTACTTGAACTTGCTTTGTATCTAAACCAGTTGCTGCAAATATCAAATCTGAAAATTCTTTTTCCCTTTCAGGAGTCATTTCACCATCTACTAAAGCATCTTTATTTATAAGTACTGCTACAGTAACGCTTTCCACTTGACCTGGCATTTTTTTAATTTCTTTATTTATTTCATTTAACTCATTATTTATTATTCGACTTACTTTATCATATCTACTTGACCCATTATCTATTGTAGCATAATCTTCTACATTGGTATCAGTTCCTGGAACTCCACCTACTCCCCCACCTACCATATGTTCCTCTACTTCCTCTAAAGAACGAATTAATCCTTCTTCATTTCCTTCAATAGGAGGAGCAAACTCTACAATAGTTGTATTTTCTATATCCATATTAATCTTAACACTTGACATTACATCAACATTTTCTGGTCCCACTATATTTTCTAAAAACTTTTTTATACTCTCATTTATCTTACTTTCCAGATCATGTTTCACTGCAAATTGATCAATAGAAAAAACATCCTCTTGATTTCCTTCTTCTAAAAGTTTACCTTCTTCGTCAACTAATTTAACATTTTCTGGAGACATATTAATAGAACCTGCTACCAAATGTTTTATTGCTTTTATCTTTTCATCTGATAATGGTCTACCGTCAGATTTTTCTATAAAAACAGAAGCTGTTGTCTTATTATCATCATCATTATTTAGTACAAAATTAGTAGTTTCCTTTTCATCTATATATACTTGAGCACCACGTATACCATCAATTTCAGATATGGTAGATGCCAGTTCACTTTGTAAAGCCATTTTCATCCTTTGCTTTTTATCATAGTCTGTCATAGTCCAACTACTATCATTAAAAGCATCCATATATGTATATCCATCTTTAGGAAGACCATATGTAGCTAATTCAATTTTAATACGATTTTTATTTTCCTGTGGAACTAAAATACTTTTTTGATCTTCTCCAGTTTTCCAAGGCACAGCCATCTCATCTAATTTAGATGTTATTTGTCCCATATCTTTTAAACTTAGATTCCCATATAAAACATCATATTTTGTACGTGTTAATGTAAGAATAAGTGCAATTACAGCAAAAATAACAAATAAACTAATAAGCACCAGTCCGATTTTTTTCTTCTTATCTATTCCCTTCCAATATTCAGTTAGTTGTAATCTTACCTTATGTATTGATTCCTGCACAGTCGCACCTCTTCCCTATGAATTACTAAATTTGAATTCTCATGATTTCTCTATAAGCCTCTACGACTTTATTTCTTATGCTCATAGTAATTTGCAAAGCAACATTTGCCTTTTCAGTAGCTATTGACACATCGTGGAGATTATCAACTTGTCCAAGCACCAACATCTGTTTATACTCATCACTTTCCAATTGCAATTGATTTACTTGATTCAGAGCTTTTGTTAATAAGTCTCCAAAATTATTTTTATCATTACTTTCTACAATTTTAGTAGAATTCTTATCAAAATTTAATACCTTTTCATAACCATTAATTTTATTTATATTCATGATTTTTACCTCCTACCAATTTCTAACGCCTTCATAAGCATTGACTTAGATGCATTCATAGCAGTTATATTAGCATCATATGATCGGTGAGCACTAATTAAATCAACCATCTCTTTTATTGTATCAACATTTGGCATTTTTACATAACCATTTTCATCAGCATCTGGATGACCTGGCTCATATACAAGTCTAAATGGTGAATCATCTTCAACTATTTTACTAATCTTAACACCTTTTTCTTCTGTTTTATTCATATGTTTATTTAAGTATTTTGAAAAAGAATCAGATTTATTCTCTTCAAAAACAACCATTTGTCTTCTATATGGCATTCCTCCTGTACTCCTAGTAGTATTTACATTAGCCATATTCTTAGTAATTATATCAATTCTAGTTTTCTCTGCTGTTAATGCAGTAGCCGATGTATTTATTGAATTAAAAATACTCATTATTACTTACTCCCTTCAGTGATAACATTTTTTATTTTTTCAAATTCTCCAATTACTTGCTTAGTTAAAGCATCATACATAATAGTATTTTTAGCTAAATCTGCTGTTTCAGTATCAATATTTACATTATTACCATCTAATCTATAGGATGTAGATTTGTCTTCCATAACAATAGGACTAAAACTACTTGTCCTATGATTAATATGATTTACATGAGTCTTGGTTAAACTAATCCTATTGTTCTCAATTGATTGTTTTAATTGATCTTCAAATGTGACAAACTTTCTCTTATAATTAGGAGTGTTATCATTTGCAATATTATTGTTTATTGCCTTATGTCTTTCCCAAGTTCCATCTAAAGCCTTTTTATAAAAATCAATATTATCATAAATACGATTTATCATTAAATCACTCCTCGTTTCTCTTTATATTAATATAGTATTTGAAAATATATTTATTAATACATTTTACTACATAAACCATTAAAATATCTAATAACCTGATAAAACTCTTCTACTTTATATTACATATTTTAACATCCTAATGCAAGTATAAATTCCCATCTATTACTTAATTCGCCCTAAAGTCCTATAAAAAAAAGAATAGTATAATACTATTCTTTTAATTCTTTTAATTTTAAGACTATTCTTTTGGTTTTAGAAGTTCTTCTGTTAACTTATCATTTAAAATTCTAATATGGGTTCCTTTCATTCCCAAAGATCTAGATTCTATAACACCTGCACTCTCAAATTTTCTAAGTGCATTTACTATAACGGATCTTGTTATACCGACCCTATCTGCAATTTTACTTGCAACAAGCAAACCTTCATTGCCATCTAATTCACTGAAAATATGCTCCATTGCTTCTAATTCAGAATAAGAAAGAGTGCCTATAGCCATTTGAACAATAGATTTTTTTCTTGCCTCTTCTTCTATTTCCTCAGACTTAGCTCTAAGTATCTCCATGCCAACTATAGTTGCACTATATTCTGCTAGTACAAGGTCTTCCTCTGTAAATTCCTTCCCAAAACGAGCCAACACCAAGGTTCCTAATCTTCTTCCACCACTATTTATCGGTATAATAGTTGCAATCTTGTCTGGGTAAGGGCATTCTGAAACTTGATCAAAAACACAGTCTGTAATTTCTCTTAAATTTTCATTTGTTTCACTATATCTTAATAATTCCTCGTTATATTTTTTTGGAAATCTCTTTTCCTTAACTATTTCGGCTTGAATTATATCACAATCAAATCCAGTAGATAATTCATATCCTAATACTTTCCCACTGGTGCTGGCTATATAAACATTTGCTTCCAGCATATCACTTAATATTTCACTTAAATCCGAAAAAGAAACGGGCTTTGACCCATATCCTTGTAATGTTTTATTTAATTTTCTAGTTCTTTGCAATAAACTTTCCATAACTATTTCCTCCTTATTTGAATAAATTCAATTTATTATCTATAAGATTTTAAATCGATTATTTTTACATTTAACTACATATACAATTTTACTACAAAAAAATAATATTGTACAGAAAATTTTAATTATTTATACTTTTTTGACATTCGTATACCCACATTCTTTATCCATACATTTAACTATGATTTCTTTCTTATTTCTCTTTTCTACCATTATGCCTCCACATTGAGGACATTTCTCCTCTACTGGTTCATCCCATGAAACAAAATTGCATTCAGGATAATTGCTACATCCATAAAAAACTCTACCTTTTTTCGATTTCCTTTTTACAATATTCCCATTACATTGAGGACATTTAACATTTAATTCATCTACAATAGCCTTAGTATTTTTACACTCTGGGTATCCTGGACAAGCTAAAAATTTTCCAAATCTTCCATGTTTAATTACCATGTTTCTTCCACATTTTTCACAAATTTCATCTGAAACTTCATCTTTTATTTCAATTTCTTTAATCTCTTCTTCAGCTTTTTTTAGAAATAGCTCAAAATCCTTATAGAAATTCTCAACAACCTTAACCCAATGTAACTCTCCCTCTGCAATCTCATCTAAACTTTCTTCCAATTCAGCAGTAAATTCTTCATTTACAATATCCTTAAAATATTCTATCAATAAGTCATTAACTAAAACTCCTAATTCAGTAGGCATAAATGACTTTTTATCAAGGACAACATATTCCCTTGCTAGTATAGTTGAAATCGTAGGTGAAAATGTACTTGGTCTTCCAATTCCCAATTCCTCTAAGGTTTTTATTAAAGATGCCTCTGTATACCTAGGAGGAGGTTGAGTAAAATGCTGATTTGGAATAATATCATTTAGAATTAATTTATCATCTATATTTAATAAGGGAATCCCTATATCTTTTTCTTCTTCATCAATAGTAGTATAAACTTTTAAGAAACCATCAAAAATTAATTTTGAGCCACTAGATTTAAATAAAATATTATTACTTTCTATTGTTACAGAGATAGTGTTATAAATAGCAGGAGTCATTTGAGAACCTACAAATCTTTCCCAAATCATCTTATATAACTTAAATTGATCTTGGGTTAAAGAATCCTTAATCAAATTTGGGATTTTGGTAATACTAGTAGGTCTAATACCTTCATGAGCATCTTGGGAATCCTTTTTAGATTTATTATTATAATCTCTTCCTCCGTCTGTATATTTTTCTCCATAATTATCTTTAATAAATAAATTAGCCATTTCAATAGCTTCTTTGGAAATTCTTGTAGAGTCAGTTCTCATATAGGTAATTAAACCTACTGAGCCTTCTCCCTTAATATCAATACCTTCATACAATTGTTGAGCTATAATCATTGTTTTTTTAGTTGTAAAACCCAATTTTTTTGAAGCATCTTGTTGTAGTGTACTTGTAGTATATGGGGGATAAGGGTTTCTCTTTTTTGTTCCTTTTTTAACATTCTTTACAACAAAATTATCCTTATTAATTTTACCCAATATATTGTCCACATCTAATTTATTTTTTAATTCAACCTTTTTTTCTTTTCCATTTATATTTTCCCCATAGAAACTAGCTTCAAATTTTTCTTTATCTTTCTCTAAATTTACCTTTATACTCCAATATTCTGCTGGTATGAATTTTTGAATTTCATTTTCTCTATCACAAATTAATTTAACAACAACAGATTGTACCCTACCAGCACTTAAACCTTTTCTTATTTTTCTCCATAATAATGGACTGATTTTATAGCCAACAAGTCTATCTAATATTCTCCTAGCTTGCTGTGCATCAACTAAATTTAAGTCTATAGCCCTAGGCTTTTTAATAGCACTGGTTATGGATTCTTTAGTTATTTCATTAAACTCAACTCTTACTTTTTGATTTTCTTCTATTCCTAAAATGTGAGCTAGATGCCAAGAAATTGCCTCCCCTTCTCTATCGGGGTCAGTAGCAAGAAATATTTTATTTGACTTTTTTGCTTCATCTTTCAAATCCTTAATAACTGGTCCTTTACCCCTTATTGTAATATATTTAGGTTCAAATTGTTTCTCAATATCAATTCCTAAACTACTCTTTGGCAAATCTCTTATATGTCCTATAGAAGCTACAACTTTATAATTTCTTCCTAAAAATCTTTCAATAGTTTTTGCTTTAGCTGGGGACTCAACTATTACCAAATTTTTTTGCAATATTTACACCTCCACTAAATAAATCTAACAAATGGTAAATATTCTACCAGATAATTCTTTAATAGAACCTTTTAACTCCAATATGGTTAATACACTATTTAAAGTAATTATATCTATATTAGTCTTATATGCAATAACATCTGAATGCAAAGGTTCTTGTTCTAAAAGTTTAATTATTTTAATTTCTGTTTCACTATAATTTGAATAGTCCATACTTTTTCTTTTATTTAACATTATTCCTTCCTTTAGTTCATAAACTTCTTCAATTATATCATCAATTTCTAAAAGCGGCTTTGCTCCATCTTTTATTAGTTTATTTGTTCCAGCACTAAATATACTATTGATATTACCAGGTAAAGCAAAAATATCTTTACCTTGCTCTAAAGCATAATGAGCAGTAATTAATGAACCCGACTTTTCTTGGGCTTCAATTACTATAACTCCTTTAGATAATCCTGATATTATCCTATTTCTCTGTGGAAAGTTAAAAGCTAAGGGAGGGGTACCCAAAGGAAATTCTGAAATTATAGCACCATTTTCTTCTACTTCCTTATATAGTTGTAGATTTTTCTTTGGATAAATAGTATCAATTCCATTACCCAAAACTCCTATAGTTCTCCCACCATTTTCTAAAGCAGTTTTATGTGCAATTGTATCTATACCAGAGGCTAATCCACTAATAATTGTTACTCCTAAATCTACTAGGTCCTTGGCGAATTTTTCACAAGCCCATTTTCCATATGTGGTTGCCTTTCTGGAGCCAACTATAGCTATTGCAATACTATCTTCCTCTTGTAAACTTCCCTTCATATAAAGTACTTTTGGACTATTTTCAATATATTTCAATCCATTAGGATAATTTTCATCATATACGGTTATAACACAAGAATTCTCTTTTTTTATCTTAGTAAATAATTTATTTATATATTCTTCATTTCGATTTAATATAAGTTTTTCTTTTACTGAACCATTTAAAGTTTTTATGGATTTAATTTGGCTACTATGGCATTGCCATAATTTTTTTAAATCATGAAAATACTCATTGATTTTTTCTATATTACTATTTCCTATTCCCAGACTACTTAACCAAATTAGAATATCTCTTTCAGTAATATCCAATTTTATCTCCCCCAATACTTACTATCTAAAGTCCTGTATCTAATGGATTCTAAAATATGTTTATCCTGAATAATTTCTTCTCCATCTAAATCTGCAATGGTTCTTGATACTTTTAGTAGTTTATTATAAGTTCTACCACTAAATTTATATTTCTCAAAAGCCTGGTTCATAATTTTTTCAGAACCAGCTGTAAGTTTACAATATTTTTTTATATCTCTATTTGATATTTGTGAATTAGTAAATATTTTTTGACTTTTATAACGATTAAGTTGAATATTCCTTGCATTTTTTACCCTTTCCCTAATAACGGAAGATTTTTCCTCATCATTATTCCCTTTCAAATCATTATATTCTACAGGTAACACTTCAATATGAATATCTATTCTATCCAATAAGGGATTACTTATTTTGCCTAAATATCTATCAATATTCCCCTGTGTACAAGTACACTCATGTAATGGATCACCATAAAATCCACATGGACAAGGGTTCATACTAGCTATTAACATAAACTTTGCTGGATAAGATAAACTTGCATTCGCCCTAGCAATAGTAACGATTCCATCTTCCAATGGTTGTCTCAATACTTCCAACACATTTTTAGAGAATTCAGGAAGCTCATCTAGAAATAGAACACCATTATTAGCTAAAGAAATTTCTCCTGGTTTTGGAACACTGCCTCCACCAATTAAAGATGTAGCTGATGCTGTATGATGCGGTGACCTAAATGGGCGTTCCTTTATCAGAGAATTAGTTTTTAGCAATCCTGAAATACTATAAATTTTAGTAACTTCTATAGCCTCCTCAAAGGATAGTTTTGGTAGTATAGTAGGTAATCTCATTGCAGCCATGGTTTTTCCAGCCCCAGGAGGCCCTATAATAAGGATGTTATGAGAACCTGCTGCTGCTACCTCTAAGGCTCTTTTAAGGCTAGCTTGCCCTTTTATATCTGCAAAATCTAAATCATATTCATACTCATTATCAGCTGTATTTATATCCCCTATATATGGATCTATATCTAATTGACCATTTAAAAAATCAACTACATCTTTTAAGCTTCTTACAGGTATTATTTCCATATCTTCTATAACAGAACACTCATCTTTATTGTCATATGGAACTATACATCTTGAAACATTTAGTTCTCTCATGGAAATGACCATTGGCAATGCTCCTTGAATAGGATTTATCTTGCCTTCTAAGGAAAGTTCTCCAATAAAAATTGTATCCTTAATGTTTTTTTCTAATAAAATACCAGATGACTTTAAAATACCTATGGCAATTGCCAAGTCCATCTGAGAACCTTCTTTTTTTAAGTTAGCTGGTGCTAAATTTACAGTAATTCTACTAAGAGGAAATTCATATCCACTGTTTTTAATTGCTGCTCTTACTCTCTCTTTTGATTCTTTTATAGAAGTCCCAGCAAGTCCAACTATATTAAATACCGGCAATCCCCTAGATAAATCAGTTTCAACTTCAATAATATTTCCATTTAACCCCTCTAATACACAAGTATTAATTCTTGAGTACATAATAGACCTCTTTTCTATATATGATTTACCTTCACCCTTTATTAATCCTTTACCCTATTACCTGGGTAATAGTGAAGATTCCCAATTTTCCAATCATTATCAACAAAAAGAATTTTCTATATGGTTTATTTTAATATCTGGTGTCAAATACACTTCTATTATGTCGTATCTTATTTGATAATCTATTAAATTCTTTTGCATTATATATAATTTTGAACAGGAGATAATTTTCTGTTGTTTCTTTCTATTAACTGCCTCATAGGCATATCCAAAATTCATACTTGTCCTTGTTTTAACTTCATTGAAAACCAATATATTCTTATCTATGGCAATTATATCTATTTCTCCAATCTTATTTCTATAATTTAGGTCTAAAATCCTATACCCTTTTGAAATAAGATATTCTTTGGCAAGTATCTCACCTTTCCTACCTTTTTGTATATTAGTCGCCATAACTTTTTCCTCTTTCTTTATCCAAATTATAGATATAAAAAATTATTTCTGCAACTGCACTATATAGTTCCTCAGGTATTTGTTCATTAATCTCTAATCCCATAAGATTTTCTACCAACTCTTCATCCTTATATACAACAATATCTTCTTCTAATCCTTTTTCCACTATTTTATCTGCAATAACTCCTTTTCCCTTTGCTACAACCTTGGGAGCTATCTCTTTAGTATCATAAGATAAAGCCACAGCTTTATTTATATTCTTTTTAAATAATCCTTTTTCTTTTTCCATTATTACACCTTCAAATCTAAAATATAAATTGGATTTGGATTAGAAACTATGGTATCTATTATCCGAATACTATTATCTAATATAAAATCAATTCTGTCTAGACTATAACCTATTAATGAAATTTTTTCAATCAATTGTTTTTCTGTTGATTTAAATAATTCTAAATCTTCATTTCTTATATTCATTTTTATTTGTAAAACATTAGATGAAAGTTGACAGGAAACTTTTATGTTTCCAAGATTATATGTTTCCACATTTATATAAATATTAGTTTTTCCATTATAATTTTTCTTTTTTCTATCTTCTTTTATTAAAGTTAATACTCCATCAAGTTCTTTTTCCATATGTTTAATTGGAAAAAAAACAAATGATAAGTTTTTATTCATATCTTTTAAAAAATCTATTTTATTGGTGAAATTTTTAACATCTTCTGCCAACTTTAAATCCTTTGTATTTTCAAAGTTAGAAATATTCTTTTGTAATTCAAGGATTTTAGTATCTTTATCAGATATTATATATTTTGTTTCATTATTTTCTAATTGAATTCCATTTATGCTCTTTGGACTATCTTTATTTATCCTTTTATCTATTAATTTTAAATCCTTTACAAATTCAATAGGATTTTCATTAAGCTCACGTAAATTTTTTATATTATTAAGTGAAGGTTTAATATTATGCTTTAAAAAAAAACTAATTATCTTAATATCTTCTTCAAAATCAACATTGTCTCCATTTACTACAAATTCTTCAATTAAAGAAGCTATATTTTCATGCTCTTTATCATCAGCTTTGCTAATAACTAGTAAAGACTTTATGTCCACTTTATCTGGAGAGGTATTATCCTCAACTATATTTTCTTCAGTTATTAATTCTCTATTGGGGTTTGAATCTATTTTAATAGGTGTTTTTTCCTGAATATTCTCTATTTTCTCTAATATTAAATCTTTCTTCATAGGAGATGAATTATTTATTAAAACAACTTTATCTTCATTTGTCAAATTAGATAGTTGGAATAATTTTTCTAAAGTCTTTATTCCATCTGTAATATTTTCCTCAGTTATGGGTGCATTATATCTCATTAAATTTTCTACAAGTTTCATTGATATCTTATTCTCTTTTATATTCATATTTTTAAGCAAATTGGAAATAGGGTTATTTTCCTTAGGAATGGATAATTGAAGTTTTTCTTTAATTATTGGCTTTAAAACAATCTCATTATCATCAACAGATTTCACTAGAAAGGAGATCTCATCGTCAATATTCATTTTCATATCGGTTTCTAACTTGGCCTGTATGGTTCTTTTTCCATCAATTTCAATAAAGATTAAATCATCAATTAATTCTAAAACTTTCCCTTTAAAAGTATATCCTTCTGAAAGTATATCTTCCTTATTATTTAATATAAAATTATTTAATAAAAGATTTTCAATTCTCAATGAGCTCACCCTTTATTTATTTTAATATTTTTTTTAAAAATGACCTTCTATGTATAGATGATGGGCCTAATGTTTTTATATTTTCTATATGTTCTTTTGTTCCATATCCTTTATGCTTTTTTAAATTATATCCCTCAAATTCTCTATCCCATTCTAAGCATAATCTATCTCTAAATACCTTAGCAATAATAGATGCACATCCTATACCGTAAGATCTATCGTCCCCCTTTATAATAGATTCTTGTGGTATTTCTAAATCTATGTTCTCTGCATCAACTAATAAAAAATCAGGATAAACTTTGTTCCCATCTCCGTCTTGTAGATTTTCTACTGCTATTTTCATAGCTAACCTAGTAGCTTCTTTAATATTAATTTTATCTATAATACTAGAACTCACTCTACCTATGCCATATGCTATGCAATGAGATAATATTTGATCATACAATATTTCTCGTTTTTTCTCTGATAGCTTTTTTGAATCTCTTACCCCTTCAACTAATGAAGTTTTAGGCATTATTATTGCACAAGCAACTACATCTCCTGCTAGACATCCTCTGCCAACTTCATCTATACAGGCAATATTATTAAACCCTGATTTCCAAATACTATTTTCAATTTCTAACACAATAACATCTCCTATTCATTGGGAAATTCAAGGGTTATTTTCCCGATTACTCCTTTTCTAAATTCATCTAAAATAATATTACTAACTTTAGTATAATCTATTTCTCCACCTTTAAGTATGCATCCTCTTCTCTTAGCAATTTCCTCCATTATATTTAAATATGATTTACCCTCTATTTCTATATTATAACGATTATTTAAAAAATTTGGAAAATAATTTGCAAGTTTCTCTATTAATTTAAGAGCTAGAGTTTCTATATCTAATATTTCATCTTTTATAGCTCCTGTAAAAGCGAGATTCAATCCAACTTCTGGGTCTTCAAACTTTGGCCATAAAATACCAGGTGTATCTAATAATTCTAAATTTCCTTTTGTTTTAATCCATTGATTAGATTTTGTAACACCTGGTTTATTTCCAGTTTTAGCACCCTTTCTTCCAGAAAGAGAATTAATCAAGGTAGATTTACCTACATTAGGTATTCCTAAAATCATAGCTCTAATAGGTCTGTTTATTACGCCACGCTTTTCGTAGGCTTTTCTTTTTTCATCTGTAAGAGCATAAGAAATATCTAATAATTTATCTATACCCTTTCCAGTTAATGCTTCTAAAGAAATGGAAGAAATGTTTTTTTTCAAAAAATACTCCTGCCATATTTTGTTCCCATTACTACTTGCTAAATCTGATTTATTTAGGATAATTACCCTCGGTTTATCTCCTACTATTAAATCTATAACAGGATTTTGACTGCTAATAGGTATTCTAGCATCAATTAGCTCAAAAACAATATCGACCATCTTTAATGATTTCTGTATAGATTCTTTTGTCTTCTTCATATGCCCTGGATACCAGTTGATATTCATACTTTCACCACCTAAACAAAATTGGGACTATAAAGTCCCAATAAATTAGTAAAATCTCTTCTCTTTAACTTTAGCAGCTTTACCTTGTCTATCTCTTAGATAATAAAGTTTAGCTCTTCTTACTTTACCCTTTCTAGTAACAACTAATTTCTCAATTCTTGGAGAATGAATAGGGAAAGTTCTTTCTACACCTACACCATAAGATAATCTTCTTACTGTAAATGTTTCTCTAGCTCCGCCACCTTGAATTTTAATTACTGTACCTTCATATACTTGTATTCTTTCACGAGTTCCTTCAACAACTTTGTAATGAACTTGAACAGTATCTCCTACATTAAACTTTGGCAAATCATTTCTTAATTGTTCATCTTCTAACATTTTAATTATATCCATTTGTATAGACCTCCCTTCTCCTTAGATGTTCTTACCTTAGTGGCAGAGGACCATCCCTAATTCCATACGCTAGGTATTATAGCATATGTATAATTCAATTACAACTAGTTTATAATTGTAAATTATCTTTTATTTTTGACAGAATAATCAATTCTTCTTCTGATAGAGTTTTCTGTTTAAGTAAATCAGGTCTTTTTAGCAAAGTAGCTTTTAAAGACTCTTCTTTTCTCCAAGTTTCTATTTTACCATGGTTACCAGATAATAATATATCAGGTACTGAATAGCCATTAAATTCCCTTGGTCTCGTATATTGAGGATATTCCAATAATCCATTATAATGGGATTCATCTGTAAAAGACTCATCAGAACGAAGTACACCTGGTAATAGTCTTACAATAGCATCAATAATTATCATTGCGGGTATTTCTCCACCTGTTAGTACAAAATCACCAATGGATATTTCTTCGTCTATATAATGTTCGATGATTCTATTATCTATCCCTTCATAATGCCCACATAATAAAATTAGATGTTCTTCCTTAGATAATTCATTTGCCAACTCTTGATTAAACTTCTTTCCTTGAGGTGATAAATAAATTACTCTAGAATTTTTATCTCTCACACTTTTGATAGCACGGAAGATTGGTTCTGGTTTCATAACCATGCCCCTTCCTCCTCCAAAAGGATAGTCATCTACCTTCTTATGCTTATTCTGGGAAAATTCTCTAATATTTATACTATTTATTGACACTTTATTTTCTTCACAAGCTCTTCCTATTATGCTCCAGCTAAGTAATGGTGAAAAAAACTCTGGAAATAATGACAGAATATCTATTTTCATTCTATCATCCCTTCAATAGGGTCAATAACTATTCTCTTCTCAGAAATATTAACATCTATAACAAATTGTTTTACAGCTGGAATAAGATACTCCTTACCTTTCCCCATGTCTTTAACTACATAGATATCATTGCTAGGTCCTTGTAAAACATCTGATATGATACCAATTAACTTATATTTAGTATCAAAAACTTGAGAGCCTAGTAAATCATAAATAAAAAAATGGTTTTCAGGTAAAACAACCTTCCCCTCTTCATCAACATAAATAAAGGTATCCTTGAAATGAATTATTTGATTTATATCATTAAACTCTTTAAACTTTAATATAGCTAAACTCTTATGATATTTAACTTTTTCTAATTCTACTTTGATTTTATTATCACCGATATATGCGGTTTTTAAATAATCAAATCGTTCAAGGTTATCAGTCATTGGATAAACCTTTACTTCTCCCTTAATTCCATGGGTACTAATTATCTTTCCAATTATTGTATAGTCCATTTTTCCACCTATCTTTATTATTTAAAGGGATTAGGTCCTCTAATCCCTTACTGAATAATTTCAACAACAACTCTTTTATTATCCTTAATAGCTGCTGCTTTAACTACAGTTCTTATGGCCTTTGCAATTCTACCTTGCTTTCCTATTACTTTACCCATATCATCAGGGTGAACCTTAAGTTCAATAATAATAGACTGACTTCCCTCTATCTCATTTACTACTACATCATCTGGATTCTCTACAAGAGATTTTGCAATAAATTCTACTAACTCTCCCATTTCTAGCACCTCCTAGATACTCCCTAAGAATTATTCTGTTTCCTTCTCATATAGACCATTTTGTTTAAATAATCTATCTACAGTATCAGTTGGTTTTGCTCCATTCTTCATCCAGTTAATTGCTTTTTCATTATCTATTTTAACTGTTTTTGGTTCAGTTAATGGATTATAATAGCCAATTTCCTCGATAAATCTTCCATCTCTTGAATTACGAGAATCAGCAACAACTATTCTATAGAAAGGACTTTTTTTAGCTCCCATTCTTCTTAATCTAATTTTAACAGCCACTATTTTCACCTCCTTACAAATATAACTATCTATTTAGAAAAAGGGGAATCCAAATTTCCCTTTTTTCTTCATTGTCTTTTCCATATCTGTAAATTTTTTCATCATTTTTTTAGTTTCTTTAAACTGTTTTAATATCTTATTTACATCTTGGACTGTAGTCCCACTGCCTTGAGCAATTCTTTTTCTTCTACTACTATCTATTATATCAGGATTATCTTTTTCTTTTTTAGTCATAGATTGTATTATAGCTTTAATTTTATTAATATCTTTTTCACTTACATCTAAACCTTTTAAAGCCTTAGAATTCATCCCAGGTATCATTCCCAGTAATTCATCAATTGGACCTAAATTCTTCATTTGATCTAATTGATCTAAAAAGTCATCAAAAGTAAACTGAGCTGTTCTAATCTTTTTTTCTAATTCCAATGCCTTTTCTGCATCTATACTAGATTGAGCTTTCTCAATTAAACTTAAGACATCTCCCATACCTAAAATTCTTGAAGCCATTCTATCTGGATGAAAGGGCTCTAATTGATCTAATTTTTCGCCCATTCCCACAAATTTTATAGGTTTATCTGTTACAGCCCTTATGGATAAGGCTGCACCACCTCTAGCATCTCCATCTAACTTTGTCAATACAACTCCAGATATTCCCAATCTCTCATCAAATGATGATGCCACATTAACTGCATCTTGTCCTGTCATAGCATCTAATACCAGTAACACTTCATTGGGGTTAACTGCCTCATGTATGTCTTCAATTTCTTGCATCAAATCTTCATCTATATGCAATCTTCCAGCTGTATCTACGATTATTACATCATTTCCATGTTTTTTTCCATGTTCCACTGCCGCCTTAGCAATATCTACTGGATTATGTTTATTTCCCATGGAAAATACGGGAACATCAGCTTTTGCCCCTACTACTTCTAGCTGTTTAATAGCTGCAGGTCTATATATATCACAAGCAACTAATAGAGGTCTTTTATTTTGCTTTTTAAGATTAAAAGCTAGTTTACCAGTAGTAGTAGTCTTACCAGCACCTTGTAATCCACACATAAGTATTATAGTGGGTGGGGATGAAGCAAAATTTATCTTAGTCTCTCTATCTCCCATTAATTTAGTCAATTCTTCATTAACTATCTTAATTACCTGTTGTCCTGGAGTTAAACTTTGCATAACTTCATTGCCAACAGCTCTCTCTTTAACATTCTTTATAAAATCTTTGACAACTTTAAAGTTTACATCTGCCTCTAAAAGTGCAAGCCTTACCTCTCTCATGGCTAAATCTACATCTTTTTCTGAAAGCTTTCCCTTGCCTTTTAACTTTCCCAAAGCATTTTGAAGTTTTTCAGATAAACTCTCAAACACCATCAGTCTATTACCTCCTCCCAACTATCTTTTAATATCTCTAAACTTATATTCTCAATTAATTCTGCTTTTTCTATAACTTCATCATATCCATTCTCTATACTCAACTTCTTTATATCTTTTGAACACTTCAATATATTCTTGATAATCTTATGGTTTTCATTAAATTTTGCTACCAATCCAAGGGTGTCTTCATACCTATAGAGATTTTCTTCTGCCCTCTTTAGGGTATCATAAACGCCCTGTCTAGTGATGTTTAATTCTTCACCTATTTCACCTAAAGATAGGTCTTGAAGATAAAACAATTCAATAATATTATACTGTCTCTTACTAAGTAACTTTCCATAGAAATCAAATAGAATACCTATTTGAACTAATTTCTCAACCATTATATCACCAACCCAATAATACTGTCAAGCTTTTTCCTTGATAGCATTATATTATATCATTATATTGAATTTGTCAACGGGTAAATCTATATACGTTGGCTGGCCTTCCCTTTCCAAATGAGGATTCTTTACCTGTTACTTCCAATATACCAACTTCAAATAGATCTTTAAGTATTCTTCTAGTATTTCTTGGAGTTACATCTAATTCTTTTGCTACTTGATCAGCAGTAAAATAATCCCAATCATTGATTTGAATCAGAGCTTTAAGTTTTTGATAAGTACCTATACTGACATTAGCTTTACTTAATAAACTATTAAGCTCATCATCATTCTCGTATAAATTATATAAAAGTTCAGATTCATATCCCAGATTCTCTACTATTTGTCCTTTTTCATCTATTAATACTATTTTATTTCTATTATCCGAATAACTTAAAGCTTTAATAGCATTGTTCTGAGACATATATACAGTAGTACCTATACCTATGCCAACTACTGTCTTAGAATTTATCTTTACAGATATCTTATCTACAATATTTTTTAACTCATCTATTCTTTTTTTGACTATACCTATAGATGCAAATATCTCATATCTTCCCTTACCCTTATTCACCATATATCCACCAATACTTTTACAATATTGTAAGATATCCATACTTATACTCAGTTCCATTGCAATATCATCATATATATTACTATCTTGTTTAGGCCTAGACTCCAAGATATCTATAATAATCATGGCTATTTGTTTGTCTTTATAATAATTTTTCTTATATTGCTCTATTAAATAGTCAATAGCCGATTTAATCTCTGTCTTAGTAGCCTTTACACCTACAGTTGGAATATTCATCTCTTTTAACCTATTGTAGACATATGGCAAAGTTGTTATTATAAATTTAGCTCCGCTATTATAGTTCTCTATATGAAAATCTAATATATTATCTTCATCTACTGGAATGTCATAAATATTTTTAATAAATATATCATCAGAATAGCCAACCTCATTTATAATGACATCTAGATCTCCTGCAAATTTAATATAGTCTATACTAATTTTACTATCCTTATACTTTAATTCATTTATGAGGGATAGTATAGCTATAGCTATGCCTGCCTCTGATGTTTCAATAAATGTAACATTATCCCTTTCTCCAAGATAATATATTGCTACTGAATAGGGCAGAGGACCTGACAGTAACCAATAGTCACAGAATTTATATCTCGCCTCTAATATGCCCCCTATTTCTTCTAATCGGTTAAATGTATAATGTTCAAATACTAGATACTCTATATTTACTTTATCAATGGCTTCTTTAATCCTATCTGTACTCCATTTAGGAGCAATAACCCCTATTCTATTCATAGTTTCACCTCATAATAATTATACACTATATGGAGATACTAGCAATAATAATATCTCAAGTGGCTCAATAGAAAACTACTAAAACATATTATATGTTTTAGTAGTTTGTTTGAACTTTAATTATATTATATTTTCCCCAATGCTCTCAATATAAATTCTGCCATTAAAGCTGAGCCTACAAGTGTACCTGTTAATACTAATAAACTGACCACTATTCCCTTCCAACCAATTTTTTTAAATGCTTCCCAGTCTTTACCTACAGCAATACCTGCAAATGCCAATGATGGCGTTGCTGTAGCTATAAAAGGTATATCTTCCACGCTTTTTAAAATCATATTATTAATAGGCAAAAAATCTGGTATTGACAATACTATCCCAATAATAGCAACCCAACCTACTGCTGGAAATTTTATAGGAATAACCTTCGCCAATATATATCCTACAACAGATATTGCCGTCAATATTAAAACTCCCTTAAATAATATAATGATGTTAGTCTTGTATCCAATGTTTATTCCTACTACCATTATGAATCCTACTAAAAGGAGTACGGCAAATGTCTTTATCATTTCTCTACTAAATATACTCATCTAGTTTACCTCCCCATTTTTAGAGTCTACAAACTTATATAACCTTTCTGTTATAGGCAGTAATACAAGAATTGACATTAGTAATCCTGTAGCTGTTGTCAAAACTTGGCTAGCTCCAGCATAGGCTATTATATCATTGGCTCTTTCAGGGAAAACATTGGCTAAAGCTCCACTGGCAGCTGCCATCATACTTCCACTACCTACCCCACATGCCATTGCCCATGACTCAACATGTATAAATGGAATCAAAGTAAATATAGGCATAACTAATCCATAAAACAAAGTACCTAACAACGTTCCTACAACATATATAGTCATAACTCCCCTTCCTTCTGGTGAATCAATTCCAAATTTTTCTGCCACTAGAGAAACATTTGCCTCTCTCCCAATAGAATGTGTCAGTCCCACTAACTCCCTTTTCATTCCCAATTTATATCCTACTGGCAAGGCAATTAAAATTGATCCTATATGCCCTAGCTCCTGTAAAGCTAATGCTAATCCCATACTTAAAACTTCTGACAGAGATGGTCCTATCATGGTACCTAATTTTGCTATTAGAGGAAGAATTGCAATGACAATTAAATTTCCCGCTTCTTCAGATTGTTTTTGATCAGTTATTTTAACAAAATAACTGATCATACCTAATATCATGCTAAACAGCATAGGAAATAATGCTATTACAATCTTTGAACTTAATGCGATATTTTTTACTCCTATTAATTCACTAATTACAGTTATTATAAAGCCTATTATCATTAACTTAAAATCAATAAACCTTACTTTTGTATTGCGACTTTCCTTTTCCATATCTTCACCCCTAATTATTTATTAAAGAATCATACATGGATGCATAAAACCAAGTAGCATTAATTAGAACCTTTTCATCAAAATCAAATGTTGTACTATGATGCCCACCATCCACATTAGTTCCATGCACTACATAAATAGATTTGCCCCCTCTTTTCTTTACATCATTAGCCATAATTACAAAATCTTCAGATGCATTCATTTTTAACTTTGACTTGATATTCTTAATGCCTTTTACTTCTTTGACTGCTTCTATACCTTTTTCTATTAAATACTCATCATTTTCCCCTCCCTCCACATTTGTAACTATCTTATAATTAAATTTCAAATCATACATCTTTGCAGCTCCATATATGATATCCTCAGCTCTATTCTGTAAATATCTATTGATCTCTTTAGTTTCTGCTCTAGTTTCTAGATAAAATTTACAGTAATCAGGAATTGTATTATAACCTGTACCTCCTAATATCTTTCCTACATTTATTCTCGTTGAACCTTTGCCATGTCTAGCAATGGCATTTAGATGAGTAATAGCAGCACAGGCACCTAAAATTGCATTTTTACCTTGTTCCGGTCTACCAGTAGAATGTGTAGCCACTCCATAATATTCAACTTCGCCTCTTGTAACAGCTAATATATTCTCTACATCAAAGGCAATACTGCCCAATTCAAAAAGATTTGCCCCAATATGACCTCCAATTAAAAAATCTACATCCTCTAGGATTCCTTTTGCTACCATAGCTTCTGCTCCAGATAGTTTTTCTTCATCTGGCTGGAATATTAATTTAATCTTGCCTTTTATCTTTTTTCTATTCTCCGAAAAATATTTTCCCAACAATAGACCTATAGCAGTATGAGCATCGTGTCCACATGCATGGGAATATCCTTCAAATTTAGAATAGTATTCTTCTCTTACAGCCTTTCTATCTTCACTCAAATCTTCATTTATTTCTAGGGCATCTATATCGAATCTGTAAGCAATAGTTGGACCTGGTATATCACCCTCTATAACTCCAACTACTCCAGTAAGACCTCCTTTGCTCTTTATAATATATCTTTCATCAATTCCATTTTCTATTGCCAAATTATAATTATAATCTAATATTTCCCTGTCAGGTAAAAACAGCCTTCTTTCAGGATCTATTACATCTTCTCCTTGATATATCTTATATCCTAATGCTTCAAGTTCCATTGCTATTTTCCCTGTTGAATAAAATTCACTCCAACTTGACTGTGGATGTCTATGAAAATCTCTTCTCCACATTTTTACAAGTTCGTAGTTCCCTTCATCTTCAAAATAATTTTTCATATACTTTCCCCCTTTATGGTAGTGTTTAGGAATTATTCCTTATATATTAACATAAAATTCTCAAAATATCAATTTCTTTTTGAAATTTATATGATATAAGTTTTTGTACGATTATTTATTGCATAACAAAAAAAGTTGGATAAATTATATCCAACTTAAACAACTTTTTTTATATTATATTACTGTATAATTGCATCTATAAAATCATCTGGATTAAAAGGTTGAAGATCATTGATGCCCTCTCCTACTCCAACTAATTTTACAGGCAATCCCAACTCAGCTTGCAAAGCTATAACAACTCCACCTTTTGCTGTTCCATCTAGTTTAGTAAGGGCTACTCCAGTTATATTGGCAACTTCTTTAAATACCTTTGCCTGATTTATAGCATTTTGACCTGTAGTAGCATCTAATACTAATAATACCTCCTTAGTAGCATCACCATATTCTCTTTCTACAATTCTAAATATTTTATTTAATTCATTCATCAAATTAGATTTATTATGAAGCCTACCAGCAGTATCACATATTAATATATCTGTTTTTCTAGCCTTAGCTGCATGTATACCATCATAAATAACTGCTGCAGGATCTGCACCTTCAATATGAGATATAACTTCAACTCCTGCTCTATTACCCCATTCTTCTAATTGCTCAATAGCAGCAGCTCTAAAAGTATCACCAGCAGCTATTAAAATCTTTTTTCCTTGATTTTTAAAATTATTAGATAATTTTCCTATTGTAGTAGTCTTACCAACTCCATTTACACCTACTACTAATATCAATGCAGGAGAAGGCTCTACCTTCAACTCATTATCTGATACAGACTCTAGCATAAGTTTTTTGATTTCATCCTTAAGAAGT
The DNA here is from genome assembly GCF_900128955.1 of Tissierella praeacuta DSM 18095. Taxonomy (GTDB): domain Bacteria; phylum Bacillota; class Clostridia; order Tissierellales; family Tissierellaceae; genus Tissierella; species Tissierella praeacuta. Next base: position 380,230 of record NZ_FQTY01000001.1, read on the forward strand.
TCCTTTACCTTTTCTGGTTCTGATACTTTTTCTTCTTTAACCCTATCTCTCAATCTATCTATTAACTTCATAGTAGTATTTACCCCTACATCAGCAGTAACTAATACTTCTTCTAGATCATCAAAAAGCTCCTCATCTATTTTCTTATATGATTTTAAAATTCCATCAATTTTATTAGAAATATCGTTTCTAGTCTTAGTTAATCCCCCCATAAGTTTCTCGAAGAAGTTAGGTTTCTTTTTAGTTCTCTCTTCTTCTATCTTTGTTTCTTCAACTAAGGCGCCTTCATTTTTCTCTATTCCCTTATTTAAAGATAATTCTTCTACTTCTTTTTCAACTTCTTCAGTTTCTTCAGTCTCTAACTCTTCTTCCATTAACTCAGTTTCTAGATTATCTAATTCTTCTTGAGTTTCCTCTACCTTTTCTTGAACTTCTTCTACTTGATCTTCTTTTTCCAACTCAACTATTTGTTCTTCGACTTCATCTTCAATTAATTTCTCAATTTGATTTTCAGTTAATTCTTCCTTATTTTCTATAATCTTTTCTTCTTGAACTTCTTTTTCATTTTTTTTACCGAATTTTTTAAACCATTTTAACATTTCTTTCCTCCTAACTTGCTATTTCATCAATATTATCTTTTAATTTAACCGATATTAGCTTAGATATTCCTTCCTCCTCCATTGAAACCCCATATAAAACATCTGCTATTTCCATAGTTGTTTTTCTATGGGTAATAAGAACAAACTGAGTATTATCAGATATTGTTTTTAAATAGTTAGTATATCTACTAATATTGGCTTCATCAAGAGCTGCATCAATTTCATCTAATATACAAAATGGTGATGGTTTCAATTTTAATATTGCAAATAATAGAGCTACAGCTGTTAGTGACTTTTCACCACCTGATAACAAGGTCAAACTTTGAAGTTTCTTTCCTGGTGGCTGAGCTTTAATTTCAATTCCAGAATTTAAAATATCCTCATTATTCTCTATGACTAACTCTGCTTGTCCTCCATCAAATAGAATCTTAAAGATTTCCTTAAAATTATCATTTATATTTTTAAAATTTAAAAGAAATTGACTTTCCATTGTGTCCTCTATATCCTTAATAACTTCTTTTAGGTTCTCTTTTGCATTTATTAAATCTTTTTGTTGTTTTAAAATAAAATCTAATCTTTCTTTTAAATTCTTATGTTCCTCTATAGAGCTTAAATTAACTGTACCTAGTTCCTTTATCTCCACTTTTAACTTTCTCGCTTCAACTATTGCTTCTTGAATATTTTTTATTTCTATTTCATATTTTAGCGCATCCTCGTAACTTAATTCATAATCATCAGCTAACTTTTTATGATAATTTTCAAGTTGAACAGAAACTCTAGCTAACTTAACCTCATTAGAATTTATATCTCTTTCAATATCCATAATTAATTTATTAATTTCTTTTAATTGTTCTTGTTCAGAATAAAAGCTTTCCATAAATTTATTTTTATCAGATATTAACTTATCTAATTGATTTTTGGTATCGCTTTCCGTAATATTTAAAGCTTTTATTTCCTCATCTAAAATAGCTTTAGTATTTATTATTTCTTCTATCTTATTTTCATTGAATAGTATTAATTCATCTTTTTCCTTAAGCAAATTATTAATTTCTTCAATCTCCATTTGATTTTTAGCTAGATTTTCATGAAAATTATTTATCTTACTATCAATTGAATTAAGATTTATTTTTATATCCGTAAGAATTTTTACTTTATTTTCTCTAATTAATTTTTCTTCATTATATTTAGATGTTAGATTTTTAATTTTTTCTTTCTGATTTATACTATCTTCATCTAATTTTGATAATATCTCTATCAATTCTTTCTTTTTATCTTCATAGTTATTTATTTCAATATCTAAGCTACTTATTTCTTTCTTTGATTTTTTTATTAATTCTTCTAACCTAGTTGCTTCATTCATATATTTTTCTTTCTGGTTATTTGTATTTATTATTGAATATTCCGTATCCTTAATTGTTTTCTCTAATTCAACCATCCTTACTCTAATATCTTTTTGATCATCTAAAAGTATATTTCTCTCTTCTTCTAATCTTTCATATATTTCATTTAATTTCTTTATATCTTCTGTCAATCTCTCTATTTTACTTTTTCTGCTGATTATACTTATACCACTGGTATTATAACTTCCTCCAGTCATAGAACCACCTGGGTTTAATACTTCTCCTTCTAAAGTAACAATTCTATAGGCATGATTATATTTGGTTGCAAACTTAATACCATAATCAATATTCTCAATTACTATAGTTCTTCCAAGTAAAAATTTAAAAATATTTTCATATTTCTTATTAAATTCAATTAACTCAAACCCTAGACCATGAATTTTAAACTCTTTTCTATCTTGAAGATTTATGTTTAATGTATTGCCTTTTATAACATTAAGTGGTAAAAACGTTACTCTTCCAAGCTTATTACGTTTTAAATATTCTATTATATTTTTAGCATCTTCCTCTGTTCTAGTAACTATATTTTGGGAATTAGAACCTAAACTAATATCAATAGCCCTTTCAAATTTTTCATCTACATTTATAAGCTCTGCTACTACGCCCATAAGCCCTTCTTGTAGTTTCACTTCTCCTTTAGCTGCTTTTAATAAAGACTTGACTCCTTTATAATATCCTTCATAATCTTCTTCCATATTTTTAAGTATTCTAAAACTAGATAATTTAGATTGAATTTCCATATTGCTAGTATTTATTTTTTTATTAATTATATCCAAGGCATTCATATTATCAGATTCCATTTTCTTTGTTTTCTCTAGTTTGTTTTCTAAATCCAATAATCTTTGTTTTAATTGATTTTCTACATTAAATAATTCATCATACTTATCTTTATTTATTTTCTTTTCAATATCCATAGTACCTATTTCTTTATTTAACTGAGATATTCTCTTTTCAATATTTTCATTAAAAGAAATAATGCTATTTAACTCTGACCTTTTATCTGATGATTTATTATAAATTTTAATTATATTATTTTTTTCGTCTTCAATATATCTTTCTCTCTCTTCTAATACTTCAAGTTCTTTTGTTAATTCCAATGTTTTTTCATTATATTCCTCTAACAATTTGTTGTATTCTTCTTGATATATTTCCTTATCTTTTGCTAAATTAATATTAGCTATTTGAATATCTTTTAATCTTGAATTTAAATTGTTTTTTTCTTCTTTTAATCTTTCTAAATCCTTATTATAAAATTTATTTTTTTCACCAATTATGGAAAGTTGATTTTGATTTTTATCTAATTCATTTACTATTTCTAAATTCTTATTTCTACATATTTCAATTTTTGATTCTAAAGTATCTATACTTTCTTTAAGCAAATTAAATTTATCTTCAATTAACTGCCTTTTATCTGTTTTTTTAAGAAATTCATCTTTTAAAATAGAGTTTTTTGTATTTATCTCTTCTATTTGAATATTGATTTTCTTTATATCTTTTATAAATATATTAACTTCCAATTCTTTTAATCGATTATATAATTCAGTAAAACAATTGGCTTTATAAGCTTGAGCTTCTAAGGTTTCTAATTGATTAGATAATTCAAATATTAAATCCTTAATCCTTATTATATTGGCTTCTGTTTTTTCTAGTTTTCTTTCAGCTTCTTCTTTTTTTGATTTATATTTTACTATTCCTGCAGCTTCTTCAAAAATACTTCTTCTATCTTCAGGTCTATTACTCAATATTTCCTCTATACGACCTTGTCCAATAATTGAATAACCATCTTTGCCTACTCCTGTATCCATAAATAGTTCTCTAACATCCTTCAATCTACAAGAGTTTTTATTTATATAATATTCTGATTCCCCAGATCTAAACATTCTTCTTGTAACTGCTACTTCAGTATAATCAAGTGGTATCTCACCATTCTTATTATCAAATGTAATTGTAACTTCAGAGTAACCTAATGCCTTTCTCTTACTGGTTCCAGCAAATATTACATCTTCCATCTTGCTGCCCCTAAGATTTTTTACACTTTGTTCTCCTAAAACCCATCTTATGGCATCAGAAATATTGCTTTTACCACTGCCATTTGGACCTACAATGGCTATAATACCATCTTTAATTTCAATTTCTGTCTTATCAGCAAAAGATTTAAACCCTTGTATTTCCACTTTCTTCAATCGCAAGTAAAACACCTCTTCTTATAATTAAAGGTTTCCAATCATAAGGAAACCTTTTATTAATCTAAATAATTGAATTATCCTTTAAATAGGATATCATTAATAATTTCATATTTATTTTATCATAAAATTCATCAATTGTAATGCCTATATGATTTATATCTATTTCTTTTGTATATATTTTTATCCTATTAAATCCATATCTATCAATAAAATATTTAATATTACTTGACTTCTGACCAGAAATAGGAGATATATTTTTGCTATTTGAATCTATAATTAAATTCTTATTATTAGTATCCATATTATTTATATTAAAATAATATTCCAGCAACAGTCTAAATATATTTGACTCTACAATCTGTCTAAATGCCGGATGAAAAGGTCCTGCAACTACATCTTTACCTAATTGTATATTCTCAGTAGGTTGTAACCCAATTCTAATAACATCAATATTATTTATACTATATAACATAAGAAGTATAGAACATAAAGCTATCGATTCCTCAAATGTTATTGGAAAATAATCACCAGTTAAAAACTGTTTTTCTAAATAAGTATCTTTTATTACCAAAGTTGGATATATTCTTACACAATATGGAGATAACCGAATAAATTTTTTACATGTATCTATTGCTTTCTCCCCAGTATCTCCTGGAAGACCTATCATCATTTGTAACCCAAGATTAAATCCAAATTCCTTTATTAGCTCTGCAGCCTTATATACATCCTCTGATGTATGACCTCTGCCACTTTTATATAAAACAAAATCATCTAAAGATTGTACTCCTAATTCAATAGTATCTACTGAATAATCTTTTAGATTTTTTAATATATTTTCATCTATAGAATCAGGTCTAGTTGATAACCTAATACCATCTATTCTTCCACTTATCTTATACTCATGAGGAATAGCTAAAAGTTCTTTCTGAATATTTATATCTATTGCAGTAAAACTTCCGCCATAAAATGCAACTTCTATAGTAGAATCTGATTTAAAAGTCATTAGATGCTCTTCAATAATATTTTTTACATCAATTGATGTTACATTGGTAGATAATCCAGTAATTTTCTTCTGATTACAAAAAACGCAATCGTGAGGACAGCCATAATGAGGAACAAATATTGGAATTATATAATGTCTACTCATGATGCTCATCCATTATAAGCAAAGCCTCTTTGGCAGCCATTTGTTCTGCTTCTTTTTTATTTCGTCCCGTACCTGTTCCAACGATTTTATCATCAATCATTACATCCATATAAAATATTTTATTATGATCTGGTCCTTCTTCCTTTATGACTCTATACTCTATTTTAGCTCTAGTTATTTTTTGAAGACTTTCTTGCAATTCCGTTTTATAATCAATAAATAAAGCCCCTTTAGCTACAGCATATACTATATCTGCCTCAAAGTTCTCAAGTAATAGTTTATTTACAACTTGAAAGTCACTATCCATATAAAGAGCACCCACTAAAGCTTCAATGGCATCAGCTAAAATAGAATCCCTATCTCTCCCTCCAGTAGCTTCCTCACCTTTTCCTAATAATAGATAATCACCTAAATTAATTTTTCTGGCGGCAAAGGCCAAGGAAGATTCACAGACTACCTTTGCTCTAATTTTAGTTAATTCTCCTTCAGGATAATATGGATACTTTTTATATAAATATTGACTTACTATTAAGCTTAGAATAGTATCACCTAAAAACTCAAGCCTTTCATTATTATCAGTAATTTTCATTTTGTTTTCATTTGCATAAGAGCTATGAGTTAATGCGGTTTTCAATAATTTTATATCTTTGAATTTGTAATTTAAATTTTCTTCTAAAGGTTCTAGCCACTTAAATTCTTTAGTCTTTCCTTTCATAATAATACCTCCATCAATAACAACTAGGGCATTTATGCCCTACCTGTTATTCTTCTAATGCATTTGTAATATATTCAACAGCATCTCCAACAGTTTTTATACTATCCATGTCTTCATCTTCCATTTCAAGTCCAAATTCATCTTCTAATGCCATTATTAGTTCCACTAAATCTAAGGAATCCGCATTTAGAGTATCCTTAAAGGAAGTATCCTTAGTGATTTCATCCTCATCAATGTTAAATTGTGTTGCAATTATTGTTTTTATTTTTTTATAAATCATCATTATCTCCTCCAAAAATTAATTATTTATTATCTAGTACATGCATATTATCTTCAATTATTTTTATTACATCTTTTTCTATGAATTTTATTAATTGGTTTATTGCATTTTTTATAGCAAAAGCATCAGAGCTACCATGTGCCTTTACCATAGGTTTTCTTATTCCTAATAAAGGTGCACCGCCCTGCTCTCTATAATCCATCATAGCCTTTATATTTCTCAACTCAGGTTTAAGTAAGGCTGCACCAACCTTAGTCCTAGAATTTTTTATGAATTCTTCCTTTAATATTGAAAAAATAGAAATTGCCATCCCCTCTGTTAATTTCAAAGCTACATTGCCAACGAATCCATCAGATACAATAATATCTACTGTACCACTAGGTAATTCTCTAGCCTCTATATTACCTTTAAAATTTAACTGGGATTTTTTAAGTATTTCATAGGTTTCCTTAGATAGTAAATTTCCCTTTCCTTCCTCTGAACCTATATTTATAAGTCCTATAGTGGGAGATTTGACACCCATAGCTTTTTCCATATAAACAGAAGCCATTAAAGCAAATTGATATAAATACTCAGGCTTACAATCCACATTAGCACCTGCATCTAAAAGTAATGAAAAGCCCTTTATAGTAGGGTATATAACTGTTAATGCTGCTCTATCTATCCCCTCTATCCTTTTAACAATAAAAATTCCAGATGCTAATAAAGCCCCTGTACTGCCAGCTGATATAAATCCATCACCTATGCCATCTGATAAAGCTTTGGCACCAACTACCATAGAGGAATCTTTCTTTCTTCTAATTGCCATAGCTGGATCATCCTCATTGGTTATTATATCATTAGCAACTAAGATTTCAACCTTATCCTTCGGATAGCTATATTTTTTTAATTCATTTTGTATTATGTCCTCTTTTCCCACCAATATAACATTAACACCATATTCATTTACGGCATCAATAGTTCCTTTAACCATTTCAATAGGTCCTTTATCTCCACCCATAGCATCAATAATAATCTTCATAATTACCCTCCAATGCCGTGTATTTTAAGACTACTGATATTTAATATATATTAGACTAAAATAAAATGCAATATTAAATTAAAAAAAGATAGTGAGTATCACTATCTTTTTTTATTATTCTACTGCAATAACTTCCCTGTTTTTGTAATATCCACATGATCTACAAACTCTATGTGGTTGTTTTGGCTCATGACATTGTGGACACTCAACAACTGTAGCTTTGTTTAGTCTGTAAGAAGAAGCTCTTCTCTTATCTCTTCTAGCTTTAGAAGTTTTTCGTTTTGGTACAGCCATTTAAAACACCTCCTTAATTCTTCGGAAAAAAATTCTTTAGTTTTTCAAATCTTGGATCAATATTTTCTTGAATACAATTGCATTTTGTATTATTTAAATCTACTCCACATGTAAGACATAACCCTTTGCAATCATCGCTACATAAGGATTTCATAGGTAAAGAAAGAATTACCTGGCTTAAAATATGCTCTCTAATATCTAAATTACCATCCTCATAGTAGAACAATTCATCATAACCTTCATCTTCCTTATTAATTTCTTCCTTACCCTTTACAAGTTTTCCAGATAAAATAGTTTTTACTTTATTAGTAGTAGATTTCAAGCATCTATGACAGTTTTCTATATAGGTATAAAATATTCTAATATCTACTGTCTTCTCCCCATCTACTTTAAATATCTCACCTTCATATCTTACAGGCTCAACTATTTTAATGTCTCTTCCACTTAAATCCAAACTATCTATTTTTAGTTCCCCTTCAAAATGTAAAGATTCATTACTTCCATCAAGAAAACTTGATAAGTCAATTATCATATTTTTCACCTCTTAGACTAACAAAGATAATTATATAAAGGAGGCATCAATTTGTCAAGAATAATATTATTTAGACACTAATTCTAATGTATCTCTAGCTATCATTAATTCTTCATTTGTAGGAATAACAAGTATATTAACTGAATTTGAATCTTTATTAAGTTTAGCTTCTTCGCCTCTTACATTATTTAACTCTGTATCAATATTGATTCCTAAACATTCTAATCCTTCACAAACCTTTTCTCTAATAGAACCTGAGTTTTCACCAATACCTGCTGTAAATACTAAAGCATCTACTCTACACATAGTAGCAACATAAGCTCCTACATATTTTTTAACTCTGTTAACAAAAACATCTAAAGCAAGCTTTGCTCTTTCGTTACCTTCATTCGCTGCTATTTCTAAATCTCTAAAATCACTACTTATTCCTGAAATACCTAATACACCTGATTGTTTATTTAACATATTATTTACTTCTTCAAAGCTCATATTTTCCTTATCCATAATAAATGGAATTATAGCTGGATCTATATCTCCTGATCTAGTTCCCATTGCTAATCCCTCTAATGGAGTAAAGCCCATACTTGTATCCACAGATTTTCCACCTTGTACTGCACATACACTAGAACCATTTCCTAGGTGACAAGTAACAATATTTAAGTCTTTAATATCCTTACCTAATATTTCAGCTGCTCTTAAAGATACGTATTTATGGGAAGTACCATGGAATCCGTATCTTCTAATTTTATATTTTTCATAATACTCATAAGGTATAGGATAAATATAATTATCAGCTTCCATTGTTTGGTGGAAAGCAGTGTCAAATACTGCAACCATTGGTGTATTTGGCATTAATTCTTTACAAGCTTCTATTCCAGTAATGTTTGGCGGATTATGTAAAGGTGCCAACTCTATACATTCATCAAGAACTTTCATAACCTCATCATCTATTATAACAGATGAAGCAAATGTTTCTCCACCATGTACAACTCTATGTCCTACTGCTCCAATTTCATCCATGGACTTTATTGCTCCATGATTTTCATCAATTAAAGCATTAAGAACTAGACCTAATGCAACTTTATGATTAGCCATAGGCTCTTCAATTATTACTCTCTCTTTACCTGTAGTATCATGTTTTATTTTAGAACCTTCGATTCCTATTCTCTCTACAAGTCCTTTACACAGAACTTCTTCTCCATTCATATCTATTAACTGATATTTTAGAGAAGAACTTCCACAGTTAATTACAAGAATTTTCATATTTTATTCCTCCTAATTAATTAATTGTTCTTTTGTCTATAATTCATAATATTACATTTGTGTTAAAAAATCAACATGATATAATTAAAGAAAATATATTTTGGAGGTTACTATGACAGTTGTTGGGTTTATTACTGAATATAATCCATTTCATTATGGACATAAATATCATTTAGAGCAATCTATGAAAAAATCTAAGGGAGATTATTCTATTGCTATAATGAGTGGTTCATTTTTACAGAGAGGTGAACCATCTTTTATAGATAAGTGGTCAAAGGCTAAAATGGCAATAGATAATGGTGTAGATTTAGTATTAGAACTACCCTTTATATTTGCATCCCAATCTGCAGAATTATTTGCTTATGGAGGAGTAAAGTTAATGGATAGTCTAAACATTGTAGACTTCCTAGCATTTGGGACTGAAATAGGAGAATTAGAACCCTTAGAAAGAATATCATCTATACTATCAGAAGAACCTAATTTCTACAAAGAAAAATTAAAATATTATTTGTCTTTGGGACTATCCTATTCCATATCACGAAGCAACGCAATTAGAGAATATATTAATATTATTTTGCCAAATAATCAATATGACTATGAAAAAATACTTGCTCAATCTAATAATATATTAGGAATAGAGTATTTAAAAGCATTAAATAAAATTAAATCTAAAATAACCCCTATTGCCATAAAGCGTTCTGGCAGCCATTACAATGATTTACATTTATCCAATGGTTTTGCTAGTGCAACGGCAATAAGGAATTTAATTAAAAATAAAGACTTAAATCATATTAAAGATTTAGTTCCTATTGAAACATATTATTGTCTAGAAGAATATCTTAATAAATATAAGGACTTTAACTATATAGAAAATTATAATCAAATTTTTTTGTATTTAATTCGAACAATAGAGAAAAACAAGTTACAATCTTTAATAGATATTGAAAATGGTCTTGAAAATAGGATGATTGCTCAAGGCTCTAAAAATAATAATATTAAAAAAATAATAGATAACATTATAACAAAAAGATATCCAAGAACACGCATACAAAGACTATTTATTCATCTATTAAATCAACTTGATAAAAACACTTTCAAAGAACTTTATAATTGTTACCCTTCATATATTAGAGTCTTAGGTTCTAATAAAAAAGGTTTAATTTTATTAAATAAAATCAAGGAAAACTCTTCTTTACCTATTATAACAAAATTTGCTGATTATAAACATTTTAAATCTGAAGCCTTAGAAAAAATTCTTATATTTGATAAAAGAGCTACAGATATATTCTTTCTTGGATTAAATTCATCCAATGCTTTGGCAAATATGGATTATTATAATTCTCCTTATATTAAATAATACATCATATTGTCCTCCTATAATTCATAAAATTGTTTATAGGGGGTGCAAATATGATAAAGAAAAAAAAGAATAAAAAATTTAATATGAATTTAATATTTTTAGTAATAATTATTATGGCATTAACAGGAATAATAGCTAATCCTAAACTTTCTCTAAACAGTGCTATTGCTGGTATAAATACATGGTTTAATATAATACTTCCTTCTCTACTACCTTTTTTTATTATATCTGAGATCCTTATAGGGTTGGGATTTGTTGATTTCATAGGAAAACTATTGGAACCATTAATGAAACCATTGTTTAACATACCAGGTGAAGGTGCATTTCCTCTAACTATGTCTTTATTATCTGGTTACCCCGTTGGTACTAAGATAACATCTAGATTAAGAGAAGAAAAATTAATAACAAAGAATGAAGGTAATAGACTAATATGCTTTACAAGTACATCTGGACCTCTTTTTATGTTAGGTGCAGTCAGTATAGGAATGTTAAACGACTCTAAAATTTCACCATTAATTATTATTCCCCATTACTTATCTGTATTAGTATTGGGATTGTTTTTTAGATTTTATAATTCAAGTAATACTCCATTAATCAAAAGACAAAAAAGAAATATATTTCAAGAAATACAAGACTCCTATATTACATGGTCAAAAACAAAAAAATCCATAGGTTCTTTAATAGCAAAATCTGTTAAAGAAAGTATGGATACTATAATACTAATAGGAGGTTTAATAATATTCTACTCCGTATTAGTTGAAGTATTGTTTAGTATGAAGTTTTTCAATACAATTCTATATTATATAAGCAACTTATTAAATTTAGATTCACAGCTAATTAAGGGTACCATTATAGGATTTTTTGAAATGACTATAGGTTGTAAAAACATTTCTCTTTCAAATATAAGTTTTATTAATAAAATACTAGTAATTAACTTTTTAATTGGATGGGGTGGACTTTCAGTTCATAGTCAAGCCCTTAGTTTTATTAATAGCACAGACTTAAATAGCAAATTATATATTATATCAAAATTTTTTCATGGAATATTATCTTCTATCTTTGGATATATAATATATTTACTAAAGTATCAAGACTATGTACAAACAACCTTTTATAATTCAATACCTTTTAATATTCAATACAGCTTTTCTAATTGGGTTTTCCTATTAACTAGCTCTACTAGACTTGCTTTAACTTTGAGTATATATGTTTTTTTTCTATCAATATTAGTTTCTATTATATATGAAATATTTAAAAGGCTCAATTTGAGCCTCTAAGTTCTTTTCTATTTTCATTTAATAATTGAATTAATTCTTTCAAGTTTTCTTGGGTTTCCTCTAATAAGCTATCAGCATATTCCATGGCACCAATTCTAATTTCCTTAGCATTGGACTGAGCTTTATTAATTATTTCTTCTGCCCTAGCATTTGCCTTTTTAGTAATTTCCTCTTGATCAACTAATTCTTCTAATCTATATTCAGCCTCTTTTAAAACTGTATCTGCATCTTTCTGAGCTTCTGCTAAAATCCTCTGTCTTTCGTCTTTAATCCAAGCCGCTTGCTTGATTTCATCTGGTAATTTAATTCTAATTTCTTTTAATATTTCTAAAACTTCAAATTTGTCTATCATAACTTTCCCTGAGAATGGTAAACTTGTCCCTGCTTCTACAATATCCTCTATTTCATCAATTAATCTTAAAACTTCCATATGTACTATATTCCTCCTTTAAATTTATTCTTTAAAGCTTGTTCAACAACTTTGGGAACAAAACAAGAAATATTTCCACCAAACATAGCTACTTCTTTAACAATGCTTGAACTTAAATATGCATATTTGCTACTAGATACCATAAAAAGTGTTTCAATTTCAGTATTTATTTTTTTATTAACTAAAGCCATCTGCATTTCATATTCAAAATCTGAAACAGCTCTAAGTCCCCTAATCATAGTTGTACAATTTCTTTTTATTGCATAATCAGTGAGAAGTCCAGAAAAAAAATCTATTTCCACATTAGGAAATTCTTTTGTAACCCCTTTTAATAATTCAATTCTTTCTTCTAAAGAAAAAACACTTTTCTTAGATGGGTTATTTAATACAGCTACTATTAGATGTTCCACCTTTTTAGAAGTTCTTTCTATAATATCTAAATGACCATATGTAACTGGATCAAAGCTCCCTGGATATATTGCTCTCATAAAATTTCCTCCTTAAGTCTTTCTCTTATAAAACGATAAGGATTTACTGCCATATCTTCTAAAATCCGATTTAATAAATCCAAATAAATTATCTTCTAAATCTAATTCCTTTTCATGTTCAACCACTATAATACCGTCTTTAGTCAAAATATCTCCTATATCTATGGCTTTTAGAAGTTCATTAATTAATCCTTCTTGACGAAAAGGAGGATCTAAATAGATATAATTAAATGCTAATTTTTTTGCACTAAATTTTCTCATGGCTACTAAAATATCCGATTTAATTACAATACCTTGTTCTAAAAATCTTGTATGCTCTAAATTTTCATTTATAATATTTATGCTCTCTATAGAATTATCTATAAAATAGCAGGTTTTAGCTCCTCTACTTAAAAATTCTATGCCTATAGAGCCAGAACCTCCAAATGCATCTAATATAATGCTGTTTTCATCTATATGATTTAATATATTAAATAAGGCTTCCTTGGTTCTGTCCTCAGTTGGTCTAACTTTCATTCCTTTAGGCACCTTTAATTTATGTCCTTTTCTAGAACCTGATATAACTCTCAAGTATTTACCTCCTCACTTACACAATTATTTTATCATATATTAAGGATTTTGAAACAAAAATTAATTAAAAGTTAAATATTCTTCAGAATTTGAGAACATTTTTTGTATCTGATTTTTTAATTCTCTATATTTTTCCTTTGATAAATTAGGGTCTTGATTTATAATATTTATACCTTCCTTTTGAGCCAGCTTTAAAATCTCCATATCTGTAAACAAATTAGCTACCTTCAACTCAGGTAATCCATGTTGTCTAGTTCCAAAAAATTCTCCTGGCCCTCTTAATTCCAAATCTTTTTCTGAAATCTTAAACCCATCAGTAGAATTTTGTAATATTCTCATTCTCTCCCTAGCTATTTTACTATTACTTTCATTTATCAATATACAATAAGACTGATGCTCTCCTCTTCCTACTCTTCCTCTTAATTGATGTAATTGAGCTAACCCAAACCTTTCTGCATTATAAATAACCATAATATTAGAATTTGGTACATTTACACCTACTTCTATAACTGTAGTTGAAACTAATATATCAATTTTATGCTCCTTAAATTCTTCCATAACTAAATCCTTTTCTTTAGGTTTCATTTTACCGTGTAATAGCCCAAGCTTAAAATCCTTAAATATATTATCTTTGAAATTTATATATAACTCTTCCGCCGCATTTAATGTTAAGTTTTCATTTTCCTCTATTAAAGGGCATACTATATATGCCTGTCTCCCTTCTAAAATTTGTTTACTAATAAATTTATTAACTCTTTCTATCATTTCAGGTCCAACAGCATATGTTTCGATTTCCTTTCTGCCTGGCGGAAGTTCATCAATAATAGAAATATCTAAATCTCCATATAAAATAAGAGCCAAGGTTCTAGGAATAGGAGTTGCAGTCATTACAATAATATCAGGATTATTTCCTTTTTGAGATAAAATAGCCCTCTGTTTTACACCAAATCTATGTTGTTCGTCTGTAATAGCAAGTCCTAGATTTTTAAATTCTACATTATCCTGAATTATAGCATGAGTTCCTACTAGTATGTCTATATTTCCTTCTTTTAAACCCAATAATATTTCTTCTTTTGCCTTTGGAGAAATACTTCCAATTAATAATTCTATTGTAATATTATGTCCTGAAAAAAAACTCCTTAAAGACTCAAAATGCTGACTAGCTAGTATTTCTGTAGGAGCCATCATTACAGCCTGATAACCAGATAATATGGCCTTAAGCATAGAAAGAACTGCCACTACAGTTTTACCTGAGCCTACATCTCCTTGTACCAATCTATTCATTTGAGTATCTCTTTCCATATCTGCTTCAATTTCTTTAAAAACATTAATTTGTGAATTGGTAAGTTTAAAAGGTAGTTTTTCAATAAAATCATATATTTCTTTAGTTTTGTTAAATCTAATCCCCTTATTATTGCTAAAGTTTTTATTTTTAATAATCAAAAGTCCCATCTGCAGAATTAACAATTCTTGAAAAGAAAGTCTTTTCTTAGCCTTTTCTAATAAAATATTATTTTTAGGAAAGTGAATATTTCTAATAGCATCTTTTATTCCAATTAACTCATATTTATCCATTATATCTTTTGGTAAAAATTCTATAATTTTATCTATATATTCATTAATAGAATAATCAACAATCTTCATTATTTCATTATTAGTTAATCCCTCAGTTAGAGAATATATAGGAGTTATTCTTCCTACTTTATCCCTATCATTAGTTTTTTCAAAAACAGGACTAATTATTTGAATTTCCATTCCAACTTTATTAATTTTTCCATTTACTATTATTGTTTCACCAATTCTAAATTTATCTTTTAGATATTCTTGGTTAAACCATATTAAATTTGCATTGTAAGAACTATCCTTAACAGGGATTTTTATAATGGATAAATTCCTCCTGGGTCTTAATATATTAGCTCTACCTATTATCTCAACTTCTAAACTTACTTTTTCTCCTATTTGACATTCTCTCAATGTCTTAAATTTCGTTCTATCATCATAATCTCTAGGTATAAAATATATTAAATCTTCTATAGTATTTATATTTAACCTTCTTAGTTTAGAAGCCCTTTTAGGACCTACACCTTTTATATATTGAATATTTGCAGATAATGACTCCATTTATAATCACCCCTATAGTTAATAATACCAAAAAACCCTACCAAAAGGTAGGGTTTTATTCTACAGAAAATATATAGTAATATATAGGTTGACCGCCAAATACCAATTCTATATCAATATCTTCGTATAAGCTAGATAATTGATTTTCTAACTCCTTGGCTGAATCTTCATCTAAATCAGAACCATGTAAAATAGTAATTAGTGAAGTATCTTCGTCAATCATATTATCTAATAACTTTATAGCAACTTCATTTATATTTTTCCCATTTGCTACTATATCACCTTCAGAAATTCCAATGATATCATCCTTATATATCTTTGTACCATTTAATTCTGTATCCCTAACGGAATAAGTAACCTGACCTGTTTTAACATGTTTTATGGCATCTTTCATGCCTTCTATATTTTCCTCTAAAGATTTAAACTCATCAAAAGCCAGTAATGCAGCTATTCCTTGAGGTATAGTCTTTGAAGGAATAACTATTATATTCCTAGAACTAAGTTCTTTAGTCTGCTCTGCTGTTAAAATAATATTACTATTATTAGGAAGTATAAATACATTTTTACCTAATGTATTATCAATAGCATTAAGTATATCTTCTGTACTTGGATTCATAGTTTGCCCACCAGAAACCAATATATCTACATTAAGACCTTTAAAAACTTCATCAATTCCTTCTCCAATAGATATTGCAACAAAAGAATATTCCTTTTCCAAATTTTTATTTTCTTCATCATTAGACTTGGATAATTCCGATTTTAATAAAATTTCCTCATGTTGATATCTCATATTATCAATTTTTATATCTGTTAACTCCCCAATGCTAAGTGCTTTTTCAAGTACTACTCCTGGATTATTTGTATGGACATGAACCTTTATAAGCCCTTCTCCACCTACTACCATTAATGAATCTCCTTGTATTGATAGCTCATTTCTAAAGGAATCAATTTCTTTATAGTTGGTATTAATTATAAATTCTGTACAATAACCATATTTAATATCATCTGTATCTATATGTTCATGACGTTGATATTCTTTTGGTTCAACTTTTTTCTTTTCTTCAATCTTAATTTCAATATTTTCTATACCAGCTAAAGCATTGTATGCACCAGTTAAAACATAGATTAATCCTTTACCTCCTGCATCAACTACTCCAGCTTGTTTCAATACTGGAAGCATATCTGGAGTTCTACTGAGTGCTATTTCTCCATGGTTTATCACCTTTTTAAGAAAAACTAAAATGTCCTTTTCTTCTCTACTAATGGAAATTGCATATTCTCCACATTCTCTAGCCACCGTTAAAATAGTTCCTTCTGTTGGCTTCATAACAGCTTTATATGCCGTATCAGCAGCTTGCTTAAATGCCTCAGCAAGTATTTTGACATCAGCAACATCATTTCCATCTAAACCATTTGCAAACCCACGGAAAAGTTGTGATAAAATAACACCAGAGTTACCCCTAGCACCCATTAAAGAACCATGAGAGGTAGCTAATGCTATTTTAGAAACACTATTTTCGTCAAGGTTAAGTCCTTGTTTTATAGCAGAATTCACTGTCAAAGACATATTTGTACCTGTATCTCCATCAGGAACAGGAAAAACATTTAAGGAGTTTACCTCCTCTTTATTATCTTCTAGGAACTTTGCCGCACCTGCTAGAGCCTTTTTGAGCATCGCCCCATCTAGAATTTCAATTTTCAATTATAGTACCTCCTCAAACTACTTTTCAACTCTTATTCCTTGTACATGTACATTTATTTTGTCTATTTTTAGACCAGTTAAATTTTCAACATTAAACTTAACCCTTTCAATTATATTTTCTGCAACTACAGATATTCTTACTCCATATTCCAATATAACATGTAAATCAATAGTTAATTTATCATCTTTTGTATATACTTTAATGCCCTTAGATAAATAGTCCCATTTCAATAACTCAAATAAACCATCTGTAGCATTCTTAGAAGCCATACCTACTATACCGTAACTCTCCATGGCAGATATTCCTGCTAGGGTAGCTATTACATTATCATCTATACTAATCGCTCCATATTCAGTATTTGTTTTGGCTGGCATATATAATCGCCTCCTTATTTTCAATATACCATATTTTATATTTTACCCTAAATATTAAAATAGTTCAACTAAATCCTATTATTATAATAATAAAAGCCTATATCAATATTACAAGTTAACTTTTCTTCAAATTCATTTCCATCAAATTCTTTTTTTCAAAAAACTAAATTAAAACTTTTTTATTCATTACAAGATAATAATACATTTTGGTTGCATTTTTACTAATTATTATGTTAGAATATAATGTGTTATTATTGAAATTTAGAAAATATACTTTAAAAGTATTTTCAGTAGTAGATTAAGGAGGTGTTTTTCATGGCGAAAGTTTGTGAAGTATGTGGAAAGGGAAAAGTATTTGGTAATAAAGTTACTTTCTCAAATAAAAAGAGTTCAAGAAGTTGGTCACCTAATATTAGATCAGTTAGAGCGATAGTTAATGGTGGAACAAAAAAAATTAATGTATGTACTAGATGTTTAAGATCTGGATATGTTGAAAGAGCATTATAATTATGTAATAAAATAAGGCTTCCATGTGCAAAATGGTAAGCCTTATTTTATTTTTAGGATCAATGCCCCCATTATGAATAACCCTACTCCAATTAATATCAGAACTGCCTCCATAGGTATAAATTTTATAATTATCAGAAGTCCAATAATAGCTAAAGTTATACCTACTATTCTTTTTATCTTCCTTATATACCTATAGCAAAACCTCTTCATATTTAACACCCCTACAATACTTTATTATATTGTATTCGAAATACAAAGGAATGGTTACAAAAAGCTTAGAATTATAATTCTAAGCTTTAATCTTTTGAAATAAATACTAATGCTTTACCTCTATGAATTTTAATTATTCCAGTATTATCTACAATTTCATTACTAATTCCATAAGTAGAACCAAACTTAATAAATTCATTATCTAAATTATAGAAAAAGCCCTTTAAAGATATAACAATTCCATCTTCTACTATGGGTATAATGGAAACATAACTGTTTTTTAAACATGGCAGTTCCAAATAGTCATCTGTTAAGTAAATAATATTATTATCATCTACTATCTTTCCATTAATTCCTTTATCATATAAAGTATTTAATAAAAATATATTTGCCATAGTATGGTCTTGTCTAGTTCCAGTGACTCCTGTTAATATAATTTCTTTATATCCTCTATCAATTAAATATTTCATAGCAATTTCTGTATCTGTTTCATCTTTAATAGAAGGATATTTTTTTATAGGTATATTATTATATTTTATATAATCTAATGAAACTTGGCTAATAGAATCTAGATCTCCTATAACTAAATCTGGATTTCTATTGATTTTCATAAGATGGTTCATTCCGCCATCTGCACATATAATAAAATCTACTTCTTTAACTACTGACTCTAATCTATTATAATCTGTAATAGTACCACTAGATACAATTAGCCCTTTCATATACATCATCCTTTTTCTAATTTGCTTTTATAGATTTTTGTAATGGTTTCCATATTAAAGATAATATAATTGCAGAAATTATAAATTCAGGCACTAAATAACTTGCTTGATAACCTAAAGAATAAAGCCAAGGATTTTTATCTCCTGCATATTCTTTAAAAAAGATTACACCTGCAAGAAAATGACAGATAAATCTTCCACCTATGGCTAAAGCAGTTGATAAAGCAGTATTCAGATAATACCTTACCTTAGAATCATTACTATCCCAACTAGAAAATAGTCCTGCTAAACCTAATAGCCCAAAAGCCACAGGATATTCTAATATAGCTTGTATTGGTGAAAACACCCATCCACCTAATATGATTTTTAAAATTCCAAAAGTAGCACCTGCAATCACCCCTGCCCCAGCTCCCCAACGCATAGCAAATAATAGTATAGGTATCATACTACCTGCCGTTACAGAACCACCTTGAGGTGCTTCGTAAATCTTTATCTTACTTAGCACAATAGCTAAAGCCAACATGATACCTGCCTCTACAATCATCTTAGTACTCCATTTTTTCATAAAAAACTCCTCCTTTAAA
Organism: Tissierella praeacuta DSM 18095; assembly: GCF_900128955.1. Lineage (GTDB taxonomy): Bacteria > Bacillota > Clostridia > Tissierellales > Tissierellaceae > Tissierella > Tissierella praeacuta. The sequence continues at coordinate 400,016 of NZ_FQTY01000001.1, forward strand.
TTAAGAACCCCATCACCAACGTAGGTAATGGGTATTTAAAGGCTAATACACACTTCCCTACGCTAGCATTACCTAGTTCAGGTCTAAGGGTCGGGATAAATATCCTCTCTCAGCCAATTGGCTCCCCTAGTGTTAATTTTTTATTATTTAATTAATTCTATTATAACATAGATTTACTAATTTACAACATTTTAAATTCTTTAGTTCTGTGTTCTATATCTTCTGCTCCAAATATATCTGAACCAACCACCAATAACTCTGCTCCACAGTTTAATATTTCTTTAGCATTATTTAACTTTACTCCACCATCTACTTCAATTATAATATCTAAATTTCTTTCATCAATGATTTTTCTTAATCTTCTTATCTTATCTTTCATAGATTCAATAAAAGACTGTCCACCGAAACCAGGGTTAACTGTCATTATAAGGATTAAATCAACATCTCCTAAGATATACTCTATATTTTCTAAGGGTGTTGAAGGATTTAAAGATACTCCTGCCATAATACCATAGGATTTTATCTCTTGTATAGTTCTATGCAAATGAATAGTCGCCTCTTCATGAACAGTTATTATATCAGCACCTGCATCAACAAAATTTTTAATATATCTTTCAGGTTTATCTATCATTAAATGTACGTCAAAGGGAATTTCCGTAACCTTCCTTAGTCTTTTAATTACTGGAGGTCCAAAAGTAATATTAGGTACATATATACCATCCATCACATCTAAATGAAGATAATCGGCACCACCATTTTCTATTTTTTTTATTTCTTCTTTTAAGTTAGCAAAATCTGCTGAAAGTAATGAAGGCGCAATTTTAGCCATTTTAGTACCTCCTAATATTTTTTATTTCTTCAAGGAAAAGTAAATAATTTTCATATCTTTCTTTTCTTATATTTCCTTCTTCTACCTGTTTCTTTACTTCACAATTTGGTTCATTTTTATGTAGACAACTAATAAATCTACATTTATCTCCATATTTATATATCTCTCGGAAATAGTTTTTAAGTTCTATTTCTTGTTCAATAAAATCTATATTTAAAGAACTAAATCCAGGGGAATCGAGAACAAAAGTATTATCATGTAATTCTAAAAGTTCTATATGTCTAGTAGTATGTTTTCCTCTTTTAGTCTTGAAGCTTACATTACCAGTTTCCAATTTAAAATTTTCATTAACTGTATTCAACAGCGATGATTTCCCAGCACCTGAAGGTCCAGCAAAAACTGATATATTATTATTCAATAATTCTTTTAATTCATCAATACCCTCTCCTGTTACTATACTGGTATTAATAACTTTATACCCTATATTTTTATAAATACTTTTCAAATCCAATGCCTTTTCTTCTGCTAAATCAGATTTATTTATACAAATTACAATATCTAAGTTCTCATGTTCAGCCATTATAATAAACCTATCCAACAACCAAGGGTTAATATCTGGTCTTTTTATGCTCATGACTATTATGGCCTGAGTAATATTTGCTACTGGCGGTCTTAAAAGCTTAGATGTCCTAGGATATATTTCTTCAATATATCCAGTATTATCTTCATCACTTATTCTAATTCTCACCTTATCTCCTACAAGGGGAGTCAGTTTCTCTTCCCTAAAGACACCCCTTGCCCTACATTCTACTATATCTGATTTTGTTCTTACATAATAAAATCCACCAATACCTTTAACTATTATCCCATTTATCATAAAAACCCTCTATTCCTTTTTAGGTACTGCTTCTTTAAATTCATCATTATAGTATATTTCAAATACTGCACTTTTCTTTCCTTTAAATGTCTTATAAAATGGTTCTTCTGTAGCCTTATGTGTTCTATCATATACCACTTCACTTCTACCGTCTTGAATCTTTATTATTTTAATTCTTGTTTCTTCTGTATCAGGTGGAGGAGTTATTATAAAGGTTATTGATTCTTCTTTATCTCCAGTATTATTATTCTCTCCTTCATTATTATTTTCTTGACTTGGTCCACTACTTATATATAAATCAACTGCTGTATCACTTTCTAATTCAGTTCCTTGATTATAACTTTGCCAAGTAACTATATCTTTTCCTGCATTTTCACTTGGTTGAGGTATGACATCACCAACTTGAAGTCCTGCTTTAAGAATTTCAGATTTAGCTTTTTCAATATTTAATCCAGTTACCTTTGGCATGATTACAAGCTTTATTTCTTTGCCTTGACTTATTACCAAAGTTATTCTAGTTCCTGGTTCTACACTAGAGCCACTATCGGGAGTTTGACTAATAACTACATTTTCAGGTACTGTATCAGAATGTTGATAATCTGTTCTAATAAGTAAATCAGATTTTTCAGCCAGTTCTTTAGCTTTATCTAAATCTTCATCTACAAAATTAGGAACCTTTATTTGATTATCTCCTTCACTTATTGTAACTTTAATAGGATAACCTTCTTTTAATTTAGTATCTTCAGCCTCACTTTGAAAGATAACTTCTCCTGCTTTATATTCACTATTTTTCACTCTACTCTCCACTTCAAATTTTAATCCAAGGTCTTCAATTTTTTTTCTAGCTTCTTCTTCTTGCATTCCTACTATATTGGGAACAGTAATTAAGTCACCACTGGCAAAAAAACTTTTTAATTTATAGGCTCCTAACCAGATACTGGTTGCTAATAAAAACGCTAAAAAAATTCCTAAAAAAATGACTTTCCCACCGCTATCTTTTTTACTTGTTTTTTTTGTGATTTTTGATTTTTTATTGTCTTTCATAATTTCATCATCCTCTATATCAACTATTGGAATTATCTTAGTATGAGAATCATAGTTGTCCATATCTTCAAATCCAAAGTCAGTTGGATTCCCTTTTATCCTTCTTAAATCCTTTATTAATTCAGTAATATTTGCATATCTGTCGGCTTGCCTTTTTTGTACACATTTTAAGATAATATTTTCAAATCCAATTGGTATTTCACTATTAAATTCTCGGGGTGGTCTAATATCTTCCTGAACATGCTTCAAAGCAACAGTTATAGGGCTTTCACCTTCATAAGGAAGTTTACCTGTAAGCATTTCATACATAACTATACCAAGGGAATATATATCAGACTTCTCATCAGTATATCCCCCTCTAGCTTGTTCTGGGGAAAAATAATGAACTGAGCCTAATACATTAGATGTTGTTGTCATAGTTGAACTTGTAGCCGCCCTTGCGATACCAAAATCCGTAACCTTAACCCTATTATCATCTGTAATCATAATATTATGGGGTTTTATATCCCTATGAACTAAATGATTTTTATGGGCATGTTGTAATGCTTCTGCAATTCGGTATGAATATTCCAATGTATTTTCTATAGATAATTTACCATTTTCTTTTATAATTTCTTTTAATGTCTTTCCTTTTATATATTCCATTACAATATAATAAATTTGACTATCTTCATCATTTTCAACACCAACATCATAGATATTGACTATATTTGGATGTGAAAGGCTAGCAGCAGCTTGGGATTCTCTTCTAAACTTTCTAACAAATTCTTCATCATTTACAAATTCCTCTTTTAAAACCTTTACAGCTACAAATCTATCTAGAAGTTGACATTTTGCCTTATATACTAAGGCCATACCTCCGCCACCAATTTGCTCTATTATTTCATATCTTCCACCTAAAATCTTGCCTATCATTTTTTCACCTCATCTAATTAAATTTAATAGCAACTATGGTAATATTATCAAGTCCCCCACTATCATTGGCCATAATCGCTAAACTTTCACAGGCTTTTTGAATATCTTCTTCTCCTATGAAAGCATTTTTAATTTCGAACTCCTTTAACATATTAGAAAGGCCATCACTACATAATAACAATATATCATTTTTAGCATATTCTTTAATTACTAAATCCATTTCTATAATACTACTAGAACCAACAGCTCTAGTTATCATATTTCTCTTAGGATGAGTTTTTGCCTCTTCTTTTGTTATACTGCCAGTTTTCAAAAGTTCATTTACAAAGGAATGATCCTCCGTTATTTGAAATATCTCTCCATCTCTAATTAAATAGGCTCTACTATCTCCAACATGTCCGATGCAAATTTTATCCTTAAGTATGTATGCTAAAGTTATAGTTGTACCCATGCCATTATATTTTTCATCTTCAAGAGATTTAAGATAGATCTTTATATTTGCTTCTTCTATTGATTTTTTAATTAACTTTATTACTGATTCTTCATTTGTTAGACTAGCTTTTGCTCCTATAAAATTATTTTCAATAATATTTTTTGCCATAAGGCTAGCTACTTCCCCTGCTTTATGTCCTCCCATTCCATCAGCAACTATATATAGTGGAAAAGATGGATTTTGAGATGCATAAAAAGCATCTTGGTTATTTTCTCTAATCTTACCTATATCAGAAATAGAACCAATGACCATAATACCACCCCATTAAAATCTTTTATTATTACCTTGAGTAACAGCACGTCTAAGCTGTCCGCATGAAGCACTAATATCTCCACCCATTTCTCGCCTTATGGTAACAGCAATGCCTCTATTACTTAAGATTCTTTGCACCCTTTCTATATTCTTCCTACTTGGCCTGTCCTTATTAAATTCTCGAATTGGATTTAATGGAATTAAGTTAATATGACATTTTAGTCCTTCAAGAATTTTAATCAATTCTTTTATATCTACATCTCTATCGTTTACATTATCAATTAAAGTATATTCGAAAGTAATTCTTCTTTTAGTTTTCTCTGAGTAAAATCTACATGCCTTCATCAATTCGTCTATAGAATATTTTTTAGCTATTGGCATGATTTTTTTTCTTTCAGCATCAAAGGGTGAATGTAATGATATGGACAATGTTATTGGTATATTCTCATTAGCCAAATCATAAATCCTAGGGACGACCCCACATGTTGACAAAGCAATATTTCTAAGACTAATATTATGACCTTTTTCATCATGAATAATGTTGATAAATTTCATAGTATTATCATAGTTATCTAATGGTTCTCCACTTCCCATTAATACTATATTAGAAATATCTTTTCCTAAATCCTTTTCCATCATATAGATTTGATTTACCATTTCTGCTGGAGTTAAATTTCTTATTAGTCCTTCTTTAGTAGAAGCACAAAAGGAACATCCCATCTTACAGCCTACTTGAGTAGATATACAAGCAGTTAAGCCATGATTATATTCCATAGCTACGGATTCAATAATATTCATATCATCTAATAAAAATAAATATTTTTTGGTATCATCAATCTTTGAATCAAAAACTTTGTAAATATCTATTTTATTAACCTTTATGTTATCAAGTAAATATTTTCTTAGGTTTTCAGGTAATACCTTTAAATTTTCAATATCTACTTTTTTATTTCTATGAAAATATGAAAATACTTGCTCTCCTCTAAAGGATTTTTCCTGTATTGAAACCATATATTCCCTTAATTCTTTTAAAGTTAAACTATTTAGTTCAATCTTGTTCAATTAATCACCTCAATGCTATCCTAATATATTATTATACATAATTATTAAAAATATATCTATCTTTCTTTAATTATTTTTACAATATAAAATCCATCGGTATTGTGAATGTGAGGAAACAGCTGGATATAACCATGTTTTAAAGTATCTATATTTTGTGAATTATGTATCTTATCTTCAATATTAACTAATTTAAAACTCTTATTTTCCTCTAAAAATTTATTTATCATATTAATATTCTCGTCTTTTTCTATTGTGCAAGTACTATAAATTAATATACCACCTATTTTTAAATAATCTTTTACATTGTTTAGAATAGTATATTGCAACTCCACCAGCTCAGCTATATCCTCTTCTTTTCTATTAATTTTTATATCAGGTTTTCTTCTAATTAAACCTAAACCAGAACAAGGAGCATCTAATAACAAATAGTCTGCCAAATTTACTAAAGAATCATCTCTTTTAGTTCCATCTAAGATGGAAGTTTCAATGATATTAATACCAAGTCGTTTTGCATTTTCTTCAATGAGCTTTAATTTATGTTCATAAATATCTTGACTTAAAATTCTTCCTTCATTATTCATTATCTGTGCTAAATGGGTAGCCTTCCCCCCTGGGGCACTACAACAATCAATAATGGTGCTTCCAGGTTTAGGATCCATAATTTGCCCTACTAAGGTACTACTCTCATCTTGAATAATAAAATGCCCCATTTTAAATTCGGAAGTTTCAGTTATTCTAATAGGATTCTCTACAATCAGAGAATCATTAGCATACTTAGTATCTTTAACAGTAAAACCATAATCCATTAGTTTTTCTTTTAGCTTTTTCTTGCTAGTCTTTAAAGTATTTACTCGTATATTCAACTGTGGAGATTTATTATTTTCTTTACACAGTTTTTCAGTAAATTCTTCACCAAATTCTTTTATCCATCTTTTCACCATCCATTTTGGATGAGAGTATTTTATAGAGATATAGTCAATTTTATCTTTTGCTTCAACTTTCATAAACTCATCTTTATTCCTACTAATATTTCTGAGCATTCCATTTACAAATCCTATAGTACCTTTATGTCCATGTTTTTTAGCTAAATTTACTGATTCATTAACTGCTGCACTAATGGGTATTCTATCCATAAATATGATTTGATATATCCCTATTTTTAATATAATCAAAATAATGGGATGAATTTTCTTAAGTTTTATTTTTGATGCCTTTGATATTATATAATCTAAGTATATATTATTTTCTAAAACTCCATATACAATTTCTCTAACGAATCCCTCTTCTTTATTGCTTAGTCCTTCATCTAAATTACTATTTATAGCTATATTAGAAAAAGCCCCATTATTAAAAATATCGTTTAATATATTTAATGCCATTTCTCTACCAGATAGTTCCATATACACACCTCTATAGTTTATATTGATATTTAAAAAAGGGGGAATTATCCCCCTAAACTTTAATCTCTTCTTCTATTTGTTATTGCTAATAATCTAAGAAGTTCTCCAATAGCTACTAATGTAGCAGCTACATAGGTCAATGCAGCAGCCTTTAATACTTCCTTAGCTGGTTTTATTTTATCCCTTGCCATAATTCCATTTTCTAATTGGACAAGAGCCCTTCTACTTGCATTAAATTCTACAGGTAATGTTACTATTTGAAATAGCACCACAGATAAAAACAAAGCAATTCCAAGTTCAATAAAAAATGGAGATATTGCAAAACCAATAAAGATAAAAATCCATACAAGTCTTGAACCAATGCTTGCAATGGGAGCTATATTATTCCTAAGAATTAATGGAAAATATCCCTCTGCATGCTGAATAGCATGCCCCACTTCATGGGCTGCTACACTCATAGAAGCAATACTATTCCCTCCATAGATAGAATTAGATAATCTTACAACTTTAGTTCTAGGATCATAATGATCTGTTAATTTTCCTCCTACCTGCTCAACTCTAACATCATAAAGACCATTTCTATCTAAAATCATTCTTGCAATTTGGGCACCAGTATATCCTGTACCGCTAGAAACCCTCGAATATTTATTAAAGGCAGAACTAATTTTAAGCTGGGCATAAGAAGCAAATAACATAGCTGGAAGTACGAATATTATCCATGAACTATAGTATCCACCACCATAATAATTTCCAAACATTCTATTACCCCTTTCCTATCTAATTTAATATAATACCTTTTTCTATAGAGTTTCCTCTTAAATATTCTTCCACTTTTAATTTCTTTTTGCCTGGAAATTGAATTTCCTCAAGAACTACAATTTTATCCTGTGAATTTACATATATACCCTTATTATCAACTTTTACTATCTCACCCTTGGATCCTTCTTTGATTTCATCACTCAAACTGGCTTTGTGTATTTTTACAATTTCATCCTTATATTGTACATATGCAGAAGGCCATGGCTTTAATCCTCTAATTAGGTTTATGATATTCTCCCCTTTATCATTCCAATTTATTCTTCCCATACCTTTATCTAACATATGAGCATATGTAGATAAAGTATGATTTTGAGGAGTTTTGTTTAATTCTCCATTTTTAATACCTTCTAATGCTTCAATTATCAACTTTCCTCCTAGTTCAGAAAGCTTATCATGTATACTAGAAGCATCATCATCTAGGTTAATAGGAATTGATTCCCACAATACCATATCTCCAGAATCCAATCCTTCTTCCATTTCCATAATTGTTACTCCAGTTTCCTCTTCACCATTTATAATAACCCAGTTTATAGGAGCTGCCCCCCTATATTTAGGTAATAATGATGCATGAACATTATAGCATCCATATTTAGGTATTTCTAAAATGTCTTTTTTCAGTATTTGACCATAAGCAACAACAACAATAAAATCTGGATTTATGGATTTAAGTCTATTAATAGTTTCTACATCATTAATTGAATCCGGTTGATAAACTTCTAATCCTAATTCCAACGCCTTTTCTTTCACTGGAGTATATTGAAACTTCTTCCCTCGCCCTTTAGGCTTATCCTTTTGAGTTATAACTAACTCTATAGAATATCCTTTTAAATATAAGGATTTAAGTGTTGGAACAGCAAAATCAGGAGTACCCATAAATACTATCTTCATATTACACCTCATCACTTAAATTTTTTTCCTCTATTTCTACTTCTTCAATTATTTTATCTATATATAATATACCTTCTAAATGATCTATTTCGTGACAGATAGCTCTTGCTAATAGACCTGTTCCCTCTAATACTTTCTCTTTTCCATTTTCATCTAGATATCTTACCTTAACCCACTGTGGTCTACTTACTGTGCCAGAACGATTAGGAACAGATAAACATCCTTCTATATCTATTTCTTCACCTTTCATTTCAGTTATAACTGGATTTATCAATTTAATTGGACCTTCACCTACATCTATGACTACAGCTCGTCTAAGAACTCCTACTTGGGGAGCAGCTAATCCAACGCCTTCTGCCTCATTCATAGTATCTATCATATCATCTAAAAGAATTTTTATTCTATCTGTTATTTCTGTTATTTCTTTTGATTTCTTTCTTAAAATCGGATCATCAGATAGTCTTATCTCACGTAATGCCATATTTATTCCTCCTATAGTATCGAATTTGGGTCAATGTCGATGCTAAATTTCACATCGCCTATCTTTAATTTATATTCATTATTTATACATACCCTTTTAACCAAAGATTTTAAACTATTTATATTTTCTTTTTTTGACTTAATAATTATCTGCCATCTGAAATTATTTTTAATCTTTTCCAAAGGTGCTGGATAAGGTCCAATAATATAGTTATTTATAGTTTCTTTATCAATCCATTTTGCTCCTTCAACAAATAAATTATATACTTCTGTAGCTACAGATGCAACCTTATTATTATCTTCTCCATATATAAGCAAACTAATAAGGTCTAGAAATGGAGGATATAAAAACTCCTTTCTTAAAGCAATTTCTGTATTATAAAAACTTTTATAATCATGCTCTTTAGAAAATTTAATACTGTAATGTTCTGGATTGTAAGTTTGAAGTATAACCTTTCCGTTATAATCTCCTCTTCCTGCTCTTCCAGCTACTTGAGTAACCAATTGAAAAGCACGCTCAGGAGATCTAAAGTCTGGTAAATTCAAAGTAGTATCAGCCGCTATTATACCAACCAAAGTTACATTTTCAAAATCTAAACCTTTGGAAATCATTTGTGTACCAATTAATATATCTATTTTCCCTTTTTTCATATCTTCCAAAATAGATTCATGACTTCCTTTTCCAGTTGTAGTATCCATATCCATCCTAACTATTCTAGCCTGCGGAAATAACTCTTTTGTAAGTTCTTCTACCTTCTCAGTACCTATACCAAAATATTTAATGTAATTACTTTTGCACACAGGACAAATATTTGGAGGAGATATAGCTAAACCACAGTAATGACATCTTAATTTATTCATATTTCTATGATATGTCATAGATATATCACAATTATTACATTTTACTACATATCCACAGTTTCTACAGGATACAAAAGTAGAAAAACCTCTTCTGTTTAAAAATAATATAGTTTGCTTTCCATTATTTAAGTTTTCATCTATAGATTCATATAAATCTTTACTAAATATAGATTTATTTCCATTATTTAGTTCTTCTCGCATATCCACTACTGTTACTTCCGGTAATGAAAATTGGTTTATCCTTTCCTGTAATTCTAGTAATTTAAAGCTTCCATTTAGGCTATTATAGTAAGTTTCTAAGGAAGGTGTAGCAGAACCCATAATTAAAAATGCTTTTTCAATATCTACCCTTTTAGCTGCAACTTCAATAGTATTGTACTTTGGATTTTGAGATGACTTATATGTTGCCTCATGTTCTTCATCAATAATTATAATCCCAAGATTTTTAAAGGGTGCAAATACAGCAGATCTAGCACCTACAACAATCTTTACTTTACCCTCTTTTATTCTTCTCCACTCATCAAACCTTTCTCCATAGGATAATTTACTATGCAGTACTGCAACTAAATCTCCAAACCTACCAACAAATCTATCAATTGTTTGAGGAGTAAGTGATATTTCGGGAACTAAAATAATAGCTTCTTTCCCTTTTTTTATTGTCTCTTCAACAAGTTGTAAATATATTTCTGTCTTCCCACTTCCTGTTACTCCATGAATCAAAAATTTATTATTACTATTTTCACCATGAAATGAACTTATAACTCTATCAAAAACTTTTCTTTGAGTAATAGATAGATTATATTTTTTATAATCTTTTATATCTTTTTTTATTGGATTTCTATTGACTTCTTTTTCATATATCTCTAAAAATCCTTTTTTTTCTAAGATTTTTATTGTAGATAGTGTAGTATTCATTAATTTTGAAAGTTCTTTAAAAGATATATCTTCTATATCAAAAAGAAACTCTATTATTTCTCTCTGTTTTACCGCCCTTTTTCCAATTCTTTTATGCATTTCTTCCAAAGAAAGCAGTTCTTTATTTAATAATCTAACCCATTTATCCATCTTTTTATCTACTTTTGTTTTAATATCTATTGTAGTCTCTATAATTCCTTTGTTTTCTAAAGAATTTAATAACCTATTAATATTAGGAATCCTCAAATCTTTCTTTAAATCTTCTAATAACACTCTACCATTAATCTTTAAATAAGAAAGTATATTTAATTCATCATTATTTATATCTTTCATATGACTATTTTTAATTATTTCAACAAATGTATTTACTTCCTTAAAATCTCCTGGAGGCAATACTGGTTGAAAAGCATCTATATAAGATGATAAATAATATTCTTTCATCCAAATACTTAAATCTATTAATTCTTTTGAAATCAAAGGTTTATCATCTAAAACATCAATTACCTTTTTTAATTTATAACCTCTATCCCAAGTATCAATAATATTAACTACAATACCTTTTATTAATTTATTTCCCCTTCCAAAGGGAATTATTACCCTCATACCTTCTTCTACAATATCTTTTAGTTCATCATCAAGAATATATGTATATAGCTTATCCACCTGTGCCGCTCTATTATCTACTATAATTTCTGCATATTTTATACTCAAATAAATCATCCTTTTATATGTGAAAATTAAAAGCTAGATAGTCTAATCTAGCTTTTATCATCTAATATAGATTTTACCCTATCCAATATAACCTTTGCAACTTCTCTTTTATTCATCATAGGATAAGTATTTTTATTTCCTTCTTTATCAATTATAGTTACAATATTAGTATCGGAGTTAAATCCTGCACCCTCTTTTGTTACATCATTTGCAACTATAAAATCAAGATTTTTCTTTTTCAGTTTTTCCATTGCATATTCATCTAAATTATTAGTTTCAGCTGCAAAGCCAACCATAATTTGATTCTTTTTTTGTTTCCCAAAATGAGCAGCTATATCTGGATTTTTTACATATTTAATAATTAATTCATCTTTTTCATTTTCTTTTTTCTTTATCTTAGTAGAACTTACGGTTTCAGGTCTATAGTCAACGGGTGCTGCAGATTTTATAAGTACATCACAGGAATGGAAATACTTATCAACTGCATTTAACATATCTTCAGTAGTTTTTACTTTAATTAATTCTATTCCCCTAGGTGGGGTAATTGATGTTGGTCCAGAAATCAGTACAACCTCTGCTCCTCTAGTGGCTGCCTCCTTAGCTATACTATAACCCATCTTTCCACTTGAATGATTAGTCATATATCTAACAGGATCTAAGGGCTCCATAGTTGGTCCTGCTGTTATAACTATTTTTTTTTCAGATAAATCCTTTTTTATAAAGCTATCAACAATATATTCTACAATATCTACTGGCTCTGCCATTTTTCCTTCACCATAGTCCCCACAAGCAAGCATTCCTACTGCTGGCTGAATAAAACTATATCCTATTTTTTTTAATTTTTCCATATTATCCTTTACTATAGGATTTTGATACATCTTAGTATTCATAGCAGGTGCAAATACTATCTTGGCTGTAGACGCCATTATCACCGTAGTTAAAAGATTATCAGCTATACCATTTGCAATTTTCCCAATAGTATTTGCAGTAGCTGGGGCAATTAAAATGAGATCTGCTTTTTGTGCAAGTGATATATGTTCTACATCATAGTTTATAATTTCACTGAACATTTCTCTATGAACTACATTTCCTGACATGGTTTGGAATGTCAAAGGAGTAACAAATTCAGTAGCTCCTTCTGTCATTATTACTTCTACATTAGCATGAAGTTTCTTTAATCTACTTACTATGTCAGCAGCTTTATATACCGCAATCCCTCCTGTAACTCCAAGGATTATGGTTTTATCCTTTAACATCTAATCACCTCTTATTTTATACTATTTATAGGTGGTCTAGTATAGGTTATTTTCCCTTCTATAACTTCTTGCAAAGCTATGCTAACTGGCTTTTTAGAAGAAGTTTCAACTAATGGCTCTGCACCCTCAATGATTTTTCTAGCCCTTTTAGCTGTAAGCATAACTAAAGTATATCTACTATCACCTCTTTTGGCTAATTCGTTAAAAGATGGATTTAACATATTATCTTGCTCCCTTCGAAATAATTTTATCTGTTATATTAGAATTCCTCTTTACTTTTAATCTCTCTGCTTTTATTATTGTTTCAACATCCAATACAGCATCTTGGATTTCATCATTTATAACAAAATAATCATATTCTTCTATATATTTTAGCTCTTTAAAAGCATTTTCAAATCTTCTATTTATATCTTCTTCTGATTCTGTCCCTCTTTTTACTATTCTATCCCTTAGTTCCTCCATTGTGGGAGGCAAAATAAATACCAATACTGCTTCAGAATAGTTTTTTTTAACTTGTAAAGCACCTTGAACATCAATTTCAAGTAAAACAGTTTCGCCATTATCTATCTTGTCTATAACAAAGTCTCTAGGAGTTCCATAGTAATTAGTGTGTACATATGCATATTCTAGAAATTCATCTTTTTGAATCCTTCTATTAAACTCTTCTTCATCTATAAAAAAATAATTAACTCCATCTACTTCTCCAGTCCTAGGTTTTCTCGTAGTTGCAGAAATAGAATATAATATATCCTTATTTCTTTCTAATAGTTCCTTACATACAGTTCCCTTTCCAGTGCCAGCAGGACCTGAAATAATAAGTAAAAATCCCTTTGACATATTTATCACCAACCTTTTATATTAATCTGCATTTTCTTCTTTATCGTGAAATCGATTAGCAACTGTTTCTGGCTGAACAGGTGTTAAAATAACATGTTGACTATCTGTAACTATAACTGCCCTAGTTCTTCTGCCATAAGTAGCATCTATTAAAAGACCTTTATCCCTTGCTTCCTGAATCAATCTTTTGATAGGTGCTGACTCTGAACTAACCACAGCTATTATTCTATTGGCTGAAACAATATTACCAAAACCAATATTAATTAGTTTTATTGACATCTTTTCCTCCTAATTATTCAATATTTTGAACTTGCTCTCTTATTTTTTCTAATTCTGATTTTATCTCTACTACATTCTGAGAAATCAACATATCGTTTGCCTTTGAACCTATTGTATTGATTTCCCTATTCATTTCTTGAATTAAAAAATCAAGCTTTCTACCTATTGCATCTTTCTCATTTAATATTGACAAAAATTGTTTCACATGACTTTTCAATCTTACAATCTCTTCATTAATATTACTCTTATCAGCAAAAATAGCTACTTCAGATGCAATTCTATCTTCATCTATATTAATATCTTTATCTAGCAATTCACCAATTCTCTCTCTTAACTTACCTTTATACTCCAATACAACTAAAGGAGATCTTTCTTCAATTTCCAATACTATGGTTTCAATTCTATCTAATTTTGAAATCATATCATTTTTTAATTCTTCTCCCTCTACTACCTTCATATTCATAATATCCCTAAGAGCCATGTTTAAAGCTTCCTTTAAACATGTCCAAGCAATATCTTCATCTAATTCTTTTCTTTCAGTCTTGATGATTTCCGATAGGCCTAATATATTAAACAGCCTAATATTTTCTTCTAACTCCAGCTCTTCTGATAATTTTTCTAAAACATCTTTATAGGATTTTGCTAAAGGTATATCTACTTTTATATCTATAGCCGATTCATTAATATAGTCTAAATTAATATATACATCAATTTTTCCCCTATTGATTTCAGTTTTTATAATCTTTTTAACATTTTCTTCAAGATATGAAATATGTCTAGGCATTTTAACCACAATATCATTATATCTATGATTAACTGCCTTTATTTCCACTTTAAAATTGTAAACTTCATTGCTAGATTCTCCCCGACCAAAACCAGTCATACTCTTAATTATAATAAACACCCCTCTCTTATTCTGATAGCCACTATATTATATCTATTATATCAGATTTAATCTACTATATATTACAATTTTTTAACATTTTCTTTATAAATCCTTTTAGTTTATTATTTCTTAATATAATGGTATACTTTTAATAGTCTTAGTAATATTGGAGGAGTTTATATGTCATTTGATGGTATTGTAACAAAATCAGTTGTTAAAGAATTAAGAGAAAAATTAATAGGTGGAAGAGTAGACAAAGTTTATCAACAGGAAAAAGATGAAATATTATTTCATATACACAGTAAAGGAATTAACTATAAATTAATAATGTCTGCTAGTAGTAATAATCCTAGGGTTTATTTAACAGATTATTCTAAGAAAAATCCTCCAGAACCACCTATGTTTTGTATGCTTTTAAGAAAGCATCTTATTGGAGGAATAATACTGAATATTGAACAGTTTAACTTAGATAGGGTGATTTTCATTGATATATCAGCCATAGATGAACTGGGTCAGCCTACTGAAAAAAGAATAGTCATTGAAATAATGGGAAAACATAGCAATATTATATTAATTGATAAATCTTCATTTAAAATAGTAGATTCAGTAAAAAGAATATATGAAGATATGAGTAGAGTAAGACAAATTCTCCCAGGCATGATTTATGAATATCCACCATTGCAAGATAAAGTTAATCCTTTAGACATTGCAAAGGAAGATTTTTTTAGTATTATGGATTCGGAGGACAAAAATTTACCATGTTTTAAATTCCTTTACTTTAATTATTTAGGATTAAGTCCTTTAATAAGTAGAGAAATATGTTTTGATGCCGGTATAGATATTGATAGAAATCTTGGCAGTATGTATGAAGATGATAGAACCTCTTTATATATTTCTTTTAAT
The DNA here is from genome assembly GCF_900128955.1 of Tissierella praeacuta DSM 18095. Taxonomy (GTDB): domain Bacteria; phylum Bacillota; class Clostridia; order Tissierellales; family Tissierellaceae; genus Tissierella; species Tissierella praeacuta. The sequence goes on from NZ_FQTY01000001.1 coordinate 415,723, forward strand.
AAATTTATGAACCAAATATCTAGAGAAGAATTTAATCCTGTTTCAGTTTTAAATAATAACAAAACAGAAATATTAGCTTTTCATGCATTAGAGCTTAATCAATTTGGCACAGAAAATAGAGTATTCTTTGATTCTATCTCAAATCTTCTAGATAATTTCTACCGCAGAAAAGATATAATTGATAGAATAGGTCAAAAATCTCAGTCTATTAAAAAATCAATTCAAGTAAAATTGGATAGAGCCAATAACAAACTAGGAAAACAAAAGGAAGAACTTTTAGAAAGTCAAGACAGAGAAAAATATAAAATTTATGCTGATTTAATCTCTGCTAATCTTCACATTATTCCTAGGGGAGTAAATAGTATTGAACTTGAAAATTTCTATGATGAAAACATGAATAAATTAAATATTCCTCTTGATATTAAATTATCTCCAGTGGCAAATGCACAAAGATACTATAAAAAATATTCAAAATTGAAAAATGCTCATCAATTATTACTAGAGCAAATACCTAATACAGAAGATGAAATCTCTTATTTAGAAAACGTCCTTATGAGTATAGAAAATTCAACTGAAATTGAAGAGTTAGATGAAATTAAAGAAGAATTAATAAGCGAGGGATATATAAAGGGTTCTATAAAAAAGAAGAAGAAAAAAGAAGAGTCTGTATCTAAACCACTTCACTATATTTCTAAAGATGGATTTAATATTTATGTAGGGAAAAACAATAAGCAAAATGATTATTTAACATTAAAATTATCTCGTAAAGATGATATATGGCTACATGTACAAAATATGCCTGGCAGTCATGTAATCATAGAAAAAATGGGTAAGACTATACCTCTTTCTACTATAGAAGAAGCTGCTATATTAGCTTCATACTATAGCAAAGGCAAAAACTCTAATCATGTACCTGTAGACTATACAGAAAGAAAAAATGTTAAAAAACCAAAAAACGCAAAGGCAGGAATGGTAATATATGAGGATTTTAAAACAATAATTATAAATCCTTCTAAGGAATTAGTAGATAATATTAAAAAGGGCTAATTTTAGCCCTTTTTAATATTCTATAAACCTAATTTGACTTTTAGCTTCTCAAGCATATCTTTAGTCATAGCATCTAAATCATATTTTGGATTCCAACCCCATTCTTCTCTAGCTGCTGAATCATCCAATGAATTTGGCCAAGAATTAGCTATTGCCTGTCTTACTGGATCAACATCATAGTCTAATTCAAACTCTGGTATAACCTTCTTTATAGATGCAGCTAACATCTCTGGATCAAAACTCATTGCAGTTACATTAAATGCATTTCTATGGATTAATTTAGATGAGTCTGCTTCCATTAGATTTACTATAGCATCTAGTGCATCTGGCATATACATCATATCCATCTTTGTTCCTTTATCTATAAAACTTGTATATTTTTTATTCTTTAATGCATCGTAGTAAATATGAACTGCATAATCTGTAGTACCTCCACCTGGTAATGTTTCATAAGAAATAAGACCTGGGAAACGAACTCCTCTAGTATCTACTCCAAATCTCTTGAAATAATAATCACATAGTAATTCCCCTGCTACTTTAGTAACACCATACATAGTTGTTGGTCTTTGAATAGTATCTTGTGGTGTATTATCTGGTGGTGTAGATGGACCAAATGCTGCTATAGATGATGGTGTATATACCATACAATTTTCTTCCCTTGCAACTTCAAGGATATTATATAAACCGTTCATATTTATATCCCAACATTGCTCTGGATGTTTTTCACCAACAGCTGAAAGAATAGCTGCTAAATTTATTATAGTATTTACGTTATGTTTTTTAACTATTTCCGATACTTCTTTCCCCTTAGTTATATCTACTATTTCAAATGGTCCTGATTCAATTAATTTTTCATGTCCTTCTTTTACTCTTCTACCACTGGCAATTACATTATTTGCCCCATAAATTCTTCTTAATTCTGTAGTTAATTCTGAACCAATTTGTCCTAATGCTCCTGTTACTAATATTTTCCTCATTAAATGCACCCCCGTTATAATTAAGTAGCTTTAATTCGTCATAATTATATCATATTTAATACAATTTGAGTACCCATTATATGATAATTTTAGTAAAAACAAACTCCAATTCCTTTAGGTCCTAGATGAGAACCAATTACGGGACCTAATTCATCAATTATTATTATTATAGCATCAGGAAATTTTTCTTTTAATAAATCCTTTATTTTTTCTGCATCTTCCTTATTCAAAACATGACATATACCTATTTTATTGACATTAGAAGGAATCCTATCAATTATGGCTGATATTACCTTATTTCTGCCCCTAAGTTTTTCTAAAAGTTTCAGTTCTCCATCCTTTAGCTCAATTATAGGTTTTATATTTAAAAGGTTTCCCAAGGTTGCTTGCACTGTGGAAAGTCTTCCACCTCTTCTTAGATACTCTAAGGTATCAGTGGTTAAATAAATATTTATATTTGTTTTTTTAGTATTCAAATAAATTTCGATATCATCCGATGTTTTTCCTTGTTTTACCATTTCAACTGCATCTTCTACTAAGAATTTCATATTAGAAACGGTTGTTAAAGAGTCAATAATAGTAATTTTTTTATATTCTAACATATCTTTTGCAAGCATAGCACTATTAAAAGTACCACTTAATTTAGAAGATAAAAGAATTGCTATTATCTCATCATATCCCTCGCTAAAAGCTTTATTAAATGCATCTAAAAATTCTCCTACTGCTGGTTGAGATGTGGAAGGAAACAATTTCGTATTTTCAAGTTTATTATAAAATTCATCGAACTCTCCTGGAAATGGATCTTTACCTGTTTCCTCTCCAAATACATAGTTTAATGGAACTATAGTTATATTTTCTCTTTCTGCATATTCCTTAGTTATATAAGCTGTACTATCGGTTACTATTTTAATTTTTGACATCCTATACCTCCTCTTATAATAAAATAATTCTGCTACTATATAGTAGCAGAATTATTTTATTATTTCATACTTTAATCTATTTTACAAGTATTTATTTATATTTATCCTAATTTTTTAACCTGTTCCATATTATCATATCTTCCAATTCCAAATATTATTGTAACAAACATTACCCCTAACATAGCATAAGCATATAAGACATAAGGTGTTACTTGTATTGCTGTTAGTGGAACAGCACTATCCTTTGCAAAACCTATTGTATAAATTATAGCAGGTGTCCAAGGTAATGAATAAACAAATGTATTTGATTGAGCGTCTAAAAGATTTGCAACACGATATGGACTAATACCATGTTTCTCTCCAATAGGTTTCGCAAAGGAAGCACCAACTGCTAATATTGCTGGAGCATTAAGCCCCATTAATGACGAAAGTATTATAATCATAATACTTATAACAAATTCTGCACTTCTTGGACTCTTTGCAACTTTTCCTAAAACATTTAACAATTTAACATCCCCATGTCCTGCTCTCATGATTTCAATTGAACCAAATAATAAAAGAGCTAGAACTACAACTTGCATCATGCTATTAATTCCTGTATAAATTACACCGTCTACTGTTCTATCAAGTCCAACACCTGAAACTCTAATTAAAGCCTCTTTAACCACATCAGAAGCAGGATCAATTTGTATAAAATCTATTAAACCAAATAATACTGCTGTTCCCCCTGCTAATACAGATCCTATTGTGGTTGCAATAATAATATCTCCTGATTTTACAGCAATCCAAATAGTTATGGCAACTGGAATCAACATAAATAACGTCTTAGAATTATATGAAATAGATTCAACAGCTGATATGCCCCCCTTATATCCACTTCCAATAATTATAATTCCAATAATAACTATAATACCTGCAGCAATAGCATATTTTAAACGTGATTTAACTACACCTGGAACATCAATACCTTGTGAAGTAGCTGAACAAATAGTTGTATCAGAAACTGGTGCAAGATTGTCTCCAAAAGCACCTCCAGAAATTATAGCCCCTGCCAAAAGAGCAGGATGTGCTCCTAAAGCAATACCCGCAGGATATAAAACACCCATGCCAGCAGCAATTGTACCAAAGCCGGTACCAGAAGCTGTAGCAAAAACTGCCGATGATAAAAAGGATATAATGATAAAAAAAGTACCTTCAATCCCCATTGAAGCAGCTACACCAGCAATTCCAGTAGCTAAACCAGAAGTACGAAGAATTCTAGAAAAAACTCCTGCAAAAATCCAACATACTATAGGAATTATAGCTTCTTTACTGGCCATACCACTAATTAAAGCGTTAGAATATTGTGCTTTATCTTTTGCAAAGAAAAAGGCAGTGACTAAAGCAATAAATGCAGGTACCCAAAGAGCACCATCTGATATAGATCCAAAATGGAATGTTGTAATTATAATCATAACTAAGAATACTACAAAAGGTAAGAAAGAAACCCATTCACCACCATAAAATTCTAATTTTTTTATTTCCTTACTCATTTTATTCCCCCTCGTATATATTGTTTTATATTGATATATAACCTACACTTATTTTTCGATTCCCTTTCTAGCCTCTACACCTCTATAATAATAATGCTTAATCTCCTTCATTTCAGTAACTAAGTCAGCAAATTCAATAATTTTTTCATCTGCATATCTACCTGTTAAAATCACTTCAATTTTTGGTTCTCTGTTCTTTAATATATCAATAATATCATCGGGATCTAATAGTCTATAATAAGTAGCTATATTTATCTCATCCAGTACAACAATATCATATTCATGACTATTTAAAATTCTTTTACATATTTCTAATCCTTCTTTTGCCATTCTAATATCTTCATCTGTAGGATTGTTATATATAAAGCAATCTCTACCAAATTGTTGAATTTTAAAATTAGGAAGGTATCTTTGACTTTCTAACTCACTATAATCCATACCTTTAATAAACTGACCAAAAAACACCTTCTTCCCTGCAAAAATAGCCCTTAAAGATAAACCTAATGCAGCAGTTGTCTTGCCTTTTCCATTTCCAGTATATACATGAATATATCCTTTTCCCACAATATACACCTCCTCCTAATAATTTTAATTCTTTCCTTATTATTTTAATCATATTATATCATCATTTTAAATAAAATAGATATTTAAATATATAGCCTAATGCAACTGAATTCTTTAAAGTTAAAACTAAAATAGCAAAATTAGCAATAATATTATAAAATAATAGTTGACATAATATTATAAAAATGATATATTAATATTAAAGCATTAGCACTCACCGAACTCGAGTGCTAACAAAACTATAATAAAATATTTATTAAAAAGGAGTTGTTAATTATGGCTGGATTAGTACCTTTTAACAGAAGAAATTCAAGTATATTAAATACTGGTTTTGAGGACTTTTACAACATGTTAGACGACTTTTTTAATAATAATTGGTCCACAAACAAGTTAAATTCAAGGGATTCATTCAAAATAGACATTCAAGAGGATGACAAAGAATATATAGTTGAAGCAAATTTACCAGGAGTAAAAAAGGAAGAAATAAATATTGAGTTAAATGATGGTAAATTAAAGATATCTGTAAAAAGAGATGAAACCATCAATGAAGAAAAGAAGAATTATGTCTATAAAGAAAGTAGATATTGCTCAATGAGTAGAAGTGTTTATTTAGCAGATTCTAAGTCAGATGGTGTCAAAGCTAAATTAGATAATGGAATACTTTATATTACAATTCCAAAAGAACAAAAAGCAAATAATACAAAAATAATCGAAATTGAATAATGTAAGAGGGTGTAATTAATTTTGTGCTTTAAATAAATCTAATGCACTAATCTGACAAGAATTAATTGGTTGGATAAAAATTATAATTTTATAATCTTGGCTTTATACTTGCCAAAACTATTTTATTTTATAAATTAATAAATAGTTTTGGCAATAATTTTACATAGGTGATTTACAATTTTTCTAAATATATCTTAACTATATCTTTCTTGTTTTAACTTCACTCTTGCTACTACATGTTTCATATTGTTATAGTAATGATAATCATGGGAGTCTTAATTAATTTTTTCTATTTTCCAAACTCCTATCTTTTTTATTTTATTTCTTCCGTTAGAATTGAAATCATTGCACATAATTCTACTGCTTTATATATTCTAAAGAATTATCTAAAACATTATATTTTACAATTACTTTTTCAATTATTTCCATATAATCATAAGCAAGATCTGCCTCAAACTCTAGTGTATTATTGTCAATCCATTTTAAATTGCCACCCCAGCTATATCGTCCGTCTGGATAAGTATTGTTGTAATCTTTATTATCCATGGCAACCTTTTCTATGGCTAACTTCATAATTTCAGGACTGATTTTTCCACTATTTAAATCAATAATATTAAGGGAACTACTTCTTCTATTACATGTTTGTACTGCTATTTTATCCTTAGATGGAGAAACTTTAATGGCTTCAGTCGTATCAATATATGTTTGTGACTCTGTAAAAGAATAAAGCTTCGATAACTTATTGTTTCTAATTATCCATAGTTCATTATAACTTCCGTAGTCAGAGTAATCATTAAAAAGTGCAAAAACTTTAATATCTCCAGTACCATTAACAATATAAGGGCTATCAAATTTCTTACTTAACACGCTTATTGCAAATTCGGCACCATGTTTAAGTGTATTATTTGTACTGCTCAAAAATGGTTTAATTTTAGATATTGCATGAATGCTTATATCCTCATGATTATAATATTCAACGAGTCTATTTATACAATAATACTGACTATATACATTCGTTGATTCTAATCCTTTAAACAATACCTCCACACCATACTTTTCAATGAAATAATTGGCTTTATCCATGATATCTTTATCTATATATTTCCAATATATTTCACGTCCTGTATAGTTTTCTGGTATTTTCATTAAAGTATCCCAGAACTTATCAATTTCAGTGTCATATATTTTAACTTGTTTTGAATCAGCATCCCAGTCAACAATTTTATTAAAGGACTCTGCTATTCCCCTAATTGGCATATATGTGACGCCATTGTAACTAAACGGTTCTACATTATGACCATTAGCATCTTTAACTTCTATTTCTTTACCATTTAGAAATATTTTTATATTGTCATAGTGTACAGTTATATTTGTGCCTGTTACAGCAGCAAAAACAGTACTGGTCAATATTATTATTGTTAAAGTAAAAATGATTCCTGATAAAAATCCCTTCCATTGTTTAAACATTTGTATTCTCCCCTTTCATCATAACCACTACTATCTACCAAAAATGATTGATTTTAAAACTACTTTTATTAAAACTATGATTAGTATCTTATCTATATAATATCATATAAATTATTAAATTTATCATTTCCTACTCTACTTTAATAATATTGTAAACTATAGAAATATCAAAAAAAATGATTAAATTATTGCCATTTAAATGAATATTAATATTAATATTCATTTAAATGGCAATGTAATAATTCAAAATTGTTTTGGTAGAGCTTTAATCCTTGTTAATCTCTATTTTTCCAATATTTCTTTGCATCATCAAAATTTTTATCTACCAATATATCTTTAAAAATTTGTTTCTCCAATTTCAAATAATGTTCCTTACTTATAACTTATTTCTTTACTATGGGCATCCGTAACCATTCAGAATAAATTCGTCCCCAAGTTTCTTGCAAAGTTTCTGGAAATGGCTCTACTGCTTCAAATACTGCCCATGTTGATGCATCAACTTCGAGCTTTACCATACCCTCCAAACACTCTTTGGTGGTTGCTACACCTATATAATGGTCTAGCTTTCCGCTCCTAGCTTCTGAAGGTGTTATCCCATGCATATTTTGGAAAGCTCTTGCAAAAGAATCTGGTGAATTATAACCGTATTTCACAGCTAAATCTATTACCTTGATATTACTATTCTGAAGCTCAAATGCTGCAAGAGCAAGGCACCTACGAACAAATATATTCTGATAGGGTAATACCTGTTAAAAAAAGAAAACACCCTTTGAAAACAATATTCTGAACATAATGCAAATCTTGCCACTTTATTAAAATCAATATCATTATCAAGATTTTCTTCAATATACTTCAATGCTTCATTCATTTTTTTAAGCGAATCCATATATGATCTCCTTTTATCAAAAAAGTATCAAGAAATCAAGATATATACCCGATATTCTCTGCACAAAATTGTAGCTTCTATCTTATTCATTTAACATTATCCATTCCTCAAGAAGATTATCTAATTGACTTTCCAATTCAACTTTTTCATTATATAGATTATCTAATTTACTATAATCCATAGCATTGTCATTTATTTCCAACTCCTTATTTGCAATTAATTTTTCATACATTTCTATTTCTTCTTCTATTTCTTTGATTTTTTTAGTATTTGATTTATTCGTTCTCATCTTTCCATTACTTTTCTTATTATCAAATACTTCATTATTTTTATCTTTATTTATTTTATCAAATTCCTGATTCTTTTTCTCAGATAATTTCTTTTCCCTAAAGTAATCATAGTTTCCTAGGTAAGATATGAGTTTACCATGAGAAAGTTCTACTACTTTATTTGCAATTCTATTAATAAAATATCTATCATGAGATATAAAAATTATAGTTCCTTTAAACTTTAATAAAGTTTCTTCTAGCATCTCACGACTCATAATATCTAAATGATTTGTTGGCTCATCTAATATTAGTGTATTTACATCTTTATACATTAATTGACAAAGTCTAAGTCTAGCCCTTTCCCCACCCGAAAGATATTTTACCCTTTTAAAAACATCTTCACCATAAAACAAAAACCTTGATAAAATACTTCTTGCATCTCCTTCAGAACAGATATTTTCTTCTCTAAAGGTATCTAAGATAGTCATATCTTCATTATTAAAGTAAATATTTTGCTGCAAATATCCTATTTTTACATTTACCCCTATCTTTATTTCCCCCTTATCTGCAAAAGTTTCACCTAATATTGTTTTTATCAAAGTAGTCTTGCCACTTCCATTTTGTCCAATCATAGCAACTCTTTCACCATATTTAATAGAATAATCTAGATTTTTAAACAAAACCTTATTTCCTATTTTCTTATATAATCCCTCAACTATAATAACATCTTGACCTGATCTATTTTGAATAGAAAAATCTAGTTTCATTGTATCATTATCTATTATAGGTCTATCAACCTTTTCCATTTTCTCTAATCGCTTTTCCATACTAAAAGCTCTTTTAAACATTTTTTCATTATCTCCCCTATTTGCCCAATCTTTCAGTCTTTTTATTGACTCCTCCATTGATTTAATTTTCTTTTGCTGATTTTCATAACGTTTTAACTCTTCCAAATATACTTTTTCTTTTTCTCGTATATAGGATGAATAATTCCCAATGAAAACATTTACTTTTCCTCTTTCTATTTCGATTATCTTATTTACAACATTATCTAAAAAATATCTATCATGAGATATAATTATAACAGTTCCTTTATACTCTAATAAAAATGACTCTAACCAATCAATAGAATCCATATCAAGATGGTTAGTAGGCTCATCTAAAAGCAAAATATCCGGCTCTTCTAATAAAATTTTACCTAGAAGAATAGTGGTCTTTTCTCCTCCACTTAAATCTTTAAACTTAGTATTTAAAATCTTTTCATTTAATCCTAATCCCTTACATACTTTGTTTAATTTTTCTTCAATTTCATATCCTCCTTTGCTTTCAAATAGATTCTGAAGTTCTCCATATTTTTTAATTATAGATTCTAATCTATTTCCTGCAACATAACTCATTTTTTCTTCTAATTCCCTAAGACTTGATAATATTTTGAATTCATTATGAAATGCTATCTTTAAAACATCTATTACTCTAAATTCATCTTGATAGTTTGTCATTTGCTCTAGATAACCTATTTGGCTTCCTTTACTAATAGTAATCAATCCCCTATCATAGCTTTCCATACCTGCTATGACTTTAAATAAAGTGGTTTTTCCTGTTCCATTTCTTCCCACTATACCAACTTTTTCTCCTTTTAACACTTGAAATGTTATATTTTTTAATACTTGCTCTGCCCCATAATACTTTTCAACATCGTTTAAGGATATTTCTATCATATTTCCATTCTCCTTTCAAAAAATAAACCTAGGTAAGAAAAGTTTACCTAGGTTTATTTAATCAAAAGTATCTATTAAGCATTTAAGATACGAGTTATATAACAAAATATATTTACACATAAAAAAACCTAGGTAAGTAATAATTTACCTAGGTTCATTGTTTATCAATGCAATTTAATTAATGGTAAAATAAATACTTCCCTTTAGTTAACATAATATTAATTTTAGACACACCTCTCCCTTGGTTCATAATATTTGTAAATCCTGTTATTATAATATTGGATAGTATCTCTAAAACACTGTTAACTAAAATTTCCATATTCATTTTCACCACCTTATAAATATTAATTATATAATATCATAAATAATTTACTTCTTCAATAAATTATTTTTCTTTGAACTATAATTCCTATTATATTAAAATCCCCTTCTAATAAGTCATTGAAATAAATCTTCTATTATTTCAGTAAAGACTTTTCCATTTAGATAATCTATTTCATGGCAAATACATTTTGCCATTTCATCCTTTTCTTTTAGTATCATTTTTCATCTAAAGCTTTTACTTTTACAAAATCTGGTCTTGTACATCAAGAATCATTCTAATCTTATCATCAATTATTGTTCCCTTCTTCCCTTTCTTTCTTAAAATAGGGTCTTCTGAATGTATAATTTTTCCCAATGCCTTAAATAATCCTTCTTTTATTAAAAATTATTAATACTTCTTTATCTTTATCTAGAATTGAATCATAATTAAAAAACCACAGAACGAATTCTGTGGTTTAATCTCTAATCTTCACTTCTTAGTATATTTATATCTTTACCTTCCATTACTCTATTCATATTTCTTACAGAGCACATCTTACCACACATAGTACAACTGTCTTCATGCTCAGGTTTAGATTCTTTTCTGTATCTTCTTGCCTTTTCTTCATCTATTGATAATTTAAACATTTCTTCCCAATCTAATTTTTGTCTTGCTTGACTCATTTTTAAATCCCATTCATAGGCATTAGGTATATTTTTCCCCAAATCTCCAACATGGGCTGCTATTTTAGATGCAATTATACCTTCCTTCATATCCTCTAAACTAGGTAATCTTAAATGTTCTGCTGGTGTTACATAACATAGGAAATCTACTCCATAACTAGCTGCCATAGCTCCACCTATAGCACTGGTTATATGATCATATCCTGGTGCTACATCTGTAACTATAGGCCCTAGTACATAAAAAGGTGCTCCATGGCATAGTTTTTTTGCCAGCAAGACATTGGCTTCTATTTCATTTATAGTTATATGTCCAGGTCCTTCTATTATAATCTGCACATTTCTCTCCCATGCTCTTTTAGTAAGTTCCCCTAATACCATAGTCTCTGATATTTGAGCAGCATCTGTACCATCTGCTATACTTCCTGGTCTTAATGCATCTCCAAGGCTTATTGTCATATCGTATTCTTCACAAATATCTAATAATTCATCAAAATATTCAAAGAATGGATTTTCTTTATTATTTAATTCCATCCAAGCATAAAGAAGAGAACCTCCTCTTGAAACTATATTTGTAACTCTTTTATTTCTTTTAAACATATTTGCTGTTTCTCTATTTATTCCTGCATGAACTGTAATAAAATCTACTCCATCTTTTCCATGCTTTCTTGCTACATCTAAAAATTCATTTTCCGTTATATCCTTTAATTCCTTATCATAAAATCCAACTGCATCATATACAGGTACAGTTCCTATCATGGCTGGGGACATCTCTACTAATCTTCTTCTAAATTCTTCAGTTTTTCCAAAAGAACTTAAATCCATAATAGCTTCTACATTCATATCTAATGCAGTTTTTACCTTATCCAATTCTTTATCTACACTTGGACAATCTCTTGAAATTCCTAAGTTAACATTAATTTTAGTTCTTAAACCTTCTCCTATTCCTTCTGGGTTTAAGGATTTATGATTTTTATTTGCTGGTATTACTATTCTTCCTTCTGCTATAGCTTTTCTCAATTTTTCTACATCCATATTCTCTTTCTTGCTAACTATTTCCATTTCTTTTGTTATGATGCCTTTTTTAGCCGCATCCATTTGAGTTGTGTAATTCATTAAAATTTCCCCCTTTAGTTTATTTTTGCATAATCCTTTAAACACAAAAAAGCTATATACCAACAAAAGTATATAGCAAAAATATATAACAAATTAGCCAAATCCCTCCGTTGGAATTACCCAAATCAGGTTCTTAGGGTCAGAAATAACATTCCTATCTCAGCCTATTAATATAAGCACCCCTTTACATTACTATTCAATTTTTATTCAATATAAACATATCATATAATTAAAATTTTTACAAGATAAAGAATTAAAAGGTTTTTTTAGAGAGATTTATATTTATTAATTTAAATATTCTATTTCAATAAATAATTTGAGAATTTATAAACTGCTCACACCACGGAATTAGTTCCTTGGTACATATTTCCATTATTAAAGAGAATTCTCAGCTTTCATAAATATTTTTTTTAATCTATGAATCAATACCATCATAAATATTTTTAATATTATTCCAATGATAGGAACAAAAAACATTAAAACATTAATATTAAATAAAAAAGCAAAATTTAGTAAAACAATATTAATAATTGAAATAATAGTGTAACTCTTAAGCTTTTGTGTATTTTCATTGGCTGCGTCGGGATAGTTATTATAAGCTAAATATTCAATAGAAGATTCTAATGTTTTGAAAAATAAAATCAATTCCAGTAATTGATATAATACCATCCAAATCAACATAAATATAGAATGATTTATTAATCCATTGTAAAAATAATCCAATATTCCAGCTATAAATGACATAGCTGTAGCCAATAATCCTATTTTTTGAGCTTTATGAAATGATTCTATCTTAGTTTCTTCATATAGCTTTCTTAATCCATTCGAAACCAATAATAAACCTACAAAAACAGGTAGAATTTTAACTGTTCCAAATTTTATGTTAAAAGTTGTAATAAATATTCCCCAAAAAATTTGACTATATCCTTCAAACACTAAATCTCCCCCCTTGCCCTTAAATACTTAATTATTTCCCAAAGATTAAAATCACGTTTTTCATATCTTATATTATTTATTGGTCTATAAAAAATTCTTTCATCTGAAGTCTTATAATTAAGTTTTGGCTCTATATCATATATATTAAATTTCCTTAAAATATCCTGTGGTTCTTGGAATTTTGAATATATATTCATAAGATCCCCATCTTTATATTGAATTCCTGAAATATCCTTATAGTTTATATTTCCTATTTTAATTTCTACTAAATCCTCTATTTCCTCTAATAAAGAGGCATCTATATCTACTAAAGCTATATCCTCCTTAACCTTTATTTCAGTAGATGAAGTGCCATCGGAGGAATTACTACCGTTGGAAAAGTCAAAATGGTCTCCTCTATATTTACTATAATTATATAGTTTTATTCTTCCAAGATTTACATCCATTACTTCCCCATTATCGAAGGTAATCTTTCCATTACTTAATTCTATTTCATCATACTCACCTAAATCCCTTCCATCAATAGTAATATAAATATTACGAATCACATATCTACCATAACTATCCTCTCTCTCATAGTCATTTTGTGAAAACATAGAAAATACATCTCCAAATCCCATATTTCCTCTTGGATAAAAAACAAGATTAGGACATTTTTCAAATTTAATATCTGCAACTCTTCTGTTATCTGAAATATTTGCAATATACTTAAAGGTGAAATTACGTTCATCAATATAATCTCCAGAAACTGAAAATGCTGTTTCTGAATAATTTTTAAGAAACACTGGTTTATCTAATCTCATAAATATGGCAATTCCTAAGGAAATTATAAGTCCTGAGATTATAATGATTATCCCTCTTTTTAATATCTTTCGGTTTAAATCCATCAAATCCCCCCTGTCCTCAAATATCTCACTTTCATATTAATTTAAGTGCCTGTTCTAAATCTTCTATTATATCTTTACTATCCTCTAATCCAACGGATATTCTTACCATGCTTTCAGTTAACCCAAATTCAGCTAATCTCTCCCTTGGATATCCTCTATGGGTAATAGCTGCTGGAAGTTGAACTAAGGTTTCACAATCCCCTAAACTAACTGCCAATTGAGCTAGTTTTAAACTATCTACAAATTTTATTGCTGATTCCAAGCCACCTTTTACTTCAAAGCTTATCATGGCTCCAAAGCCTTTCATCTGTTCTTCCGCTATACTATGACCCTTGAACTCTTCCAAACCTGGATATAGAACTAAATCTATCTTTGGATGACTTTTCAAGAAATTTACTACTTCTATTGCATTTTTCTCATGTTGTCTCATCCTAATACCTAAAGTCTTTAATCCTCTAAGTAAAAGCCAAGCATTAAATGGACTCATAACTCCCCCAAATTCACACATATATCCAAATTTTAAATATTGAATATAATCTATATCCTTTCCTATGGCAACTCCTCCCACTACATCTCCATGACCACAAATGTATTTTGTAGCACTATGAACTACAATATCTGCTCCTAGTAGTAATGGGTTTTGAAAATAAGGTGAAGCAAAGGTATTATCTACTACTACTTTAATATTGTTTTTCTTTGCTATTTCAGAAACTTTAGTTATATCTATAATTGATAAATCTGGGTTTGAAGGAGTTTCAAAATATATTACTTTAGTAGAGCTATCTATTGCATTTTTAAGTTCATCTAAATTTGTAAGATCTATTATTTTATAATTCATATTATATTTTGGAAGCAATTCAGTAATTACACTGTAGGATGAACCATATAGAGTTTTATGAACTATGATAGTATCTTCTGGTTTTAATAAAGAAAATATAGTTGAGCTAATGGCTGCCATTCCTGAAGAAAAAGCAACTGCACCTGCGCCATACTCCAATTCTGCCATTCGATTTTCAAATAGTCGAAGAGTAGGATTGTTTCCCCTAGTATAAACATAGTCATCGGATTCAAAAGACATTATTTTATTTGCATGTTCTATATTGTCAAACACAAAGGTTGAAGTTTGAAATATAGGTGGATTCAATGCATTACTTGGATTTTTACCTTTAATTCCTCCATGAATTGCTTTTGTATCAAAGCCTGTCATATTTATTCCTCCATTCTAATTAAAATCTTATTCTTATATTTAGAAGCTTATTGATAAAGAGTTTTTATTATCTTATAGGTACCTCAGTACCTAATGAAAATAAATATAAATAGGATTCTTTTACTTTCTTCTTTTTTATCTTTTCAATTGCTTCTTTATATGATGTAATTTGATCTTTATATTCGATTATAAGTTTTTCTATTTCATTTTCATTAATATTATCAGTTTTATAATCTATAATTACGACTTCATCATCTTCTTCAAAATAACAATCTATAATACCCTGTACAAGAATAAAATCATTTCCATTTAGATTTTTTAATATTTCATCTGCCTTCTTTTTTATTACAAAGGGAACTTCCCTCTTAATCAATGGAGATTTCCTCATTCTTAAACCTATATCTGAATTATAAAATCCTTCAATTTTATCAAGGTAGTTATTAAATATAAAATTAGCTCCTGAATCCGTTATAAGATTTTTAGAAGTAATTTGTTCTATTTGTTGTATTAAATCATTTCTATCTAATTTCCCACTGAGATCTATATGTTGCATTATAAGATGTATAAGGATACCAATTTCAGAACCCTTTAATTCCTGTTTATCAACAATAATTTTTTTACTTTCTTTATCAAATTCTAATATATTAGATAAAGTAGGAATATCATATTTTAAACTTGCAAGTTTTTCTGTATTTATGTTTTTCAACTTTGTAACAGCTAGTTTAGCAGGAATATTTATAGCATTTTCATAGGGATATTTATAGCTAAGTCTCCTTTCTATTTCTTCATAGGATTTTCTGTCTATAGAACCTTCAATATTTTTTAGCTTTTCTGTATTGTCAACATTGCTATAGGTTTTTCTATCTTGTAATAAATCTGTAACTGAAATTTTATTTACCTTCCATTTTTCACATTGACCTTTAACAAATATTTCATTTATTGCCTCTGAATCCATACCTTCAAATAAGCAGCTTCCTATCCAATCCATATAGGATTTACCCCTATATAAGAAATACCTTAAATGTCCCTTTCTCCATATTTTAATGCTATCATCTATTTTATTAACTGAGCCAACTATTATTAGCCTATCAATGGCTCTAGTCATAGCTACATAGAGAATTCTCATTTCCTCAGATAGATTTTCAAATTTAATTTTTTTAGCTATTGCTATTCTTCCTATTGTATCTTTTTCAATACGTTTATCTATATTTATATATTTAGGTGCTAAACCGTATTCTTTATGCATCAATATTTTAGCCCTTGTATCCTGTAAATTGAATCCTTTATTTAATCCGCATAAAATAACTACAGGAAATTCTAAACCTTTACTGTTGTGCACAGTCATTAGTCTAACTACATTATCATTTTCACCTAAGGTTTTTGCTACACTTGAACTATCATTTCCATCGGAATTCAGTTTTTCTATATATCGTAAAAACTTAAATAATCCTTTCATAGACGTTTTTTCAAATTCATAGGCTTTATCTACAAGAAGTCTTAGATTAGCTTGTCTAATTTTTCCCTTTGGCAAGGTGCCTACAAAATGATAATAATTAGTTTCCATTAAGATTTCCCATATTAAATCATTTAAATCAGTATATTTACTCCTATCTACCCAATCATTAATCATTTTAAAAAAACCATCTAATTTTCCAATAAGCTCAGGTGAAAAATTTTCATCATTTGACACTTCATGATTTTTATCTATATATTTTATACATGCATCTATATAACTACCTGTTATATATTTAGATCTTATTTTTACTAATTCTTCTGTAGTGAAATTTCCAATAGGTGATCTCATTACACTAATCAATGGTATATCTTGCCTAATATTATCAATTAATTTTAATAAATTAATTATAATCTGTATTTCTATAGTATTGAAATAGCCAGCTCCACCATCAAAATAAAATGGAATTTCCTCTTTATTAAATACCTCTTCAAATATATTGGACCAGTCTGAAACTGAGCGTAATAATATTACAATATCCTTATATTCTATTTTTCTTAGTTTTTTTTCATTATTCCCATCATATATCTCTTCATTTAAAAGCTCTTTGATTTTCTTTACAGTAAACAAAGCCTCTATTTCTGCGGTTTTCATAGATTCTAATTCATCATTTATATCATCTAATTGTTCTAGTTTATCCTTGCTACTAATTGAACTTTTCTCTATTATATTTAATTCCACAGGATTATTAGTTGAAAATTCTTTATTTCCACATTTTAAAAATACATTCTCATTATAATCAATTTCTCCTAAATCCTCTGACATAATATTCTTAAATATATAATTTGTCCCCTCTAAGATTTCTTCCCTACTTCGAAAGTTTTTATTTAATTCAACTACTCTATTAATTATATTATCATCTAAATCTTCCCTATCCTTAGTATATGCTCTATATTTACTATTAAAAATACTTGGTTCAGCTAATCTAAATCTATAAATACTTTGCTTTACATCTCCTACCATAAACAAGTTATTATCTCTCTTGATTTGTTCAATTATGGTTTCTTGTATGCTATTGCTATCCTGATACTCATCAATAAATATATAATTAAATTTATTTTTATAAGATACACCAATATCAGAAGGAATATATCTAACTGATGAATCCTCTGATATTATAGGTTTTCTTAATATACTCAATGCATAATGCTCTAAATCATTAAAATCCACAATAGATTTTTCAAGTTTTTTGCCTTTATATATTTTGTCTAAATCAATGATTAATTCCTTTAATGCTTCCATTGCTTCATACATAAAATTAATATCTTCTACATATTCAGAAAGATTTTTATATGATAATAACTCTTTTAATGAAGCTATAATTTTCTTATACTCTTCTCTTAATATATCCTTTACTTCCTTTTGCTTTTCTATATTTACATTTATATTTTTGGGGTCATCTGCTTTAAAGGAAGATATTCTAGGTGCTTTAAAATTATGAATTTCATTTATGGCTTCAACTAGCTCCTTTTCTAAGGAACTGTTTATTTCATCTAAAATTAATAAATCCTCTTGTAATGTCTTTTCATATACTTTTGGTCCATCCTCTTCGGTGGATATTTTTAATGCTAATTCTACAATACCTTTAGCCCCTTCAACTTGCATTTGAACATAATTTAAAATCTCTTTATACCATAAGGAGCTTTTAAACTCCTCCTCTGTCATACTAAGTCTATTTACACTATTTTCTAGCCATTTAAAAGGGTCTGGAAAGCTAAGTAAAAATTTATATACTCTACCAATGATTTCATATAGCTCTAAGTCTCCCCTATTACCAGTAAATCCTTCTACTAAGATCTTAAAACTCTCAGTTTCTTTTGTATATGCTCTTTCTAATACTTCATCAATGGATTCTTGAAAAAGAATACTTAATTCACTGCTATCTCCAATTCTAAAGCTAGGGTCTAAACCTATTATATGAAAATTCTTTTTTACTACATCAAGACAAAAGGAGTGTATCGTTGTAATATTTGCTTTGTTTAAAAGATTTAACTGCTTTCTTATATGCTTTTGATTTTTTCCCTCATGAACTGCTTGTACTAAGGCTTTTTGTATTTTTTGCTTCATTCCAGCAGCTGCAGCATTTGTAAATGTAACTACTAAAAATTTATCTATATCTTCATTTTCATTTTTAACAAGATTAATTATACGTTCTACTAGTACAGCAGTTTTACCTGAGCCAGCAGCAGCTGATACAAGAATATTGGAATTTCTTAAATCAATTATCCTTTTTTGTTCCTTAGTCCATTCCATATTCTTAATTCCCTCCTTTTACTGAGATTTTATCAAAAAAATCCTCTTTTTTTATGCTCTTAATTTGTCTATATTCATTGCCTATGGTTTTATCAAATTGACAGATACTTATATAATCACAATATTTACATGGAGTATTTCCATCTTTTTTTCTATATGGATTCATATAAAAATTACCACTTAAAATACCACTTGATAATTCAGTTATTTTAAAATCAACATAGGATAAAACTCCATCAAACTCTTCTTCTGTTAATACATTAGATGATTGAGTAAAATCTCCATCCTTTTTTATCCCTACAGGAATTATATTAGAAGATGTTCCAATATTTCTATCTATTTTATATATAAGGTCTTTATTTTTAAGTACAAATCCCTTTAGCTTTAAACTCTTTAGTATCTGTTCTTCTATATCTTCACTTTCTCCTTTAATTATAGGGTCATCTACATGATAGTAAAATACTCCAGCGATTTTAGGTTTTTTACCAAATAATTTTTCTCCATTATTTATTATTGCATTCAAATATACAAGTAGCTGAATCTGAATTCCTTCATAGGTATCTGTAAAATCAATATCTTTTTTAGAAGATTTATAGTCTATAATACTTAAATATATATCACCATTAGTATCTTCAAAAATATCCACCCTATCAATTATTCCTCTTAAGTTTATAGAATAATTATCTGAGCTAATTTCTAAAGAGTCAATATATATTCCCTTTTGTGTTTTTTCATCTTTTTCATCTATTATTCCAATTTGTAATTCAGTATATTTTGGTCTAAATTCACTGCTTTGGAGCTGTTTAACTAATGTGTAAGCTGTTCTTTTTAATATTCTACTTATTTTCTTTTTTAAATAGTTGTTTCTGTTATTTGCATTAAATGCTGTGACTTTTTCTGACATTATGGAGAAAACCTTCTCTATAGATTCTTCTACTAATTGGTATATATCCTCTTTAATCAAGAGATCTATTTTATCATTAAAAGCTATAAGTTTATTTATAAAGTCCTCTAAAACAGCATGATTTATATTTCCTATATCAAAAAACTCTATTTTTTGAATTAATCTTGGATTCGGCTTTAATATATTCTCAACAAAATATTTAAACTGACATTCTGCATATCTTTCTAGTTTTGAAACTGTTATATTGATATTATCATTAAATCTATTCCTAATTATTTCTGGTTCTAATTTTGATATTTTATTTATATAATTAAATCCCTTGTTTATAATATGAAATTTATCATTGTAATTCTTCCTATACCATATATATACAGCTTTCCATATATCATCTATTTCGCCGCCATCAATATATTCTCTCATATTTTCAACAAGAATATCATAGGTTCCATTATAATTTGATATATATTCTAATTGATTTTTACATGAAATATCAGTTTCCTCTTTAATAGATGGAAATATCCTCTTTAATGTATCTACATATAGGGAAGGCTCCATTGATTTGCCCTCTATGGTTCCTAGAGCATAGCTAATAAATAATTTTTCTGTAGGAGATGAAAATACTTTATAAAGCATATGCTTGTCCTTAAAATATGAAAAACTTGAGCCACTTATAATTTTAATATTGTTATCTAGTATAGTTTCTCTTTCTTCGTCTGATAACAAGCCCTTTTCTTTATTGGAATCAAGGTTTTTTTCATTAGCTCCTAAGACAAATAATGCTCTTGGTTTACTTACAGCAATCCTTTCTATATCCCCTATTCCAACCCTGTCAATAGTTGGTGGAATAATACTAATTTGAACTTCCTTGAGACCAACCTCTAGAATTTTTCTATATTCTAATGGAGTGATTTCTATATCTTCCCCTATAAGTAAAATTTGCTCAAAACCTTCCATTATTCGATTCCATACCTGTGCATATTCACTTGATTCTTCATATTTATTTTGTCTTAGAAAATTATCAATAGAATTATTCATTTTCTCATTAATTCTATGAAGCTTTAAATATTCAAAGATAAAAGCTGTAATTTCACTTATTGTTGAAAGTTTTTTAAATTCATTTATATTGTCTATAAAATCTGATACAAATAACTTTCTTATATCCTCTATATATGCCAATGCATCTGAATCTATTTTTTGAAACCATTTTATGCCTTCTACTCCATATTGAAGAGCATGATTTTCAAGATAGTTTATTTGGCTACTATTTAATGGAGTAAGTCCTGTTTTAAGATATTGAAATACATCATCATATCTGAAATTCCATATAAAGATATCTAATATAGATAGAATATATTTACTAACTGGATTATTCATAATATCTCGTTTTATGTCTAGAAAATAAGGTATATCAAATTTATCAAAAACTTTTCTTATATTTATTATATAACTTTCCATATCCCCAACTGCTATTTTTATATCTTGCCATCTATAATTATAATCTCTCACAAGTGATATTATTTTCTGAGCAGTTTTCTCTACTTCAGTATATGTATTCATTGATGAATAGATTGTTATATTATCAGTAGGTTTCATAAAAGGTTCTATGTCAATAGCAAATATATTTTTTTCAATGGTTTTTATTTCACCTGAAAGAATTTTATTTTCCCATAGAGGTATGATTTCTATATTGCCTTCTAAGGTTGATTCAATAGATGTAAATGTATCATATATGGTTTTAAATGCTTCCCAATCATCAAAATCTTCTATATTTTTAAGATAGGATTTATCTATGTTTAAAGACATAGTAACACCCTTTGAATATTCTGATAGAGTTTTAATCATTTTTATCCTCTGTTGATTAAGACTTTCAAATCCATCAATCCAAATTTTAGAGTCTTTAATATAGTTTGAATTCTTTATTATTGAAATAACTAAGTTAAATCTGTCCTCCTCATCAAGGAATTTATCCTTAATTTTTTCATTGTATTTTGAGTATATTAGTCCTATGTCTGATAATTTATTTTTTAAAAGTGTATTATCTATATTCTTAATTACTTCTTCTAGAGAATCTTGACTAATTAAATTTTGCTTTAATTCTTTTATAAGTAAATTAAACTCTTTTAAAAAGCCTCCATGTCCTGAGGCTTTTTTAAATAATTTTAATTCATCACGACTTTCCTCGAATATCTGCTTTAATAACATAATTTTTCCAAAAGGATTAATATCTTGAGTTTTATTTTCTCCTATTTCCCCTAATATTTTATCTGCAACTCTCTTAAAGCTAAGGATTTCAACACTCATGATGCCTTCTAAATTAAGTCTTTGAATAATATCATATTCTGTTTGATATGTCATTAAATCTGGAACTATAAGTACAAGGTTGTCTTCCGTATTTTTATTGATTTCTCTATTTATTTCCTCATATATATAATTGGATTTACCAGTTTTAGATCGACCTAAAATTATTCTCATATGGAATATGCCTCCATTTCTAATTATTTACTACAATTTAAATCAGTAAAATCTGTATGAAGATTATATCATAGGGTTTTTTTTAATACAACCTAGCATAGACTGGAGTCACTAGTGTTGAAAATAAAACAATTAACACTTTTCGACTATTTGGCATATTGTATTATGAATACTTTTATTTCACTTAGATATAAATTATATTGGAGGTGTTTTCATGGGTGATTTATTAGGTAGAAGAAATGACTGCTGTAACGATAGTTCACTATTATTTTTCTTTTTATTATTAGTGCTTATTTTCTGTAATGAAGATATGTTTGGAGGATGTGGCTGTAGATAATAATAGTTTTGAATATTTATTATAAATCATAGGTATCATTTATGAGTATATCTGATATGATTTGATAAATATATTAAAACCCCGTCTATTACTACGGGGTTTTAATATATTTATTTTACTACTATATTGTATATCTTTCCTGGAACAAATATTTCTTTTATTATTTGTTTTCCTTCTAAAAATCTACTAATATTTTCATCAGCTTTTGCCTTTTGTCGAGCTATTTCTTGAGAGTCTTCAACACTAATTTCTATTGTACCTCTAACTTTGCCATTAACTTGAACAGGAAGTTGGATTACTTTATCCTTTGTCTTTTCTTCATCGTATTTAGGCCATGTAGTTTCATGTAGATAACCTTCTAGCCCCAGAATCTCCCATAATTCTTCAGTAATATGAGGTGCTACTGGATTTAATAGTACTATATATGTTTTTAAATCATCTTTTGTTATCTTTCCATAGTCATTAAATTCATTTAATAGACTCATTAAAGCTGCTATTCCTGTATTAAATTTTAATGTTTCAAAATCTTCAGTTACCTTCTTAATAGTCTTATGAATACTTGATTCTAACTTATTTGTATACCCTTCACCATCCACTATAATGTCTTGAAGTCTCCATACTCTTTCAAGGAATCTTCTACATCCTTTAACTCCATTTTCTGACCAAGGTACACTTTTTTCAAAATCACCAATAAACATTTCATAGGTTCTTAATGTATCTGCACCATAATCTCTTACTATATCATCAGGGTTTACAACGTTTCCTCTAGATTTTGACATCTTTTCATTATTATCTCCCAATATCATCCCATGGGAAGTTCTCTTTGCATAAGGTTCTGGTTCAGGAACTACTCCGATATCGTATAGGAATTTATGCCAAAATCTTGAATATAGTAAATGAAGGGTAGTATGCTCCATTCCTCCATTATACCAATCTACCGGCATCCAGTAGTTAATTGCTTCTTGGGAAGCTATTTCTTCTTCATTAAATGGGTCGATATATCTTAGGAAATACCAAGAAGAACCAGCCCATTGGGGCATTGTATCTGTTTCTCTATGTGCCTTACCTCCACATTTTGGACAAGTAGTTTCTACCCAATCTTTAATATTTGCAAGTGGTGATTCACCAGTA
The DNA here is from genome assembly GCF_900128955.1 of Tissierella praeacuta DSM 18095. Taxonomy (GTDB): domain Bacteria; phylum Bacillota; class Clostridia; order Tissierellales; family Tissierellaceae; genus Tissierella; species Tissierella praeacuta. Next base: position 439,566 of record NZ_FQTY01000001.1, read on the forward strand.
TCTGTTGGTTCATAGTTTTCTACTTCTGGTAACATAACAGGTAGCTGTTCTTCTGGTACTGGCACCCAACCACATTTATCACAGTGTAATAAAGGTATTGGCTCTCCCCAATATCTTTGTCTAGAGAATACCCAGTCTCTAAGTTTAAAGTTTACTTTTCTAGTTCCAAGACCTTTTTCTTCTAGCCATTTTATCATATATTCTTTTGCTTCTTTTACTTCCATACCATTGATAAAATCAGAGTTTACAACAACTCCTGCCTCTGTATCTGTAAAAGCTTCTTTCTCTATATCCCCGCCTTTTATTACTTCTACTATTGGAAGATTAAATTTCCTAGCAAATTCCCAGTCACGGCTATCATGTCCTGGTACTGCCATTATTGCTCCTGTACCATAGGTCATAAGCACATAGTCTGAAATCCAAATAGGAATTTCTCCACCTGTAGCAGGATTTATAGCTTTTAGCCCTTTTATTTCTACTCCTGTTTTTTCCTTTGATAGCTCTGTCCTTTCAAAATCTGATTTCTTACTTACTTCATGTTGATATGATTTTATTTCTTCTAGATTTTCTATTTCATCTTTATATTTTTCTATTAAAGGATGCTCTGCTGCTATGACCATGTATGTTGAACCAAATAATGTATCAGGTCTTGTTGTGAATACCCTTAGTTTATCTTCTTTACCTGCAATTTGAAAATCTACCTCTGCTCCTTCAGATTTTCCAATCCAATTTGTCTGTTGAGCCTTTACTCTTTCAATGTAATCGACTTTATCTAGATCACTTATTAATCTATCAGCATATTCAGTTATTTTCAGCATCCATTGATTTTTTACTTTTCTTACTACTTCACCACCACACCTCTCACAACTACCTTGGATAACTTCTTCATTTGCTAGTCCTATTTTACAAGAAGGGCACCAGTTAATAGGCATTTCTTGTTTATACGCTAATCCTTTTTCATATAATTTTAGAAATATCCATTGAGTCCATTTATAATAATGTGGATCTGTAGTATTTATTTCTCTAGACCAATCAAAGGAAAATCCTATGGACTGTAATTGAGATTTAAACCTCCCTACATTTTGCTCTGTAACTATAGCTGGGTGAATTTTATTTTTTATAGCAAAGTTTTCTGTAGGTAATCCAAAGGCATCCCATCCCATAGGAAACAATACATTATACCCTTCAAGTCTTCTCTTTCTAGAAACAATATCTAGTGCTGTATATGGTCTTGGATGTCCTACGTGTAATCCATTTGCTGATGGATAAGGAAATTCTACTAATGCATAAAATTTTGGTTTATCAGATTTATTTAATGCCTTAAAAGGCTCTCTTTCTTCCCAAATCTCATGCCATTTTTTTTCAATTTCATTTGGTTTATACTCTCTCATAATATTCCTCCTCTTTACTCGTTGTATTATAGGTCATAAAAAAACCTTTCATCTCTATAAAATAGAGACGAAAGGTAAAATTCCGCGGTACCACTCTTGTTGATATTGCTATCCACTCAAAATATAACGGCATTTAACCGACTAAGATTACTTTATTCATCTTAGTAACTCAAGGACGAGTTCAGTTTTCATCAATACTATCTTTCACCAAACGATAGCTCTCTACAATTGACATACAACTTACTACTTCCTTTCTTTGTCTTTATTAATTTAAAGTCTATTGTAACAAAGAAGTCTTATAAAATCAAGGATATTTTGAATTTTTTTATATTTACCCTATTTTCTATGACTAAAATGTATTTTATAAACACTAATAATAACTAAGCTTTATCATTATCTCCCTAGGACTCTGAGATTTCAAACCTCAAACCAATGGGACAGTTATAAAGGATAGGGTGTTTAAGTGTTGACATCCCCATATTTAACAATGTATTATCAACACGCTGTATCAAACAGTTCTCCATATATAACGCACCTCCTATTATGTAAATAATTTTTTAGTACCCATAATCCTACAGCTGCACAACAAAACATAAGTTTTCTTACTTTAAAAATCAACTTCATATTTTGACCTTACTAATTACAACTTAACTTAGTATGAACTTTTCTATTGGTGTATATCTTATTATAAAATCAATATTGTTTTTATTTTATTCATTAATACACTCTTCACTTATCTTAAACATAAATCCACAAACTACTGATGTTAAGGGAGAAACCAATACAAGTCCTATACAACCTACAAAAGTGTGAAGTATCTCTGCTGCCACTGTTTTTGAATTTAACAAATTAAGTATTGGTGTTCCTTGAGCTATATATACCATTATTACTGATAAATAACTTCCCATATATGCAAATAAAAGAGTTGTAGTCTGGCTTCCAACTACGGATTTTCCTATATTGAACCCTGATGCTATCAAATCTTTTCCAGTTATATTAGGATTGTTCTTTACAACTTCATCTAATGCCGTTGAAATATCTACTGCTAAATCCAATATGGCTCCTGAGCTTGCAAGATATATACCTCCTTGAAAAATAGCTGTTAAATCAAGCTTTAAAAATCCTGCATAAAGTAATGATTCTGACAAATTCATAACTGCACCATGAATATTGAAATAATTACCAAATATAACTGCTAAAATACAAGTAGCTAAGGAGCAAGAAATCGCACTTATAATAGCAGCATAAGCTGTTTTTGTAAATCCTATTACCAATAAAATAGTTATGATTGTTAAGAAGTTTCCTACTATTAAAGCTATTATAATAGGATTAAATCCCCTTAACATAGCTGGAATCAATATCTTCCATATACTCATAAGTGTAAAAGTAAAGGATAATAATGTTCTAACTCCTATAACTCCTGAAAAAATTATAATAACTAGAGCAAAACACCCTATAAGTACAACTTCCTTGTTTAATCGATAATGATCCACCATATTAGCAAAATTAATATTTCTACTTTCATCAAAACCAATAAGTACCCATGCCCTATCCCCTTCTCTAAAAATTTTATCTTCTGCAAGGCTACCTGTTAACATATTATTTGCGGATACTATTTGACCCTTGTATGAACCTGTTTCTATTTGTATTGTAGCTCGTTGATCTCCTTGTCTAAATAATCCAGTATTAAGTACCCCTGAATTATCAACAGATAATACTTTAGCCCTTACTCCCTCTGTAAATATATATAGTTGCCTGTCAAATCCAGTTGGTAAGAATACAAGTATTGTTAATAAAATTATAAGAGAAAGTATAAATCCTATTTCTCTTCTATTAACATTTTTTAAAATATATTTCAAGAATTAACACCCCTTTCATTTAAACAAGGCTGGAAATCTTCCAACCTTGTTTAAATGATTATTTAAGTCCTGCTGCAGTAACTAATTTATAATAAACCTCTGTATTATCATATGCTCCGTTAAATAATTCTCCTTGCACACCTGTAGCATATACTGGAACAGGTACTCCTGTATGAGCATAGGAAGTCCACCCTATACCAGCTTTATTATTTAATATATGAGTTAATGTTACTGAGAGCGGATTGTAACCCCCATATAATATTAGCAATTCTTCTTTATCTTTTTCTATAGGCTCTTTAGCCATAGTTTCAGCAAATGCTCTCTTTAATTTTGCTACTTCTCGATTTGATAGTTCTAAAGCCATATATGGTTTATCTCCTTCACCATCTTCATATTCATTTTTAAGACCAAAATTTTGAGTGATAACTGGCATTATATCTTCAAAAGTTAAGTTAGGATTTTTTTCTATCATTTCATCAATTAATGCATCAAAGGCTATATAAGACATCTTTTGGTTTTTTAATATTCCTAATGCTGTATCGTATCCCGTTGTAGCTTGACCTATAGTCATACCACCTGTTTCATGATCCCCTGTTACTACTATTAGTGTATCTTCTGGATGTTTCTTGGCAAAATTAATAGCTACTTGAATAGAATCTTCAAAAGCTAAAACATCACCAATATTTGCTTTTGCATCATTAGCATGCCCTGCCCAGTCAATTTTTCCTGATTCAACCATCATAAAAAATCCATCTTTATTATCAAGAACATCTATACCTTTTTTAACGAAATCTGCAAGAGTAAGATCTCCTTTTTTATTATCTACTGCATATGGCATAGCACCACCATCTTGAATTACGGGAGTTACTGCATATACTTTACCTGAGTTATTGTTTAGAGCTAAAATATCTTCTTTAGTATTTACTATTTTATATCCTTTTTCTTTCATAACTTCATATGCATCTTTTTGATCATTGTTTCTTCCCTTTGGTTGACTCAATGTTCCACCACCAAAATAATCAAATCCTGATTCTGACATTTGCATTGCTATGTCATAATAATTGTTTCTGGATGCTGTATGGGCATAATAAGCTGCTGGTGTTGCATGATTTAAAGTAACTGTTGAAACTATACCTATTTTCATACCCTTTTCTTCTTTAAGTCTTTCTGCAATAGTTTTAGGAACATCATCTAATTTTACATTTTCAACCTTATTACCTGTAACATTGCCTACTGGTTTTAACCCTATAGTACCACTCCATGTTTTATATCCTGATGATAATGCTGTAGCTGTAGAAGCTGAATCCGGTGCAAATGAAGTTGCATCATGGGTAGTTTGATATCCTACTGCTTCAAAATCTTGAAAATTTAGTGAATTTAATTTCATATTATTATGTTGATTATTTCCACCATAAATCTGAGCTGAATTCACTTGAACTGCTGCCATACCATCTCCAATAAACATAAATATGTATTTTGCAGTTCTTGCTGTTTCCTTTGCTACAACTAAATCTCCTGTTGCTTCAACTAATTGGGGTGTTAAATTTGCTTCCGAAACTAATAAACTTCCCGACACAACTGCAACTATCATTGCTAAAATCAATAAAGACGACAAAACTCTTTTAAACATAATATCCCTCCATATTATTTTTTCTTACAATTACACTATAACTTATCTATGTTAAATCTAATTAAGTTGTTCGTAATATTTTTGTTAATTTTATGTAAAATAAAAGACATTGTTAAAAATAAAAAATATTAAATATATAAAAATATATGTGCAACAAAATCTTTACTAATGCTAAAGAAAAAGAAGTAATGGAATTTATAAATTCCATTACTTCTTCTTTAATAAATCTTTTTTCATATTTTATAGTGATTTATGAATATATTATAGAACTCTTATAATTCTTTGTATTAGTAGAATCCTTTTTCTTATATATATAAATCTACAACTATATAACATAATAAAATTTAACTTACTTACTTAAAATAAAATCAGACATTTTAGTTTCTTCCCATTCAACTCCTATAGGAGAAACATTAGAATATAAGGTTATTGAATCGTTTTCGTCAATAACAGCTTTTAAATAAAAATTCATTTCTTTAGGTTGCAAATACTCATCATACATTTGTTGATAATTACTGTTACCCCTCTCCTTTGCTTCCTTAATATAACCTACTGTATCTGGATCTTTATCATAATTTTTATAGATTATCTTATAGTCAAAAATTGCTTCTGTTCCTTCATTAAGAACTTCCTCTTGATAGTTCGTCATTTCAAAGTCTAATAATTCATAATATGGAGAAAAGGTTTTCTTAGATTCTTCTTCCATGTATGCACTTATCTTATCATAAGATATTTCTTCTGTATCATTACCTTGCTCAGTTTCTATTGATATTTCAATAGGAACTTCTTTTTTAATATCTCCACACCCAGTAATACCCAATGTCATACAAAATAAAGATATAGTAACCAATGTTATCCTTTTCATCATATATCCTCCTTATATTAAGTTTATTATACTTTATGTTACTCTACATTATAACATAAATTCAAACTTTCTTTTCCTATAATTAGAATATGATATTATCTTATATCTTCTCATGTTTTTTATTAAAAAACAAAAAAACCCTATAGGAATAAAAATAAATCTATCCCATAGGGTATTGTATTTTAAAACTCTGCAGATTTAACTGTTCTTGGAAATGGAATAACATCTCTAATATTTGACATACCTGTTATATACATAACAGCTCTTTCAAATCCCAGACCATATCCTGCATGTTTTGTACCACCAAATTTTCGTAGTTCTAAATACCACCAGTAGTCTTCTGGTTCCATACCATTATCTATTATCTTCTTTTCTAATACATCAAGCCTTTCTTCCCTTTGTGATCCGCCTATTATCTCTCCTACACCTGGTACCAAAAGATCCATGGCAGCTACAGTTTTATTATCCTCATTCATTCTCATATAGAATGCTTTTATTTCCTTTGGATAATCAATTACAAATACTGGCTTTTTAAATATCTTTTCTGAAATATATCTTTCATGCTCAGTTTGTAAATCTATGCCCCATTCTACTGGATATTGGAATTCTTCTCCTGATTTTTTCAAAAGTTCAACAGCTTCAGTATAAGTTATTCTACCAAAATCAGAATTAACTACATTTTCAAGTCTTTCAATTAAACCTTTATCTACAAAGTTATTGAAAAACTCCATTTCCTCTTTAGCATTTTCCATTACATATTTGATTATATATTTCATCATATCTTCTGCTAATTGCATATTATCATTGATATCAGCAAAAGCAATCTCTGGCTCTATCATCCAAAACTCTGCCGCATGTCTTGCAGTATTTGAATTCTCAGCTCTAAAAGTTGGTCCAAAGGTATAAACATCTTTATATGCAAGGGCAAAAGCTTCAGCTTCTAGCTGTCCAGATACTGTTAAACTTGTTTCTTTACCAAAAAAATCATCAGAAAAATTCACCTTTTTATCTTGAGTTAAAGGTATATTATAGAAATCTAAGGTAGATACTCTAAACATTTCACCTGCACCTTCTGCATCAGAAGCTGTAATAATTGGTGTATGAACATATACAAATCCTCTTTCTTGAAAGAATTTGTGTATTGCATATGCAAGTATTGACCTTACTCGAAATACAGCATTGAAAGTATTGGCTCTAGGTCTTAGATGAGCAATAGTTCTCATATATTCAAAAGTATGCCTTTTCTTTTGTAGGGGATAGTCAGATGCTGAATATCCTTCAACTTCAATTTCACTAGCCTTTATTTCAAATGGTTGTTTTGCTTCTGGCGTTGATACCAATTTCCCTTTTACCTTTATTGAAGAGCTCAGAGGTAATTTTTCTATTTCTTTAAAATTATCCATCCCATCTTCATAGACTATTTGAATATTTTTAAAAAAGGTCCCATCATTTAATTCTATAAATCCGAAAGTCTTTGATGATCTTGATGTTCTTATCCATCCTTCTAATTGAATTTCTTGGTTTAAATATTTATCTGTGTCTTTGTAAATATTTCTAACTGTAGTCTTCATCTTTATTCTCCTTTCTCTTTTTCGTAATTTCAGAACCTATAGTTCCCTAAATTAGGTAATAAAAAAACCTTCATCCAAAAGGACGAAAGTTTATCTTCCGCGGTACCACCCTAATTGCTAATAGCCACTTTAACACATATTACAATATGTGTCACTGATAACGGTGTGAATCCGTCTAAGTCTACTCTCCTAAGATTTCGGTTAGAAACTCAAGGATGTTCTTCAATATAAGCTTCGTACCTATGTCTCACTATCATAGGCTCCCTTTGACTACTTCTTATATCTACTCTTCCTATCAAAGTTTTCTTTACTTTTATATAATTATAGTTATTTTCTCTAGTATTGTCAATGGATTTAGCTAATCTTTACTTTATATTTTATAATTACTAGTGAAACCATAGCTTTGCTATTTTTAAAAATACTATCTTTAATATTTCTTTGAAATTCTTTTTTATTATATCCATTTTATTAAATTTATAGTATAAAAGAATGCTATTTAAATAACATTCTTTTATACTATGCATTATTTTTTTAATTAATTATTTTTTAATAAATTCATAATAGTTTTGTATACTAATTGAGGTGCTACTTCAAAAGAATATTTCTTTTCAATCCTCTCTGTAAACTTATGTGCATCCTTACCGAAAGGTCCTATATCTAATACTGGTAAATCTAATTTTTGCATATCTTCTAATGGTAAGTCATATTTAGTTCCAAAGCCAGGCATATTATTTTTCAATGCTGCTATAATTTTGGGATCTTTTGGAGCTGCTCCATAGCTTAAATCTGAAATATATGGGAAAAATTTTTTATAAACCAATTTATAATCTGATTTAGTTGTACTTACAGCATCTGCTACTGCATTTAGCAATGCTTTTTCTTTTGGTACATTTCCTTCTATATAAATATGAGGGTAATATGGTGGTGTATAGTATACTATAACAACTGGTTCCCTATCAGACCATAAACTATGAACTTCCTCCACTAATTTCAGTGAAAAATCTCTTTGATCTATGGATTCATCCTTTAACATTTCTTCTGTAACCTTTTCAATTCTTTTATTAAGTTCATTTCCCATTTCTGATTTTACTTTTGTATATAATTCTTCATAAGTTAATACCCTTGCTTTCCAAGGCAGCTTTTTATATTCTCTTCCTGATAGTTTACAGAACCTTTCATATTGTATATTTAAATTATCAATAGTTGATTGAAAAGCTTCTGTAGCTGCATCTTTCATCTTCACTAATACTTCATCTGGTGTACTGCAATGTGTTGCATAATTAAAGAATAGAGTAGATGTTTTTGCTATTTGAACTGAATACTCTGGTTTTAAATCCCGTTGTTTTAAAGTAATTGGAGGAAGTGAAACTTCACCTTCAGCCACATCACAAAAATCAGCATTTAAGTTAATTCTATTGGTAATAGAAGAAGCTATTTGGTTAGGATCTATTCCTTTAAATGATTCACCAACATGGGTTTCTTTCCCTACGACATAGAATGATGGCATCAATTTTCCTACGGTTCCTATATACACATATTTATTTTCATCACCTTCAAATTCAGATGTCATATAGTCTGTATCTAGAAGAGCCAGATATTCAAATCCCTCTTTTTCCTGAATTTTAACTAACTCTGGTATTACAGATAACATACCACCTGAGTTTCCTTCCTCATCACAAACAGCAGCATAAATCAAATTACCTTCAAAGTCTTCAATATTCTTTGATATATGCTCCATTAATGCTATTATTATAGCATCACCAGTTTTCATATCAAAAATTCCTCTGCCAAATAAATAATCTCCCGATTCCAAGTCTTTTCTTACTTCTTCTGGTAATGTAGGTGCTATTTCTTTAAATTTCTCTGTCAACTCATATGGTCTATTAGCATATTCTTTCAAACTGCCATAATCTGATATACCTACTGTGTCAGTATGCCCTATCATTAATACAGTTTTTTTACTATTTCCTTTTTTCCCTTTTAATATTGATAATACAGATTTTCTACCTAGTTTATCCTTAACTATATCTACAAATTTTATATGATTAGGATTTTCTTTATAATAATCCATTTCTAAAAAAATGTTATAAATTTTTTGCACAGAATCTAACTCTCCTAATGTTTCTACCACACTAAGTTCTTTTGTTAATTCTATTGCAATCTGCTCAATTCTTGCTGCAATTTCTTTATTCATAGTATTCCTCCTATAATATTTAATTCTATTTTATTTAGCTTTTATACTTGAATAAAATTCAGAACTGCTAAAGAATTCATCCTTTAACTCTTTAACTTGGTTTCTCATCAATACTAATCCTATCATATTAGGAATTACAATAGAAGCCAATAATATATCTAAGAAACTATATAAAAACTCAATGCCACCATATGCTCCCAAGAAAATAGCTACTAGATATATAAATTTCATTATTTTTGCAAATCTCGTTCCAAATAAATATTCAGCTTGTTTTTCACCATAGAATACAATAACTATTATAGTCGAAAGTACAAATAATGAAATACTAAATGTTACTATCCCTCCACCAAGCCCTTCCCCTAACAACTGTTGGAAAGCTCTTGCTGGAATACTAGCTGCATCTGATGATGGAACAGTTTTCCATAATCCAGTTGTTAGAACAACCATAGCTGTCATGGTACATACCATTAAAGTATCAACTATTATTTCAAATATACCCCAGAATGCTTGGCGAACTGGATGGTCAGTTACTGCAGCAGCATGAGCAATAGAAGCGGTTCCCATACCAGCTTCGTTGGAATAAGTTCCTCTTGCAACTCCATTTTTAATAGCCTGAGCTATAGCAGCACCAGTAAATCCACCGGCTGCAGCCATAGGAGTAAATGCACCTTTAAAAATTAAAACAATAATGGAAGGTAGTTCTCCAATATTTACAATTGTAATAACTAATGCACCTATTAAATAAAGTCCTGCCATAAAAGGAACTAATCTTTCTGAAACTTGAACTATTCTTTTAATTCCACCATAAACAACAATACCAACTAAAATAGCAACCACTGCTCCTGAAACCCAGTTTGGAATATTAAGAGTATTAGCTGTTTGTACTACTGATACGGTTTGAGTGGCTACAGAAGGAACTATTTCAAGCATCAAACAGAAAGCAAATAATTTACCTAACCATGGGGCTTTTAAGCCTTTATCTAGATAATATTGCGGTCCTCCAACGAATTCTCCTAGTTCGTTCTTTTGTCTATATTTGATGCCTAGGACAATTTCACTAAACTTTGATGCACTACCTATTAAAGCAGTAAGCCACATCCAAAATACTGCACCAGGTCCGCCAAAAGCTATGGCAACAGGTACTCCAACAATATTAGAAGCTCCTATTGTAGAAGCCAATGCAGCAGAAGCGGCTTGAAAAGGCGACACAGTACCTTCACCTTTTTCAGGATTTTTAAGAATTTTACCAAATGTCTCTTTACAAATAAATCCAAAATACTTAAATTGAAAAAAACCTAAAGAAAAGCTAAGAATTAATCCTCCGCCAAATAAAATAATGAGCATAGGTGTGCCCCAAATCCAGTTAGAAATTGTGACTATAAAGTTTACAAAAGAATCCATCATTCTTCCTCCTTCATTTTTTATTCATTATTATATTACAGCAAGACTTATGCCAATACTTTTAAATAAAATCAATTGTGAATATAGTCAATTTTCAGTATATTTTGATATTTTTTAGTCAAATAAAAAAGATATTTTATAGTAAAATTTCTTTTACTGTAAAATATCTTTTACGATTTATAAGTTCATTATACGTATTTGTAAAATACTATATCATTTCATATACTTATCTATCTTATATTTTAGTAATTGCTTTGAAATCTTTAAAGATTTAGCTGTTAAACTTAAATTATTTTGATGGGATTTATATGCTTCTAAGATAATATTTTTTTCATGATTCTCCAAATATGTTTTTAGATCATAATTAGAGCTTTGTAAAGCTTGTATTGGAAGAGTATTTTTACTTTCTAAAATTCTTTTTGGTATATCCTTTAGGGTGATTTCATTTCTAATAATAACATTAAAACCACCTTCTATTACATTTTTCAGCTCTCTAATATTACCAGGCCAATGATAATGTTCAAATGCAGAAAGTAATTCTTTTGAAATAGCCCTCACATTATATCCTAATTCCCTATTATACCTTTCTATATAATAATTAGATAGAATTTCAATATCATCTTTTCTATGAATTAAATCTGGTAAAATTATTTGAACTACTGAAAGTCTATAATATAAATCACTCCTCATTCTACCTTCCTTCATAAGTTTTTGTGGCTCTTCATTTAATGCCACAATAATTCTTATATCTAAAGGTATCTCTTGAGTACCTCCTATTCTTCTAATTCTTTTTTCTTCAATTGCTTTTAAAATTTTTACTTGTGATATAGGACTTAAAGAGTTTATTTCATCTAAAAATAGAGTTCCTCCTTTAGCCGATTCAAAAAGTCCTTCTTTTTCTTCAGCACCTGTAAAACTACCTTTTGTTGTCCCAAATAAAATACCTTCTAATAGATTTTCTGGTATAGCTCCACAATTCTGAGAAACAAAAGGTCCATCTCTTCTATTACTACAATTATGAATTGATTGTGCAACTAATTCCTTTCCTGTACCTGTATTGCCTTGAATTAAAACTGTAGATTCTGTCTTTGATACTCTACGAATTTTTTCCTTAATTTCAAGCATTTTAGCATTTCTTGTAATTATGTCATCAATTGTATAGCAAGTACCGTTTTGTCTATAATATATTTTATATTTATAGTCCCTATTGTAGATACTAATATTATTTTCATCTACAATATCTGCAAATTCAACGGCACCAATTACCTTATTTCCCTCTATAAGTGGATATGTAGATCCCACCTGATAAACTAAATTATCATTTTGTGTTTTTAAACCTTGTTTTAAGTTTATAAAAGATTTTCCTGTTTTTATAGAGGCAATCATAGAACTATTATTGTTATCTAAGTTTTTATAAAGAGAGGTAACCTTCCTTCCCATAGTATTCTCTAATTCCAAGTCATAAATAGGCAAATTATTCATGGTAAAATAAATAATTTCTCCTTTGTTGTTAACAATAACTACATTTTTACAATTAAACTGTTCCAACATATTATCACCTATCAATATTAGTTTAGAAAAACTATAAAAACAAATTATAACTATACTTTTTTTCTTAAGTCAATAATCTTTCTTTTATCTCTTTTTCATATCCATTTTCTGTAGGTACATAATATTTTTTGTCTATAAACTCAGTAGGTAAATATTGTTGTTGAACAAAAGCTCCTTCATAATCATGAGGATATTTATAGCCTATACCATTGCCCAAATTCTTAGCTCCAGGATAAGAACCATCTTTTAAATGAGTTGGAACCTTACCTATTTCTTTTTCCCTTATATCTTTTAATGCACTATTTATACCAACGTAGACTGCATTACTTTTTGGAGCAGTAGCTATATATACCGCCGCCTGTGCTAAGGGTATTCGTCCTTCTGGCATACCTATTACATTTACTGCATTAAAAGCAGACACTGCTATATTCAGTGCATTGGGATCTGCATTTCCCACATCTTCTGATGCACATATAATTATTCTCCTAGCTATAAATTTGGGATCTTCCCCTGCATTAATCATCTTTGCTAACCAATACAAAGTTCCATCGGCATCTCCACCTCTCATGCTTTTAATAAAGGCAGAAATAGTATCATAATGCTCATCCCCACCTTTATCATATCTAGCCGTTTTTATTTGAATAGATTCTTTTATTGTATCTAAATCTATTTCAATCATTTCGTTTTCATCTATAGGTGTTGAAAGAACCCCAATTTCTAAAGAATTGAGTACCGTTCTCCCATCTCCATCGGAAATAGTTATTAAATAATCAATTGCTTCATCTGTTATATTTACTTTATAATTACCTAATCCTTTTTCTGAATTAGTTAAAGCATTATAAATTAATTTTTTCAGATTATCTCTATTTAAAGATTCTAGTTTTAGAACCATTACCCTAGACAATAAAGCTTTATTTACTTCAAAGTAGGGATTTTCAGTTGTGGCACCGATTAAAATAATTATTCCTCTCTCTACAAAAGGCAGTAATGCATCTTGTTGTGACTTATTAAATCTATGAATTTCATCTACAAAAAGAATAGTTCTCTTATTATACAATTTTAAATTTTCTTCAGCCCTATCCATTACTTCTCGTATATCTCTTACCCCAGATGTTACAGCTGATAATTTTTCAAAAAGCATATTTGTAGTATTGGCTATTATAGTGGCCAAAGTAGTCTTACCTGTTCCAGGAGGTCCAAAAAATATCATAGAAGTAATCCTATCTGCCTTTATAGCTCTATTTAGAAATTTCCCTTCACCTAATATATGTTCTTGCCCTACAAATTCCTCTATTTTTTCAGGTCTCATTCTATCGGCTAAGGGTGCACTTTTCTTAAGCTTTTCTTCCATACTCAAAGTAAACAAATCCATTTAATCACCTAATTACCTTTATATTATATATAGTATTATATCATATAAGAAATGAATTTAGTCAATTTTTACTAGCATTAAACTCTTCTCTTATTTTCTCAAGTAAATCCTTATTTTGAATAACTTGAACTCCTGTATTTACTAAAGCATTAATTGTAATAATCATATTTTCATAGGCTTTATCTGTTAGTGTAGCATCTCTGAATTCTTCAGTGTGTGCTGCAATACTATCATCACCATGTATCCCAAAATATGGATGAATAGCAGGACATACATGACTTACATTTCCCATATCTACAGAACCGAAGGTTAATTTTATATTATCAGGATTTTGTACTCCTTGACTTTTAAGGTTTTTTGTAAATATTTCTGATAAAGTTTCATTAGTAACTAAATCATCATATCCAAGCTCATAATTAGATATTTGTAGACTAGCTCCTGTTGCTAATGCAGCACCTCTAGCACAATTCTTAACCTTTTCCGTTAATTTCTGTAAATAGGCTTTCCTGGAAGTCCTTACATAAAATTGAGCAATAGCTAAATCTGGAACTATATTTGCAGCTTTACCTCCCTCTCTTATAATCCCATGAATTCTAGCAGAAGGCAATATATGCTCTCTTAGGGCATTAATACTATTAAAAGTCATTATTACTGCATCAAGGGCATTGATACCTTTATCTGGATCTGAAGCAGCATGAGAAGCTTTTCCTTTAAATGTAAATTGTATAGCTTCCATAGCTAGAGATGTGCCACTTTTACTGTATGTAGAAGATGGATGAGCTAACATGGCTACATCAATACCTTCAAAAGCTCCTTCTTCTACCATTTTAACCTTTGCTCCGTTGGTTTCTTCTGCTGGAGTTCCAAATACTACAACGGTTCCTCCTATGTCATCTAATAAATGCTTTAAAACTATAGCTGCTCCTGTACTAGTAGTACCAAGTAAATTATGCCCGCAACCATGTCCTATTTTAGGTAAAGCATCATATTCAGATAAATAAGATATTGCAGGTCCCTCTTTTTTACTTTTATAATAAGCTTTAAATCCAGTTTTTATACCAAGATATTCTTCTTCTACTTGAAAACCATATTTCTTTAAAAGCTCTATATGAGCCTTTGAAGATTTAAACTCTTCATTTCCTAGTTCTGGATTATTATAAATATATTCATTTAATTCCTTTAAATCATTTAATATACTATAAGTAATATCATTAATCTTCTCTATCATAATTAATCCCACCTAAAATTTATTTCAATTTTTTCTAATAGCTTTTATATAATCTATTAGTAATATTTGATTATTTTTTAAAGTTGTTTTATTGTTTATTATAACATATTATATTTCTAAAAATATTTCAATAAACAAATTATCTATTAAATATCACATTGTTCTTTATAAATAAAATTAAAGCTTTGAAGAAATTAATTCCTTCAAAGCTTTTTAATGATTCTTTTAATTATTCTATTATCTCTTTTTCAACATATCTAGATGTCATTGCCCTTAGAATGCTAACATAGGACATCCTAAATTCAATAATATCTCCTACTTTATAATCTATTTTACTATCTGAACCATCTAATATAAGATGATCTGAGCTACCGCCAAGAATAATTATATCCTCATCTAAGGGATGAAGAGTTTCAAAATCCACATCTTGTTTACCTACTGCACAGAGTATTCTTTTCCTAATACCCCTATCTATAAAGGTAGGTATATTGCCAAAAGCATCTTTTCCTATTTCTCCTATAGGAACGGAAGGCTTTTCTTTTATTTCAATAATTTCTGCTTGAAGCTTAAAGGCATCATTTTTCGTACCTTCTATTTGTTCTCCATAAGCAAATTCAGTACCAAGTACTAAAGATTCCCCCAGCCTCAAATTATTTATCTTATCTATTTTAGTATCTTTTAATAAGAGATGTATTGTACTTGAATTTCCACCAGATAATATTTCTAATTCTATATTATACTTTTTTTCTATATTTTCCTCTAGCTTAGTTAATCTATCTAAGATATGTTTATTTGGTATTACTCCGCCATAACAAGTTAAATTAGTACCTAAACCTATGAGTTTAACTCCCTTTAATTCTATTATCTTTTCTACATCTTCAAATAAAGCTTTCTCATCATAATATCCTTCTCTTAAATCTCCCAAATCTACCATCAAGATAATCTTGTGAATTTTATTTTTTTCTAAGGCTTTTTCTGATAAAAAAGTAATAGTATCTAATTCTGAGTTAAGGGAAATATCTGCATAATCTACTATTTTATCTACTTCAGATTTCATAGGTAATCTTAACATTATCTTAGGTATATTCAAGTCCTTTAATCTTATAAGGTTTTCAATTCTAGAATCAGCTAAATAAGATATTCCACCTTCAATATATGCTTTAGCAATTGCTGGATTTCCACCAAAAACCTTAGTTACCCCTGCCACCTTTATACCTTTATCATTACATAATCCAGATACAGCCAGTACATTATCTCTTATGGTTTTTAAATTAATTGTCATTTTGGGATAGCTCACATTTTATTCCCCCTTAAGACTATTTTCCAAAAGTTTTAAAGCTACTTGTGGATATTTTTTAGCCATTACTCCAAGTGATGCCATTATATAATGATTATCTATTAAAATTTCTGCTTCAGTATTTGGAAGCAAATCATTTCCTTTGTTTGAAAGTGCAATTTCACTAAGTATTTTTTTTCTATTAGGTAATCTAGTTAGTGCACCACCTGTACCTATTATATATTTCACTTGAGTTAAATCTTTACCTTCTGCAATGGTTTTCTTTCCAGATGGTCCATATAAATGTTTCAGCCCACCTGCATGTCTTCTCACAGCTGTAATAGTAGCATGTAATGTTAATTCTTCTACAAACCTTTTTTCTAAATTAGTTTCTGGAATTGGCTTGTGGTGAAAAATTAAGTTTTCAAGTTCTTCCATAGAAATCTTTAATTCCTTAGTTAATTCTTCTTTGCCCATCATTTCAACTACATTCTTCATACTTACATATACTCCAAGATCACCTTCCACAGTTCTTTTAGCCTTAGGTTCTGGGTTTATTAAAATTCTTGATATTTCGTCACTATCTTCTGTAACAGAATGAACATCTGTTGTGGCTCCTCCTACGTCAATAGTTAATAAATCCCCAATATCATCATATAGAAGTTGGGAAGCCTCCATTACAGCACCTGGTGTTGGCATAATAGGTCCTGTTACCATTTCCCTCACATGTTCCATACCTGGTGCATGAATTATATGTTTTTCAAATACTTCTTGAATTACTTTTCTTGTAGGCTCTACATTTAATTCATCAATTTTTGGATAAACATTATCAACTATATAAAGTTCCGTTTCTTTTCCTTGGAATATCTCCTTTATATCTTCATGATTTTCAATATTGCCTGCATATATAACAGGTATATTTAAATTCATTTCTGAAATAAGCTCTGCATTGTAAAGGGCAGTATCTCTTTCACCATAATCTACTCCACCTGCAATTAGGATAATATTAGGTTTTATTTCTTGAATTTTTCTTAAATCAGACTTTCGTAACCTACCAGCTGTAATGAATTTAATATTAGCTCCTGCACCTAATGCTGCCTCTTTAGCAGCTTTAACAGTCATATCATATACCAATCCATGAACAGTCATTCTAAGACCTCCTGCTGCAGAGCTGGTGGCTATAAGTTCATCATAGTCTATAGATTCTTCACCAAGATTTTTTGCTAAATCATCTATAGCTCCTTTTAGTCCAATATTAACATCACCTTCTAATACAGATGTGGCTGATTGACCCTGCCCAATAAACTTTGGGCAGGTATCTAAATCATTAAATGCATTAACTACTGTTGTAGTACTCCCTATTTCTGCAACTAATAAACTAATCTTCATTAGACATCTCTCTTCTCTTTTCAACTAAAAACGTAGCTACATGGGAACCTTTCGTTCCTCTACCAAATCCAGCATCCATACCAGATTGGATGGCTAATTCATTAGATACTTGAGTTCCTCCAGCAGCCAGAATGATTTTATCTCTTATACCCTTTTCAATACATAATTCATGTAATTTCTTCATGTTTTTATAGTGAATATCATCATGGGAAATTATTGTTGATGAAAGAATAGCATCAGCATTTAATTCTATAGCTGCATCAACTAATTTCTCAACTGGTATAGATGTGCCTAGTATATGACATTCAATACCATATTTTTCTATTCCACCATGTTTAATATCAATAATTTCACGAATTCCTACAGAATGTTCATCTTCCCCAACAGTTGCTGCTACAACCTTCATCGGCTTAGCTTTAATATCTGCACGAATTTCTTCTTCAGTTAATTCCTTTGGTTTAGGTGGAATAACTAACTCCTTAGTATCTATAGTAAAAGCAACTCTACCTTTTAACTCTACACGAGTCCCCTCAGCTTCTTGCATTATCTCTTTGTGAATTACTTCTACATCTTCTAATCCCATTTTCTTACCTATTTCAATTGCAGCAAATTCTGCAGTCCTTTCGTCAGCAGGTAAGAATAATGTTGTTAGGACTATACCATCTCCTAGCCATTCCATTTCAGGCTTAATCTTAGATGTAGTTCTAAGTTCTTTAACTTCTTCTAATCTTACATTTACATTATCATTTTCATCTAATTCATCTATAAATACAATTTTTGATGGCTCTTCAAAGGTTCCTCCACCAATTAAGGCAGCTGGATTACCTACCAAACTTTCATCATATTGAGCCACATTGTTATATCCAAAATGTGCAGTTACTGGAGCCATATAATCAGTATCTCTTTCATATACTGTTCCTTCTCCTACTCCTGCATCAGCTTTTCTAATTATCCCATCATTGTTTCTTTCCGGATAATATCCTGAGTCAACAAAAAAACCTGCTTCTACTGCATTAAAGTATCCACCAACTTCAATAATTTCCTCCATAAAGAGGATAGCTCTTTCTTTTAATTCTCTAACCTTTTCTGCTAATTCGCCTTTATCCCTTTTGATTTCAACCATTGCTCCAAGTCCATCCATACCTGCAAAAGCTTGCTTAGCAGTATCTATTGCTTCAATATTATATATATGCCATGGTACATTTCTTCCTTCATCAGGAGTAATTGTAGATTGAATGTCTGCTCTAGTTAATTGAGAAATAAGTAAGTTGAGCACATGGGTTACAGTTGCTTCTCTAGTAGATGATTCCATGTACTTTGTATTCATTTGTGCTCTCATCTTATATTCTCTAAACAGATCTCTTAATGCAACAGCATAAGGTAAGTCTAATCTCATACAGGGTGCTGGTGGTGCCGTTGGTGGTACTGTTGAAAGACAGATGTTTTCTTTCTTCATTCCAACTTTAACGGAGAATATTGAGTTAATAGCATGTTGTACCATAAGTTCTGGCATTACCTTCCATGCTTCTCTTGCTGTAGCATTTGCATTGTGTGCACCGTCTATTTGTGCTATATCTGCCCAAGCCATAACTCTCTTAGCTTCTGCAGCATCAACGAAGGATCTAATCATATTAATATTTCTATAAAGAACATTGTACTGAGGGTCTTGATGTGCTCCATTTACTCCTTCTTCAGCAAACATTACTGCAATTTCTGGACCTGCTACTCCAGAAACATAGGAGTGGTAATTAATTGGTCTGCCTACTTCATCTTCTATAAAGTCTAATGCTTTCCTTTGAGCTCTAACTTGCTTTCTTGAAATAGGAATTCCACCTACTCCTTGTGGAGTTCCTTCTATAAGACTCTCAAAGTGAGACTGCCCTGCTGTTCTAATAACCATTATATGATCTGCTCCATGCCACGCAGCCATTCTCATACGTCTAATATCATCTTCAAATCTTCCTGAAGCAATTTCAGTTGTAATAACTGCCTTATTTTGAGGATCTATATTATCAAAATATTTAGCTGCTGGTAGTGGTTGACTGTTTTCAAGATTTACAGATGTGTCGTAATATTCAAATTTACCAATTTGCCTGTTTTCTCCCACTCCCTCTCTCCAATGCCAACCCCTTCTTCTAGGTTTATATTTATCAATATCTTTTAAGATATATTCTATATCTAACTTTTTATTGGGTTTTAATTCCATTAGTTGGCACCTCCTTTAAATAAAGCTACTACATCATCCCACATTTCACCTTCAACTAATTTAAGTCCTGTCTCTCTAATTTCCATATTTTTTTCTTTAGCTAATCTATATACTATATGTCCTACACCTTTAGATATTAGTCCCCTATCAATTGCTCCATCTACAATAGATTTAGCTTCTATACTTGAAAAACCCATTCTTAGCAATACTGATCTTTCAATAGATGGAGATGTATTATTTCTAGCTAATTCAACTATTGGATCAACGATTTTTCCAGCTAGTTCCCAAAATCTTTGTTCCAATTCTTCTTCTGTTAGATTAGCCAAATGTTTTCTTCTTTCTTGAAAATCATCTTCTCTACTCATTTTATAACCTCCTAATTAATAGACTATTCCTAGCTCATCTAATGCATTTTTTACAAATTCAACATTGGATTTAGTTTCTTCAACAAGGAATGCTATATCTTCTTTTGTTACCTTGGTTACATTAACATGGTTTACTGCATTTCTAATAAGAGATTTTCTACTCTTATTTAAATCTAATTCATATATTTTTACAAATGATGGGTCTTTTGGAAGTATAATATTTTTTCCAGGTATTTCATCAGCAGGATCACCAACTATGATTTCTATACCATTTTCTTTAGCGAATGTAAGTTGTGGATTAATATGTTTACCTGCTCCTGTATATTCAGTTTCTTGTACTACTATTATTTGGTCTTCATCCATTTCTTGTGCTATTTTAAAGGCAGCTGATAAAGCTGTATTTCCTGCTGGTCCTCTTTCAAGTCCTTCTAATTGTGCTAATAGTTCTGTCATATAAAACACTGTTCCTTGGTTCATAGTAACATATCTGTCAATATATCTTAAAGGTCTTGCTGCAGACCTTGGAACATCAGACCTATCTGGCCAAGTAGCAAAGGGTATACCAAATCCTGTATGTCCTGTTGTAAATGATTTTTTATTAAATTGTGTATCTGATGCCATATGAAGTCCCTTTAGACTAACACTAGCAGCTATAATTTCAGTATTTGTAGCTCCTGCTTTTATTAAACCTCTAGCAGTACCAGTTAAATTTCCTCCACCTGCATTTGTAACCACTACTACATCTGGATCTTTTCCTTCTCTTTCTCTAAACTCCATAGATAATTCATAACCTAAAGTTTCAACTCCTGCTATACCAAATGGAGTATATAAGGAAGCATTAAAATAACCAGTTTCTTCTAATAGTACTAGGAAAGTATAAAATAGTTCTGGCCCTACTGTAAGCTGAACTACTTCTGCACCATAGGCTTCACATGCCCTAGCCTTTTCGATTATTTCTGGTTGACCTACTCCTCTTGAGTCATAACATTCTTGTACTATAATACATTTTAATCCTTGCATAGCCGCCTGAGATGCTACTGCAGCCCCATAATTACCTGATGTAGCAGCTATAACACCCTTATATCCTAATTTTTTTGCATGATAACAAGCTGTAGCTGCTCTTCTTGCTTTAAAGCTTCCTGAAGGATTACCTGCTTCATCTTTAATAAAAATTCTAGCTCCTTTTCCTTTTGGTGCAAATATTCTCCCTAATTCTGTTAAATTTCTTAATTCAAATAAAGGTGTATTACCAACTCCTGTTTTTCCTTGAATTTCCTCAATCTCTTGTAAGCTATATCCCGTTTCTCTCATCATCTTTTCATAATCAAAGGCTACACTACCTGATTCAAATATATCGTAATCCATACCTACTGCTTTTTTCATTATCTCCGGTCTTCTTGCCATAACAGCATCATAACTCATATCTCTAGTCACTATTATTCACCATCCTTTGCTAACAATTCTCTTGCTTGACGCCCTATATATAAAAGTTCAGGAACACATTTCCCAAAATCATGTTTATAGTATGGGTTAACCTCTAATAATTTACCTTCTACTGTTCTTCCAATATAAGTTTCTACTTTTACGTTATCACCAATATTTGCACTATCATTAATCAAAAATCCTTTAACCCACATTTCTAATGGTACATTTTGTGTATCTTCCGGAATATTTGTTGCCCTTTCTCCTACTTCCAACACTATATTGTGAATCCTTACCCAATCACCACGTTTTGCATCCATTTATATCCCTCCTAGGCTTACGCCAATTTTAAATTTTAAATTGTGAATTGTAAATGAAAAATAAGTACATTCACAATTCACAATTAATTTTTATATAATAAATTACTAAATTTATTAGTCTTGCAATTATGTTTTAATTCTCAATTGCTCTTTGACAATTGTTAATTAGTCTTCTATTAATTCTCTCATATCTCCCATAATAGCCCTTGGCACTGGTAAATCTATCATAGTTTTTAAACCAGGTCGTGCATTTATTACATTTGGAATCATATTAACTGTCATAGCTATTGTTCCAATGCCACCAGGTACTTCTGGAGTAATTTGCATATTTACATTTGGCGTACCTTTTATAGTTATATAGTCTCCAGTTGTTCCCCCTTCTAATTGTGGTTCTACTTGCTGCGGATGAAGCATTTCAATCTTTAACTCTCCATCAACATAACCAAATCCCTTCATATTACATCCAGCTACATCTCCTGGCTGTACTTCTGCATAAGGAGCTTTCCTATATACTGATGACACAATTGGTGCTCTGTGTAGTTCAATTTCATCACTTAATTTCCATCCCAATGCATCTGCTATCATAGTAATAGATTCTGGAAATCCTACATGTCCAGCTAAATTATTTTCTGCTACTCTCTTATTAAATTCTTCTACAGTTATACCAACTCCTTGTCCATGCATTACAGCTGGTCCAAAGGGAGAAAGATTATTTATTCTCTCTGCCTTAATACTTTCAACATCTATACATGCTCCAGTAAGTGTAATTACTAATAAATCCATTATAAGTCCTGGATTTATACCAGTACCTAAGACAGTAACACCATTTTCTTTTGCTATTTTATCTAGTTCCTTAGCTAATTCTGGTTCTTGTGCTTGTGGATACGCCATTTCCTCAGCAGTAGACACTACATTAATTTTTCTTTCAAGACAATATTTCATCTTATCAAATGAATCTCTTGTGAAGGAATCAGTAGCAATTACTACAATATCAGCTACCCCTTCTTTTATAACATCTTCATAGGATCCTGTAAGTAAATCTTCTCTATCTCCTCTTTCCATATCTAAAAAATCATACATAGATTTACCTATTTTGTCACCTCTTACAACTGCTCCAACTATTTCTACACCTTTTTTGTTTAAAAGCATTTCTGCAATACCTTTACCCATTGAGCCTAAACCCCATACTATAACTTTTACGTTTTCTTTTCTCATTTTATTCCTCCCTAATTTTATTTTCATTTTCACCTTATAATTATATATGCAATATTTTTGCCAACTATTTATTTAATTACAATTTTATATAATAGTGTGTATTTTAGGTAATTTAAAATACTAAAGCGAAATATTTTCTAATAATTTGCAATTTTTAAACTAAAAAAACGCAAAAATATTTGCATTGTAATGCCTATATTTTTGCGTCAGCTCCATATTTCTTTAACTTATGCTGTAAAGTTTGTCTTTTTATTCCCAACTCCCTAGCAGTTTTAGATATATTATATTGGTTATTTCTTAAAGTACCAAATATAATATCTTTTTCTAAATCCTCCAAAATATTAGGTAAAGATTTATTTTTTTCTTGAAAAACAGCTGAATTTTTCAAAGGTTTATCTTGCATTATATGAATCGACGAAATAAAATCTTCTCTTTTTAAGGTCTTTTCATCATCATTTATTATGTTCATAGCTCCTTCTATTACATTGCCTAATTCCCTAACATTTCCAGGCCAAGAATATTCCATAAAAGAATTTAATATATCTTCAGAAATATTTTCTACCTTTTTTCCAAATAAAGAGTTATATTTATTAATAAAATAATTTGATAATAAATATATATCACTTTTTCTTTCAGTTAATAATGGTATACGTATGGAAATAACATTTAATCTATAGTATAAATCTTTCCTGAGAATTCCCTTTTTTAAGCTTTCTGTTGGTTCTTCATTTGTTGTAGCTATTATTCGTACATCAATTGGTATATCCTTTATTCCTCCAACTCGTCTTATATATCCCTCTTGTAATACCCTTAAAAGCTTTGCTTGCAAGGATAAAGACATGGAATTAATCTCATCTAACATTAAAGTTCCGCCATTAGCCTGTTCAAAAATCCCTTCCCTTTCTATTGCACCAGTAAATCCTCCCTTATCAGTTCCAAACAGTATTCCTTCTAAAAGTGTTTCTGGTATAGCAGCACAATTTTGAGCTATAAAAGGCTTATCTGCCCTTATTCCTCCATAATGAATACTTTGAGCAAATAATTCTTTGCCAGTCCCTGTTTCTCCATATATTAATACAGATGAACTTGAATTAGTAGCTTTTTTGGCTATTCTCTTAGCTAATGATATGGATATATCTTCACCTATAATATCATCAAAATTATATCTTTTTATCTTAGATTTAAAATTCTTTTTATAAGATTTTGCTGAAGATAATTCATTTTGTAGTTCTATTAACTGATCTGACAAATTTTTAATATGTGTTATATTATTAGCTATTTCAAGAGCCCCTATTATCTTTTCGTCAGCATAAAGTGGTATGGTAGAATTTATAGTAGTTATTTTCTGTCCTTTAAAATTTAAATAGGATTGAGTACTATTTAAAATTGCCTGTCCAGTATGTAAAACTTTTATTAAAGTGGAGGTTTCTTCATTTAAACTTGGAAATATTTCTAATATATCCTTTTCAACAACTTGTTCTCTATCTACCCCCTCTAATCTAGCCATAACTTCATTATAGATAACAGTTCTCCTCTCATTATCTATTACATGAATTCCTATGTCTGCATGATGCAAGATATTTTGCATTATTATTTTATTTAAATCAACCTTCTTCATTTTATCATTCCTAGCTTATTGATTTAATGTTATAGCAGCAATCATTCTATTTTTAGTACCATTTTCTCCCCTATAAGAATATAATTTATCTATATTACAAGAAGTGCAAAACTTCCCCTCAAAAATATTCCTATCTTTTATACCTAAATTTATTAGATTTATCCTGTTTACTTTCCATAAATCTAAATATATTTTATTATCTCTATTTATAATTATATCTAAATAATTAGGATACTTATCTTTAAAAAGCATTTCTACATCATGTCCTATTTCATAACAACAAGATCCTATTGAAGGCCCTATAGCCACTGAAATATCTTCTATATTACAATTAAATTTTTCATTCATATTTTCTATTATTGTTTTATTAATATTATTTAAGGTTCCTTTCCATCCAGCATGAGCTAAAGCTATGACTTCTTTAGTCTTATCATAAAAATAAATAGGTACACAATCAGCATGATAGGTACAAATAGCTACATTTTTTTTATTTGTTATAAGTCCATCTTTTTCTTGTAAGCTCACCTTAATATTATCTTGATCTCTAATGATTAACACATCTGTTCCATGAACTTGTTTCGCCCTATATATATTTTCCTCAGGTATATTTAATAATTCAGATAAATTATTAAATAATTTATCTTGTTCCCAGCCCACTCTAGTGGAAAAAATATGCTTCATTTTTTTATCAAAATTAAAACCTTCTATTTCATAATATAATATGTCTTTTTTGTTTTTTTCTATAACTCCCATATTTATCTCCTATTTTCCTTCATCTAATATCTTTTTTAACTCTTCCATAAATGAATTTAAATCTTTAAATTGTCTATATACTGATGCAAATCTTACATATGCTACTTCATCAATATCTTTTAACTTATCCATTACCATTTCACCAATCTTTTCAGATTTTATTTCTCTTTGTAAAGAATTGTCCAAATTCTTTTCAATCTCATCTACTAAATTTTCAATTGTATTTATTGAAACAGGTCTTTTTTCACATGCTTTTATTATTCCGTTTAAAAGTTTATTTCTATCATATGATTCCCTATTCCCATTCTTTTTTACTATAATTAAAGGTATTTCTTCAATCTTTTCATATGTGGTAAACCTCTTACTACATTTCATACATTCTCGTCTTCTTCGAATTGTTTGTCCCTCATCAGTAGGTCTAGAATCTATTACCTTTGATTCAAAGTATGAACAAAATGGACATTTCATATTTTCACCTCTTTCAATGTTTTCAATTTTATTATATTATAACGAATAAAAAAAGTCTAATTAGATATTTCACTCTTATAATCCACTAAAATAGTATCTGTACCTATTTTTATTATATCATTCCAATCAATAGCTATTTCAGAATTTTTTCCGAATATTCCTAAAATCTTACTAATTCCATTTATTATTATTGAATCTATACACCCATTTTCTAGATTTAATTCAAAATCATCAATGTATCCCATTCTTTCTCCATTATTTATATTTATTATTTCTTTTTCCCTTATTTCTGATAATTTTAACATAATCCCACCCCTTTAAAAATATTTCACCCTTATTATGATATATCATAATAAGGGTGAAATATGACTAGAATTTAGTAATTAAACATATTTTCTCATTTGTCTTAATGCATTTTTTTCTAACCTTGATACCTGAGCTTGTGAAATTCCTATTTCTTCTGCAACCTCCATTTGAGTTTTTCCCTCATAAAATCTTAAGTTTAAAATTTGTTTTTCTCTATTATTTAATTTATCCATAGCTTCTCTAAGTGCTATTTCTCTCAACCATATTTCATCTTCGGCTTTTTCATCCTTAACTTGATCCATGACGAATATAGCATCCCCTCCATCATGAAATATAGGCTCAAATAACGAAACAGGCTCTTGAATTGCTTCTAATGCAAATACTACATCTTCCTTCGGCAGGTTTAACTCTTCTGCTATTTCATATATAGTGGGCTCCTTAGAATTCCTATTAATCAATTGTTCCCTAGCATTTAAAGCCTTATAGGCAATATCCCTGAGAGATCTAGATACCCTAATAGAGTTATTATCTCTTAAATATCTCCTTATCTCTCCTATAATCATAGGTACAGCATAGGTTGAAAATCTTACATTTTGACTCAAATCAAAATTATCAATAGCCTTTATCAAACCAATACAACCTACCTGAAATAAATCATCAACATGTTCTCCTCGTCTATTAAATCTCTGAATAATACTAAGTACCAATCTTAAATTACCCTGTATAAATTCTTCCCTTGCTTTTAAATCTCCTGCTTTTATTTTAATGAATAATTTTTGCATTTCATCATTAGTTAGTACTGGAAGCTTTGAAGTATTTACTCCACATATCTCAACTTTAGACATATGCATTTACTTTCATCCTTTCATGCTGTATTGCCCCTTTCGTATAAAATTATTGCCTCTAATATTATTTTTATTCAGAAAATAATATTAGAAGCAAACCAATTTACATCAATTTTACCATTTCTTTCCTAAGCCTTTTGATTATTCTTTTTTCTAATCTTGATATATAGGATTGAGAAATCCCTAGTAAATCAGCTACTTCTTTTTGAGTCTTTTCTTTTCCATTATAAAGACCAAATCTCATTTCTATTATAGCCTTTTCTCTACTAGAAAGCTTACTTATAGCCTGTTTAAGAAGGGTTTTATCTACTTCCATCTCTATATCTTTAAATATTACATCCCCATCTGTACCAAGAATATCAGATAACAAAAGCTCGTTCCCATCCCAATCAATATTCAATGGTTCATCTAAAGATATTTCTGATTTCATTTTGCTAGTTCGTCTCAAGTACATTAAAATTTCATTTTCTATGCATTTAGATGCATAGGTAGCTAATTTTATATTTTTATCTGGATCAAATGTATTTACAGCTTTAATTAACCCTATTGTACCTATTGAAATAAGATCTTCTATGGATATTTTTGTATTTTCAAACTTTCTTGCTATATATACTACCAATCTTAAATTTCTTTCAATAAGAATACCTTTTATGCTTTCATCTTCCTTAAGTAAGGATAAGTAATATTCCTCTTCTTCAGGTTTTAGAGGAGGAGGCAATACTTCTCCACTACCAATATAATAAATCCCCCTATTTAACTTTAATTTATTTAATATCTTATTTAAGAGTATATGTAATTTCATTTTAATTTTTGTTAACATTTAAATTCCCCCTATTTAATATACTTAAATTCAATAAACCCCTATAATTATTATCTATTGAAAGTTTATCATTAACTATACCTATTAACAGCTCATCATGAATTTCTTCAAGTCCATTCTCTATAATCTTTATATAATCTGGTTTAAATCCTATTAACATACCATGTTTTGAACCAACTGATTTAAAAGGTATAAATCTAATGATTATTTCTTCTTCTAGTTCTTTCATGGCATTTTCTATAGCTGTAAAATCATTTTCTTTTTTATAATCAAAAATTTGTCTTATTGGCTGAGGCAATAGCTTATCTATTACCTTATACTCTACAACAAAAACTGGTAATTTAGATAATGGCTCTATTAGTGAATTTCCTGTATCCGTTAGTGCTACAAAAGATGAGCTTTCATTATTTAAGTAAACAGTTACCTCCAATAATTCTTTTTCTTGTGATAATTTTTCTTGATAATAATAAAGTATGTTTTTTATCATAATTCCGCTTAATATTATTCCCATTATTATATATTTTACAGGAAATCCTCCTACTGTCTTATGTTTAAACAATATATTATAATGAGTATTATTAAAATAATAAATTCCTAAACTTGCTCCTGCAAATATAAAGGATATAATATAAAAAGCTGACAATTGTTTTATATATAAAACAAAGGATTTGGAATTATATGCCAATTTTATTATAATTATTGATATAATTATTTTCATATAAAACTTTGTAAGAAAATCCAAGAATGGAAAAAACAAAACAAAGGGATACAAGGCCGATATTGTTGCTGTAATAAAAATTCTGCTTTTTTTTGCTTTTGTTCTGGTTATAAATTTTGTACTTTGTAATATGGCATAGTTTATAATAAAATTTTCAATAAATAAATATTCAGCTATTATATACAAAGGAATACCTCCTTTGATTTATTTTATTCTCTAATAAAGATTATAGGACATAATTTATAAAATTTTTGTCATTTTATGGGCAAAATAAAAAACGTATCTCAACAATAAGATACGTTTTTCTACTTAATTCATTATAGTCCTTTCTTATCTCTTCTTCTAAGAAAAATTGGAATATCTAATTCCTCATCATCTAAGCTAGAAGCTGACTCATCTTTTACATTATCACTAGGATTAATATTGTTTACTCCTAATGCTGTATTATTTTTATCTACGGACAATATATCGAATCCTGTTGCAATAACAGTTATTTTAATTTCATCTTTTAATTCTTCATCAATACCTGCACCAAATATTATATTTGCATCTTTATCTACAGATGCTCTAATTAAATCTGCAGCTTCATTAACTTCAAAAATACCTAAATCTTCTCCGCCTGTAATATTTAACAATACTGATTTAGCCCCTTCTATGGATGTTTCTAATAGAGGAGATTTTATTGCTTGTTTTGCAGCCTCTGTGGCTCTATTATCTCCTGCTGCTTGTCCAATACCCATATGTGCTATTCCCTTATCCTGCATTATAGTTTTAACATCTGCAAAGTCTAAGTTTATAAGATTAGGGACTGCTATTAAATCTGATATTCCTTGAATCCCTTGTTTAAGTACCTCATCTGCCATCATAAATGCTTCAACCATAGTAGTCTTTTTGTCTGAAACTTGAAGTAATCTATCATTTGGTATAGTAACTAAAGTATCTACTTTAGATTTTAATTCTTCTATTCCTTGCTCGGCATGTTTTAATCTTTTAGGTCCTTCAAAAGTAAACGGTTTTGTGACTACTCCTACTGTAAGAATTCCTAATTCTTTAGCTATTTCTGCAACAACTGGTGCTGCTCCGGTACCAGTCCCGCCCCCCATCCCAGCAGTAATAAATATCATATCAGCACCCTTAACAATCTCCATAATTTCGTTTCTATTTTCTTCAGCAGCTTTTGCACCAATGTCTGGATTAGCACCTGCACCTAATCCTCTAGTTAACTTTTCTCCTATTTGTAGCTTCACT
The DNA here is from genome assembly GCF_900128955.1 of Tissierella praeacuta DSM 18095. Taxonomy (GTDB): domain Bacteria; phylum Bacillota; class Clostridia; order Tissierellales; family Tissierellaceae; genus Tissierella; species Tissierella praeacuta. The sequence continues at coordinate 469,597 of NZ_FQTY01000001.1, forward strand.
TCTGCTTTTGAAGAATATAGTGCTTGTCTATCTGTATTTAATGCAATAAAATCAATACCTCTAACTCCATGTTCAACCATTCTATTTACTGCATTGTTTCCGCCACCACCAACACCAATAACTTTTATCTTAGCAAATTGATCTACATCAACATCAAAATCAAACATTTTTTTTCCCCCTTGTATTATTGTAGATAATCTTATATTTCATATTGTTTTTTATAAATTAATTAGATTCCTTTTTTTTGAATAACAGAATCCTCCTAATCTTTGCAAAGTTTTCAAAGAGTCGCCCACCAAAGGTAAATATGGCAGCATAATATAAAGGAACTCCTAATCTATCTCCTAGATATGCAAGAAATGCTGCTAATATTGCATTTCCAAAAAAACCTGAAATAAATATATTTATATTAAAGTTTTTTTCCAGATTAGATCTTATACCACCAAATACTGAATCTAAGCAAGCTAATATTGCTACAGATATATAAAGCGAGTAGGATGTATTATAAGTATATGGCAAGATAAAGCCTATTACAGCTCCTATTAAAATTCCAATTAATGCAAAAAACAATTTAATCACCCTCTCCTATTAATTTAGCATATTTGAAATTAAATATTCCAGTAAAAGCTGGGATTATTACCTGATCTTCTACTTTTGTTTCAAAACCTATTTCACAAACATTCTTCAGGATATCCCCATAAGTCCCAGGTGCAATAACAGAAGCATGTAATAGTTTGGGATCTCCTATAGCTTTAATAATAAAGGGAGTTACTGAACTTCTTCCATTTATCCTAATAATAGGACCACCACATTTTATTTCTGAAGTAGCAAGCACTCTTTCTCCATTTATACTTATAGCCTCTGCACCTGCTACCCTTAAGTCATTTATAATATTTAATATATATTCATCATGAATAATATCATTATTAAGATCAAATTCTGCACTTCTTTCCTCTGGATTGTCATACATAGTAATAACTATCCCTGGTCCTTTTAATGCTGTTTGTCCAGAATGTACCTTATTATATTTAAGCTCCTGTAAAAGGAAATCAATAATATTATCGTCGCCCTTTGCAATATTTTCAAGTAATTTTAACTCTTCCTCTTTTACTTTTATCATCTTATTTAATTCAGAGATTTCATTGTTAATAGCAATAATCTCAGCTTTTGTAGCCTGTAACGATTTAATAGTTACTGGAGCATATGTTTCTAATTTCATTTTTATCTGAGTAGCTATAAAAATACCTACTATAATACTAAATAAGGTTAGGATGATTTTAGGATTATCTCTTTTCATAATAATCACCCCTATTGCTTTGTATTTTCTTCAACTGGCGTCGAGTAAATAAATTCTTTAATTCTTCTACATTTAGGTATAATAATATTAGATTCCTGATTTACTCGAACAAGATAATCATAATTTCTAAGTACTGTTACTATCCCACCTTTAAGGTTTAAAGCAGATTCCAATGTTTCTGGTTTGCCGATAGCTTTAATAACTATTGGCGCAGATGTTGATACTCCATTAATTTCAATATGATTCCCAGCCTTTTCTATTTCTGTAAAAGCCGTATACCTTTGGTCATTAATAGATATAGCTTCAGCATCAGCTGCATTTAAAACAGATATTACTTGAAGCACTAAATCTAATTCATCTACTATACTATAGGATTCACCAAACTCCAAATCTACAGGCGGATCATTTATTTCCATTACAATTCCTGGTCCTTCCAATTCTAAATATCCTGCAAGCATTCTATATTTCATAGTATCCTTATATAGATTTTCTGCATATACATTCTTATCTACTTCTCCCATTTCATATTGCTTTATTTTAGCTTCCAGTTCTTCAATTCTTTTGGTTTGGGATTCTCTTTCATTTTGAGCCTTTTTAAGCTCTAAGGCTAATTGCTGTGCCCTCTGAGTAGGCAAAATTCCTTCACCAACAGTTTTATTTATAGTTTTAAACTGGATGGATAAAATAATTCCTAAAAAAATTGATACTACAGTTAATGCAATATATTCCTTAGCATTTTTCACTTTATCCCTCCCCTTCTTCATTAAGTACAATAATAGGATTATCTCCTCTATCCATTAAAATCATTTTACATGGTAATTGCTTTTCTTCGATATCATTTAAAATTTCATTTAATAAACCTACTTTATATTTTACATTATAAAGGGTACCAAAGGCAACAGAAATACCATCAATTAATATTATATTAACATTGTTATTATCTGCCATATCGATTTTTTTCATTTTTGATAATATTCCTCTAGCTTGTCCCTCAGATATAAACTCACTATACCCTTTAGATTGTAGTATTGATAATATATTATCTCCTGGTTTTTTATCTTCTACATTTAAACCTACTAATAAGGGTAATTTTTCATCTTCAGTATCTATTATATCTAATATATAGCCATCTATATCTATTAATCTAACTGATGAAAGTTCTTTTATTTGTAATATTGCTTTACGTTCTATAATATCAATAATAATTCCTTTAGGAAATTTTCTTTTTACTTTTACTTCCTTGACATACGGTAATTTTATTAAATTTTTCTCTCCAGTTCTCGTACTTATTTTAAATATATTTTCTCCAAGATTTATAGAAGAGGCACTAATTACAACATCTTTTGCAATCTTATTATTTCCTAATACTTTTATATTACTTATAATAAAAAAATTGGAATTAAGGGCAAATATAAACAATAACAAGATAAAAGAAATTAATAATAAAAATCGAAAAAATAATCTTCTTCTTCTAATTTTTCTTTCTACACGCGAAAGTTTTTTCATTATTTCCACCCCTAAGCTTGTCCTTTTAGATAAATAGCAGCCTTTGCTGCTATTTTACCTTGTTAATATCTGCACCTAAGCCTTGTAAAGTTAGATGAAGATTATCGTATCCTCTTTCAATATGATAAATACTATTAACTTCAGTGGTTCCTTTTGCAGCAAGTCCTGCCAAGGTTAGAGCAGCCCCACCCCTTAAATCCTTCGCTGTAGTCTTGGCACCAGTTAACTCCTTCACACCTTTAATAACTGCAACTCTTCCAAATGTTTTAATATTTGCACCCATTCTAATAAGCTCTTCTGCATGTTTAAATCTGTTTTCAAATACTGTTTCAGAAATTATACTGGTTCCATTTGCTATTGATAAAAGAGCCATCATTTGTGCCTGCATATCTGTTGGGAATCCAGGATAAGGAAGAGTTTGTAACATCTCAATAGAGTTAATCTTTCTTGGACCTGTTACCTTCATAGAATTTCCATTACTATATATAGTAACTCCTGCTTCTTTTAATTTTGCTACAATTCCAAGAACATGATCTACAATAACATTGTTAATTATTATATCTCCCCCAGTTATTGCTGCAGCAACCATAATTGTACCTGTTACAATTCTATCGGGTATTATACTATGTGCTACATCTCTAAGAGTATTTACCCCCTCTATGGTAATAACTGATGTGCCAGCTCCAGAAATTCTTGCCCCAGATTTATTTAAGTAATTTTGTAAATCAACTATTTCTGGTTCCCTAGCAGCATTTCTGATTATAGTTTTACCATCTGCAGTTACTCCAGCTAAAATTATATTTTCTGTAGCTCCAACAGAAGGATAATCCAATTGTATATCACAACCTTTAAGTCCATTGGTTCTACAATATAAATGTCCATGAGATTCTTCAATCTCTGCCCCCATATCTTTTAATGCCTTAAGATGTAAATCTATTGGTCTTGGTCCTATTTCACAACCACCTGGATAGGATATTATAACTTCTCCAGTTCTTGCTAACATTGCACCCATAAATATAATAGAGGATCTCATCTCTCTAACTAATTCTTCCTGTACTACTATTCGATTTAATGGCTTAGAATCAACTATCATAGTAGTTCCTTCTACATCAACAGTACATCCTAAGTCTATGAGTATCTGCTTCATTATTTCCACATCCCTTAAATTAGGGATATTTGATATAATACTTTTATTTCCACCTATAACTGTAGCCGCTAATATTGGTAATACTGCGTTTTTTGCACCTAAAATTGAAGTTTCACCTGTTAATTTATTTCCACCATTAATAATATACTTCTCCACCTAACCACCTCCACATATGCTCATAATAAGTATATATGACCATATTATGCATTGGAGTAAATGAAGTTACATATTATTATTTAACAATTGTATTAATAATTTCAAATATTTTTTCTGAAGCATCTATTTTCCCTAGTTTCTTACTATTCTTTGCCATTTCTTCTAATCTATTTTTATCTTTAATTAAATCATATATAATGTCATTTAATATATTCCCTCTTATATCTTTTTCAAGCACTAATATTGAAGCTCCTTTATTTTCAAAGGCTCTAGCATTAAACTCTTGATGATTTTCAGCAGTATATGACTTTGGTATTAAAACACTAGGTACTCCTACTGCTGATATCTCTGCTAAAGTAATTGCCCCTGAACTAGTAACTACAAGAGAAGCAATATTAATAGCTTCAGGAATTTGATAAAAATATGGAAAAATTTTAATATTGTTATTTAATTTAATATTATCTCTCTTCAACCTATCTATAAATTCGTCATAAAATCTTTTACCTGTTACATGTATTATCTGTATATCTTTTTTATCTACTGCTTCCTTTATAAGAGAATATATTCCGTCATTTAAGGTCTTTTGTCCTCCACTTCCTCCAAAAGATAAAATAAAAGGAACAGATTTATCTATATTTAACGCTTTATAAGCTTCTTCTTTATTGATATTTAAAATTTCCTTACGAATTGGATTCCCAGTATTTATGACTCTATCTGGATATTTGAAATATTTTTTTGCCTCATCAAAGGTTACGGCTACTTTGTCTACATATCTTGATAATATCTTATTAGTAATACCAGGAAAGGCGTTTTGCTCATGTATCATTGCTGGAATTTTTTTCTTTTTTGCAATATATACAACTGGGCCACATACATATCCGCCAGTACCTATCACTACATCTGGCTTAAATTCATTTATAATTTTTTTAGCATCATTTATTCCATGAAATAATTCTTTGAGAGCTATAAAAGATTCTTTATTTATTTTTCTTGGCATTCCCTTAACCCTTATGGTTCTAAATTGAAATCCTTCCTTTGGAACAAGTTCTGATTCTAATCCCTTTTCTGTACCTACATAAAGAATTTTTGCATGTTTATCTTTATTCTTTATTTCATTTGCAATGGCCAGGGCTGGATAAATATGTCCTCCCGTGCCTCCCCCTGTTATTAAATACTTCATATTTGTTCAACTCCTATCTAAATTTGCGTGCCTTGAAATGTTTAAGAGTATTCCTATAGCTGACATATAAATCATCAAGGAAGTCCCTCCATAGGATACAAAAGGAAGTGTAATCCCTGTAGTTGGTATAGATGATGTTACTACTGCTATATGAATTAAAGATTGAACAGTTACCAGAGCAGTGATACCTGAAGCTAAAAAACAACCAAAACTATCCTCTATGCTAAGTGCAATACGTATTCCCCTCCAAATAACTAACATCAATATCAATATCACAGTTAAAGTACCTAAAAAGCCTAATTCTTCTCCTATAATTGAAAATATAAAGTCATTATAAGATTCTGGAATATATGAAAACTTTTGTCTACTTTTACCTAGACCTAAACCAAATAATCCTCCTGAACCTAAAGCATATAAGGATTGTACTGCCTGCCAACCAATATCAAGTTTATGAGCAAAGGGATCTCTAAATGCTGTTATCCTATTTCGTCTATATGCATTTTTTTCTCCAGATAATGCTAAAACTCCTAATCCTATTAAACCAACTCCCATAAAAATCAAGTGAGATAAATTCATTCCTGCTATAAAAAACATACTCATTAAAGCACCTGCTAAAGTAATAGTAGTACCTAAATCCTTTTGTATATATATAAATCCACATGATATGCCAATAATAATCAAAGCTGGTATTGTTCCTTGTTTTAAGGTTCTTATATTTTCTTTTTTATTGGCTAGAAAATTTGCAAAATAAATAATTGAACCGATTTTTATGGCATCAGATGGCATAAAAGTTGTAAAACCTAAATTAACCCATCTCCTAGCACCTTTAAGGGATTTGCCTAAAGGTGTAAAAAGCAATGCCCCAGAACCCAATGATAATAAATATATTAAAAATGAATATTTTTTCCAAACCTTATAATCAATATTCATACAAATTATCATTCCAACTAGACCTATTGATGCCGCTATTATTTGTTTCTTTAAAAAGTAATATCCATTCCCAAAATCCTGCATAGCCTCTGGCCAAGATGAACTAAATACCATTATGATGCCAATAAATACTAGCATTAAAGTTCCCATTAGCAAACTAAAATCAACAGCTTTTTTCTTTTTTACTGAATTCTTCTTTGCCATTTTAATCCCCCTTTAGACCATAAACGGCATCTTTAAAATCTTGACCTCTTTCTTCAAAATTATTGTACATATCCCAGGATGCACAAGCAGGAGATAGTAAAATATTATCTTTTTCTTCACCACAATTATAAGCTAATTTAACTGCTTCTTTCATATTCTCTACTAAATGTACATTATTAAATCCATTATTTATTGCTGTTTCCTTAATTTTTTCTTTAGTGGAACCTAAAAGTATTAATTCTTTAACCTTTCCATTGAAAGATAAAATCAATTCATCAAATTCAGCTCCCTTATCATATCCTCCTGCAATTAATATTATAGGGGCTTCCAATGCTTCAATTGCTTTTATTGTTGAATCAGAGTTTGTTCCCTTAGAGTCATTATAAAATGATATTCCCTTTATAGTTTTTACATACTCTATTCTATGCTCAACACCAGGAAATTCTCTTAACACTTCAGCTATAATTTCTAGCTCTATACCCATTGCCCAAGAAATAGCTATGGCTCCAAGAGCATTTTCTAAATTATGTTTCCCTAAGATTTTCAGTTGTCTATATGGTAAAATCTTAGAAAGATTTTGTCCATCTTTCAATACTATATAATCTCCATCTATAAATACTCCATTATCAAGTTTTTGATTTGCACTGAACCAAATTATATTTGAATTAACCTCATTTTGTATTTCTCTAAGAGTTTTATCTTCATAATTTAACACTGTATAATCATATTTATCTTGATTTTTAAATATTTTTTTCTTAGAAAGAATATAATTATCTAAAGACCCATGCCAATTTAAGTGGTCTGGTGCAATATTGGTTACAAGACTTACCTTTGGTTTAAAATATATAGTATTTTCTAATTGAAAACTACTTGCTTCTATTACAAAAACGTCATCTTTATTAGCATTTACCATATCCCATAATATACCAACTCCAATATTTCCTGCAACATATGTATTGCAATTAGCTTTTTTAAAAATCTCACCTACTAAAGTTGTAGTAGTTGTTTTACCATTTGTTCCTGTTATAGCAATTATATTATCTGTAGGAGAAATCCTATAGGCTAGTTCTATATCTGTAATGACCTCAATATTCTTTTCTTGAGCATTTACTAAAATAGGAGCTGTCGGTGGAATACCAGGACTCTTAACTATTAAGTCAATATCCTCTAAAGGAAGTTCATTAGTATTCAAATGTTTTTCAACATATATATCTTTAATCTTGTCAAAAAAATCCTTCAACTCATCTTTAGTCTTAGAATCGCATACTATTATTTGTGCACCTAGTTTATGAAGGGCTTTCACAGTTGATAATCCAGAGATACCAAGCCCAAAAACTAAGACTTTTTTATTCTTTAAATACATAAAACCAGCTCACTTTCCTTAAATTAAACTTAAAATTCCAATTAAACAAAGAACAACCGTTATAGTCCAAAATACTGCTACTACCTTAGTTTCCTTCCAGCCTTTCTGCTCATAATGATGATGCAATGGTGCCATTAAAAACACTCTTTTCCCTGTTAATTTAAATGATGTTACCTGTATAATTACAGATAATGCTTCTATAAAATAAACCCCGCCTACTATAGGTATTACAAGAGGAATATTTAGAAGTATGGCTATTGCCGATACAGCTCCACCTAAAGCAAGAGAACCTGTATCACCCATAAAAACCTTTGCCGGATGTGCATTATGTACCAAAAATCCCAAACAAGCCCCTGCTAAGGCCGTTGAAAATATGGAGATACTTCCCATACCCCAATTTAATGCCATAAGTCCAAAAAAAGATAATACTATTAAAGTGACCCCAGATGCTAATCCATCCAATCCATCAGTTAAATTTACACTATTTACAGTACCTACTACTACAAATGCAATAAAAGGAATATAAAAATGACCTAAATCTAAATATTGATTCTTTAAAAATGGTACAATTAGTTTAGTTCCTAGAACAGAAGTAGAAGATTGATAAATTGCTAATATAGTAGCCAATATTACTTGACCTATTAATTTTTGATAAGGTTTTAGTCCTAATGACCTCCTCTTAACTACTTTAATATAATCATCAACAAAACCAATTAATCCAAATCCAAATGTGGATATTAAAAGAACATAGGTATCCTTGTTTAACATACCGGAAGTCAATACAGTAATAGCCAATGCTATAAAAATAATAATTCCACCCATAGTAGGAGTTCCTGATTTTTTAAGATGGGTCTGTGGTCCGTCATCCCTAACACTTTGACCAATTTTCAACTTTCTTAATAAAGGAATTATTATTGGTCCAAGTATTAGAGTAACTAAAAAAGAAATGGAAATTGTTCTAAAAATATCTATATATTCTATCATTTAATTTTCTCCTCTCAAGTATCTAATCCTATTGCTAATTATCCTTTAAACATACATAATCAAGAACAATTTGTCTTTCATCGCATGGAAAAGTTTTATCTCCAATTATTGTATAAGTTTCATGTCCTTTTCCAGCTAAAAGTATTACATCTTTAGGTTTAGCATTGTCTATTGCATATTTTATAGCCTCTATTCTATCTACTATTTTTACATAATTCCCATTGACCTTCTTTATCCCAACTAATATATCTTCAATTATCATTTCTGGATCTTCATATCTAGGATTATCTGATGTAACAATGGATAAATCTGCATGGCGACCTACTGTTTCCCCCATTTCAGGTCTTTTCGTTTTATCTCTATTACCTCCTGCTCCAAAAACAACTAGCTTTCTTCCTTCTGTAAATTTATCAATTACAGTAAGTACCTTTTCAAGTCCATCTGCAGTATGGGCAAAATCAATAATAACTGTATATGGTGTATTAGTAGGTACAACTTCAAATCTTCCCTTTATTCCTTCAACAGATTCTAAACCTTTTTTTATAATTTCTAAAGGAATTTCATATGCATATGCACAGGCTGCTGCTGCTAATGCATTATATACACTAAATTCTCCTGGTACATTTAAAAGTATATCAACATTACCTCTTGGAGTATTTAAGGTAAATCCAACTTTAGATAAGGTAAAGTCTATATTCGTTGCAAAAATATGAGCTTCATCCTCTATCCCATATGTTAACAAAGGTACTCTTTCTCCAACTATTTCAACAATCTTTTTCCCATAATTATCATCTATATTTATTATATTAAATTTATTTGTTTTATAGAAAAGCTTTAATTTACTATTAAAATATTTATCCATAGTTTTATGATAGTCCAAATGATCCTTAGTAAGATTCGTAAATATTCCTACTTGAAAATCCATGTACTCTACTCTCTTTAATTCTAAAGAATGGGATGAAACTTCCATAATACAAATATCTGTTTTTATATCTACCATTTTTTTTAGCAAATCATGAATAACCAGAGCATTTGGTGTAGTATTATCAAGTTTTACGTTTTTATTTCCTATAACAGCTCCAATAGTTCCAATAATTCCTACATTTTTATTATTCTCTTCTAATATGCTTTTAATAAAATAAGTTATAGATGTTTTGCCATTAGTTCCCGTTATCCCTACCATGTCTAAAGATTTCCATGGTTCTTCATAAAAAACACCTGATACTCTTGCTAATGCATCTACTGAATCTTCTACCTTTATTATTGTAATATCTTCTACAATAGATACTTCTTTTTCTAAAATCACAGCTACTGCTCCATTTTCTATTGCCTTATGAATATAATTATGTCCATCTACAGTAAATCCTTTTTCTGCAATAAATAGATTACCTTTTTTTATTTTTCTTGAATCATTTTCTATTCCAGTTATCTCAGTGTCTAAATCTCCTTTAATTAAGTCAAATTTATAATCTTTTATTATATCCTTTAGATTCATATTGCACCTACTTTCTTTTATCCTTATTGAATAATTTAATTAAAAGGCAACTTTATTTAAGTTGCCTCTAACTATATTACTCTTATGTTTCGCCAAATTCAACCTCTATTTTCGTATTAATAGGGATTTCTTCTCCTGGTACTGGCTTCTGTTCCTTAACCTTTCCATTTCCCTTTAACTCATAATTTAAATTCAGCTCATCAAGGATTTTTATTACATCTTCTCTATCCTTTCCAATAAGGTAAGGCATCATAATTTTTTCCCCTATTTTTTCATTTACATATAAATCCACTATGGAACCTTTTTGAACCTCAGTCTTAGGCAGTGGAAATTGATCTATTACAACTGATTCAGAAGTTATATCTAAATACTCAGTAGTATATTTTAGTCCTAAATCTGTTAATATTTTTCCAGCATTACCAATCTTTATATTTCTTATATCTGGCACTATGACCTTCTCAACAATTTGTGACTTTTCTTTATCTGTAAACACTGGAGTAATTTCAAGGTAATTTAAAGTCTCCTCTAAAACCGTTTTAGCTATAGGTGCGGCTACTGTCCCTCCATAATATACCCCAACAGGCTCATCTACCACTACTAAAATTGCAACCTGTGGATCATCTACTGGTGCCACAGCTACAAAAGAACCAATATACTTTCCTGGTACATATTTACCATCAATAATTTTCTGAGCAGTTCCTGTTTTCCCCCCTACTCTAAACCCAGGTATATATGCTTTACTTCCTGTACCCTCACTGACTACTTTTTCCATCATCTCTAACATAGTTTTAGAAGTAGATTCTGATATAACCTTTCTTTTTATTTCTGGTTCAAAAGTCTCAACAATCTTACCCTCATCATCAATCAACTCTTTTACAAGTCTAGGCTTCATTAAATTTCCACCATTAGCAACAGCAGATACTGCATTAATTAACTGTAAAGGAGTAACTGCAATACCATGACCATAAGATAAAGTAGCTAAATTTACTTCCTTGATATTCTCAGTATTGGATGGAATAATACCTCCCTGCTCTCCATTTAAATCTATATCTGTCTTTTCTCCAAATCCAAATGCCTTTATGTATTTATATAAACGTTCTTTTCCTACTTTTCTACCTAAATTTACAAAAACAACATTACAAGAAGTATTCATTCCCTCTGCTAAAGTTTGATCTCCATGGGGGTTATACCATCTAGAACATTTCAATACTACACCTTTTATATCCCTTATAAATCCATTACAATAAAAATGCGTATCAGGTGTTGCCACATTTTCTTCAATGGCAGCTGTTGCAGTAATTATTTTAAATGTGGATCCTGGTTCATATGCATCATTAATCGCAAAATTCCTCCACATATCGTACCAACGCTTTTGGAGTTCTTCCTGTGGTAAGTCTTCCCATTCTTTTTTAGTTTTTTCATCTAATGGAGTCCTTGGATCATTAGGATCATAATCTGGCTTATTAGACATTGCTAAAATATCCCCTGTTTTTGGATCCATCATTATAATAGAAACATTTTTAGCACCAGTTGTTATAAAAGCTTCCTCTGCAGCTTTATCTGCAAAATGTTGTATAGTTTCATCAATAGTCAAAACCACAGACAAGCCATCTGATGCCTCATATATTTTCTCGCCATCAAAGGGTAATTGTCTGCTTGCAGCATCTGTTATTTTTACCCATTTACCTGGTGTTCCAGTTAGATATTTATCATAGGTTCTTTCAATGCCATATAATCCATTATTGTCAATATCAGTAAAACCTAATACAAAAGAAGCAAAATTACCATATGGATAATATCTCCTATTATCATCAACTATTTCTATACCCTTTAACTTTAACTTTCTTAACTCTATGGCTTCTTCCTTAGTTATCCATTGTTTAATTCTCTCAGTTCTAATTTTCTTAGTAATTTTAGCGTATACATCCTCTTCATCTAAATTTAATACTCTTGCTACTTCCTTTGCTGTCTCACGAGGATCTTTTATATCCGCCGGACTAGCCCATACAGTTGATGTGCTAATGCTTACAGCTAATTTTTTACCTTTTCTATCATAAATAATTCCTCTTTTTGATTTTATAGTTATTCCCTTAGTCCATTGTTCTAATGCTCCTTTTTTTAGTTCCTCAGCCTTTACTATCTGTAAATACCCTAATCTTCCTATTAAAAGTATAGAAACAATAACTACTGCACCAAAAACAAATAACAATCTCTTCTTAGATGAATAGCTTGGTTTCCCCAAGGCAAACACCTCCTAAAATAAGTTTGCAACCATGCTGAACATTTTCTTTATTTGTTTATCTATGCCTGGTTTCTCCTTATCTTTAATTATATTATCCTCTACTGTTACATACACGATTTGTCCTTCACTTGGATAGTCCATACCCAATTTTGTAATGGCATCTTCTGAAATTTTTGTTGAGGATTTTATCCCTTCAAGTTCTGCTATTAAATCTAATTTTTCCTTCTCAAGTCTAATCTTCTGTGTTTCTAATTTTGTTATTTCATGTCTTACTGCAGTTATATTAGCATATCCAAATAATATAAATAAGGCTATTCCTAAACCAAACATAGATAAACTTAAAATTGATAATTTAGCAAAGCTACTGCTTTTTTTCTTTTTCCCATGTACTTTCTTAGTAGTACTACTTCTCCTATTATGTTTTGGATTTTCTTTTACCTCCACTTTTTTTTCAGGGTAATAACTAAGCTCTTTCGCTACTAACAATTTATTCTCCCCCTTTATTATTTAGAACATTAAGTTTCTCTGCTATCCTAAGCTTTGCTGATCTAGATCTAGGATTTCTATCTATTTCCTCCTTGCTAGGTACTATAGGTTTCCTAGTTATAATTTCTATTTCTCTAGTCTTATTACATATACATTGTGGTAAATGTGGAGGACATATACAATCTTTATATAATTCTCTAAATCCTTCTTTTACAATTCGATCTTCTAATGAATGAAATGTAATAATTGCCAATCTGCCACTTGGGTTTAAAAGATTTGTCATTTTAGGAATTGCTTCTGTCAAAACATCCAACTCTCTATTTACCTCTATCCTAATTGCTTGAAATGTCTTTTTTGCTGGATGGTGTCCATCTTTTCTTACTTCTTTTGGTATTGCTTTTTTAATAACTGATACCAATTGAAATGTGGTATCTATAGGAGCTATTTTTCTATCCTCAACAATAAACTTTGCTATCCTTCTAGCCCATCTTTCTTCACCATAATCCCAAATAATCTTTTCAAGCTCCTTATGGGAATATTTATTTACTACATCCCAAGCTGAAAAGGAGCTTGTCTCATCCATTCTCATATCAAGGGGTGCATCTTTATTATGTGAAAATCCTCTGCTTTCTTCATCTAATTGATGTGAAGATACTCCTAAATCCAAAAGTATCCCATCTACTTTTTCAATCCCTAATTCATTTAATACCTCATCTATGTTTTCATAATTGTTATGGACTAATATTACTTTATCTTTATATTCTTTCAGGACTTCACCAGCTTTATTTAATGCATTTAAATCTTGATCAATTCCTATTAATTTCCCCGTAGTCAACCTTTTAACTATTTCAGATGAATGTCCAGCACCACCTAAAGTTCCATCTACATAAATTCCGTCATTCTTTATATTTAACCCTTCTAACACTTCATCTAATAAAACAGACACATGTTCAAAATTCATATACTCTCCCCCAATTATATCCCCAACTCTGCCATTTTTTCTGCTATACTATCGTAAGACAAATTATCATCGTTATTATAAGCATCCCATTCCTCTTTGCTCCAAATCTCCATTCTAGTGGATACTCCAATGACTACAGCCTCTTTATCTAATTTAGAATGTTCCCTAAGATTAGCCGGTATAAGAACTCTGCCTTGCTTATCCAAAGAACCTTCACTGGCTCCTGAAAAGAAAAATCTAATAAATGCTCTTGCATCACGGTTAGTAAGTGGTAATGTTTTAAGCTTTTCCTCTAAAATAATCCATTCTTCTTTGGGGTATACAAAAAGACAATTATCAAGTCCTTTAGTCATAACAAACTCCTCCCCCAATTCTTCTCTGAATTTAGAAGGTATGATTATTCTTCCCTTAGTATCTAAAGTATGCTGATATTCACCAATAAACATACTAATCACTCACTTAATATATATTTACTACCACTTTCCACCACTTTGTACCACTATATACTATTCTACACTAAATTAAAAAATCCTTCCACCTTTTTTTGTAAAAAATTTATCTAGTACTTTAGTCACAATCTGCTATATATCGACATTTAAATGGAATAAAATGGTATAAAAAAACCGTTGGCTTTTTATGCCAACAGCTAAAGTTTAATATCTTCATTTTTTTTTCTTCTTCTATAGAAAATATATATTGGAATTACAAAACCTACTATACTAACAAGCTGTGCCACCCTAATTGGTCCTAACATTAAACTATCAGTTCTAAGACCTTCAATGAAAAACCTAATAAAAGAATATAAGGATAGATAGAGTAAAAATACTTCTCCTTTGATTTTTTGCTTATTATTTCCATACCAAAGAAGAAATAAAAAGACTAGGAAATTCCAAATTGACTCATAAAGAAAAGTAGGATGTACTTTTATCCCGTTCACCATAATCCCCCAAGGCAAATTTGTCGGTCCTCCATGAGCTTCTTGGTTAATAAAATTTCCCCATCTTCCTATGGATTGAGCTAAAATCAAGCTTGGCGCACATATATCAGCAATTGTCCAAAATTCTATTTTTCTAATTTTAGTGAATACAATAGCTACTATAATAGCTGTAATTATAGCTCCATGAATAGCCAACCCACCATTTCTAATATTTAATGCCTCTATAGGATTATCTTTATAAAAATCCCAACTAAAAATAACATAATATAATCTTGCACCTACTAAACACAAAGGAATTTCCCATATAAGAAAATCCATCAAAATTTCTTCATCAAGTCCAACTCTTTTGGTTTCCCGAAGAGCAAGTATAGTACCTATCAATACCCCTGTGGCTATTAAAATACCATACCATCTAATTTCAAGACCAAATAGCTGAAATGCAACTGGATCCATAATAAAACCACCTTTCTAAATACTTCATTGGATTAGTATATCACAAATGAAGATTCATTTCTATTATCTTAATGGATTTATTATAGATAGAACAATATTATCCTTTACAAAATGACTATTGAATCTTTTAATTATATCGTCATAAGTAATGGACTCTAAGATATCTAAATAATCTATTAACAGCAAACCATCAAAATAAGATGAGATAAAGGTGTTAGCAATAAACTCAACAGAATTAAGCCCCATTAAAAACTCCCCCATACTCTTTTTCTTGATACGATTGAAATCATCTTCTAATAAAATAGAAGTTTCTTCTTTTTCAATTAGTGAAACTATTCTATTATATACTTCTTTAGGAGCCTTAGACTCACCTGTAATTAAAGAATGACCATAGGATTTTTTTCCTGTATAATATGCACCAAAACTGTTATCTACAAGCCCTTCTTCATATAAGGTATTATAAAATACAGAACTTGAACCAAATAACATATCAAGTATGAAATTTGTAATAAAATCTTTTTTTATTCGCTCTTTATTTTCTAACTTACAATCAATATCCTTGAATCCAATGTAAAATAATGGAGCAGATGTCATCATACTTTCCTCAATAAACTTTTCTTTTACTTTATTAGGTTCCTCTGGGAAAAATCTATTGATTTTTTCTACTTCCTTATAGTCCTTTCTCTCCGATTTATCTACTACTTTAAGTATCTCATCAAAGGATAAATCTCCTACAATAAACATAACCATATTAGTTGGATTGTAGAAGGTATTATAACATTTATAAAGTAGTTCTTCATCTATCCTTTGTATGCTTTCTACCGTACCTGCTATATCAATTTTAACTGGATGTTCATTATACATTGCACTTAAACAATTGAAAAACACCCTCCAATTTGGGTTATCTCTGTACATATTTATTTCTTGGGCAATAATCCCCTTCTCTTTTTCAACATTTTCATCAGTAAAATATGGATGCTGCACAAACTCTATCAATAATGCTAAATTTTCATAAAAATTTTCAGTAGATGAAAATAAATATGCTGTTTGAGTAAAATTAGTATATGCATTAACATTTGCACCTAATCTAGAGAATTTATCGAAAATATTTTCTTCAGGCTCTTCAAAAAGTTTATGCTCTAAAAAATGTGCAATACCTTCAGGTACTTCTATTATATCTTTTTCTCCTACTGGAATAAATTTATTATCAATACTACCATAATCAGTAGCAAATATTGCATATTGCTTTGTATATCCTTCTTTTGGCATAAAATAAACTTTTAATCCAGATTCCATCTCTTTGTAAAAAAGTTTTTCTTTTATTTTCTCATTTTCGTATATTCTGATGTCCAATTATATTCCTCCTATATTTATCTATATCATTTTTACGCCTTTGAATTCTTCATAAAATATATAGTATCAAGGGCAACTTTTGACATAGCCTCCATTATTTCTTCTTTAGTAACACTATCTATATCACTTAATATTTCTTCAAAATCTCTATTATCTTCCGATAGTATTTGACTAAAGAAATATTCTGATATAAGAAAAATACTATCTTTAATAGATTCTGTTGAAGATTTTATAGATTTCTTTGATATTTCCATATCTTCATCTGTGAAATTTCCATTTTTTATTTCTTCCAATTGTTGTTTTACAATATCTATTGTTTTTTCAAAATTATTAAATTCAATTCCACCATCTATTAACATAATGGATTTATATTTAAAAACAGTAGAAGTAATATAATAAGCTAAACTTTCTTTTTCTCTTACATTTCTAAATAATTTAGAGTTCGGTCCTCCACCTAAAATATCACTAGCTACTATAAGTCCATTATATAATCTGTCTTCATAAGGAATTCCCGTTCTATATCCAAGTACTAATTTGCCCTGTGTTACATCTAAATCCTCATATACCATATTTTTAGTCTGAACCCCAGAAATAATTTGCTCTCTTGGTATAGTCAGAACTTCTTTTCTATCTATCTTTTCTATGTTTTTTATACATTCAATTAATTCTTCATCATATTCTCCAGCATAAAATATCTCTATAGGTGATGTATTTATTATCTTTTGATAATGTGTATATAATATGTTTTCATCAATCTCTTTTAAATCTTCTATATTCCCTAAAGGATAAATACTAAACTTTTCATTTCTGCACATTTCTTCTATACATCTATCTAATGCATAGGACCTTTTATCATTTATTCTGCCTTCAATTCTATTTCTTAAATTTTCCTTCTCTTGCTCTACATAATCTTTTTTAAAATATCCCTTCTCCAAAACTGGATTATAGATAAT
Source organism: Tissierella praeacuta DSM 18095 (assembly GCF_900128955.1). Lineage (GTDB taxonomy): Bacteria > Bacillota > Clostridia > Tissierellales > Tissierellaceae > Tissierella > Tissierella praeacuta. The sequence goes on from NZ_FQTY01000001.1 coordinate 487,244, forward strand.
AGATTTTAATAGATTGACTACTTCATAGATATAATCCTTATCCCCAACATAATGACCATTCACAGTTTCAATGGTAAATCTAAGAACATGTTTTTCTCCCCTCTTATTAATTGCTATGCTTAAATTTGCTCCATAGGTTTCCTCTAGTTTTTTTTGTATTTCAAGATTTGTAGTATATTCTTCTGTGCCTCTTTTTAAAATCAAAGGTATTAAAGCATTTTTTGTAACTTCATCCTTAGATAAAGGTCTCAGAAAATAGTAACTAAGTAAATTAGATTTAAATTTATTTGTCCTAATTAAATTTAAATATATTCCATTCCCGATTTTGATTCTTTCTGATTTTAATGTCAAATTGTTTCCTCCTTCTTAAATATATTATTTTTACTATACCCAAAATTAAATTTGTTACTTACATTAATATTACGAATTTAATTAAAAAATACAAAAACCCAATTTTAAAAATTGGGTTTTATATTTTATTTATTTTTTTCAATCATCCTACTAATTTCACCTACATGATTATCATAGGATGACCCATTCATTAAACTACTTATAATCTCTACAATCTGAAAAAAAGTCTTTTCATCATTAGATACGAGTACTTCTTTTATTCCTGTATCCTTCTCCATAACCAAGCTACTAATAAGATCTTTTGTATCTGTGGTAAAGGATGTGTCATAAGCCATAACAACAGAAACTAATGCTGTATCATTAAATATAATTGTTGCCGCATCATCTATACCAAAGAGTTCAACAACATAATCAGCCAAGTTCTCTGACCTATCAATTATTACCTTATCTTCCATGGATACTTCTACTACTGTATCATCTGGCTCATTAACCATTTCATTATTTTTAGTAGTTTTACAACCTATTTGAAAAATTAAACTTAAAACTAATACGAATAATAAATATCTTTTCAATTTATCCCTCCTCTTATTATAGTTTTTCATAATATTAAAATTTTATAACAAGAAAAGGAAAATATTTATTATTATATTTCTTTTGCTATTTTGACTCCTGAGCTAGTTCCTAATCTAGTAGCTCCAGCTTCTATCATTTTCTTTGCAGAATCTATATCTCTAACTCCTCCAGATGCCTTAACTTCTAGTTTATCTCCTACTATAGATTTCATAAGCTTCACATCATCTACAGTTGCTCCACCAGTGGAAAATCCTGTTGAAGTTTTTACAAAATCAGCTCCAGCAATCATAGAAATTTCACAAGCTTTAATCTTTTCTTCATCTGTAAGTAAACAAGTTTCTATAATTACCTTAACTAATGCCTTGTCTTTAGCTGCTTTTACTACTTCTTCTATATCTTCTTTAACAAGTTCATAATTTTTTATTTTTAAAGCACCGATATTAATTACCATATCCACTTCATCAGCACCATTTTTTATTGCATCCATAGTTTCAAATGCCTTAACTTCTTTAGTATTTGCACCTAATGGGAATCCTATAACAGTTGCTACCTTAACGTCAGAACTCCTTAATATATCCTTACATAATTTTACATAACAAGGATTTACACATACAGCTGCAAATTTATTTTCCATAGCTTCTTTACATAATTCTTCTATCATATCCTTTGTAGCATCTGGCTTTAACATAGTATGGTCTATCATTCCCAATATATTAGACATTAATTTCCCCTCCGAATTATTTAATTAATTCAACTAAATCTCCATTTTTTACTCCTGCCGCATTACCTTCTTCTATATCAACATGCATTTCAAGAGCAAAGGATTCAGATACTCTAACTAATACATTATTGAATACCAAGCCTCTTTCTCCACCTACTTTTATATCTACAATGTCTTTATCAGCTACTCCAAATTCTTCTCCATCTTTAGTATGCATATGGATATGTCTTGCAGCTACTATTATTCCTTCTTCTATTTCAACTTCTCCCTTTGGTCCAATAAGTTTTGCTCCAGGAGTACCTTTTATATCACCTGAATTTCTAACAATTGGCTTTACTCCTAAAGAAAAGGCATCTGAAACTGATAATTCAAATTGAGTACTTGATCTAACAGGCCCTAATATTCTTACGCCTTTAATTGTACCCTTTGATCCTACTATATCTACCTTCTCTTCACAAGCATATTGTCCTGGCTGAGATAAATCTTTCATCTTTGTTAATTGATATCCTTCACCAAATAAAACATCTAAGTCCTTTTGGCTTAAATGTATATGACGATTTGATAATGCTATTGGTAATTGTGTTTTCATTTGTATTCCTCCTAAATATAAGTTCAATATTATATAACCATTATAAATCTTTGTATATGAAAAATCAAAGTTTATTCTAATAATCCCAAAATAGTTTCATAAAATCCTGGATATGAAATATTTATACATTGACTATTTTGAATTTTTGACATGCCTTTTATATTTAATGAAGCTATTGACAAAGCCATTGCAATCCTATGATCACCATAAGTATTTACAATAGCTGGACTTAATTCCTTTTTCCCATGTATAATCAAGCCATCTGGCAAAGCCTCTATATCAGCTCCCATTTTCTTCATTTCATTGACCATAGCTTGGATTCTATCTGTTTCTTTATATTTAAGTTCTTCTGCATTTTTAATTACTGTTGTTCCTTCTGCAAATGCAGCTGCTACGGCTATTATAGGAATTTCATCGATTAACCTTCCTATAATATTTTTATCCAATTCAATTCCTTTAATCGGAGCATAAGAAATATATATATCTCCTATAGGTTCATTATTGATACTTCTTACATTATCTATTTTAATATTGCCACCCATGGCTTTTATTACATCAATAATTCCAGTTCTTGTAGAGTTAATACCAACATCTTTTATGGTGATAGAAGAACCTTCCATAATAGTAGCTGCTACAATAAAAAATGCAGCAGAAGAAATATCTCCTGGAACATAAATTTCTTTTCCCATAAATTTATCTTTGCCGAAGTATTCAAGCATTTTTTCAGTATGATCCCTAGTAATCTTTTTCTCTATAACTTTAGTTTCTCCTTTACTATAAATAGAAGCTAGTAAAATGGCTGATTTAACTTGAGCACTTGCCATAGGCAATTCATATTTAATTCCTCGCAATTCATTTGAGGGCTCAATACTAATAGGAGGGTATTTGTCATTATATCCTTTAATATTTGCACCCATTTTAGTTAAAGGTATAATAATTCTATCCATGGGTCTTTTACTCAAAGAAATATCTCCTATGAGAGTTGAAGAAAAGTTTTGTCCAACTAATATCCCAGCCAACAACCTCATTGTAGTACCTGAGTTACCACAATCAAGAGGCTTAAATGGTTTTTTTAAGCCGTGAATTCCATTGCCATTTATCTTGAGAATATTCTCCTTATCATCTATAACCATATCTACTCCCATTTCCCTAAAACATTCAATTGTTCTTAGTGTATCTTCAGATAATAAAATATTTTTTATAATTGTTTCTCCTTTAGCAATAGAACCAAGCATTACAGCTCTATGGGAAATAGATTTATCTCCAGGTGTTTTAATCTCACCTTTTAGAGTTTTTTTTCCTTCAATCTTCAAACTATACACTCCCTTAATATATATCTATATTTTATAATCATTTAATATAGCCTCTTCTATGAGCTTTTCCTCTACATCATAAAACAAATCAACTGTACCTCTTCCTGTAGGCAGAATAAATGAAATCTTTCCATCTCTATTCTTTTTATCATTTTTCATATATTCTATTAAAATTTTTATTTCAAAACTATTAAATATTGGTTGTTCTACCAAGGTATTCAATACTCCTATAATTTCATTATAGTATTCTTTGTCTATAAGTTTTTTTTGATATGCAATATTACTCTCATACATCATACCAAGTATAACTGCCTCACCATGATTATATTTTTCATATTTAAAAAAAGATTCAATGCTATGTCCTATAGTATGTCCAAGGTTTAATTTTTGTCGGAGACCTAGATCTAATTTATCTTTATCTACTATAGTAAATTTTATATCAACTGATTTTTCTATTATGGTTGGAAGTATTCTCATGTCCCTATTATAAATCTTTTTAATATTTTTCTCTATATTTTTAAAAAAATTATAATCTTCAATTAAACCATATTTTATTATTTCCCCAAGACCACAAGTAATTTCTTTTTCAGGTAAAGTATGAATAAATGAAGTATCAATTAAAGTCGTTAAGGGAAAATGAAAAGAACCTATAATATTTTTATGACCTTCAAAATCAATTCCAGTCTTACCTCCTATACTGCTATCTACCTGAGATAATAAAGTAGTTGGAATCTGAATATATTCAATCCCTCTTTTATATGTTGCTGCAGCAAAACCAGCCAAATCCCCAACTACTCCTCCACCTAGGCAGAATATCTTCCCATTTCTATCAATGTTTTTTTTAATTAAAATTTTGTATATACTAGATAATTCTTCTAAATTCTTATTTATTTCACCTGAAGGAATTATATATATGTTTTCTCTCCCATTTAATACCTCATCTATTTCATCTTTGTATAAATTATATACATTTCTATCAGTCACAAAAATAAAATCATCATTAATTATATATTGGTTTAGTTCCTTCCATATATTATCTACCATCTTAAAGCCCATATTATTACCTTCTTTCTAAATACTTAAGATAATTATAGTAATTTATCTTAGTTTCTTCTAAAAAATCTCCTCCAAACTTTTTAATTATTTCATCTGCTAATATATATGCTATCATAGATTCAGCAACTATACTAGCAGAGGGGACTGCACATACGTCTGACCTTTCAAATTGTGCTGTCTTTTTTTCCTTAGTTACTATGTCTACAGTTTCTAAGGGTTTTCTAAGAGTAGGTATTGGTTTCATAATAGCTCGTATAACTATATCCTCTCCATTTGAAATGCCTGATTCTATACCTCCTGCATTATTGGTTCTTCTCCTATATTTATTATCATAGAAAATCTCATCATGAAAATTTGATCCTAAAGTTGATGCTGCAATACTTCCTAGTCCAAATTCTACTCCTTTTATTCCTTGTATACTAATACAGGCTGCTGCAAGTCTTCCATCAAGTTTTGTATCCCAATTTATATGACTTCCTAATCCTATGGGAGGATCTTTAACTATAACCTCTATAATCCCTCCTAAAGTATCTCCTTCATCCTTTGCTTTTTGGATTCTTTTTATGATTTTTTCCTCTGACTCTTTATCTACTACCCTAATACTTGATTCATCAGCCCTAATTAACTCTTCATGTTTTAATCCATTATAATAGTTTATATCTGAATTTATCCCACCAATATTTATAACATGACTATAGATATTTATATGGAATTCCTTCAATAAAAGTTTACAAATACTTCCCAATGCCACCCTCATAGCTGTTTCTCTTGCCGATGCTCTTTCAAGTATATTCCGTCCACCTTTTTGATTATATTTAAGTGCACCTACTAAATCTCCATGACCTGGTCTTGGTTTAGTAACTTCTACTAATTCAATATTTGTACCTTTGTTTTTAATAGATATGGTAATTGGACTACCTGTAGTAAAACCCTTACTTACACCAGATAATATACTTATTTCATCATTTTCTAATTCCATTCTAATAGATCTGCCAAATCCCTTCTGTCTTCTTTTTAGCTGTTCATTTATATAGCTTATATCTAGACATAGGTTGGCAGGTATTCCATCTATTATTCCTGTAAGAGATTGACCATGGGATTCACCGCCTGTTAAAAATCTTATCATTTTTTACCCCTCCTATTATGTAAAAGACTTCTACCTGTGAAGGTAGAAGTCTCTTATGCTCCAAATGTTTTTACCTATTTTATATAATTCATCTTTAACATCTAATCTTTTTTCTATAGGTTCTTTATCTGTATTAGATATAAAGTAATTCCCTTTATATTTTGCATTTATAGATCTAAAAAAGTAGTCCATAACTGGAATAGCCCCATCAAACTGATTATTAGAAAAAGGTGCCCCTCCTGTAGCTAAAAATACACCTACTCTATCTTCCGTTTGTTTGTATTTTTTACCTATAGAATATTTTAATGACCAATATTTTTGACATCTATCAATCATATTTTTCGTTAGTCCATTTACAGAATTAAAATATATGGGGGCTGCAAGTATTATTATATCACTATTATCAAAATCTTTATAAATAGTTTCCATATCATCTTTGTTTGCACAAGCCTCTGTCTTCCCACAATAATCGCATCCCGTACATGGATTTATTTTTTTATCCATTAAATATATTTTATTGATTTCATAATCATTCTCTTCAATTCCATTTAATAAATAATCTATTAAATTATCTGTATTTTTTCCTTTTCTAGGGCTACCCATTAAAGCTAATACTTTTTTCATTTAGACCTCCTATACTGTTACCATTCCTCTAAGATGCTTTATTAAAGTTGTAGTAATAAAGCTTTGAATTGGTATATTAACTAAAGCAGATAAGGCTCTACCTGGAAGCAATACCATAAATCCCTTTCCAAATAAATTTGATAACCAGTAAGTGTTCAATCCTAATGATATAAATAAAATGCAAGCACTAACTATAATAGTTATATTGCCCAATGAAAAAGGATTCCCACCTTTTACTTTAGTTTTAAAATAAATTCCTAAAATACCTGGTATTACACCCCATAATATAGAACTTAATGTAAAACCAGGGTGAATAGATGGTCCTTGAAGATTTACCATAACTCCAATTAAATCAGCAGCTAGTCCACTTATACCTCCAACTACTGGTCCAAATAACAATCCACTTATCATTAGAGGTATCTCTCCAAAGCTTATCCTTAAAGTAGGCAAGCCTGCCAATGGAACCATAATAGCTAAAAATCTTGTAAGAACTATAGATATAGATGTCAAAAAACCAGCATATACCAATGTTCTCGTGTTCATTACCTTACTTTTATTCATTTTTATCCTCCTTTCTTTTGTTAGTGACAGGCAACTGTCACATCAAAGATAAGAGGTTTCTTTAATGATCCAGCGGACGCGGTAAAGAATCGCAGAATTATTTCCTTCGTTTAAGGGCAACTTCCCATCCCTTAACACTTGACGCTCTTTACCTACTCTGTCTTACTAACAATATCATTATACATCAATATCCTTATTAAGTAAATCATTATTGCTCCTTTTCCTCATATATTCAGTTAAGTTATATGAACCAATAATAGAGGCAATAATAAACGAAATTATAGACATTATTCTATAATATAATGGATAAGTAGAAAAATAAGAAATCATATAAAATATAATTGATAGAGTATATAATTTAAATATCTTATCCTTACTTAAAAAATTAAAACTATTTTTCAATTCTGATTTTTTTTCATAGTATCTATCTATAATATAATCTTCTATATCTTCATTGGAAGATATAACCTTTTCTTCTTCAAGCTTTATTCTATATTCATTCTTAATAGCTTCTATCCTTTTATACTTATTTCTTAGAATAGCCTTTTTTATATATATACTCATAACTATAGCTATAAAAAGAGAAATACTTAGGGAGATAATAAAACTCTCTATTAATTTATTCAATATTAAAATAAAAAAAATTAAAATAATTATTCCTATAGCTATTTTATCTAAAATATCCGCCCTAACAGTCTTACCATTTTTCATTTGTTTGGTATAAAAATTATCCAATACTCTTTGTTTCTCCCTTTCCCTACGATTTCCTTTTAAATAATTTAAAACTCTTTTCATTCTCTAGCCACCTTTCCCTAGTAATAAGATATCCTATGGTCTGTATTATTGCCATAAAACTAAGAAAAGATAATATAATATTAGTTGTTATATTAATAAAAAACTCTTCTGGGAAAAGTTGTATCAATAAATCTCTTTGCGGATCTAATTGCCAAAAATTATTCCTAAAAAAAACATAATGAAAATAGGTAAAATACTTGCTAAAATCAAAATATATCATAATTGCAATAACTCCTACTAATATCCAATTAATAAATAAACTTTTATATAAAAACATCCCTAATATATTTTTTTCACTTTTAACAATAAATAAAATTATTATAGAAATGGATAATATAATACATATATATTTTAATACAAATCCTCTTCTGAATAGTCCTCTTACATCTTTCATATGCCATATTTCTTTTATATTGAAATTTGATTCTAAAACTTGAATATCTACCTCTCCTTTTAAATAATCTAATAAATCTTTTGTTATCTGACCTAATTCCTCTAAATTCTTCCCCGTTATTTCCACTACATTATAATTGGAATATGTCTCAATATATTGCTGAAAATCAAAGGCATTTTTTTCTACTGCTGTTAGAAGACAAAGTAAAGATAATGATAAAAATAAAATTACTTTCTTCAAAATAAGCCCACCTCAATAATTATTTTTTCTTAATTTAAAAGGATTGAAGAAATATAATTCTCCAACCCTTTTAAAACTATGCCATAGCTTTTTCTAGTTTATCTAAATATTTAATTGGAAAAACTCTAAGTAATTCCTTATATTGTTCTACTGATAATCCTTGAACAGTAGTATATATTTGAATCTTTGTATCTAAGTCTGCAGCTATAAATCTCTCTTTTATTTCTTGAAAAGTATCATTTGTTTCCATGATTTTTCCTCCTTCTTATGACCTTATACTTATTATGTTAAATACTTATTCTTTTATACAGTTGAACTTAAATCTTTTAGTTATATCTTCTAAACTCTATATATTCTCATATTGAATACTAAATATTTATATGGAAATAATAATTTTTATAATAATTAAAAAAAGGAGAAAAACCTATGAATAACCCACCAAGAATCGGAGTAAGTACCATTAGAAAAGAAGCTTGGGATAAGGTCACAGGTGCTGCAAAATATAATGGCGATATCTTAAGTCCTAATGAATTACATGGAAGAGTATTACCAAGTCCTTATGCACACGCAATTATAAAATCAATTGATACAGAAGAAGCTTTAAAATCCAAAGGAGTTCAAGCTATAATAACTGGCGAATATACACCTATATTGGTAGGCTCTATTATTAACGATAGACCACCTATTGCAAAGGATAAGATTAGATATTTTGGCGAACCTGTAGCTATAGTTGTAGCAAATAGTGAGCAGGAAGCTATGAAGGCATTAAAACTTATTAAAATAGAATACGAACCTCTTCCTATAGTTAACTCCGTATTTGATGCTATAAAGCAAGATGCTCCACTTATACATGAAAATCTAGGACATTACTATTGTCCAGATACCCGTGTATATCCTATAGCCCATACTAATATAGCAGACCATGTAAAAATCAGAAAGGGAAATATGAATATTGGCTGGAAAGAATCTGATATAGTTCTTGAGGGGGAATTCTCCTTGCCTCAGTCAGATCATTTAGCAATGGAAACTAGAAATTCTAAGGTTCAAATATTACCGAATAAGGATATAGTTGTCTATACATCAACCCAATCCCCTTTTGCAGTTAAAGAAGAAATAAGCACACAATATAAAAACTCTGAAGGCAATATTATTGTTCGCACTCCATTAGTAGGTGGAGCTTTTGGCGGAAAAGCTGGAGTTCATATGGAATTTCTTGCATATCTAGCCTCATCTGCAGTTGAAGGTAAAATGGTTAAAATGGCAAGTCCTAGAGAAGAAGATATTTCTACTTGGCCATCTAATATAGGCGTAAATGCGAAACTCAAAATAGGTGCTACTTCAAATGGCGTGATAAAAGCCTTAGAATGTACTTATTATGTAGATTGTGGTGCCTATACTGGTACTGGTCCCCGTATGTCTAAGTCAATAGCAATTAATTGTTCTGGTCCATATAATATTGAAAACATTCATTGTGATTCCTATAGTATTTATACTAATCATTGCTATGTTACTTCTTATAGGGGATTTGGTCATGTAGAACTTACTTTTGCTATAGAAAGAATGATTGATAAGTTAGCATTAGCATTATGTATTGATCCCTTGGCTATAAGGTTAAAAAATGCCATAACGGAAGGAAATACTTCTCCAACACAAGCAAAAATAACATTTAATAATACTGGAAATTTAACATCTTGTCTTTATAAATTAAAAGAAGTTATTAATTGGAAAGAAGGGCGAATAATTAAAACAAATAAAGGCACAATTAAAGCTAAAGGGATTTCTTGTTTTTGGAAATCTGCAGATTCTCCTACTAATGCTACTTCTGGAGCTGTAATAACTTTAAACGCTGATGGTAGCCTTAACTTAAATATTGGTGCTACTGAAATTGGTCCAGGTATGAAAACTACTTTAGCTCAAATATTGGCAGAAAAGATGAAGATGAATATTGATGAAATTTATGTATTTATGGATGTAGACACACGAATAAGCCCTAAACATTGGAAAACTGTTGCAAGTATGACAACATTTATGGTAGGAAATGCTATTATAAATGCTGCAGATGATTTAATAAAACAATTAAAGGAATTAGGTGGCATTGTTCTAAAATCCCCACCTGATAATTTAGATATTGGTGAGCAAAAAGTATATTCAAAGGATGACCCAACTAAATTTATAGGATTTAAAGATTTAGTTCATGGCTATAAATACACCAATGGTGAATCTATATATGGACAAATGATTGGTAGAGGAAATTATATTATGAAACATTTAACTAAATTAGATAAAGTAACAGGAGAAGGTAAACCATCTGTTTCATGGACTGTAGGTGCTCAAGCCGTGGAAATAGAATATAACCCTAAAAACTATTCTTATAGACTACTGAAAGCTGCTACTGTTATAGATTTAGGCAAAGCAATTAACCCTAAGGCTGCAAAGGGGGTCATAATGGGTGGTATGAGTATGGGAATTGGTTTGGCAACTAGGGAAGAGTTTTTATATAATAAAAATGCCATATTGGAAAATACATCTCTGAGAACCTATAAACTTTTACGATTTGGAGAAAATCCACAATATACAGTAGATTTTATAGAGACTCCTGATATTGATGCTCCTTTTGGCATGAGAGGTATAGCAGAACATGGTATTCTTGGAATACCATCTGCTTTCGCCAATGCATTATCTCTAGCAGCAGAAGCTGATTTTGATAATCTACCTATTTCACCTGAGCTAATATGGAAAACCAAAACAGGAGGTAAATATGATTCCCTTTGATTTTGAGTATTATAAACCAGATACAATTGAAGATGCTATTCAATTATTTAATAAACTTGAATTGGATGGTAAAAAGCCTATTTATTATGGTGGAGGAACAGAATTCATCTCTATGGCAAGAATGTACAATAAATATACTGGTGCAGTAATAGATGTTAAAGGTATTCCTGAATGTAATGTATTTGAGTTTAAAAATGACAATTTAATAATAGGTTCAGCTGTAACTTTAACAAAAATTGCCGAAGAAAATCCTTTTCCACTCCTTAGTCTTACAGTTAAAAGAATAGCAGATCATACAATACAAGATAAAATTACATTAGGTGGTAATTTAATGGGAACCATTATATATAAAGAAGCTATACTACCTCTTCTCCTCTCTAATAGTGAAATAGTAGTTCAAGGTGATATATGCAAAAAAACTCTAAAGATAATGGATTTATATGATAAAAAACTACAACTTGCAGATGATGAAATTATAATCCAAGTAATAATAGATAAAAAATTTCTTCAATTGCCCTATAGCCATGTGAAAAGAACAAAAAATGAGAAAATAGATTATCCTCTAATTACCATGGCCGCATTAAATGATAATGGTAAAATTTCAGTTGCTTTTAGTGGCTTATGTGAACATCCTATTAGATCTATTGATATAGAAAAAATTTTAAACAACAATTCTGTTTCCAAAGATAAAAGAATTAAAAAATCCATTGATAATATCCCCTATGAAATACTCCACGATATTAGTGGTTCTTCTGAATACAGAAAGTTTATTCTATATGGTATGTTATATGAATTACTTAATAAATTTGAGGAGGTCAGTTAAATGCTTAAAATACTAACTCCTACTATACTAACCTTAAATATAAATGGAGAAGATAGAGATGTAGTTGCTAAACCTTCTGATATATTATTATTTACTTTGAGAAATGAACTTGGACTTACTGGAGCAAAACCTGGTTGTGAAAATGGAGATTGTGGAGCATGTACAGTTTTGGTAGATGGGTGGCCAATAAAATCTTGTTTGATGCTCACTGTGGAGGCTTTTGGGAAACAGATTATAACAATAGAAGGGCTAAATAACGCCCCAATTCAGAAAGCATTTGTTGAAAGCTTTGCTTTTCAATGTGGCTATTGTACTTCAGGATTTTTAATGGTATGCCATGCTTTATCTAAAATCCATCCAGATGCAGATGATAGTGTAATAGAAGAATGGCTTCAGTCCAATCTATGTCGCTGCACAGGATATGCAGAAATTGAAGATGCTGTAAAATCAATATTAAAAGATAAAATTAATTAACTTATAGTAGGTGAATAAATGGATATTATTGAAACAACATATGACTATATTTTAAAAACAATTTTTGGTGTAGCAAATCCTATAAAAAAATCTATAATGAAAACCCATTGTAAGGTTCATAAATTCATTAATTTTCATGCCTTAAATATCCTTAAAAATGATAAATATATAAACGAATATAGATTTTTTCATAGCTTTATTTTAGATATAAATGAAGGTGCTGTATGGGCAGACCAAGACTTCAAAAGCTCCAATCATTTCTATAATCCTTATAAAAAGAGGGGTTTATATGGAAGGAAATCTGCTATGGATTTAGGAATAAATTATTACGAAGAAGCTCTTAAACTATGGGATAAAGGAGAATTTAATAAGTCTATGTTCTATCTAGGTGCTACTTTGCATATTATTCAAGATATGACTATACCCCAACATGCCAATATTAGATTATTAGATAATCACCATCAATATGAATCATATGTTAAACATACCTATGAATATATCAAGGAGTTTCAAGTTGAAAAAGGAACTTATTTGCTAGATTCTATTGAAGACTATATAAGATTCAATTCAAGAGTAGCTATTAAAATATATAACAGATTCAAAATAATTTCAGATGAAAAAAATCGTTTTTATCGTATTACCAGATGTGGTCTTCCCTTAGCAGAAAGAACTACAGCAGGAGCAATGATTATGTTTTATAATGATATATTTTGAATTGAAAATAATCCAAAATATAAATTTATACACTGTAAAAAAATTAATCATTATTAAAGCTATTATAACAATCCCCATGTCTCTCACCTTTACTTTTTATCTAATATTATATTTTATAAAAGTCTACTACATATTAGATAATCTTGTAATGATATTTATCTAATAGACTTGTTTCTGACTATATCAAAACCCCTAAAAGTAGTTAAATAGTTATTAATATATCTATTTCTCTAAAAAAGTTATCCACAAACTTAACTCTACTTCTCAATTTTAATAAAATCATTATTATATTTTAATAAACCTTAGCTAATATATAAGAGTTCTTGTTGTTGCAAGGATTCTTATGCTATACTTATAGTAAGAATATTCTCTAAAATAAAAAACATCAGTATCTTTAAATAATCTATTAATAACTACTTTTTCTTTAGTTGTTTCTCCTAATGAATGAATCTAGAATGCCATTTGATTCAGTTGTTTTAGAAGAATTAACACTAGATAACTAAAGCCTTCCTTTTGAAAGGCAGATTACATATTGGTAAATTAAAAATTTCCTTAAGATTAAAGGCAAAGGATACAGATTAAAATATGGACATGTTTACAAAAAAATATAAAGTGAAACAAGAAAAGAAATATAATAAAAGAGTTAGACAGGGTTACTACATCTTATTTTTATCCTAAACAATGGGTAGAAAAACAAAATAGAGTAATAAAATTTAACGAAAACCAGTATAAAATGTAAAAACTAATTTAGAAATGAGGGATATTTGATTATGGCTAAAGGAATAATAGGGAGTATATTTATTTTTATATCTGCTATTCTTTATAGTACAAAACCTGCTAAGAAAAACCAATAGGTTTTTCAGTTTCTTTACAATAAATTTTAAATACAGAATATTAAGCTGTCAAGTATCTATTGTATAGTCAAAGTAAATACCAAGGAGAACAAGTATATCTATAGATTAGCTAACCATTATGATTAAAGGTTTTAGTATTCATCCGCATATCATAATCTTTAATTCTTCTACATATTTTAAAAATGACTTAGTTGAATTTCTATAGATCTTTATAGTCTTTCTCAAATAAAAAGTCTTTATGTTTAAAATAGAAATAAAACACCTTTTATTAATTTATAAAATTAGTAAAAGGTGTTTTATTTCTATATATCATAATTCAAATAAAATTTTCGATTCAGTATATCATAGTAAAATAAAGACTTTTAAAGAAAGCATCTTACTCTTCCTCCGGCATCTCCCAGTTGTGATAAACTTCTTGAACATCGTCGTTATCTTCAAGCATATCTATTAGTTTTTCCATATTTTTAATATCATCTGGATTAGTTAATTCTACTGTATTTTGTGGAATATAAGTAAGTTCTGCCATGGCAAATTCATAACCTGCTGCAACTAGACCATCCTTAACTGAGTTGAAATCCTCTACAGAGGTGATTATTTCAAAACCTTCATCCTCTGCTACAAAATCTTCAGCACCTAAGTCAATTGCTAGCATCGTTAATTCATCTTCATCTATAGAGTCAGTTCTTTCTATTGCCAACATACCCTTTTTGTCAAACATAAAAGTAACACAGCCTGATTGCCCCATATTTCCTCCACATTTATCAAAAGCGTGTCTAACATCTGGAGCCGTTCTATTTCTATTATCTGTTAAACATTGTACAAACACAGCTATTCCTGCTGGTCCATAACCTTCATAGATAATTTCCTCGAAATTATCTGCACCTAATTCTCCTGAACCTTTTTTTATTGCTCTTTCTATATTGTCATTTGGCATATTTTCTGCCTTTGCTTTATCTATTGCTGCCTTTAATGCTGGATTATAGTCTGGATCAGCTCCACCTTCTTTTGCTGCTACCATAATATATCTACCTAGTTTTGTAAAGACCTTTGCCCTTTTTGCATCTTCTTTACCCTTTTTATTTTTAATATTATTCCATTTGGAATGTCCTGCCATAAAATTTCACTCCCTTTATAATATTGCCTTTTCTATTCTAGCATAATATTATGCTTATTGCATTAGATTTATTAAATTTTTATTCTTCAAAAATTGGTGGATAAGCCCTCTTATGTTGGCTGACTAAGTTCATTTTCTTTATTTTATTTACTAATTCTTTTGGCCCTTTACCTGTTTTAATATAATTATCCAATACTTCATATGAAAACCCCATTTCCTTTTCATCTGTTTGATTTTCCCATAAGCCTGCTGTAGGTGGTTTCTCTATTATAATATTAGGTATTCCTAAAGATTTAGCGAGTTCTCGAATTTCAGATTTTACAAAGGAAGCCAAAGGTAATAAATCAACTCCACTATCTCCATGCTTAGTAAAATATCCTACTGTAAACTCAGATTTATTACTAGAACCAACTACTAAATAGTTATTGTTTTGAGCGAAATAATATAAAGTAGTCATTCTGAGCCTTGGTTTTAAATTCGATATTGCCATCTTATTTTTATTCTCTACTTTTATAGAATCAAATAATACATCAAAAGAATTAGATAAATCTACTTTTTCAGTATCTAAATTTAATTTTTCAGCCACCAAGACTCCATGTTCTTCATCTATTGAATCACTATGGCAAGGCATTATTATACCTAAAGAATTATTTGGAAATGCTTTTTTAGCAAGCCCAGCTACAACAGCAGAATCTATACCTCCACTCAATCCAAATACTAATCCCTTTGCCCCGGCTTCTTCTACCTTTTCTTGCAACCATTTTACTAAATTAAAAATAGTTAAATCTATATTTTCCATATCCATCCTCCAATATAATTAGTAAATTTTCATCCTATGTATATCTTCTCTAGAATTGGTAAAGTTAATCATAATGATTATAACATAAAGGAGAAATTTATGGACAAAAAAAAGATAAAGTTACTATCTATAGGTTTAATAACTGGTCTAATTAACGGTTTATTTGGCTCTGGCGGCGGAACTATTGTAGTGCCTGCATTAGTCTTTTTGCTCAATGTCAATGACTATAAAGCTCATGCTACTGCTATATCCATTATTCTTCCACTATCCATTATATCTACTATAATATATTTTGCTAATAATTCTATACCTTTTAAAGTAGTTCTCCCCGTAGCAATTGGAGGTATGGTAGGCTCTTATATTGGTGCGAAAACTTTAAATAAAATTCCCATTAATATATTGAGAAAAATATTTGGCAGTGTAATTATTTATACTGCTATAAGGATGATATGGAAATGATTTTAATTTTAATTGGATTTTTATCCGGCATAATTAGTGGAATGGGTATAGGTGGCGGAACAATTTTAATACCTTCCTTAGTTATATTCAACAACATAAAACAGCAACATGCTCAAGGTGTCAATCTAATAGTATTTCTACCTGTAGCAACCATAGCCTTAATCACCCATTATAAAAAAGGGAATATTGATTTTTCTTTTGCTAAATTAATTATACTAGGAGGCATTGGCGGTGCCATTATAGGATCTATTTTAGCTCTTAAAATTGACCCTCTAAAACTAAAAAAATACTTTGGATTTTTTCTGCTAATAGTGGGAGGTATTGAGCTATTTAAAAAGAAAGAATAGGTCTTTTATAACCTATTCTTTCTTTTCTAGTGGCTCTTTCTTAGAGTAGCATATACACAGTCATCATATAATATCTTAAAGTCTAACTCTTTTGCCTTTGCTAAAACTTCATCATTATATGTGCCTGGTTGAAACCATATATATTCTATTCCTGCTTCCTTGGCTTCATCTAAAGTATTAATTGCAATTCTTGGTGGCACAACCATATCAAGAACATCTACCTTAATTGGTAGTTCTTTAACTGAATGATAGATTTTATCTCCTTCAATATCATCATAATTTGGGTTTACGCCATAGGTTTCATAATTATGTTCCTTTAAAGTCTTCCATATTTTATATCCAAATTTATCTTTATTTGCTGTTACACCTGCTACTACCCAAATCTTTTTATTAAGCATTTCTTCTTTTATCTTTACCATATCTTCCATCTCATCACCTCGTATAAAATTATACCCTGTTTATCTCTTGTTAACCTAATTAAGTTAATCTTTTACCATCTTTTATAGGAATATATTCTTCATCTAAATTCTCAATTATAGCATTGCCATTAGTTAAATCTGTTATTATATTATGAAAAGCATCAATTTTTTCATTTTCCACATAAACAAATATATTCACAGCATCATCAAATATAGACTCAATTACTATATAGTCTTCATTCATAAGATAATTTTCTATTTTTCCATATAAAGTATAATCAATTCTAATTTTTATTTTAGTATGTAGAACCATATCTACAATTATACCTGCATCCAATCCAATCTTTGCACCTTTTGTATATGCTCTAATAAGCCCCCCTGCCCCTAGCTTAATGCCACCAAAATATCTAGTTACAACAACTACTACATTTCTCAAATTTTCCTTTTTAACAACTTCAAGCATTGGGATACCAGCAGTACCTGAAGGCTCTCCATCATCACTAAATCTTTGAATATTATTATCTTTACCAAGGACATAGGCATGAACATTATGTGTAGCATCTCTATGTTTAGTCTTTATCTTATCTATAAATTCTAAGGCATCTTCCTCTGTTTCTATGGGCATAGCATAGCCGATAAATCGAGATTTATTTATAATGATTTCTGCTTCACCATAGGAATATATAGTTCTATAGCTCTTATCCATAAAATCTTCCTCTCACCAAAAAAATAAGGAGATATAATCTCCTACTTTTTAAGCATAGTTTAACTTTTCTTGATAATCTTTAAACTCTAGATATCTTTTATATGCTAAACTTACAAGGGATTTATCTTGACTGTAGGTAATCATGTCAACAGCTTCCTCTACTGGATAAAATCCTCCCTCTTTAAAACCTTCTTCAAGATTAACTTTATACTCTTCATCTTGTGATTCCATTATATACCATATGATTTTATTGCAAACTGCCTGATTTCTTGAAAATGAATAAAATTCATAAGCAGTTTCTCCAGCAGAGGATACAATTTTAGGAGCATTAACTCCTGTTTCATATTCTACTCTATTAATAGCTGTTTCTGGTGGTAATTGTTCTCCTCTTATCTTTCCCTTTGGTAATACCCATTCATTTTTATCATTTTTCAAAACAAAAACCTTATCATCTCTAAATACAACTCCACCAGCACAATTTCTTATTATCATTGGGTTCAACTCCTTTTTTATTTATATGATATTAATTTCTTAATAATTTTTCAATACATTTCTTTAATCTTAAATTATATATTCTTTATATCTCTCTAAATCTACTTTATTAATAGTTAGTTTTAGCATCGTGCCGTCTTCTAAATATTCTAAACTATTAATCTGATAATTATCACAAAAATAATTTACTATATTTTGTTTTTGATAAGGTATTTTTATAGTAACCATCTTATACTGTTGAGGTAATAAATCTTCAATGCTTTCCAATAACCTATCTATATTTTCCCCATTTTTAGCTGATATAAACAGTTTATTATCTACATATCTGCTATCATAAAACAAATTATGAATATCTACTTTATCCATCTTATTAAAAACTGTAAGTATAGGCTTGTCTAAGACATCTAAATCTTTTAATATATTATAGGTAGTTTGAATTTGTATATCTAAATCTTTATTAGAAGCATCTACAATATGAAGCAACAAATCTGCATATTTTACTTCTTCTAAAGTACCTTTAAATGCTTCTATTAACTTTGTAGGAAGTTTAGACACAAATCCTACTGTATCAGTTAATAAAAACCCTTGACCATTATGAAGTTTGGCTCGTCTTAAAGATGTATCTAATGTTGCAAATAGCATATCCTTTACAAAAACCTGCTTCGACTCTTCATATTCATCATTTAATTCAATTATCTTATTTAATAATGTTGATTTACCAGCATTAGTATAACCTACTAATGCTACAATGGGTAAGTTTGAATCCTCTCTTTTCTTTCTTTTTATATTTCTATTTTGTTCTACTTCTTTTAATTGTTTTTCTATATTATCTACTTCTCTCAATATATGTCTTCTATCGGTTTCTAATTTTTGCTCTCCTGGCCCCCTTGTTCCTATACCACCACCAGTTCTAGACAAATAATCTCTAAATCCAATTAATCTCGGAAGTCGATATTTAAGTTGAGCTAATTTTACTTGTAATTTTCCTTCTTTTGAGTTTGCCCTACTAGCAAAAATATCTAAAATTAGATTCGTTCTATCAACTATTTTTTTATCAATAATCTTTTCTAGATTTCTCAACTGTGCTCCAGATAATTCGTCATTAAATACTACAGTTGTAATATCTAACTCCTCACAATAATTTTTTATCTCCTCTGCTTTTCCCTTGCCTATAAAATATGCTGGGTTTATACTCTCTTTTTTTTGTACTACTCTAGAAATCACCATGCCCCCTGCTGCTTTTACCAGTTCTTCCAATTCATCTAAGGAATTTTCAATATCTATTGTATCTGTATCAAGTTCCACACCAATTATAAGAACTCTTTCCATATTCTTCATTTCTTGGTTCAATTTATCAACTCCCAAAAAATCATTAAATTTATATCTTTCTTTTATTATATCACCATTTAAACAATTTATCTAACAATATACACAAAACACTATTGATTAAGCTATAATTTATATTTATTTCTTCGTAACTATATTGTAATAATCATTTAAACTTCTAATATTAACATTATAATATTTCTATGGTATAATTAACTAATTAAGCCTTTTCTCAATTAAGGAGGTAGTTTTATGGATAATAGCAATGATAATAATAAGAAAAAGAAAAAAAAGAAAGGTTCCACTGGAAATATCGTATTTAAATCTATAAAGATATTTTTAGTTATATTTTTAATGTTATCTGTTATAGCAGGAGGCATATTAATTGGTGCAGTTCTATCTATTTTAAAGGATGTTCCTAATATAGATCCTTCAAAGGTCAATTCTTCTCTAGATTTAACGTCAACTATATACGATGCTGACGGAGAACTTATTGAAAAAATTCAGGCACCAGAGTTTAGGACTATGGTAAAATTAAATCAAATGCCAAAGCATCTTAGAGATGCATATATTGCTATAGAAGATGAAAGATTTGAAAAACATATTGGAGTAGACCCTAAGGGTATAGTTTCTGCTGCAATAGACAATATAAAGGCTGGCTCTGCTGTGAGAGGAGCCAGTACAATAACCCAGCAATTAGCAAGAAATGTCTATTTAAACAGAGAAAAGAGTTGGGATAGAAAGATTAAAGAGGCTTATTTGGCCATCCAAATAGAAAAAACCCTTACAAAGGATCAAGTACTAGAGGCTTATTTAAATAGGGTTAATCTAGGTCAAGGTGCATATGGTGTACAAGAAGCAGCACAAACTTATTTTTCAAAAAATGTAGAAGACCTTACTCTTGCAGAATCTGCATTGTTTGCGGGTATAGTCAAATCACCTACTAAATACGCACCTTATCATACTGTAAGTCCTGAAAACTTCAACGCTGAAAAACATTATGAGGTTGGACGTTTAGAAATTTTAGGTGAAAAATATATAGCAGTATATAATGAAGAGGCTGTAAAAAGACAAAAGATTATATTAAAAAAGATGTTAGAATTAGGCAAAATAACAAAGTCACAATATCAAGAGGCAATTAATGAAAATATTAAAGAAAATTTAAAACCTGGACAAAAGAAACTTGAAGGTATCTCTTCTTATTTTACAGACTATGTTAAAACCCAAGCAGTTAAAGCATTAATGGAAAGACTTGGTTATACAAAGGAACAAGCACAAGACGAGTTATTCACAGGTGGATTGAAGATATATTCTACTATGGATGTAAAACTTCAAAGAGAATTGGAAAATGTATATAATAATTTTACTGAAATTCTAGTAAGTAATTCATCAAAAATAAAAGGGCCTATATTAGTAGACTGGAGATTAAATAAATCCAAAGATGTTATTGACGAAAAAGGAAATATTATTTACTATAATCAAAATAATCTCTTTAATGATAATTTTGAGTTGATATTAGAAAAAGGCACTTACGAATTTAAAGATAACAATTTATTTATTAAAAATAAAAAACTTATGCCATATAAAAAACATATAGATGTTGGTGACTATTATACAATAGATGATAGAAAAAATTTAGTAAGTCATAGTGTTGGTTCAATAGTAATACCAGAAGAAAATTATAATATCCTTGATAATAAAGAAATTAAAATAAGTAGTGATTATCTAGATAAAAATAAAGATTTTTATAGAGTTGACGAAAAGGGAAATCTATTAGTCAGCGAAAAATATTTCTTTAGATCTAAGGACGGTGTTGTACAACCTCAATCAGCTACTGTTATAATGGATTATAGGACAGGCCAAATTAAGGCTTTAGTAGGAGGTAGGGATATTGAAGGTGCTAGGATATTAAATAGAGCAACTGCATCTCGAAGGCAACCTGGTTCCGCTATGAAACCTATAGCTGCTTATTTACCAGCATTGGATAATGGATATACAGCTGCTACGCCAATAGATGATGTTCCATTTTATGTAAATGGAAAACTATGGCCAAAAAACTGGTATAGAGACAGATATAGAGGTATTCATACTCTAAGACGCTCAGTAGAACAATCTGTCAACGTAAATGCTGTTAAAGTTGTAGAATCCATTGGAATTCAAACATCTATGTCATATTTAGAAAAGTTAGGAATTATCAGCAAAACTGACCCTGAAAACGATAGCTTTGTTACAGCTAAGGAAAATAAGGCTAGTAACGATGAAAACTTATCAGCACTTGGACTAGGTGGTATGACAAAAGGTCTGACACCTTTAGAATTAACTGCTGCATACGGTGCTATAGCAAACAGTGGTATATATATAGAACCTAGAGCTTTCACTAAAATAGAAGATAAGAATGGTAATATATTAATTGATAATACTCCAAAAGAAACCATAGTAGTATCCCCTCAAGTAGCATATATAATGTCAGATATCTTGAGGACTACTGTATCAAATGGTATTGCAGGAAGAGCTAAAATTTCTAAGATGGCAGTAGCAGGTAAGACCGGTACAACAACAGATCAGGCGGATATTTGGTTTGTTGGATTTACGCCATACTATGTTTCTGCTACATGGATAGGAAATGACTCACCTAAGATTACTCTTACACAAAGTAGTGGTACAGCCGTACAATTATGGCAACATATAATGACTAGAATGCATGAAGGTTTAGAAAGTAAAACATCCTTCGATAAACCTAGTGGTATAGTATCTGTAAATATATGTACTCAGTCAGGAAAATTACCAACAGAACTTTGTACTCGTGACCCAAGGGGAAGTACAGTTAAATCTGAAATATTTGTAAAGGGAACAGAACCAAAAAGTCATTGTGATGTTCACGTAGAAGTCACCATAGATAGTACCAATGGAAAACTGGCTAATGAATATTGTCCAGAAGAAAATAAAGTTAAAAAGGTGTTTGTAGATCGTACACCACCTTATTTCCCATCAGAACACAATGGTATTACACCAACAGATTTTCAGTTTTCTGTTCCAAGAGAGTTCTGTACTGATCATAACCATAACACTGTAATACCCGAACCTATAGAAGATGATTTTAGTTCTCCTCCATATATATGGGAAGATGAAGATGAAAATGAAAATGAATATAATAACGAAAACTAAGGTTAATTCCTTAGTTTTTCGTTTTTGGATTAAAAACTAATGCCATTATATACCCAAATAAAATTGCAGCAGCCACTCCACCAGCAGTTGCTTGTAACCCTCCAGTAAAGGCACCTATTACTCCTTTAGTCTTAGCACCTTCGATTGCACCCTCTGCTAAAGCATTTCCAAACCCTACTATTGGAACTGTAGCACCTGCACCTGCGAACTTTACAAGGGGTTTATAAACTCCTATACCTCCTAAAATAACACCTGCCGTAAGAAAAGAAACCAATATATGGGCAGGAGTCCATTTAGTATTATCTAATATAACTTGACCTATTACACATATTAAGCCGCCAACTATAAAAGCTTTAATATATTCCATATAACCACCCCTAACTATTATTTATATCTATAGTAATTGCATGAGCTATTCCCGGAATCGATTCACCTTGTTGATTTATAATTGTTGAATGAAGTGCTCCCGTAGCCATTATCAATACTCTGTTAAATTTTCCTTTCATCATTTCCTTATATATATAACCATTTAATACAACTGCAGCACATCCACACCCAGAGCCTCCTGCATGAGTATCTTGAGCTTCCCCATCGAATATTTCCACACCACAATCTGTATACATACTGGATAAATCATATCCTTCTTTTTTCATTAAATCTAATACTATATTCTTTCCTACCTTCCCTAAATCTCCTGATATTATAAGATCATAGCTAGATGGAGAGTAACCAGTATCTTTAAAATGTGTAACTAGTGTATCAACAGCTGCTGGTGCCATAGCAGCCCCCATATTTGTAGCATCTTTAATACCCATATCTATAATTTTACCAGTAGTTGCATAAGTAATATATGGTCCATTTCCTTCTGATGAAAGTATAGTAGCTCCAGATCCAGTAACTGTCCATTGTGCTCCAAAATTTCTTTGAGAACCATATTCCAATGGAAATCTAAATTGTCTTTCAGCAGAACTGAAATGACTAGATGTAGCACATATTACTTTGTCTGCAAACCCACCATCTATAAGCATTGCACCTAAAGATAAAGACTGTGTCATAGTGGAACAAGCTCCATATAATCCATAATAAGGGATACTAAGTGCTCTAGCTGTATAAGTAGAAGAAATTATTTGATTTAATAAATCTCCAGATAATAAGTAGTCTATATCCTGATTAGTCAAATTTCCATTTGATAATGCTGCTTTTATAGTTTCTTCTTGTATTTTAGCTTCTGATTTTTCAAAGGATTCCTGTCCCCACATATCATCTTCTAAAATCATATCAAAATAATCTTTAAGTGGTCCTTCACCTTCCTTTGGTCCTACTATTGTATAGGTGCTTACTATTGAAGGTGGATTCCCAAATTTAACTGTTTGTGAACCAAACTTTTTTAATGCCATTAATTATCTCCCCTTCGTAAATAATAGATGTAATATGCCAACAATTACTGAGCTTCCTACTCCATACACTAATACAGGTCCTGCTATAGTAAACATTTTTGATGCTACACCAAAAATAAATCCTTCTGTTTTGAACTCCATTGCAGGTGATACTACAGCATTGGAAAACCCTGTAATAGGAACAGCAGCTCCTGCTCCACCTATCTTTCCAATTTCATCATATACTCCAAGTCCAGTGAGTAATGCTCCTAAAAACACTAAAATAATAGATGTGCCTGATGCAATAGCTTTCTCATCAAGACCATTTTTCATCATCCAAGTCCTTAAAAACTGTCCTATAGTACAAATTGCTCCACCTACTAAAAAAGCAAATATTATATTCTTTAGATAGGTAGGTTTGGGAACTTTCTTTTCGGAATACTTTTGATATTCTTTTTTATTCATATTCTCCATTTATTTCATCTCCTCTACTTAATTAAATATCCAAAAATATAATGAACCTGCCACTTTCCCAGCCATTAATGCCCATATAATATATCTTAAACTATCTTTTATCTTTAATTTTTTTGACATTGCTGGAATTACGTTTAATACTTCTGCTAAAGCAGATGACAATAAACCAATAAAAACTCCACATAAGAGCCCAATTAACGGAATTATAATTTTAGGCAGATTAATATGGAACTCTGAAAAATATATTATAACGAATAGAATAAAGGCTACGGATATGATCATTTGATAAAGTTTAATATATTTCCATGTATTACTTATTTGAACTAATCTTGGTACTATTTGAAGTATTGTAATAAAAGCAGCTGCAGCAGTACCAACTGCTAATCCACCTCCAAAACCAATTGTCATTAACAATAACTTTACTCCCATAGCACACCTCTTTTTATGATTTTTCATTTTTCTTAATATCATTTAATATATGTTTTTCCATGTCTTCATCATATAGAAACAACTCTATTTCCATAGGACCTGGTTCTTTTTTTCTTCTTTCACTAAAACTAAAAATTCTAGTAAAAAATGTTAATACTCCTACTCCGATTCCAATTGAATAGGGAATATTCATAATTAAAGGATTGCTTTTCTTCTCTCCAGTAAAGGTAAAATATAATTTCTCCATAGCTTTCTTAGCGTCAACATCTGCATGAAAATTTATTATAGCTATACTTGCTCCAAAAAATAAGATTATACATACTAGAAATACTTTTATAAATTCAAAAAACGGTCTTTCCTTCTGCCGTGATTTATACTCAATCAGCACTTCTACTTCCCCAAGTAAATCTAAATCAATATCTGGATATCTACTTAAAACTTTCTCTGATATCTCTATAGCTGTTATATAATCCCAATCTTCTTCCACATTCCTTTTTTTTACTCTAATATTTTCTATATTTTTTTTAATATCTGGTTTTGTACTATATACTTCTCCCAAATCCTTTACAAGTGCATCTTTATCTGGCTCAATGGAGGCCTTTTTATTGATTACTATATATACTTTTTCTTTATCCATAAATCATACTCCATTCTAGTATATTAATAACAAAATTCGCCTTCTTTGGCACTTCTTTATTTGCAACTTCTCCCTTATACCATAAAATCCCACCAGCAAGAACTAAGAAAATCGTCAACATAATAATTATCTTTTTATAATTTAATTTATATATCATATAATCACCTCATTCTAAGATTATTATCTACTATAATTATTTTTTAATACAAAAAAAGGCATATATTATGCCTTTGCTAAATTTTTCCTCATTTCTTCTATTATCTTTTTTTCTATTCTTGAAACTTGAACTTGGGATATACCTAATTCAGATGCTACCTCAGTTTGAGTTTTATCTTTAAAATATCTCAAGATAATAACTTGCCTATCTCTAGGTTTCAACTTTGCTAACATATCTTTTAATACTATATTATCAACGATATCCCTGTCATCTTCTGATTCATTACTAATTTTATCTATTAAATATAAGGGTGAACCATCATTTTGATGTACAACGTCATAAAGATATTCAGGATGATATGAAGCTTCTAGAGCCATTACTATATCTTCCTTGTCCATTTGAATTTCATCAGATATTTCTTGAATAGTAGGTTCTCTTCCAAGTTGCATAAAAAGCTTTTCCTCTGCTCCTTTAGCCTTTGATGCAGTCTGTTTTAATGATCTACTTACCTTAACCAATCCATCATCTCTTAAAAATCTTTTAATCTCACCTATTATCATTGGTACTGCATAAGTTGAAAATCTAACATCAAAAGAAGTATCAAATTTATCAATGGCTTTTAATAATCCTATACTACCTATTTGAAACAAATCATCTACTTCATAACCTCTATTCATAAAGCCCCTTAAAACCGATCTAATAAGCCCTAGATTAGAAGACACTAACATTTCTTTGGCTTCCATACTACCATCCTGTGCCTCCTTAATAAGTTCCATGGTCTTCTCATGGGATAACAAAGCCTTGTTTTCACTGCCTAAACTCATAATATCTACTCCTTATCTAAAAGGCTTTTAAATTTTTTTGTCATCTTTACTGTTGTACCTTTCCCCTTAATACTCTGTACTTCAAGGCTATCCATAAAAGTTTCCATAACTGTAAAACCCATACCAGATCTCTCCAAATTTGGTTTAGATGTATAAAATGGTTCACGAGCTTTATCTATATCAAGAATCCCCATACCTCTATCTTCTACAATTATCTCTATTTCATTTCCTTCAATTTTTGATTCAACTATTACTATTCCTTCCCCATATTCATATCCATGTATAATAGCATTGGTAACAGCCTCTGATACTGCCGTTTTAATATCTGATAATTCTTCTAATGTTGGATCCAACTGAGATGCAAATGCTGCTACTACTACCCTTGCAAAAGACTCATTATTAGATTTACTTAGGAACTCCAATTTCATATAATTTTTTTCCACCATTTTCATCTCCTTTATAAACTTTCATTTGCTGCTTCAATTGTTGGATATACATTTATTATTTTGAGTAATCCAGACATCCTAAGCATCTTATCTACATATGCATTATCACTTACTATAGCCATTAACCCCTTTTTTTCTATACAATTTTTATATCTTCCCATAATAAGTCCTATTCCTGAGCTATCCATAAAAGTTAACCCTCTTAAATCTAATATTATGTTTTTAAGTTTTGGATCAAAATATTGTTGATCTATTTTTTCCCTTACATTTTCCGTAGTATGATGATCTAACTCCCCCTTAAATTGTACCAATAAATTATTTTTGTGTTTTTCTACTGATAGATACAAAAAATCCCCTCCTTCTATTCCTTATACATATATATTCTATATAAAGATGTGTTTCTCCTTCAAAGAATATTGACTATTTTTGTTGTTAAATGAAAAAAAGAGTCTAAAATGATATGATACTTCCAAAGTAGACAGTCTAATTAATTAAAAATTAGATTATCTACTTGGAGGTATTTTTTTATGGGAAGAAAACCAAAGTACAGTAAAAAGGATGACCATATGTTCATTAATAAACTAAATCATAAGTCATTTTCAGAAGGATATATACATAGAATTATGAATATTTTAGGTATTACAGCTAGAATTAGAAGAAAAAAAGTTAATCGCATTAGAGTAAAGCCAGAGTATACAAAGGAGAATATATTAGCAAGAGATTTTACAGCTAAGGCTCCTAATGAGAAATGGCTTACAGATGTAACTGAATTTTCAATTCCTAGGGATAATAGAAAACTTTATTTAAGTCCAATTATGGATCTTTACGATAACAGTATTAT
>NZ_FQTY01000026.1 GCF_900128955.1 Tissierella praeacuta DSM 18095
CAAGCAATAACAAACTTGCTGGCGTAGCTCAATCGGCAGAGCAACTGACTTGTAATCAGTAGGTTGGGGGTTCAATTCCTCTCGCCAGCTCCATTGTAAACTAACTCAACGAAAAATATTGAGTTGTGAAATTGCAAAAAACAAATAGGGAAGAGTACCCAAGAGGCTAAAGGGGACGGACTGTAAATCCGTTAGCTAAGCTTTCACTGGTTCGAATCCAGTCTCTTCCACCAATATTTACCTTATAGGGAATATTTTAAAGGTATCCCTAAGGGTACACCACATATGCGGGTGTAGCTCAGTGGTAGAGCCCCAGCCTTCCAAGCTGGTTGCGAGGGTTCGATCCCCTTCACCCGCTCCATATGCGCCTATAGCTCAGTAGGATAGAGCAACGGACTTCTAATCCGTGTGCCGGGGGTTCGAATCCTCCTAGGCGCGCCATGTTGTTGGGGTGTAGCCAAGTCGGTAAGGCACTAGACTTTGACTCTAGCATTCCACAGGTTCGAGTCCTGTCACCCCAGCCAATAAACATAAATTAAATAATTATGATCCATTAGCTCAGTCGGTAGAGCACCTGACTTTTAATCAGGGTGTCCCGCGTTCGAGTCGCGGATGGATCACCATGGAGAGGTACCGAAGCGGTCATAACGGGGCGGTCTTGAAAACCGTTAGGGTGCAAGCCCACGTGGGTTCGAATCCCACCCTCTCCGCCAAATTTGAGATTTATAATTGTTCGCAAGAACTGATTATTTTTATATGGAGAAGTACTCAAGTGGCTGAAGAGGCTCCCCTGCTAAGGGAGTAGGTCCTTCACGGGGCGCGAGGGTTCAAATCCCTCCTTCTCCGCCATGGTAGGGGCCTTTAGCTCAGTCGGTTAGAGCGCCCGGCTCATAACCGGTAGGTCCGGGGTTCGAGTCCCTGAAGGCCCACCATACCATACATATAAACTAAATTAATGTGCCCGGATAGCTCAGTCGGTAGAGCAGTAGACTGAAAATCTACGTGTCGCTGGTTCGATTCCGGCTCCGGGCACCAGTTTTTTATTTTTGGGGCCTTTAGCTCAGTTGGTTAGAGCGCCCGGCTCATAACCGGTAGGTCCGGGGTTCGAGTCCCTGAAGGCCCACCAAAAAACATAGGGGTGTAGTTCAGTGGCAGAACGTCGGTCTCCAAAACCGAATGTCGTGGGTTCAAATCCTGCCACCCCTGCCAAAACAATTAGTAATGTTAATTATAAAATATGGGCGCATAGCTCAGTTGGGAGAGCACCTGCCTTACAAGCAGGGGGTCACAGGTTCGAGCCCTGTTGTGCCCACCATTAGGGGCCTTTAGCTCAGTCGGTTAGAGCACCCGGCTCATAACCGGTAGGTCCGGGGTTCGAGTCCCTGAAGGCCCACCAAAAAAAACAGACCAAAGAGTCTGTTTTTTTATTTCTCATCTAAAATATATCTTTAAAGATTTGTATAAGTAAATTTTTAATATTATTAATACAGTATTTTTTTTCAATCATCAATACTAAAATATTAGACGGTAATTTATAGTCTAAGTTATTATTTATATTATTAATTTGATCAAACTCGGAAGTATCTATATATATACATTTTTCTTCTTTGGTTATATAACCACGTTTTATTTCTATATATATATCAAATTCATTAAGATTCTTGGTAATAACACTATAAGTTTCATTATAATATTTTATATTTTTTATTAAAGGATGGTTTGAAAGTCCATTAATATTTAACATATCACCTTTTATTCCCATATTTTCAATTGTAAACTTTAGAACTTTATTCTGCAATTTAATACAAAGACTTTTTTTATCTTCTAGTACATCTAATATTTTAATTATGTCTAACATATGGACAAGGTCATCATAGTTATGTTTTAGTATATTTTCTTTGAGCAATATATTTTTAGATTTTATATAATTATAATAAAAACCAATACAGTCATAACCAGAGTATTTATCTTCCCTATTAAATCCTAAACTGAGTTCAATAGTTTTTAATTTTAAGTTTGGAAGATTTAGATAGGAGCTATTTTTTTTAACTATTTGATATAAATCAAAGGATTTTAATTTATCAAATGTGTAATTAATTCCATATTTTTTTAGACGACACTCTATAAATGGTAAATCAAAGGATTCCCCATTAAAAGTAATGATTTTATTAAAGTCATCTAGATTATTTATAAATTCTTTTAATAAAGTTTGCTCATCATCTATATTATTAGCAAAATATTGCTTTAGTGTCCAACTTTGAGCATTGAAGTCAAAAAATAAAACTCCTATTAAATAAATCATGTTTTTATTTCTATTTAATCCAGTAGTTTCAATATCAATAAAACAAATATTATTGTTATCAAAATAATTTTGTATATTTAAAGAATGAGAAATTATATTAACTATAGTCTCCATAAACAATTCACCCTAAGCTTTCATTATGTTATAATAATAATATTGATATTTTAATTATACCTTTAAATAGAGATAAAATCAAAGCTTGTATATAGAAGAATTTTAGGATTGAGAGGAGATAAAGTTAATTATGATTAATATAGAAAATGTTGCTAAAATGTCTAATGAGGAAATAAGAGATAATATTATATTACTGAACAAAAAACAACTTAAACTTATAAAGGAATCTAGCTATTTAAATGCCTTTAACGGTATAAATATACTTAAAAATATGTTAAAAGATAGGAAACAAACTGAAAATAAGGGGTTAATTAGTGAATTTAATTTATTAGATTATTACATAAATAAGGTTATAAATTTACTAAATAAATCTATGCCTGAATTAGGTGGAAAAATAGATTTAGAATTAGATGAAATAATTTGTATTAGAGAAGAAATATACGAATTATTATCAATTATAGATGGATATAATATAGAGTTATCTTATATGGGGGAATTAGTTGACCAATATGGAATTAAGATATTATCTAAAAAGGATTATGAAAATATACCATACAATGCCAATAAGGTAGATGAGCTAATTGCTATAATAAATGATATCTTAAATAAATTAAAAGATGATTATTATAAGTATATTCATGTTATTTCACAAATAGTTTTGACAATACCTATGAGATTAGTAAAAGAAAATTATTTTGCTATACTTAAAAATACCATAATGAGAAATTTAAGATTATATACTAAGGTACAGGTTGAAGCTCAAATTAATGAATATAAAAAACAATTTAATAGTTCTATAAGGGATGGATATGGTACTAAATTTGATTATTATTTTAGAGAAATACAAAAATTACGAAATATAAAATTATCAGATAAAAATTTAGACGAATTAGATATTATAGTAAAAGAAATAATTAATTTGGCTAAAGAAATCAATGAAATATTTGATTTTATATTGAGATTAGGGTTGATAAGTAATATGGTTATAGTCATTTTTTTAGAAAAGGATAGTTTGATATCTGAAGAAATTGTAGAAATATATGAAAAATGGATGAAAACCATAACCAATGAAGATAAAGAAAGTATAGATAAACTTAATAATATAATTGAAAAAGGAATAAAAAAAATAGAAGAAGATATATTTGTGGATTTAGAAGAATTTAATATTTTAAATTCTGAGGCATTAAAAAGGGAAGATTTTAATTATGTTGAGTTAGACGAAGACTTACTTTATACTAAAAAAATACTTACTTATTATAATGATACCAAATTAGTAGACAATAAAATATTATTTCCAGAGAATGATATACAAATTACGCAAGAGTATTTAGAACAAATTGTTGATTCTTTAATACAGTATATAAATAGATCTTTGTCTAAAATGAGTAATATTGAAAGAAAGGTTAGAATGAGAAAATTATTATCTGAAATAGAACTACCTTTTAATGGTATTGAGGAATTTAACGACTATATTAGGTACTCATTAGATAGTAAAGTCTTATCTAAGGAAGAAATTAATTTTACTATAGATTATTTACTTTATTTCTTGCAAGAGTTTATAAATGAAGAGTAAAAATATGATGCCTTTTAATAAAATAAATAAAATGAGGTTGATATAAATGATTATGGATAGTACAATAAGAGGTTTTAAAAAAGGAATGAATACCTTATGGAGATTGACAAAAATAGTAGTTCCTGTATATTTTTTTGTTACTTTTCTTCGGATGACACCAATATTAGATATGATTTCAGTGTGGTTTGAACCTGCTATGAAATTATTGGGTCTGCCTGGTGAAACATCTTTAGTTCTTGTACTAGGGAACTGTATTAATCTATATGCAGGAATAGGTGCAATTACAAGTTTGAATTTAAATATTAAACAAATAACTATCTTAGCAGTTATGTTATCATTTTCTCATAGCCTATTTTTAGAAACAGCTGTTGCTAAAAAAACAGGAGTGAATTTATTTGTTGTAATAGGTATTAGACTTGCATTAGCAATAGTTTCTGGATTAATATTAAATATTCTTTTATAGGAGTGAAATAAATGAATTTTGGGCTATATATTAAAGATAGTTTTATGGGATCATTGGAATCTGTAATTACAATGGCTAAGATTGTTATTCCATTGATGGTATTTATGGAGATTCTTAAGGATTCAAAAATATTAGCTAAATTATCTCGAAAGATGGAGCCAGTTGCTAATTTTTTTGATATATCTAATGTAGCTGTTTTTCCTTTAATTATAGGGTTAATATTTGGTTTGTCTTATGGCGCTGGAGTTATTATAGAAAGCACAGAGGAGAATAATTTAAGTAAAAAAGATTTATATACCTTAATGATATTTCTAATTGCTTGTCATGCAGTGATTGAAGACACATTATTATTTGTAGTAGTAGGGGCTAATCTTTGGTTTTTATTGAGTGTAAGAGTAGGAGTAGCAATAGTTATTTCTTTATTTGCATCGAGAATATTAAAGAAGGCAGAGATTAACGGTTATTTAATTAAAGGATAATAAAAGAGGTGCTGATAAACAAGCACCTCTCTGTATTTTTATTCAAGTTCTACGTCTACTTCTTCAACAAATTCCTCTGCATCTAAAGTTCTGAATCCCCTTCTACAACCTGGACGATTAGGTTTTCCAGGGTCTTCAATTCCACCTATACTATCTTCGTCTATTTGTCTTGGGAATAAAGTTGGGAATGTTGTACAAATTGGTGAAGTTTCTGGAGAAAGTTCAGTAAATCCTGTTGAAAGTACACATAATTGAACTGGAACTATTATCTTCTTTTCACAAGATATACAAATAGCAATGATTAAATCTATTCTTACTTCTCCAGTTTCTGGATTTATACGTATATCTCTAGCAATACTATTAGTACCAAGCCTTGTTTCACATAAGATATTACGGAATTCAGCAAATCTTGGGAAGAATGCAGAATTAAACACTGAAGGTATACATAATTCGAAAAAGTTAGTTAGCACTATAGGTGAGTTAGCTGGTGCAATAGGAACATTAGCTGATAATGTAACAGTACTTCTTCTTCCATTAGCACTTAAAACTAAAACATCGATTTCTACTAATACATTTCCTCTAAGACAAATTCTTTGAGTACCAAATACTGGAGTACCTCTACCTTCATCATCACATACAGTCGTATCGGCAAATATTAGTTTTTGATTTTGAATTCCATCTGGTCCTACTACTTCTACAAAATTACCTTGTGCATCTCTCACAAACTCTCCACCTGAAAGAACAGTTTCTGGATTTATTACTAAATTACGAGGGTCATTTACATTAGCAGGATTAAAAAATCTTCTACATCTAATATCTAAAACTCTTATGATTCTTGAACCTTGTGGTAAATTTGGAGTAAATCTTACATTGCTAACAGTACTTAAAGCTTGTAAGTTTACAAGAGTTGCATCATAAACTTTTTGTACAAATATAGGTTCAGTTACTACTCTTCTTAGGGTACCATCCCATTCACAACCTGTAGTTCCAACACAACATCTATCAGTGATATTTTGATTAAGTTCTTCTGGTAATATATTTGAATGCATTATATTTCCTCCTTTTTAAAAATAAGATATTTTCTCTTCTCACTGATAATATATTCCATTAGTTATTATTCTGTTACAAATAAAAATGGGAATATAAGACATATAAGGATAATATCTATTACTAGAGAGATTTATTAAGAATAATCAAAAGGTGGTGCTTAAATGACTTTTTTTACTGATAAATGGACTATTGCTGAAATGAACTCCAATAATATCATGTTATTTAGAAAATCAAAAGAGGATATTTTGTTAGAAAGAATTACAAGTGATATAAATCCTAATAGCAAGGAGATTATAGCTAAAGACGTACTTGAAGAATATGATATAGCCATTGATTTGAAAAATAATATTTATATATTATATCAAAGCAAAGAGGGACATCTTATTTTGAATATATTTGGAGAAAAGAAAAAAGAAAAAATACAGCTTACATCAGAAAGATTAGCAGAAGTATTTGATTTAAATATTATGATAAAAGATGAAATAATACATATATTTTATTTAATAAAAGCATTAGATGCTGAAGAAAAATATAGAATTCATCACTATTACTATAATAGAAGTATTTGGAATGATCATATAGTGGGGGAAATTATTGTAAATAAAGTTCTCAATCCTATTAAATTAACTCAAAATCATAATAATATTTTATTATTATATTATAACAATAACAAGGTAATAGAATTGAAAGAATTTAGTATTGATAAATTGGAGTGGAGTAGTAAGAAGGTTTTAATTGATACAGAAAGTGATAAACTATTCTTGGATATATGTATAATAGATGATATTATTCATTTGACTTATTGTGAATATAGTTTTGGTAATTTAGTAGTCAAATATAATAAATTTCATTATGATAATGGAAATTATGTAAAATATAGTGAGGAAACTATCTCAAATGAAGGAAGTCCATCTCATCCTAATATAATATTTTTTCAAAATAAACTATGGATTACTTGGGTAGAATTAAATAAAATAATGAGTAGATACAGTGAAGATAGAGGGGAATCTTGGGAACAAACTTTATATATGTGGAATGAATCAAGGGGGATAGATTTTGTTAGATATAAGTATTTAACCATAACTCCAAAGGACAATGTTCAACTACAATATTCTTTTGGCAGTATATACCCAGAAATAAGATTTATGGGTTTCGGACCTTTAGATAATGTTGTAGAAGTTCCCGTAAAAAAAAAGAAGCTCATGAGTATTCCAAGAATTTAGAAATAGTAATAAATAGATTGGAAGAAAAGGTTAAGGAACTGGAAGATAATATAATTGAAATCGAAAAATTTTTAAATTATAAAACTAGAGGAAGATATAGAAAGGAAGGAAAAAGGCTATAATAAACCTTTTTCCTTTAAGATTATTAGTTAAATAGATTTTGCTCTATTATTTCCTTAATTTTATGCATATCTTTTGTTGACCCTAAGGCAAGCATAAGTTTTATTCTTATTTTTTGTCCTGGCAAATTACCTCCAAAGATTACACCTAATTCACGTAAATGTTTACCTCCTCCTTCATATCCATAGGAGTCTAAAACTCTACCTGTAGGACATCTAGATACCATGACTACAGGAATATTTTGACTAATTGCCTTTTTGATACCTGGTATCATTTGAGGAGGAAGATTTCCTCTACCTAGTGACTCAATAACTATACCCTTATATCCAGAGTTTATGTAAAAATCTAATATATCCGACTCCATACCAGGAACAGATTTTATTAATCCTACTTTTTCTTCTATAATATTAGTATCAATGAATTGGTGGGATATAATGTCTCTGTAGAATATAACTTCATCATTATCTACAATTCCCAAGGGACCAAATTCTGGAGACTTGAAAGTATCTAAAGATAATGTATTAGTCTTAGTAACTTCGCTAGCGGCATTTACTTCATTGTTCATTACTACTAAAACACCTTTATTTCTAGCCTTATTAGAGATAGCAGTACATAAAGCAGCAGAAAGATTGCTGGAGCCATCATATCCAAGTTCAGAACTATTTCTCATGGCACCGACTACTACTATAGGCTTTTCTGTTTTAATTATTAAATCAAGAAGATAAGCAGTTTCTTCAAGAGTATCTGTACCATGGGTTACTATGACACCTGTAATATCATCTCTAGTTATGGTTTGCTTGACTAAATCAGCTATTTCCATCATCATAGATGGAGTAATATGAGGACTAGGTATATTTGCATAGTTAATTACTTCAATTTCAGAAAAATTTTCAATGTTTGTAACCATACTAATAATTTCTTCTGAAGTTAATGCAGGTATAGCAGCATGAATACGAGGATCAATTTTCATAGAAATAGTACCACCAGTAAATATTATAGCTACCTTATTTTTATTAGACATATTATATACCTCCAATTAATTATATTAAAATTTAAGTACAATATTAATATAGCATACTTTAAGATACTATAAAATATAAAGGGGAAATAATTACATAAAAAAAAGACTCCTAATGGAGTCTTCACCCGTTTTGGATGTAAATAAACCGTTCAAAAGGGGTATTGGGAATAGAGATCTTATTTGAGGTTACCAGGGGGATAACCACATATAAATTATAGCAAATACCGACAAAATATGCAAGGGTTTTTTTAAAAAAATCATTTTACGACATGAAGTTTACATAATTTCAAAATCAATCTATATTGTATTTTAGATTTATAATTTGACTTTAATATAATATATAAATCTTGTATAATAGTATAATAGGATATAGTTAATATAGGAGGATTTAAAATGGATAATAGATTTTTGGAATTAGAAAAGGTATTATCAAAAAATGGTTTTATAGTAAGGAAATTTAATAGTATTTTAGAAGCAAGAGAAGACCTACTATCTCAAATAGAGAAGGAAGAATCTATAGGTATAGGTGGTTCTATGACAATTCAAGATATGGGAGTATATGAGGACTTAAAAAATAGTGGTAATGAAGTTTATTGGCATTGGAAAAAAGATGTTGAAAATGCAGTTACAAAAGCTATAAATACAGATACTTATATTACAAGTACCAATGCCTTGACTATGGATGGTAAGCTTGTGAATATGGATGGAAATGGTAATAGAGTAGCATCTATGATTTATGGACATAAAGATGTATATATAGTTGTTGGAAGGAATAAAATATGTAAAGATTATGAGGAAGCTATAGAAAGAATTAGAAACATTGCTGCACCAATGAATGCTAAAAGACTAAATCTTAGTACTCCTTGTACTTATACTGGAAAATGTATGGATTGTAATTCACCACAAAGAATTTGTAAAACAGAAGTTATAATCCATAAAAAACCTGGAGCAACTAATATTCATATTTATTTGGTTGATGAAGAATTAGGATACTAATTAGAAGAGGTGTATAATATTTGATTTATTTGGATAATTGTTCCACTACAAAACCAAGGAAAGAAGTTATAAATATTGTTAGTGAAAGTATGGAGAAGGATTTTGGTAATCCTTCATCTCTTCATAGACTTGGTATGAAGTCGGAAAAAAAAATAAAAGAAGCTAGAGAATATATTGCTAAATATTTGAATGTAGATAATAATGAGATTTATTTTACTTCTGGAGGTACAGAAAGCAACAATATAGCTATTCAAAGTATTGTAAATAAATTTGGCAAGAGAGGTAAACATATAATTACTACGAAGATAGAACATTCTTCCGTATTAAACATAATGAGAAACTATGAAATTCAAGGTTTTGATATTACTTATCTAAATGTGGATAGCCTTGGTTATATATCTTTGGAAGAGTTGAAAAATTCTATTAGAAAAGATACTATTCTAGTATCTGTAATGCATGTTAATAATGAAATAGGAGCTATACAGCCTATAGCAGAAATAAAAAAGATTATCAATTCAGTAAACCCCAGTACATTATTACATGTTGATGGAGTTCAAGGATTTGGCAAAGTAGGTTTATCCTTGAAAGTATGGGGTATAGATAGCTACTCCTTTAGTGGACATAAGGTTTATGGACCAAAGGGGGTAGGAGGGCTATTTATAGATAAAAAACATGTTCTTTCTCCCATAGTTTTTGGAGGGAACCAAGAGAAAGGACTAAGATCAGGAACTGAAAACTTGACTGGTATTATTGGATTTGGTGAGGCTGTAAGAATAATGACAAAGAATTTCGAGAGTGAATCCAAGTATGCGTTTAAACTTAAAGAATATCTTGCCAATAGGGTGAAAGAAGAAATCCAAGATATAAGATTTAATACTTCATTGGATGAAAGTTCTTCTCCATATATATTAAATATATCTTTTAATCATGTAAGGGGGGAGGTACTTTTACATTGCTTAGAGGATAAAGATATTTATGTATCCACTTCTTCAGCATGTTCATCTAAAGGTACAGAAAAGAGTCATGTGCTTAAAAGTATCTGTCTAAAGAATGAAGAGATAGAAGGAGCCATAAGATTTTGCTTTTCATATGAAAATACCATTGAAGATATTGAATATACAGTTCAGATACTTAAGGAGTCAGTATCTGAAATTAGACAAATAACTATGAGGTGATTGAGTGGATAAAGTGCTATCTGTAAGTTTAGGTGAGATTGCTTTAAAGGGATTAAATAGAAAATATTTTGAAGACCAATTAATTAAGCACATGAGAAGAGCAATAAAAGATTTAGGATTTGAAAAGATATATAAAGAACAGGGAAAAATTTATATAGAAGCAGAAGAAACTAAATTTTCGCAGATGATTAATAGATTGAGAAAAGTATTTGGACTTGTATATATAAGTCCATGTATTAGAGTTGGAAAAGATGTAGAAGTTATTGAAAAAGCTGTACTTAAAATGGTAAAATGTAAAATTGAAAAGGATAAGATAAAAACATTTAAAATTGATACTAATAGAGCAGATAAAAACTTTCCAATAAAGTCTCCAGATTTCTCTAGGCAGATGGGCGGGGTTGTACTTAAAACTTTTAATGAATTAAGTGTAGATGTCCATAATCCAGATACATTAATATATATTGATATAAAACAAAATGTATATATATATGCAGATAAGATTAAAGGATATGGAGGTATGCCAATAGGTACTAATGGTAAAGGGCTACTGCTTTTATCCGGAGGTATAGATAGCCCAGTAGCTGGATTTTTGATGGCGAAAAGAGGTGTTGAGATATCAGCAGTGCACTATCATTCCTATCCTTTTACATCTGAAAGGGCTGAAGAAAAGGTTAAAGATTTGGCTTCTATTCTATCTAGATATACTGGTAAAATAACTATGTACAGTGTAAATCTATTAAACATTCAAAAAGAAATAAATGCCAAATGTCCAGAGAAGGAAATGACGATTTTATCTAGAAGATTTATGATGAGAATAGCTGAAGGAATAGCTGAAAAACAAAAATTAAATGCTTTAATAACTGGGGAGAGTTTAGGTCAGGTAGCTAGTCAGACAATTGAAGGTATTAGTGTAACAAATGCAGCAGTGAAATTACCTGTATTTAGACCTTTAATAGGACTGGATAAAATAGATATTATAGAGATTGCAAAAGATATAGAAACCTTTGAAACATCCACTCTTCCTTTTGAGGATTGTTGTACAGTTTTCTTACCTAAGCATCCAGTTACAAAGCCAAAGATAGAAGATATTGAAAAGTCAGAGGAAGCATTGGATATAAATTATCTTATTGATAAGGCAATAGAAAGCATGACAAT
Organism: Tissierella praeacuta DSM 18095; assembly: GCF_900128955.1. Lineage (GTDB taxonomy): Bacteria > Bacillota > Clostridia > Tissierellales > Tissierellaceae > Tissierella > Tissierella praeacuta. Next base: position 11,672 of record NZ_FQTY01000026.1, read on the forward strand.
AACTACAATAGAATAATAAATGAATTTAATAATTTATTTGAATAAACTAGCATTTAATGCTAGTTTATTTTTTTTATACAAAAAACTTAGTATATTAAACTTGAAATATTCTATATACTATATAAGTAAGTATAATACAAAGATAAAAGACAAATAAAAATTATAAAAATCTATTGACTTTTATTGTGGATTTTGACTATAATATGATAGTTGGAAAAAAGTTTAGTAAAGATAAACTAATTATTTAATATATAGTTAGTAATACAGGGGGCGTATTTATGAAAATTGGTGACAAAATAAGAAGGCTGAGAATACAGAATTCACTTACTCAAGAAGAGTTAGCTGATAGGTCAGAGTTGACTAAGGGATTTATATCTCAAGTAGAAAGAGATTTAACCTCTCCTTCAATAGCCACTTTAGTTGATATCTTAGAGGGACTTGGGACGAATTTACAAGAGTTTTTTAATGAATCTGTTGATGAAAAAATAGTTTTTTCAAAAGATGATGCTTTTGAAACAGAGAATGAAGAATTAAAGTATGTTTTAAAATGGATCGTACCTAATGCACAGAAAAATAAGATGGAACCAATTCTTCTAGAACTAGAGCCTGGAGGACAGTCAAAAGAGGATACACCTCATGAAGGTGAAGAATTTGGATATGTAATAAACGGAAGTATTTTTGTTAATATAGGCAGAGAAAAGTATAAGGTTAGAAAAGGAGAAAGTTTTTACTATAAGGCTAATTCTAATCATTATATATCAAATGAAGGCAAGACAAAGGCCTCAATTATTTGGGTGAGTACACCGCCTAGTTTTTAAAGATAATGGGGGGAATAAAATGCACGCTATAGAATTAAAAAATATTAGAAAAGAATTTGGCGGAATTACAGTTTTAGAAAATATCAATTTATATATTAGACAAAATGAATTTTTAACACTTTTAGGGCCAAGTGGTTGTGGTAAGACAACTACCCTTAGAATAATAGGTGGATTTGAGGAACCAACTAAAGGTACAGTTTTATTTGAAGGGAAAGATATTACAGGATTACCGCCCTATGAGAGACAGATAAATACAGTATTTCAAAAATATGCTCTTTTTCCACATCTAGATGTATATGATAATATTGCTTTTGGATTAAAGATAAAAAAGATACCAAAGGATGAAATTAGTAAAAGAGTTAAAGAAATGTTAAGACTTGTGAATCTTCAAGGATTTGAAAATAGGACAATTACTTCATTAAGTGGTGGGCAACAGCAAAGGATAGCCATAGCTAGAGCATTGGTAAATGAGCCTAAGGTTCTTTTGTTAGATGAACCCCTAGGAGCATTGGATTTGAAACTTAGAAAAGATATGCAAATGGAATTAAAAAATATGCAAAAGAGGGTAGGTATAACATTTATATATGTGACACATGACCAAGAAGAAGCATTAACTATGTCCGATACAATAGTTGTAATGGATAAGGGAAAAATTCAACAAATTGGTACACCTGTTGATATATATAATGAGCCTAAAAATGCCTTTGTTGCGGAGTTTATTGGTGAAAGCAATATTATAAATGGAATTATGCATGAAGATTTTTTAGTTGAATTTTCTGGAGAAAATTTCCAATGTGTAGATAAAGGATTTGACAAGGATGAAGAAATAGAAGTAGTAATAAGACCAGAGGATATTGAAATAGTTTCGTTAGAGTCTGGGAAACTGAAAGGAGTAGTTGAGTCTGTAACATTTAAAGGAGTTCATTATGAAATGATAGTTAAATCTAAGGATTTTGATTGGATGATACACAGTACTATAATGAAGCCTGTAGGAACTGAAATAGGAATGATGGTCTTACCTGAAAATATTCATATAATGAAGAAGGTGAGGGAAGAATGAAAATGAAAAAGGTGGCATATCCCTATATTATTTGGATGGTTATATTTATTGTAATTCCACTTTTACTCATAATGTACTTTGCTTTTACTAGGGGAGATAGCCAAAACTTTTCTACATTTCAGTTTAGCTTAGATAATTTTAAAAGGTTTTTTACTCCAACCTATTTAAAGGTATTGGGTCGTTCAGTTAACTTAGCATTTATTTCAACAGTTATCTGTTTAATACTTGGGTATCCCATGGCATTTATTATCTCAAAAGAAAAGATCAGAAAAAGGAATATTATGATTTTAATGTTTGTTATACCTATGTGGATGAACTTTTTATTAAGAACTTATGCATGGCTTACTTTACTTGGTAGAAATGGGTTTATAAATTTCCTAGTTACAAAATTGGGATTTAAACCACTTGAGTTAATGTATAATGATAAGGCAGTTTTACTTGGAATGGTGTATAATTTTTTACCATTTATGGTTTTACCTATTTATTCAATATTGACTAAAATAGATAATAGTTTAATTGAAGCAGCAGAGGACTTAGGTGCTAATAAGGTTAAAGTATTTAGAAAGGTTATACTTCCACTTAGTATTCCAGGAATTATCACTGGTATAACTATGGTATTTATACCAGCTGTAAGTACATTTATAATATCAAGCTTGCTGGGGGGAAATAAATATAATTTAATTGGAAATCTTGTAGAGCAACAATTTAGATGGACAGGAGATTGGCATTTTGGTTCTTCAATGTCTATAATATTGATGGTATTTATCCTTATAACAATGGCTCTTACATCAAAATTTGATAAGGAAAAAGAAGGTGGAGGTGGGGGATTATGGTAAATAAAGGAATAAAAAAACTATATACATTTTTGATATTTTCATTTCTATATGCCCCCATTATTGTTTTAATAGTATTTTCGTTCAATAACTCTAAATCAAGAGGAGTATGGGCTGGTTTTACACTAAAATGGTATATAGAATTATTTAAGGATGCTGAAATTTTAAAAGCTCTTTATTATACTTTACTTGTAGCAGTACTTTCCGCAATTATATCTACAGTAATAGGCACATTTGCTGCGATTGGTATCTACAATATGCCAGGTTTAAATAAAAAAATAATTTTAAACTTAAATTATATTCCAGTATTAAATCCTGATATAGTTACGGCAGTATCCCTTATGGCCTTATTTAGATTTCTAAGAATAGAATTTGGGTTTGCTACCATGCTTTTATCCCATGTGACATTTTGTACACCATATGTGATACTATCTGTACTGCCTAAATTAAAGCAGATGAACAAACATTTAGCTGAAGCAGCTATGGATCTTGGAGCAACACCATTTTATGCCTTACGAAAGGTAGTTATACCTGAGATAATGCCAGGTATAATAACAGGTGGACTAATGGCATTTACACTATCAGTAGATGATTTTGTTATATCTTTTTTCAATACAGGAAATAGTGTTTCTAATTTAAGTATTGAAATATTTTCTATGACAAGGCGTGGAATAAATCCTGTAATAAATGCATTATCTACTTTAATGTTTGTTAGTTTAATGATAATGCTGTTAATAATAAATAAAAGAACAGAAAAAAATGAAATTGAAAGAGGTGTATAAATTGAAGGCAAAAAAGTCAATATTATTTTTGGTTTTAATTTTAGTTATGGGAATTATTTTAGTTGGATGTGGTGATAAAAGACCAACCATCAATGTATATAACTGGGGAGATTATATAGATAAAGATGTAATCAGGGACTTCGAAAAAGAACATAATATAAAGGTAAATTATAGTATGTTTGCAACTAATGAAGACTTATATGTAAAATTAAAACAGGGTGGAAGCAGCTATGATGTAATATTTCCATCTGATTATATGATTGAAAGAATGATAAGAGAAGATATGCTTCTTAAACTAGATAAAAATAATATACCTAATATAAATAATATAGATGAGAAGTTTTTTAATTTAGATTTTGATTTAAGTAATAAATATTCTGTACCATATATGTGGGGGACAGTTGGCATTATCTACAATAAGACAATGGTAGATGATGTAGTAGATAGTTGGGATATTTTATGGAATGAAAAATATAAAAAGCAAATAATTATGTTAAATAGTCAAAGAGATACTCTTGCAGTGGCATTATTAAAACTTGGATACTCTATGAACACAAGAGATATAGATCAACTAGAGAAAGCAAAGCAAGAATTAATTAAACAAAAACCATTAGTATATGCTTATCAAGGTGATGAGGTAAAAGATGCCATGATAGGTGGAGATGCAGCTCTTGCTGTAGTTTGGTCAGGAGATGCAGTAGCTATGATTAGAGATAACCCAGATTTAGCCTATGCTATACCAAAGGAAGGAACAAATCTTTGGTTTGACAGTATGGTAATACCAAGTACAGCAAAGAATAAGGAAGGTGCTGAGGCTTTTATTAATTTCATGTGTAGACCAGATATTGCAGCAAGAAATACAGATTATATAGGATATTCAACCCCTATACCAAAGGCAATAGAAATGTTACCAGATGATATAAAGAATTCTAAAGTTGCATATCCTTCCGATGGAGAAATTAAAAATACTGAGATATTTAAAGACCCAATGGATATCATACAAGAATATGATAGAATATGGACTGAAATAATGTCAGGAGAATAATAAAGGTACTGGATTGCAGCAGAAGGTTGCAATCCAGTATTTTTTATGGAGTATTTTAAGATTAGAGAAATCAAGAAATTATATGAATAAAGAGAATTAATTTACAATTTTTATCACAGGATAATGAAAATACTTCGACAAATAAATGTCGATAAATGATATAATATGACCAAGGGATGTTTAAATGGGGTGATAAAATGTATAATGCTTTTTTTGATATGGATAGAGATAGGAAAATGAAGAAGGCTTTTTTAGATATTAGTAAGCGGGGAGTTATTAAAAAATATCCTAAAAACAGTATAATAGAAATACAGGATAAAAAATTCTATATAGTAACTAAGGGAAGAATTTGTTATTCATTTTATAGTATAGACGGTGGAGAAAAAATTTTTTACTTTATCAGTGCTGGTGGGGTGTTTGGTGAGTTAGAATATTTTGAAGAGTGTAAAAGTGAGCTAGTAGTAAAATCTGCAAAAGATAGTGAAATATCAGTATTAGATGAGGAGCAATTAGAGAAAATTATTTTGGAAAGTCCAGAAATCTATAGATATATTATTTACAATCTAATAAGGAAACTGAGAATATTAATGTCTGTAATGGTGAATATGGCTTTTGGCGATTCTAATGGAAAAGTAGCTGACACTTTAATTAGATGGTTTTATCAGGAAGGGTCAATAGATAAGCAAAGTGCTAAAATAAGGAGAAGATTCACACATGAGGAAATTTCTAAGATACTTGGATGCTCTAGGGCTACAGTAACTAAAGCCTTAAATGAGTTTCAAGATAAAGAATTAATAAGTATAAATGGGGACCAAATTGTAATACAAGATATAGAAGGGTTGTCAAAATATGTGACTTGGAAATAAAAATATACATACCTATCATAAAAGTAAATTGAACTTTTGTGATAGGTATTTTTTTACGGATATTTAAGCTTCTAATATATTCAACAAAATAATTTAACAGTGTAGTGTGGAACACAGAAATAAATATAAAGATAGACCATAATATTAATTAATAATTCTAAAAATATAATGAATATTAAATTCAAAGGGGTGATGTTTATAGAAAATTGAGTAGTTACAAAATATTATTGATGAAAATGGGAGGTGAATATATCTAAACAGTATTTTGATTTTTTAAAAGGCATAGTAAGATTTGATTTGGGACCTTCTTATGCTTATGAAGGAAGAACGGTAACGGAATTAATATCCAGAGGATTTCCAGTTACCACAAGGATGGCAGTTCTTTATATTGTTTTGATTATAGTATTTGGAGTTCCTTTAGGAGTAGCAGCTGCCTTGAAAAGAAATAGTTACTTTGATAGAGGAATTATGTTTATTACAACTTTAGGCAAGACACTGCCAGGTTTTGTAAAGGCTACTTTAATTTTATATATATTTGCTTTTAAGTTAGGTTGGTTTCCTATATTTGGAATTAATGATGGATTTAAGAGTTATGTACTTCCTTGTATAGCCATGTCACTAGGCTCAATTGGTTCAATGACGAGACTAAATAGGGCATCAATGCTAGACGTTATGGGACAAGATTATATTAGAACAGCAAGGGCAAAGGGATTAAGTGAAATAAAAATTAAATATAAACATGCATTAAGAAATGCATCTCTACCAATGATAACGAGTTTAGGTGGTAATATTGCCAGTGCTTTAACAGGTTCTTTTGTAATAGAGAAGATATTCGCATTACCAGGTGTAGGAGGTTATTTTGTTAAAGCAGTTGGAAACAGAGACTATACTACAATTATGGGTGTTACAATATTTTCTTCTCTCATTTCATTGATTATGGTACTTATAGTTGATATATGTTATGTAGTTGTAGATCCACGAGTTAGTATAGATAAATAATTAGAAAGGGAGGGAGAACGTAGGTATGGAGAAAATAGATAAAATCTCTCAAATAAGTTCTGAACTATGGAAACCCATTGAGAGACGTGAAGTAGTACAAAGTATAGGGGGTGAATCCTTAACTCACTGGCAGGATGTAAGGAGAAGATTTAGACAAAATAAATTATCTGTTTTTGGCGTATTTATAATGTTGTTTTTAGTATTTGTAGCCATTTTTGGATCTTATATTTCGCCATATAATTATTCTGATCAGAATATTGATTTTAAGTCAATACCACCAAGATTTCCCATACGAAAGCTCAATGAAGATACATATTTTTATCTAGATCCAGTTATGGGAGCTTTCACAGTTACAGAAAATGGAAGATTATTAGAAAAGGTAACAGATGTAAGGGAAAATATTCAAGAAAAAAAGAGGATATATAATATTGAAGAAACAGAGGTTGTTTTTGATTTTAATGAGAAACCTTATAGGATAAAGAATTCTCAAGGTGAAGAAATTAAAGTCTATAAAAAGGTTTTTAATAGATTATATGTATTCGGTACTGATGATTTAGGAAGGGATATATGTGTCAGGATAATTTATGGGGCTAGGATATCAATGATAGTTGGCTTAGTTTCTGCTATATCAAATTTGACTATAGGGGTTTTATATGGAGCTATATCTGGTTTTATAGGTGGAAGAACAGATATGATAATGATGAGAATAAGAGAAGTTTTAAGCTCTATACCTAGATTGCTGTACGTCATTATTTTGATGCTTATATTTGGCTCTGGAGTTAAAACCGTTGCGATTACTATTGGATTAACCTCATGGCTTGGTATGGCAAAAATGGTAAGGGGACAAGTCTTATCTCTTAAAGAAAGTGAATATGTTCTTGCAGCTAAGACAGTTGGAGCAAGTACGTGGAGAATAATTACAAAGCATCTTATACCAAATACTCTTGGTATAGTAATTATAGAAGCAGCTATGAGAATACCAAATTCAATATTTACTTAAGAGATGCACTAGATCCAAGACTACGTAAATAAAGAAGAGGTGACTAAATGGCTGAAATGTTACAGGAAATGTGGAAGAAAAATTTAAATATTGAAGTTGAGCTTACGAATGTTGAATATAAGGTAGAATCAGAGAGAAGACATAGTGGAGAATTTCAACTGGCTAGATCAACTTGGAATGGAAGTCGTTTCCCATTTTCATTTTTAAGTATTTTTGCAACTGGAGATTATAATAATAATCCTCATTATAGCAATCCTGATTATGATGCATTAGTAAATAAAATAAGAACAGAAATAGATTTAGTTAAGAGGGATGAATTGCTTCATCAAGCAGAACAGTTTATACTCAATGAGTATATAGTTTGTCCAATAAGTTATGGTACTTCTTCCATGTTATTGAGTAGTAGAGCTAAGGATATTAGAATTACACCTACAGGTGGAGTAATATTTTATCATGTATATATAGAGAATTAACTTACAATCAAATTAAAATATATTTTAGATTTATAATAAAATCCAAGAAGAGAAAAATTTTTAAATTATTAAAGGGAATTCTTTTTTAGATTCACATTAAAAAGGTAAGGTGAAAATACATTGAGAGATTATTTGAAAGTAATAGACTTCATTAATGAAACCAAATCTAAATTTTTAAATAATAGATATGTTAATGTAGATGAAGTTATAAATGATTATTTCAAGACCATTAGTCTAATATGGGAAGAAATAGATAATGTAAATGAACAAGATTTAACAAATATGTACAAAGTACATGAGTTTTTAATTAATGAGGTTTGCAATATTCATGATAGAGAAAATAGTGATATTAATGAAGAAACTTTTAAGCAAAACATTAATATCAAAATAGCTAGTGCAAAACTTGAAGATGGTAAAAGAGGCTGTAACATGTATTCATTTAATGATATGGATTATGAGTATTATTTAATAGGTGATATACATTCAGATACTATTAGCCTTAAAAGAATTTTAGAAAAAACTGATTTTTTCAGCAAAGTTTTTAGAAAAGAAAAGGTTAGGTTAATTTTCTTAGGAGATTATGTTGATAGAGGAAAAGAGCATCTTAAAACTTTACAATGTCTTTTAACCTTAAAATATATATTTACAGAAAACATATTTCTTCAAAGAGGTAATCATGATGGAGGCTCTTTTATAGATGGAGAAGTAAAAATGTGGGTTAGAAAACCAGAGAAAGATTTGGAAAAAGATTGGTTTCTTCTATACCTATATAATCTAGCAAAGTTAAATAAAACTTTTAATATTGATATTATTGATAAATATTTAGGTTTATTTGATAGTTTAAGTAATATTTCATTTATATGTAATGAGAATACAGTATTAATGGCAGTTCATGGAGGAATATCAAGACCTAGAAAAAGCGAGGGGAAATTCTTCGGATACTTAAATAGTATTTCAGATCTTACTAATGAGAATATATTGGATTATTTAGATGGATCCATAATAAAAAATATGATGTGGAGTGATCCTTCTGTTAGTAATGAAAATCTTAAAGAAGATAAAGTAAGATTTAGATTTACTGAAGAACATTTCAAAGAGTTTAGAGATTTAATAGGATTTGATATTTTTGTCCGAGGACATCAGGCTGAGCCACTAGGGTACCATAAGTTTTTTGGTGATAAATTAATTACAATTTTTTCAAGCGGAGTTATTTTAAACAATGGGGAGAATATAAACGATGAAACTGCCTATGGAAATGTATCACCTAAAATATTAAAGATAGATAGAAAAGGAGAAGTTCTGATTTTAGATATTAACTCTTAAAATAGGGTATTAAGGATTTATAAAATAAATTTTAATCCAATAAAGAGGTAGAAAATTGTGATTGATAATGTAGAAATAATATTAAGAATTGTATTATCCACTATAATTGGTGGTTTAATTGGAATGGAAAGAGAAGCAAATAATAGACCAGCTGGATTGCTAATTGGAGATCCATCAAGATTAGCAGCACAAGTAGTAAGTGGAATAGGTTTCTTAGGTGCAGGAACTATAATAAGAACAGGAAGCCATATAAAAGGACTTACTACTGCTGCCAGCTTATGGGTATGTGCAGGAATAGGATTAGCTATTGGGAATGGCTATTATTTGGGAGGATTATTAACGGCAGCTATAGTGCTTCTAACCTTAGGAATCTTGAGTGCTTTTGAGAAAAGGATATTCAAAACAAAATATAAAAATTTAGAAATTGCAGCAATTGATAGAACGGGACTTATTGGGGAAATTGGAGTTTTACTAGGTAGATATAATATTGATATTATTGATATTGGGATTGTAAATATAAATGATGGTGGTAGAAACAATGATATATTAAAATCTTGTATCAAAGTGAAACTGCCAGTTTCCGTAAATCTGGATAAGTTTTTCCAAGATATCTATAATATTAATGGAATATTAGAAGTCATATTTATTGAGGGAAATTAAGATTAAATATAGGATTAATTTTAAAAAATATATAAGATAATAGGAGGAGAGAACAAAAAATGGATTTTTCAAATTTAACTAAGTATGACCCAGAAGTGATGAATATTATTGAAAAGGAATTTAATAGGCAGAAGAAACATATTGAACTTATAGCTTCAGAAAATTTTGTAACCCCACAAGTAATGGAAGCAGCTGGTAGCTATTTAACTAATAAATATGCAGAAGGATATCCAGCCAAAAGATATTATGGCGGTTGTGAAGTAGTAGATATGGTTGAAGACTTAGCTCGTGATAGAATGAAAAAAATATTCGGTGCTGACCATGCTAATGTACAGCCACATTCTGGTTCTAACGCTAATTTGGGAGTTTATTTTGCAGTATTGAAACCCGGAGACAAAGTATTAGGTATGAATTTATCACAGGGCGGACATTTAACCCATGGCAGCCCAGTTAATATTTCAGGAACCTATTACAATTTTATAGCCTATGGAGTAAATAAAGAAACAGAAACAATAGACTATGATGAAGTCAGAGAAATAGCATTAAAAGAAAAGCCAAAGATGATAGTAGCAGGAGCAAGT
>NZ_FQTY01000007.1 GCF_900128955.1 Tissierella praeacuta DSM 18095
ACCTCCTTATTTTTCTGGCATTTGAAACACAGAATAGCTTTGAAAGCTTTCCATCTCATAATTTGCTATCTCCCTCATATTTGATACTCCTACACATTGAGTCAGCTGTTCTTGTATTTCATCTAAAACTTCCATAGCTCTTTCTTCTGTTTCATATTTTCCTAAGGTCCAATTTCTGCACATAATTGTATTACCTACTACCTCAAGTGAAGTTACATCTATTAGTTCTTTTCTACTTTGGCTTCTAATCCACATTGTTTACTCCCCTTTCAACTATTTCATTAATTTTATTGATTATTGTTCTACATAAGTATCTTGATTGCTTGTATTTTAAAATTTCATCTTCAGTTATCTGTGATGATTCAGTTAAATCGTGTTGTCTTATAATAATGTCTCTATCTTTTATCCTTTCTTTAAGTGCTGCTATAATTTCCTCTAATTCTTCATCCTCAAAATCAAATACCTTTTCAGGATGATATTTTTTTATGCTTATAGTTACATTCTTTGAATCTACTGAAATTTCTAATGGATCTCCTTCTCTAATTCTTAGAGTTCTTCTAATCTCTTTAGGAATTACAACTCTACCTAATTCATCTACTCTTCTAACTATTCCTGTGTGTTCCACTGTTACACCTCCTCCCTACACCAATCAGGATAAATTGGATATAAAATAAATCCATACTTCTCATGCTCATACTCAACAGTTCCAAAGCCTTCTTCTCCTTCAAAACTAACTTCTTTTCCATCTATCAAATCTACATGATGACTTAGTACCTTCTGTATCTTTTTAGGTGCATGTCTTTTAAAAAGCTTTTTATCAAATATTATTTTCAAGCCTGTCCCTCCTATCACTAAAAACTTATATTTGTAGTTTCATACCAAAACCTTAAACCTTGCCAGCTTGGTTTAACACCATTGTTTATACATTTTTGCATATAATACTTTAAATATTTGATATTCATTACTTAGACCTCCATTTTCGAAATTACTAAATAATTATCATCAAGTTCCTCGATCCTTAGCTTGTTTCCTTTGTTGTAAAAGCTGCGAACGATACAACTGTTTTCAACAAATACCTCTAAAATTATATTCATCATATCTTCTACAACAGCTACCTTTGCATTTTTAAGTGAAACAAACACTTTATCTAGCATTAATACTTCATATTTATTAAAATCTATTGATAATATTTCTGTTGTATCTAATGATTTTCTTTCCATTTTTTATGCCTCCTTTGAATTTTTACAATGCTCTAGAAATGCATCTCCAAAAACTTCTACTAATGGTCTATAAAATTCATCTTCATCTACTTCCCTTACTTCTTTAATTTCTCTCTTCAATTCTTTTCCTGTATGTCTGCATATTGTTACACTTAACACTTCTATTTGCATTTTGATTCCCCCTATCATTTGATATTTCGTTTTTACTTATTAAGATTGTCCCAAACACCCCTATATGGTAAAATCTAGTAAAGGGGGTGACTTCATTGAAATGGTACTACATTCTAATTTTTACTTTCTTCTATAAGCTACTTTTTAACATTAATGCTTATTTAAAAACTAAGTTTTACTTTAAAAGATACGAACATTGGGTTTCTAAACCGAATGAATCTTTATTAACACACGAAGAATCTATTAAAAAACTTTTCAAACTAGCCAATCTCAAAGATTCTAGACGTCCGTATGTCCAACAAATTACTAACATGCATATATATAAAGATACTGTTTCTGTTATTGACAATATGTTTGCTAGAAGAGCTGATATACAGCATGGAATAATCGGAATGTTTCAAGCGTCTATTGGTGTGTTTCGTAGTCGCATATTAGAGACATTCAGTCCATTCTATTGGATAAATCTTCTATTGTTTTTACCGAGAAATATTTTAGATTACTTAAAGTTCGACCCTGAGAAGGCAAGCTATAGAATTTTAAATGTTATTTTTACCGCCACTTGGTGGATTTTCATCACTTCCTTTTCCATATTTAAGGATCAAATCAAGGTTATGGTAATCAATTTTATAGAAGTACTCCCTTAACATCCTTTCAATTGCATCCAATCTTTTATTTAGGACTACTGCTAAAGATATAATAGTCGTATATACTACTACAGTAGCCCAAAACACCATATCATTAGTCATCCCTCCTCACCTCCTCCTATTTGATACTTCATTGTCTTTCCCCCAATATTCTCCTATAATATAAGTACAGGCTCTGCCAAGCTAAGTACTAAAGAAAGGAGAAATTATATGGTAAATCTAACCAGAGATGCCGATAAACTTTTATGTTGCATATATAAGCAATATTTAGAAAGAAGAAAATCTGGCTATTTAAAACTTCAAGCTAAAAGATTCGAAAAAAATTTTTATACTGAGGATAAAAATATATCTTCATGGAACTGCACAGATGTTTCTGATACATTGTTGGAACTCGGTAGAACAAAATATATTCGTCTTTATATTGGTGCTGATTTTGATTTAGAAGATTCTGCCATTGTCTACATGGAAAATCGTTTTAAAAATGGTCTTATTGAAGTTGTAGACTTCATTTCTAAGCTAATTCCTTAAAGCTCTTCCATCGGGATAAAACTTATTTTTATAATTGATTTCCCATACGCCATTCTTAAAAACAATTACTAACTCATGACATTTATCTGAGAATGGCGTTCCATTTATTTTATATACCTTGTTGGGAATATCAATTTCTATGGTTTCTAGCTTTTCCACCCCTCTCACCTCCTCTCATTTGATTTTACTTATTTATTTTTCGTTTGCTCTCTTATTGTGAACTTGCAATCCAAAAAAAATTTCATCCGTCGATACATTAAAAAACTTTGCAATTTTTCTTGCCCTTGCTAGACTTGGAGTCCTCTCCCCTGTCTCATACATGGCTATAGAACTCAATGGTATTCCTGTCGCTTTATGAAGCTCTATCTGAGTCATATTTTTGTCTTTTCTATATTCTCCTAAAGTTTTCAAACCTTCACCTCCATTTTCTCACCCATTGTGAAGCACCTTGTATTTTTATTATATCACGTTACGTGAGTATGTCAAGCACTTTTTGTATCTTTCTCTCTTTACGTGATTATTGCTTTTAACTCTTGAGTTTGCTCACATGTGGTGATATATTTTATATATAAACTATTACAAGGGGTGAGAATATTGAAAGAAATTTTAAAACATTTAAGACAAGAAAGAGAGATAACACAAAGAGAATTAGCTAAAAAATTAAATATCTCTCCTAGTACCATAGCTATGTATGAGACTGGACAAAGAAAGCCAGATTCTGATATGTTAGAAAACATTGCGAATTTTTTCAATGTTTCAGTTGACTATCTTCTAGGTAGAACAGATATAAAAAATCCATCTGAGGAAATATCTAATGCTGTAGAAAATGACCCAGAACTACTAGACTTCTGGAATGAATTAAAAGAAAGAGAAGATTTGCAAGTATTATTTAAACAAACTAAAGAATTAACCCCAAAGGGAATACAACAAATTATAAGAATTATAAAAGCTATTGAGGATGAAGAAGATAGAGAGAATTAATAGCATATTAGGGTTTAAAGGGGGAAATATAGATGAACATAGATATACTAGATAAAAGCTTACTTAAATCATTATTAGACGAAACTATATCATTCCATGAAATCATGAACGCATATAATGTTAGAACTTCAATAGCATTTAATATTCCAGCTAGTATACTAGGTTTTGTATATGTTAGCAGGCGAGGAAATTATCACTTAATACTTAATGGAAATGTTAACTATAAAACTCAATGTAGGACTTTTGTCCATGAGATTAAACATATTACATATGATTTGCCTAAAATTGGATACATAGTAGGTTTAGATATGCAACATACTTATTTTGAAAATGAAGCTGATATGTTGGCAGAAAAGATAATTACATATTTATAAATAAATTAGATTATAAGGAGGAAATAAGAATGTCTAAAATTTATTATCGAGTAGTAGAAATATTGGATGAACATTCAATATTAGTTAATTATGGAAGGGAATCCGGAGCAAATGAGGATGATGAAGTTAGAATTATATCTAAAGGACCAGAAGTAATAGATCCAGAAACAAATAAATCTCTTGGGACTCTAGACTCTATAAAAGCCGTATTAACAATAGTAACGGCTTACGATAAGTTTTCTTTGTGTAAAAAAATACAAGTGACTACTAAAAATGCTCTTATAAGTCCATTATCTCAATTTGACGTTACTTCTAAATCTATCAAAACAATAAATGTGGATAAGAACAGTATCTCTAATAAAGAATTACCTAATGACAAAGTAATAAAAGTTGGTGACAAAGTTGAAATTTTATAATACTTTATATATATTCCAGTAAGTTATATATCTATTATCGTTATTGCTTATTGATTACCGTTATTATTTATGATATAATGTAACTAAGTTAACTAGCCGATACTTAAATGGACGGCTCAGAAAGCCCCTGTTACATTATTTTGTAACAGGGGCTTTTGGTTGTTTAAAATAATTGATTAGGAGAATCTTAAATGGACAAGCCTTTTTTGACATTTGATGAACAAATTGAAAAATTAAAAAATGATTACAATCTAATAATAGATAATTATGAATTTGCAAGAGAAGCTCTATCTTCTATATCTTACTACGATCTTGTTAATGGATATCAATCTATTTATATGATAGATGCTGAATATATAGAGGGTACTACTATTGAACACCTAACTTCTACACATATATTCAATAAAAATATTCAAGGTGTGCTTTTTAAATATGCCACTTATGTAGAGAATTCTTTTAAAACCTTACTATCTCATATAATTGCAGAACGTTTTACAGAGCATCAAGATGAATATTTAGATATAAAATATTATAAAAAAGGTAAAAATAGTGACCAAAAAACAAAGCTAAGAAAACTCTTAGATAAATTAAAAGGGATCTGTAAGGAATGTGAAGATACACCTACTCAATATTATAGGAATACTAAAGACCATATCCCACCTTGGATACTCTTCCGAAATATAAGTTTTTCAGATACAACGGATCTATTTTATTTTTTAAAGCGAGAAGAGAAAGAATATCTATTTACCTTTCTAAGCATTTTAAATACAGATACATTAGAATTTCAGGATAAAGTCAACATAATGCTTAGTTCACTTAAAGTAGTTAGAAAGTTTAGGAATAAAATTGCACATAACTTAAACTTTTTAGCTTATAGGAAATCTTCCCTCAACAAAAAGGCAAACTTACTTTACGAAAATACTTTGTTTTCAGAGAAGGAAATTACAACGACCTTTAATAATGTATGGGCTATGGTTGTCTCTATAGTTATCTTACTCAATAATAAATATCTATCTCAAAACTTCTTGGCTGAATTTCAATCATTTATGAAGTTTGACGAAAACCTTATTGAAATATACTGTAAAGTTACGGGAATCCCCTTAGACTATGAGAAAAGAATTTGGGATTATATGGATACCTTGGAGTTTTAAAAATCTAATAACTGATAAAAACTTCTCTGAATTAATATATTCAGAAATAAAAAAAGACCCTGAAAACATTATTCAGCATCTTAAAAATAGAATAAATGAAAAAAGTTAACCCCAGGGGCAAAGGAATTCTCGGTTCATCACCTACTCCCATTCGGGAACCCAGCCTTATCCATCACGAGTTAACTTTACTGTATCTATAGTATAACATTTATTATATAAAATGTCAAAACCTATAGTACACTATATTATATGCAATTATTGTATTATTATTACAAAATATTAAAATTAAATATCCCCCATAGTGCTACCAACACTATGGGGGACAAGCCGAGGTTAATGATATAACCCTAAGCTATACAATACTTTTCAGCTTAATTATACCATTAATCACAAAAATACTAAAGAGGTGATTTTATGGAAAGTGCAGTTATTTATGCTAGATATTCAAGTGATAATCAAAGAGAAGAATCTATTACAGCTCAAATAAGAGCAATAAAAGAATGGGCTAAAAGAGAGAAGTACAATATCATTGATATTTATAAAGATGAAGCTCAATCAGCTACAACTGATGATAGAAAAGATTTTTTGAGAATGATAGATGACAGTAAAGAAGGTCTGTTTAATGCAGTAATAGTACATAAGCTTGATAGATTCGCAAGAAATAGGTATGATAGTGCATTTTATAAAAGACAATTAAAGTTAAATGGAGTCAAGGTTATATCTATTTTAGAAAATCTTGATGATAGCCCAGAATCTATTATATTAGAATCTGTACTCGAAGGAATGGCAGAGTATTACAGTGCAAATCTTGCCAGAGAAGTTAAAAAAGGAATGAGAGAAACTGCTCTACAAGCAAAGCATACTGGAGGTAATCCTCCTCTAGGATATGATGTAGGTCAAGATAAAACCCTTATTATAAATGAACATGAAGCAATAGCCGTAAAAATAATATATACAATGTATTCTAATGGTTATAGCTATGGAGATATAATAAATGAGTTAAATAGTAATGGATTTAAGACTAAAGCAAATAAACCTTTTGGCAAAAATAGTCTATATGAAATATTAAGACAAGAAAAATATACAGGTACTTATGTATATAACCGTAGGGTAAAAGGACTCAATGGTAAATATAATAATCATAAAAAGAAACCTAATAACGAAATTATAAGAATTGAGAATGGATGCCCTCAAATTATAAAAAAAGAGGAGTGGTTAAAAGTGCAGGAAAGAATGAATGGTAATAAGAAAATTGGCGGACAAAATACAGCCAAAGTAGATTACCTCCTATCTGGAAAAATATTTTGTGGAAAATGCGGTGCTGCCATGACTGGACATGGTACTTCTGATAGTTCTACCAAAACCAGATATTATTACTATGTCTGCAATAATAAAAAAAGAACTAAGCAATGCGATCTTAAAGGAATTAGAAAAGATGATATTGAAGCCATGGTACTGGATCATCTTTGGAAATATGTATTTTGTGATGAAATGATAGAAAAATCTATAGATAAAATATATGCTTATGCAAATAAGAAAAAAGAAGGTGTTCCTAATTTATTAAAATCATATCAGGATAAACTGTCAGAGATAAATAATTCCATAGATAAGGTAATAGAATTATTAATGTCTGGGTATAAAAATGCTAGTTTAAAAGAAAGACTTGATGGATTAGAACAAGAGAAAAAAGAACTGGAAAATTTAATTATTAAAACAGAATTAAAACTCAATAAAGTAGATTATACAAGAGAAGAAATATCTACTTTTATGTACGCCTTTAAAAATTTCAGATCTATGCCTGCTGCCCAACAAAAAAAGGTTATCAATATGTTTGTTTATAGAGTTGTCATCTATGAAGATAAGTATGATATGGAGATTTTCAATAATCCGATAGACAGTAACAAGAATAAGAAATTTAGACAGCAACGTGGCACGGTTCACCCCGACCATCGACAAAAGGAATTAAACGAAAGTTTGATTCCTTTTTTATTTTTTGTTTTCATATTAATTCCACAATAATATTATATAATTTCTTTAATCTTAATTGATTTTCAATTATCAGTGATTATAATTGTTAACTGATTGTAATATGTTTGTAACCAAATTGATATATTTAAACTATATAATGAAAGGGACAAGCAATATGGCTTACATAAAATATTAAGAGGTGAGATTATGAGAAAAAGTTTTAAAAAGGTCTTTGTGTCTTTATTAGCTGCTACAACTGTTTTTACATCTACTGCACCAGTTTTAGCCAATAAAATTACTGTAAATATGCCCTATACTATATATCAAAATATTGAAAAAAATAATATTTCTGCAGGCGTAGTCCATGAAAAGATAATGAAATTTACTACATCTGGATGGTGGAATATAAATGTTCTTAGGATTAATCTATTAAACCCCTATACAGAATTAAAGGGTTTAGTAAATCCAAACGGTTTACCAAATAGGGATAAGGTTAGTTCTATGGTAGAAAAACATAATGCTGTTGCTGGAATAAATGGTGACTTTTTCAACTATAGCCCATTACCTTCAACTTTAGGTGCATTAATAGATAATGGTGAGTTATTGACTGACCGTAGAGATGATGCAACACCAGCACTTCCTGGTTTTTTTGTTGATTTTTTGAATAATGCTAAAATCGACTATTTTAAAAGGACAATGGAAGCTAACAATGTTACAACAGGCGGTAAAATAAATATAAATGCTGTAAATAACGTATCCACATATTTTGATGTGGTAACCCTTTTAAATAAACACTGGGGTTCTAAATCCATAGGAACTAGATTTCACAATGATTTAGTAGAAGTTGTTATAGATAATGATGTAGTAACAGATGTAAGAGTTGGTCAAGAAGCAGTAAGTATCCCTGAAAATGGTTATGTATTAATTGGAAGAGGACAAAAATCAGAAGAGCTTCTAAAGTTTTCTGTAGGGGATACTGTAGAGATTAATATATCCACCACCCCTGATATTAATAATATTAAATTTTCCATAGGTGGAGGAAGTTATATCTTAAAAAATGGAGAACTAAATAAGCCAGATATTTCTTCTCCAGGAAATCATCCTAGAACTGGAATCGGAATCAACAAAGACGGTACAGAAGTAATTTTAGTGACTATAGATGGCAGAGACTCTTCCTTTAAAGGAGTTAGCCAAGAAATGTTCGGTGCAATTCTTAGAGATCTAGGAGCATATAATGGATTAAATTTAGATGGCGGCGGATCAACTGCCATGGCTATAAAACCAATTGATGCACAAAAAGCAACTATAGTAAATAAGCCTTCTGAAGGCTCAGAAAGACTTGTTGTAAATGGAGTAGGAGTCTTTTCCAATGCTCCAGTAGAAGAACTCTCCTATATTAAGATAATAACAGATGATACAAATATGTTTATAAATACAACACGAAAGTTTTCAGTAAAAGGATATGATAAAAATCATAATCCTATAGCTATTGATGAGTCTCAACTTATATTTACTCATGAAGGTGTAGATGGAAATATATCTGGCAATACATTCAAAGCTCTATCTCAAGGCAAAGCAAAGATTATTGCTAATTACGGTAATATAACTAACTCTATAGATATTAATGTACTAGGAAATGTAAAGGATTTAACTAGTAATTTATCTAATTTCAATATAGACATAAATAGTGAAAAAACCTTACCTACATTCTATGGTAAAGATGAAAATGGATATCAAGCTAAAATATACCCAGAAGACATTGTCTTCACAACCATAAATAATATTGGTCATGTAGATAAAGGTATATTCTACAGTGGTGATACCTCTGTAGCAGGTGTGCTTACTGCTAAGCTAGATGAAGGTATAGAAAACATTTTGGTATCTGTAGGCAGTAATGGTAAGTTAATAGAAGGGTTTGAATCCATCTCCAATTTTAAATTTACTTCACAACCTGAAACTGTTTTAGGTGAAATAAGCCTTAGCCAAGATGCAAAGGAAGGACAATCCTCCTTAGCATTAAAATATGATTTCTCCCAGGGAGAAAATACTCGAGCGGCCTATCTAAATCTAATGAAAGATGGGAAAGATGGATTACCTATAGCAGGTCTACCAAAAAAATTAGGTCTATGGGTAAATGGAGATAATAGCGGCAGTTGGTTAAGAGGAGTTATCAAGGATAGTAAAGGTAATTCCCATACAATAGACTTTGCAAAAACAATTGACTGGACTGGATGGCAATTTGTAAATACCAATATTCCAACAAATGTTTCCTATCCTATTGTATTAGAAAAAATTTATCCTGTAGAAACAGATAGTTTAAAGAAACAATCTGGTGAATTATTGTTTGATGGATTAACAGCTTTTTATCCTCCTACATTGAGTAATGTGGTACTACCTACTCCAAGCTCTTTGAAGGATAGTAAAAATATAAAATCCCCTATAAATAAAGATGGGTTCTCCTTTGCAGTTTTAGCAGAGCCAAAAGGATTAGATGCATTAGTAAAATATGATGCCAGCTCTAAAGTTAAAGCTAGAGTAAATAATCATAAGATAGCTATTTCTCTAAATGGCATATCTAATGAATTTGCAAATGGTCTAAATAATTATTCAAGAATTGATGCCTCTGGAGCATATAAGAAAAATAAACACAAAGATGTTGTTTTTATAAATATAAATACCCAGAAAAATGGCATTAGAGAAACAAACGTAGCTCAATGGACTAATTTAAAAAATGATTTGAATGGAGCAACAGAAAATAATATTGTGCTTTTCTTCTCTACACCTATATTTGGTGCAAATGGATTTAAAGATACTTTAGAAGCTGAACTCCTTCATAAATATTTAGTGGAAGCTAGAGAAAAGGGCAAAAATATATTTGTTGTACATGGAGGTAACTCCAACACTTCAAATTTAAAAGATGGTATAAGGTATATTGAATTAAATACTAAAACATTAACTAAACCAGAAGATATCTATGATTTATCCATTATAGAATTTGTAGTAAATGGCTCAGATTTAACTTATACTATTTCTCCACTATTTGAAAAACCAAATGTTAAAGTAGGTAAATAAAAGTTAAAGACTTAGGCATATGCCTAAGTCTTTAATTCTTATAGTTTTACATAGTTATTTTTAAATTGGTTATAAAGTATTTTTGCTAAACCTAGACTATTATCTCCTTTTGTCATTTCCTTCGATAATTCTTCTAACTGCATTTCTTCAAATATACGGGTTCCTTGAGACTTTTCCACTAAACCGTCCTCATCTGGGATAGTCTTTTTCATCTCTTTCAACATCATATAGAGAAATACACTTTCAAACTCACGACAAGTTTCCATTAGTTTCTTATTGTCTTCCGTTTCTTTTAAATTCTCCATCTTTTTTTGAATTAATGTTGGCTCTTTATCTATATTTATAATATTATTAATTGGTGATATTTCCACTTAACTCACCTCTTATCTCTTCAAATTATTTGCCATCTGTAGCATTTCATCTGAAGTAGTTATGGTCTTTGAATTGATTTCATAAGCCCTTTGTGCCGTAATCATCTTTACCATTTCATCAACTACTTGAACATTTGAAGCTTCTAAATATCCTTGTACCACTCTAGTATTCATTTCCTCTGCTTCTAATGGTGTTTCCTCACCTGAAGCAGCTGTTCCTCTATATAGATTTTGTCCTTCTGATTGAAGTCCTTCTGGGTTCATAAAGTTTACCAGTTTCAGTCTGCCAATTTCTACAGTTTCATCATCTTCATCTTTTCCATAAATATATCCTAACTCATCAACGGTAATATCCTTAACTCCATCTTCTATTGTAATTAAATCATCATCTTCACTAAGTACAAAATATCCATCTGAAGTAACTAAGGTAGCTTCATCTCCATCTATACTTAATTTGAAACTTCCATCTCTAGTATATCTTATATCTCCATTTGGTAATTCTACTGCAAAAAAACCTTCTCCATTTATGGCAAAATCAAAAGCCCCTTGAGTTTCAATAAAACTACTTGTCCTAAAATCTCTCTTAGTAGCTATTGGCATGACACCATGACCTACTTCTAAATTAACTGGTCTTCCTTGATCATCATTTATATTGGCTCTTTTTATATTTGCATAGAATAAATCTTTAAACTCTGCCCTTTGAACCTTATAGCTAGTAGTATTTACATTGGCTAAGTTATTAGATATAGTGTCTATATTAAATTGCTGTGCTTTCATTCCTGTTGCTGCAGTCCATAACGATCTCATCTTCTACCTCCTATACTCTTCCTATTTCATTAGCTGCCTTTTCTAGCATTTCATCTTGCATCCTAACTACCTTTTGATTTGCCTCAAATTCCCTTAGTAAGTTTATCATCTCAACCATACCAGATATAGGGTTCATATTTGAACTCTCTAAATATCCTTGTAATACCTCTCCATTAAACTGTGCTTCCTCAGCATTAACATTTTCTGCCATATAGAAAAGATTATCTCCTCTTTTTCTAAGGAATTCCTTATTATTGATATTTACTATATCTAAGGTATCGACTAAAGCTCCATCTACAAGAACTTGTCCACTAGCTAAAACATCTACATCTCTACCATTTAATGGAATCTGACCATTTCGCCCCAATACCCTTCTTCCGTCTAAATCTGTTAAATATCCTTCTGTTATGGCAAATAAACCATTTCTAGTATAAAGAGTTTCTCCATTCTCTCCTTGAAGTTTAAAGAAACCACTGCCTTTTATACCAAAATCTAGCTTGCCACCAGTATCCATAAGACCTCCATTTGTAAAATCTGTAACTAACTTTTGAAATCTGACTCCACCACTCATTGTCCCTATAACATAGGAAGGAGGAGTATAAACTATACCTTGTAGAAGGGCTTCCATATCCCCGCCCTGCTGTATCCTATTTCCATTATTATCAATAATATAGTTTTCATAATCAGTTTTATGCTGGTCTTCTAAATTCTTATAAGATGTTTTCAAATAACCTTCATTATCTACTACAAATTTTATTTCTTTAACATAAGACTTCCCTCTAGGTGTATTTACAACAAAATACCCTTCTTCAGTTCGTGCACTATGTATCTCTCCATTATTTTCATAAGTAATATTATTTTCTCTAGGTATATTTCTCAACTCAGGAGTTCTACTAGTTCTAGCCAATAGTTTCTCTGGAAAAGACTCTGTCAATGATATATCCTTTTTAAAGCCTGAAGTATTTATATTTGCTAAATTATTTGAAAGAACATCTAACTTTTTTTGATTAGCCACTAAAGAAGTAGCACCAATATATAGACCCCTATTCATCTTTTATCACATCCTAAATATCAATATCTCATATACTATCGGCTAATTTTATTAAAACTTTAGCCCCTATATTTTTTTGCAGTATTATCTTCTACTATATTATTATCAAGATATTTTACCCATGATAAAGCTTTACCAGTTCCCCTAGCAACACAAGAAATTGGCTCATTAGCTATACTTACAGGAATTCCTGTTTTTTCTGTAAGCAGCTTGTCCATGCCATATAGTAAAGCTCCTCCACCAGTCATCAATATTCCCTTATTGCTAATATCAGCAGCTAACTCTGGTGGAGTTCTTTCAAGAACTATATGAACCGTATCTATGATTTCCTGTATTGGCTCCTTTAAAGCTTCAAGCATATCATTAGAGGATATATTTACAGTTATAGGTAAACCTGTAAGTAAATTTCTTCCCCTTACTTCATTAAATTCCTCATTTTCCCTTTTATATGCCGAACCAATGCTAAGCTTTAATTCCTCAGCAGATCTTTCTCCAATCATCATATTATATTTTTTCTTAATATATCGAGATATAGCCTCATCACATTCATCTCCTGCTATCTTTATAGAACGGCTAACTACTATGCCTCCTAATGAAATAACAGCCACATCTGTAGTTCCTCCCCCAATATCTACTATCATATTGCCATTTGGCTCAGTAATGTCTATTCCTGCTCCAATAGCAGCAGCTATAGGTTCTTCAATTACATATGTCTTTATTGCTCCAGCTTGATTGCTTGCATCTATAACCGCTCTTTTTTCCACTTCAGTTATACCACTTGGTACGCATACTATTACCCTAGGTTTAAGTAAGTATTTTCCTACTGCTTTCTTTATAAAATATTTTAACATCCTTTCTGTTATATCATAATCAGATATTACACCATCCTTCATAGGTCTAATAGCTATAATATTCCCAGGGGTTCTACCTAACATCTTCCTTGCTTCCTCGCCAACAGCCAAAAATCTATTAGTGTTCTGGT
This sequence comes from Tissierella praeacuta DSM 18095, assembly GCF_900128955.1. Classification (GTDB taxonomy): domain Bacteria; phylum Bacillota; class Clostridia; order Tissierellales; family Tissierellaceae; genus Tissierella; species Tissierella praeacuta. The sequence goes on from NZ_FQTY01000007.1 coordinate 13,737, forward strand.
CAATTGCCACAACAGATGGCTCTTTTAAAACTATTCCTTTTCCCTTAACATATACTAAAACACTTGCCGTACCCAAATCTATACCTATATCAGTTCTGAATCCCAAGTCAATTCCCCCCAATTATACTTATCATATATAGTATTCTACATAAGTTTCAAAATTCCTTCTTTTTTTGTAAATTTCTTCAAAATTTTACAAAATTTAAAAAGTCCCTATTATGGGACCTTTTACTCATTAGATGCACTATACTTTAGTTTAGTTGCTCTACCGCCTCTTATATGCCTTTCTGCCTTGTTAAGGTCTAAAAGTTCTTTTACCATATGGGCTAAATTTGGATTTATCTTTGGCAATCTCTCTGTTAAATCTTTATGAATCGTTGATTTACTGCACCCAAAAACTTTAGCTGTATCTCGAACAGTACTTTTATTCGCAATTATGTATTTTGCAACTTCTATTGTTCGTTCTTCTATATAATCTTTCACCTAATCAACCCCCTGACTTTTTGGGTATTCACTAAATACTTATGCTTTTTTAATTGTTAATAGAACGTGGATTTACTAATTTTCCATTTTTTATAACTTCAAAATGAAGATGTGGTTTCATCATCATTTCAATTTTTGCTGTATTACCTACTTTAGATATACTGTCACCTTTTTTAACCTTAAGATTAACCTTTACCATATCTTTAGTTGCAAGGTTTGAATATCTAGTTTGTAAATCTCCACCATGGTCTATTAATATTACTATCCCCCATAATTCATCCTCATATACCTCCTTAATAACTCCGTCTGCTGCTGCTTTAACTACAGTGCCTTCTGGAGCCTCAATATCTATGCCTTCATGTCCTACCCAAGCTTCTAGAGTTTCTGAATAAATCAGAGAATCCGAAGTATATTCTGTAAGTATAGGTCCATCTACAGGAAGAGAAATCTTTGTAGTTTCCTGAACTAAATCTGAGTCTTTTACCTTTTCTTCATATTCATCTTCTTCAAATTCTAAATCTTCAACTTCCACCTTAGCATAATCATCTTCATTTTCCTCTTTAGCATGATCTTCTTCTAATGAGTCAGCTTCTTTAACATCTTCCAAATTTGAAACATCTACAGGAGCATCTACATCTGAATTAGATACATTAATGGTATAGAGATTCTCATCGTAATCCTTTGATTTTTCTACTTCTTTTTTTTCATCTTCTTCCACAATAACAAAATCCCTATTCCCTACATCCTTATTTGCATTAATATTTCGCATAGATAGAAATAAGGTTCCTCCAGCAATTACACATACACATACAAATAAGAATAAGATAAATCCTTCTTTTTCCATTAATTTTATTAATTTATTTTTCATATCTCCACCTCCATTACCTAGTATTTCCAGATGAGAAAAATACATACAAAAAAAGATACAAAAAATAAAATTTTTAATTGTCAAATGTTAATTCTTTTATCTCCACTCCCGTATAATAATGTTTAAGTATTTCTTCAAATATACTGCCATGTTTGGCCATACCATTGGCTCCCCACTGACTCATACCTACACCATGACCAGAGCCATAGGTTTCTATTTCTATAATATTTAACCTCTTATCTAAAGATATGGTGAAATTAGTTGAATTCAAGCTAAATAATTCTCTCAGTTCTCTACCATCTATTATAATTTTATCTATAGCAACTTTCTTCACCCTACCAGTTAATGTTTTTTCTATAAGCTTAATCTTTTCATGAAGATTCTCTTTGGTTAAATTAACATCTGGATACTTATGTTTTATTTTTCCAATAAATTCTTCTGTTGTTAAGGTAATAGTACTTTTAAACTTTGGTGCTTCTTCTTCATAGGGACTGGTTACAGATTTTAGATAAGGCATTTCTACAGCAAATACATCTTGTACATCTTCTGTCCTACCTCCAGATGTAGAGTGATATAGGGGTTCTATTATTTCTCCATTATAAAAAATCCCCAAATTTCTAGTGGAATTTACAGCTTCCTCAATTTTAGGCCAATATTTCTCAATCCAGCTATCTCCATGAATTTCTTTAAGCTTAGGAAGTGATAAATATGCTTGACAATGGATACCATCACAAAGAGGAGCAAGTTTATGATTGGGATGCCCATCTTTATATTTTATACTTCTACTAATTGCATATGTTCTAGCAGCTACAGCTTGAGCCTTTAATGCTTCCATATGAAATTCTGCAGGCATTTCTGCTGCTACTACACCTTTTACATAGTCCTCTATATTAATCTCATTTACAATTTCTTTCTTTCCATCATAAATCTTTATTGTTTCATATAGCTTATTAGTCTTTACTGGTATCTCTTCTTCTATAACTACTGGTTCCTCTAACTCTAAGGACTCCCCTTTTGCGGTATTTCCCTTAGGTACAAATTTAAAAGTCTTTACAATAACCGTAGGTAATAGTATGGTTATTGTTAGTACTGTACAAATATAAACTCCTAATTTCTTCATCTTTTCCCCCTCTTTACCTTTAGTATGTAATATAATATTCAAATCTTACAAGCAATATGCCTATAAGATTTTAATATTATAATGGAAAAATGAGTGATTAATAGTTTAAAACATAAAAAAATAACTAATGGTTGAAAAGAAAAATCCTTTTCCTACCATTAGTTATTCATTATCCAACGAGCTTTCCCCGCCTTAATTATTCACTTTTCACTATTAATTGTTAATTATTAATTGTTTTTCTATATATTATTGCTCCTAATTTAGTAAACTTCTCTTCTATGCTGTCATATCCCCTATCTATATGATAGATATTGTCAATTTCAGTAATTCCTTCAGATACTAATCCTGCTAATACTAAAGCCGCTCCTGCTCTTAAATCCGAGGCCTTTACTGGAGCTGATGTTAAGTTATCTACTCCTTGTATAATAGCTGACCTGCCATCTATCTTTATATCTGCACCCATTCTCTTTAACTCATCTACATGCATAAATCTATTTTCAAAAACTGTCTCTATACATACAGAAGTTCCTTTACAAAGACTCATAAGTGCCATAAACTGTGCTTGCATATCTGTAGGAAATCCTGGATATGGCATAGTTTTAACATCTATAGCCCTTAGATTGTTAGTACCTATTACTCTAACTGAATCGTCATTTTCAATTACAGTACATCCTGCTTCTTTAAGCTTTGCTATTACAGGCTTTATATGAGATGTTATAACATTTTCTACTATTATATCTCCTTTAGTTATAGCAGCTGCTACCATAAAAGTACCTGCCTCAATCCTATCAGGAATAATTGAATGAACTCCACCACCTAATTTTTCTACTCCTTTAATCCTAATGGTAGATGTTCCAGCACCTTTAATATCTGCCCCTAACTTATTTAAAAAGCTAGCTAAGTCAACTATTTCTGGTTCCATAGCTGCATTATCCAATATAGTTTCACCTTCTGCCAATACTGCAGCCATCATTATATTTTCTGTTGCTCCAACAGAAGGAAAATCTAAGTAAATTTTATCTCCTATTAATTTATCTGCATATGCAGAAATATTTCCATGGTCTACATCTATAGTAGCTCCTAAAGCCTTAAATCCCTTTAGATGTAAATCTATAGGTCTAGTACCTATGGCACAGCCACCTGGTAAAGAATTTTTAGTCCTGCCTAATCTTGTCAACAATGGTCCCATGACCAAAAATGATGCTCTCATTTTACTCATTAGCTCATATTTAGTTTCATAATTATCAATATTAGCTGAATTAATCTTTATAATACCCTTATCCAAATGCTCAACTTTAGCCCCTAGAGATGTAAGTACCTCACATATTACTTCTACATCTTTTAAATTTGGTACATCTTCTAATATTATATCTTCTGTCCCAAGTAAAGATGCTGCCAATATTGGAAGGGCTGAATTCTTAGCACCAGATATTCGCACTCTTCCTCTCAGTGGAGGGCTTTTTTCCACCATTATTTTCTCCAAGCAAATCTCCTCCTAATTTTAATATCCAGTGGTAATAATAGGTGTTCCTATCCAAATGTAGTTCTTGTCTTCATATTCATTATACCTTATTGCTAGATTTAAGTTAATCTTTTTTTCACCAGAAAATATGAAACTTTCTATAAGAGGTGTGTAAGCTGTATAACTAAATATGGATTCATCTGTATATTCTTCTACAACTTTTCCTTTAAATTTTCTCATTGCTTTAGCTACTGCTTTATTTAAATCCATTTTTTCTAATTGTCCCTCAATTGTTCCAATAATACAAGTAGTGATTTCCAAAGATTTCCCATAATCTTTAAATATACCTTCTATCTTTTCTATTATACCATTAATACTAAAATTTTGCTTATCTTTTATTAAGTTAATAAAGAGAGTAGTTTCTCCATTTGTTAATTCAGAGTCTAAATAAGATGATATTCCAATAGTTATTGGATTTCTATGTATATCATATCCATAGACAGACATATGATTAAATCCTTCTTCATAAATTGTTTCACTATAATAATATTTCCCTTCATTTTCTGTAAATTTATTAATATCTACTTCTTCTCCAACAATTCCTAAAGAAATCTTAACTCTTTCTACTAAGGATTCTATTTCCTCTTTAGATATAAACTCATCAAGAAGCACTCCTCCCATATTAAGATCTCCTTCAAGAAATTCTCCATTAAACTCTTTTAATATACCTTCCAAAACATCCTTCTCACTATGTTTCTTTCCTGCCATTGTAAGTGTTGGTACTAATAAAGATAATATAATTGCAAATAAAATAAACTTTTTCATTATACCCCTCCTTGAAATTTAAGGAAAGGTACTTTCTTAAAAATGTAAAGGGGGACAAAACATTTAAATAAAGAAAGTACCCTCTTCCTATGATAAAAGTATTACCATAGTTGGGTACTTTTTATACCTATTTATTCATCAAATTTTTTTAAATTTGAAACCTCTAATCTATTTATAGCACGTCTAAGTGCTAATTCAGCCCGTTCTATATCTATATTGTCTTTTTCGCTCTTTAATAAATTTTCTGCTCTTTCCTTTGCCGCCTCTGCTCTCTCTACATCTATTTCATGAGGCCATTCAGCAGCTTCAGTAACTATAGTAGTTTTATTATCTACAACGGAAATATAGCCATCTACTACAGCAGCTATTTTTTCCTCACCATTTTGGAATATTCTTACCTTTCCTATCTTCAGAGGTGTTGTAATAGGTGCTCTTCCTTCTAGAATAGCCATATCACCTTCTATTCCTCTAACTATGACCATTTCCACTTCATCAGAAAAAAATGGTTTATCGGGGGTTACTATATCCAAATAAAACATAATTAACCCTCCATCTTCTTAGCTTTTTCTACTGCTTCATCAATAGTACCTACAAATAAGAAAGCGGATTCTGGGAGATCATCATGTTTTCCTTCTAGGATTTCTTTGAATCCTCTTACTGTTTCTTTAATAGGTACATATTTACCTTTCATTCCAGTAAATTGTTCTGCTACAGTAAATGGTTGAGATAAGAATCTCTGAATTTTTCTAGCTCGTGCAACTATTAACTTATCATCATCTGAAAGTTCATCTATCCCTAAAATAGCTATTATATCTTGAAGATCCTTATATCTTTGAAGAATCTCTTGTACTTGTCTTGCTACTTCATAATGTTCCTTACCTACTACCTCAGGATCTAAAATTCTAGAAGTCGAATCCAATGGATCAACTGCTGGATAAATACCAAGCTCTGAGATTTGACGTGATAATACTGTAGTAGCATCTAAGTGAGCAAAAGTAGTTGCAGGAGCTGGGTCAGTTAAGTCATCTGCTGGTACATATACTGCTTGAACAGATGTTATGGAACCCTTCTTAGTTGAAGTAATCCTCTCTTGTAAAGCACCCATCTCAGTAGCCAAAGTTGGTTGATATCCAACTGCCGATGGCATCCTACCTAACAAGGCTGATACTTCTGAACCTGCTTGTGTAAATCTAAATATATTATCTATAAATAATAAAACGTCTTGCCCTTCCTGATCTCTAAAATACTCTGCCATAGTAAGTCCAGTTAAAGCAACCCTCATTCTGGCTCCTGGTGGCTCATTCATCTGACCAAATACTAATGCAGTTTTATCTATAACTCCAGATTCAATCATCTCATAGTATAAGTCATTACCCTCTCTAGTTCTCTCACCTACACCAGTAAAAACAGATAACCCACCATGTTGTGTAGCAATATTATTTATTAACTCTTGTATAAGTACTGTTTTACCTACTCCAGCACCACCAAATAATCCTACCTTACCACCTTTAGAATACGGTGCAATAAGGTCTACTACCTTAATCCCTGTTTCAAATATTTCTTTAGAAGTTTCTTGTTCTTCAAAGGATGGAGCTGCTCTATGGATAGGTGCAGTTTGTTTTGCCTTAACTTCTCCTTTACCATCAATAGCCTCACCTAATACATTGAAAAGTCTTCCTAAGGTTTCCTTACCTACAGGAACAGCAATAGACTTTCCAGTATTTGTAGCCTCCATTCCTCTTACAAGTCCATCTGTTGAATCCATAGCAACACATCTTACAGTGTCATCTCCAATGTGTTGAGCTACTTCTACAATTAGTTTTTTTCCATTCATATCTATCTCAATAGCATTTAGTAGCTCTGGTAGACTATCTTCACTAAATCGAATATCAACTACAGGGCCTATAACTTGAACAATTTTTCCTTTTGTCTTTTCCATTTGCCCTCTCCTTTCATACTTACTTTAGAGCATCGGCACCTGAGACAATCTCAGTTATTTCCATAGTAATTGCCGCTTGTCTTGCCCTATTATAGCTGATGTTAAGTTCATCAATCATTTCCTCAGCATTATCCGTAGCAGCCTCCATGGCTACCCTTCTAGCTGCCTGTTCACTAGAAGAAGATTCTATTAGGGCTCCATAGATAGTACTTTGTATATATTTCGGAATCAAAAAATCAAGAACTTCTTCAGTAGAAGGCTCAAACTCTGTAACGGTCTTTCTCTTCTCTGATTCCTTGTGAACTTCCCCAGATGGAAGCAATGTTAAAATACCAGGCTCTTGAGAAATAGTACCCAAGAACTTAGTATATACTATTTTTATTTCATCAACGACCTTATCTTTATATAAATCCAATGCCATATTACCAATCTTTCTAGCATCAGAGAATGTTGGCTCCTCAACTATCCCAACAAATTCACCTATTACATCATAGTCTCTCTTTTTGAAATAATCCCTAGCCTTAGTTCCTACAGTAATAATTTTAGCATCTTTATTTTCTTCCTTTATTTTACCTTCCGCTAGTCTAATTACACCTGCATTATATCCTCCTGCAAGTCCCCTATCAGCGGACACAATAATATATAAGGAAGTTTTAACTTCTCTACTATCTAATAAAGGATGTTTCATATTTCCTGTAGTAGCTAAAATATCTTGGATATTACTAAGAACAGTATTATAATAGGGTCTAGACTTTTCCAATCTTTCTCTGGCACGTTTCAATTTTGCCGATGAAACTAATTCCATAGCCTTTGTAATCTGTCTTGTATTGCTAATTCCTCTTATACGTCTTTTAATATCTCTTGTTGTTTCAGCCAAGATTTACACCACCTTATATCAATTGACTAATTATACCCAAAGGTCACTTCGCAATTGACAATTATTGAAAGCTCTTTTTAAATTCATTTATAGCTACTACTATTCTTTCTGCATTTTCATCTGTCAAATCTTTTGTTGTCTTTATGCTTTCTATTATATCAGGATAATTATTATCCACAAATTTCAAAAATTCTCTTTCAAAAGTAGATATCTTATTAACAGCTATATCCGAAAGATGTTTATTAAGTGCAGCATAAAGTATAATTACCTGATGCTCAACAGGTACTGGACTGTATTGAGGCTGCTTTAGTATTTCAAGCATCCTAGCACCTTGATCAAGTATTGATTTTGTTTCCTTATCTAACTCGGAACCAAATTGAGCAAAGGCAGCTAACTCACGATATTGAGCCAATTCTAATTTAATTCTTCCTGCAACCTTTTTCATAGCCTTAATTTGGGCAGAACCTCCAACTCTGGAAACTGAAAGCCCTGAATTTATAGCTGGTCTTTGACCTGCAAAGAAAAGATCAGTTTCTAGGAAAATCTGTCCATCAGTAATGGATATAACATTAGTTGGAATATATGCAGATATATCTCCCGCTAAGGTTTCTATAATAGGTAATGCAGTAATAGAACCGCCACCAAATTTCTCATCTAATTTTGCTGCTCTTTCAAGAAGTCTTGAGTGAAGATAGAATACATCTCCTGGAAAAGCTTCTCTTCCTGGTGGACGTCTTAATAATAAAGACATTGCTCTATATGCAATAGCATGTTTAGATAAATCATCATATACTATTAAAACATCTTTGCCATTAGCCATAAACTCCTCACCTATGGTTACACCTGCATAGGGAGCAATATATTGTAATGGTGCTAATTCACTAGCCGTAGCAGAAACTACTATTGTATAATCCATAGCTCCTCTTTTTTCCAAGGTACTAACTATTTGAGCTACAGTAGATCTTTTTTGACCTATTGCTACATATATACAAATTACATCTTGACCTTTTTGATTGATTATTGTATCAATTGCAATAGCAGTTTTTCCTGTTTGTCTATCTCCGATTATAAGCTCCCTTTGGCCTCTACCAATTGGGATCATGGAGTCGATTGCTTTGATACCAGTTTGTAGAGGTTGATTAACACTCTTCCTTGTGATAACTCCTGGAGCAATCTTTTCAATAGGGCTAAATTTAGTAGTGTTTATAGCTCCCTTACCATCAATTGGTTGACCAAGAGCATTAACAACTCTGCCTATCATAGCATCCCCTACTGGAACTTCTATAATTCTACCAGTTCTCTTTACTGTATCCCCTTCTTTTATATTATCATCGGAGCCTAAAAGAACACAACCAACATTGTCTTCCTCCAAGTTCATAGCCATACCAAATACTTCTCCTGGAAATTCTATAAGTTCTCCAGCCATACATCCTTCTAGACCATGTATTCTAGCGATACCATCTCCTACTTGAATAACAGTACCTACATCTACCAAATCTAAAGTTTTTTCATATCTTTTAATCTGTTCCTTTATAATGGAACTTATTTCTTCTGGTCTTAACTCCATTTCCTCACCTCACTCCTACCTAATTAGTTGCACCATTAATGGCCTTGCCTATGGATTCTAGCTGACCCTTTACTGTACCATCTAATTGCTTGTTTTGTAGCTTAAGTAGTACCCCGCCAATAATTGTAGTATCTACTTTATTAACAAGCTGAATTTTCTTCTCTAGCTTATTAGATAGAACTTTCTGAAGTTTTGTCTTAGCCTTTTCTTCCATAGGTACTGCTGTTATAGCAACAACTTCAACTATATTTTCATGCTCATTAAACAATTCCTTATACCTGTCTATTATCTCTAAAATAAAGCCTTCACGCCTTTTATCTATGAGAATATATAAAAAATTAACTATCTCTTGTGATACTCTATTTTTAAAAATTTTATCTATTAAATCTCTTTTTTCACTCCTGCTAATTTTAGGATGATGTAATATTTGAAGCAGCTTATTCTCTCCTTCAAATACATCATTTAAAAAATCTAATTCTTCATTGAATTCATCTGTCTTTTCTAAATCCAATCCAGCTTCAAAAAGGGCTAAAGCATATCTATTACTAACTAACTCTGCCATTTTGAATTACCTACCTCATCAATAAATTTATCGATTAGGCCATTTTGTTTATCCATTTTTATTTCTTCTTCCATTATTCTAGAAGCAATCAAAATAGCCATTTCGCCAGCTTGGGATTTAATGTCTTGAAAAGCCATTTCTCTTTCTCGAATTATTTCTCGTCTAGCCCTTGATACTATACCTTCAGCTTCTTTCCTAGCTTCTGCTAAGATATCTTCTTTTAATTCCTCTCCACGCTTTCTAGCTGATTCAATGATTTCTTGACTTTCCTTCTTAGCCAAACTAATTCTTGATTCATAGTCATCTCTCAAGGTAATAGCTTCTTCTTTTAAAGTCTTAGCCCCATCAATATCTGACTGAATCTTTGCCTTTCTATCATTTAGAAATTGTGAAACTGGTTTATATAAGAAATGTCTAAGAAATAAATAGAGCAACAACAACGCCGCCCAAGCTAAAATCATAGATGAAAGTTCTGGCAAGGCTCTAACTACGAACATAAACTAACCTCCTTAGCCTTAGATTCCCACTTTAAGGGTTTTAAATCAGATATTATAATAATCCTGATTGTTTTAGCTCTAAATAAGCTGTTAATAATGGTCTAACGAATAATAAGATTATAGCAATAACCAATCCGTAAATACCTGTTGTCTCTGCTACCGCTTGACCTAAAAGCATTGTGGAAGTTATATCACCTTTTGCTTCTGGTTGTCTACCTACAGCCTCACATCCACGAGCTGCTGCATTACCTTGACCTATTCCAGGTCCTATACCTGCTATCATTGCTAGACCAGCACCTATTGCTGAACATCCTAATATAAAAGCTTCACTTGTTATTCCTTGTAACATTTTGTTTCCTCCCTCCAAATTTTAAAAAGATAATTTATTCTGCTTCTGCCCTACCACCTATGAATATCATAGATAGCATAATGAAAATAAATGTTTGCAACAACCCTGAAAATACATCAAAATAAGCATGTAAAGGTACTGCAATAATTGGTGCAAAGTACCCTAATGCTTGATAAAGCAAGCCCATAATAATACCACCACTCATTATATTTCCAAAAAGACGGAATGATAATGATACAGGATTTGCTAACTCACCTATTACATTTAATGGAGTTAAAAAAGCCATAGGCTCTGTAAACCCCTTTAGGTATCCTAAAAAACCCCCATTATTTCTAAAACTCCAATACTGTGTTAAAACAAAAGTAATTAAAGCTAAAGAAAATGTAACAGAATAATCTGATGTTGGCGGTGTAAAACCTAGTAGCCCAAATAAATTGGCCACTGCTAAGAATAATGCTAATGTTAAAATGTAGGGTACAAATTTAATATTTTGTGTTCCCATAGTGGACTTAACTAAATTTTCTATAGATTCCACAATTAGCTCTACAACATTTAGGAAATTTGACGGTACTTCATCAGTACGAGCTTTTTTGATTTTATTATTAACTATAAAAGCAAATATAATTAATAATATTGTAACTATCCACATATTAACAATAGTGTCGGGTATAATAATTTCCCTTCCAAAGATTTTTAGCAATAATTCCAAACATCTCCCTCCTTTCATCATTCATTATAATATATTACTCTTTCATGATTTCCTAAATGCAATATATAATTAATTGTTAATTAATTATCTTTTAAAGTCTTCATCAAATATGCCTGATAATAATATTACAAACTTAACCATAAGAAGTCCTAAAACAGTTGCTGGAAAACTTAAATAATCTGCCAAAGCAGCAACTGCAAGTACAATGAAATATATTAAATATCTTAACATATATTGTAAGGTTGAATAAGCACTCGCCTTATCTGGTGACATTTCTACAGCCTTATTTATAGTATTATGAAGCAATTTAAAACTTAATATACTGATTATCGCTCCAAATACATACCCAAGTATAATTGGCTTAGGTTCCCTAAATACAAAAACAGAAATTCCAATAAGCAACAGAGATAATATCATTACTCTCTTGGCCACTTTAAATACTAAATCATTATTCATCTGTTCACTTCCTCTTATTTCCTTTTATTCTCGCCAATTTAAATATATTTAAAAACCCTGCACCAACACCTAAAATGATAAAAATAATTGAAAAGATACCATTCATGCCTAACTTTTTATCAATAAATTGACCCAAGTATACACCAATTAAAATAGGTGTTATAACAGAAAAACCAATTTGACTTATTAATGCTAGGCCCTGTAAGGTATCTTTATAATTCTTATTTCCCACATTATCACTCCGTTGAAACATATTTGTTTCCTTAGTATGTTATAATTATAACATTGACATTTGTTTTACAAGAAATACTTTTACAATACTATTAAAATTATATAAAACTTTGACAAATTATGCAAGTGCTTTAGTATAATATTGCAAATTTTCATTTACATAATATAAAAATAGCCTCAAATATTTGAGGCTATTTTTATATTATATTTTCATTTTTATTAAATTTTCTGCAATTATCAACTTAGCTTCTGTAGCAGCTTGAACTTCCTCTACAGTAAATTCTGGATTAATTTCTATTAGTACTAATCCTTCTTCCTTTACTTCTATGACTCCCATTTCAGTAATAATAAGATTTACTTCTCCCGCAGCTGTTAATGGAAGGTTACATTCCTTTAATATCTTATGATTTCCTTTTACAGTATGCTCCATAGCAACTATTACCTTCTTAGCTCCTGTTACTAAATCCATAGCACCACCCATACCTGGCACCATTTTCCCTGGTATCATCCAGTTAGCAAGGTTACCCTTTTCATCTACTTGAAGTGCTCCAAGAACTGTCATATCAACATGCCCACCACGAATAATTCCAAAGGACGTAGAAGAATCAAAGAATACTCCTCCAGGTAGAATAGTTACACATTGTGCCCCTGCATTTACTATATAAGGATCCTCTTTGCCTTCTTCTGGAGCAGGTCCTAAACCTATAAATCCATTTTCTGATTGGAAAAATACATTTATATCTTCAGGTACATAGTTAGCTACCATAGTTGGTAATCCAATACCAAGGTTAACTACATCTCCGTCTTTTAATTCTTTAGCTACACGTCTAGCAATAAACTCCTTCTTATCCATTACTTGTCACCTCCGTTAACGATATAATCCACAAATATTCCTGAAGTAACAACATCATTAGGATCAATTTCTCCAACTTCTACAATATTTTCAGCTTCAACTATTACAATATCAGCAGCAGTAGCCATAAGTGTATTAAAGTTTCTTGTAGCACCATAATATACAATATTACCAAATTTATCTACAGTTTCTCCAGCTATTAAAGCTACATCTGCCCTAAGAGGTAACTCAAGAAGATAAGTTTTTCCATCAATTACTATTTTTTCTTTACCTTCTTCAACTATTGTGCCTACTCCAGTTGGTGTTAAAAATCCACCAAGTCCTGCTCCTCCTGCCCTTACTTGCTCAGCAAGAGTTCCTTGAGGTACTAACACTACTTCCATCTCACCAGAATTCATTTGATTTCCAGTTTCTTTGTTTGTACCAACATGAGAAGCTATAAGCTTTTTAATTTGTTTATTTACTACTAATTTGCCTGAACCTATTTCTGGAAAACCAGAATCGTTGCAAATTAATGTTAAATCTTTAACACCCTTCTTCACAAGAGCATCAATCAATCTGTGTGGTGACCCACATCCTAAGAATCCACCAATCATAATAGTCATACCATCTTTGATATGATCTACGGCTTCATCAATAGACACAATTTTGTTCATAAAAGAACCCCCTTTATTCAATATATAATTAACAATTAACTATAAAAATTTTTATATGGACTCAAGATAACCTTTTAATTGTTAATTATTCTCTAGATAAACAAACTGAGGAATGAACACAAAATTGAAATTTACAATTTTGGTTCCCTGCTTATGTTAAATTATTAATATAATAGTTAAACGCCTTAGCGTTTAACTATCATAGCTATTCCCTGACCTCCACCTATACATAAAGTGGCTAAACCATTTTTAGCATCCCTTTTTGCCATCTCATGTAATAGTGAAACTAATATCCTAGCTCCTGAAGCTCCTATTGGGTGTCCTAATGCTATGGCACCACCATTTACGTTTGTCTTTTCTATATCAAGATTAAGTTCCTTAATAACGGATAAAGCTTGAGCTGCAAAAGCTTCATTTGCTTCTATTAAATCTAGTTCTTCTATAGTCATATTAACCTTAGCTAAAGCTTTTCTTGTAGCTGGAATAGGACCAGTTCCCATAATAGACGGATCTACACCTGCTGAAGCATAGGATGCTATAGTAGCTAAAGGAGTGATTCCTAACTCATCTGCTTTTTCTTTACTCATTACAACTAATGCAGCAGCTCCATCATTGATTCCAGAAGCGTTTCCAGCTGTTACTGTTCCATCCTTTTTAAATGCCGGTCTAAGTTTTGCTAATACTTCTGCAGTAGTACCAAATTTAGGATATTCATCTGTATCAGCAATTATTGGATCTCCTTTTCTTTGAGGAATTTCTACAGCTACGATTTCTTCTTTAAATCTTTCATTTTTTATAGCAGCTTCTGCTCTATTTTGACTATCTAATGCTAACTTATCTTGTTCTTCACGAGTAAAACCATATTTCTCTGCAATATTTTCTGCAGTAATTCCCATATGATAATTATTGAATATATCCCATAGTCCATCTTGCACCATATAATCCTCTATTTGACCATTACCCATTCTTTGACCCCATCTAGCAGATTTTAGCAAATATGGTGCTTGACTCATATTTTCTGTACCTCCAGCTAATACTATATCTGCTTCTCCAGCTAAAATAGCTTGAGCTGCTAATGCAACAGTTTTAAGTCCTGAGCCACAAACCTTATTAACTGTAAAAGAAGGTACTTCTACTGGAATGCCTGCATATATTGACACCTGTCTAGCTACGTTTTGTCCCAATCCTGCTTGCAATACATTACCAAATATAACCTCATCTACCATATTTGGATCTACCTTGGCTCTTTTTAGTGCTTCCTTGGCTACTATTGTACCTAATTGCACCGCAGAAACATCTTTAAATTTACCACCAAATGCTCCAATAGGTGTTCTAACAGCTGAAGCAATAACAACTTCTCTCATCTTTTTACCTCCTGTATTTTATTTATTTTAAAAAACTAATTTACCTCTATAGACTTTATTTCATTCATAGTATTATATAAAGCAATTTTCATGCCATGTTTTATAAATGAGTATTACCCACTATAATATGGTATTTAACCAATATCTATAAAATAAATTTAATTTTAAAATTTCTTAATACAGCATTTTTTAAATAGTGTAGATTATTGGATACAATTATCTTGTTATTATATAAAATTTATGTATCAAAAAATATACACCTGAAGCAAATATGTATAGTTTTGGCTACAGTTTTATTTTCCTATATTATATTTGTCAATTTTCTTATATAAGGCTGTTCTATGTATTCCCAGTTTTTCAGCAGCCAAAGATTTGTTTCCCTTAGTAAATATAAGAGCCTTATTTATAGCTTCTATTTCAGATTCTATTACTACATCCTTTAATAAAGGAATATCTTTTAAATCTTCCGTAGAATAACTTATTTTATCTATAAGTCTTTCAGGTAAATGCTCGGGTAAAATAATTTTACCTGGTGAAAGATTAATTGCCCTTTCCAATATATTTCTTAACTCCCTTACATTTCCTGGCCAACTATAAGATTTTAGAATCTTTATAGTTTCTTTAGCTAAGAATTTTTCTCCTAATTTCATTTCCTTTAGTAAATAAGATAGTATCTCTTCACTTAAAAGTTCTATATCTTCCATTCTTTCACGAAGTGGAGGAATTTCTATTGTTATTACATTTAATCTATAATATAGATCTTCTCTAAATTTCCCTTTTTTTATTGCTTCTTCTATATTTTCATTGGTGGCAGCTATGACTCTAGCATCAAAGGACATCTTTTTATTACTTCCAACTCTTTCAAATTCTTTAGATTCCAAAACCCTAAGAATTTTTGCCTGCATTTCTAAGGGCATATCTCCAATTTCATCTAAAAAAATAGTTCCACCACGGGCAAGTTCAAACTTGCCAACTTTGCCTTGTTTCCTAGCCCCTGTAAATGCTCCACTATCGTACCCAAATAATTCTGACTCCAATAATTCCTTTGGGATTGCAGCACAATTAATGGCTATAAAGGCTTCTCCCTTCCTATAACTAGCTCTATGAATTGCATGGGCAAATAGCTCTTTTCCTGTACCAGATTCTCCTGTAATAAGTACAGTTGAATTTGTTTCTGCTGCCATACTACCAACTTTTTTTAAATAGTTCATCTTTGAATTTCTAGTAATTATACTATCAAAAGAATATTTGCTACCTTCTATTCTTTCAATCTCACCCCTATATTTATTTATCTTTGACTGCAAATCAAGGAGTTGGTGAGCCAACTCCTTTACTTCACTAACATCTTTAAAAAGCACTGTGCCAACAGCTCCAATTACCTTTCCTTGCTTAATAATAGGAATACGGTTGGTTATCATATCATGACCTTGTATCCTCTGTACATCTCTCAGTTCTTTTGCTCCTGTTTTAACTACAATATGCATACGTGTATTTTCTATGATTTCTTCAACTGGTTTACCAATTGCATCTTCTTCTTTTATTCCTAAAAGTTTCTCATAGTTCATCTTAACTATTTTCCCTTGGGGGTCAACTAATACATACCCCTCATATGCGTAGTTTAAAACATCTTCAAGCATTTCAAAACTATCCCTAAGTTCAGCTAATTTATCTACCAATACAATCAACCCCTCTATACAATTGACAATTTTCAAAGAACAATTAACAATTGAAACATTAAAATATTAAAGGATTAAAAGCTAAAATATTTCATAACTGCAAAATGCTCCGTAGGTATAAATTGGAAATTTAGGGGTTTCATTGTTTAAGTCTTGTTATTTGTCCTCTGTTAATTGTGAATTAATTAATATATCTACTATTCTCTCACTTGCTCTCCCATCCCCATATGGATTTACAGCATTGGCCATTTTATTATATTCATCCTTATTGGATAATAGAAGATTAAGTTCATTAAATATAATTTCATAATTAGTGCCTAATAATTTTGCAGTACCTGCTTCTATACCCTCCGGTCTTTCTGTTTCTTCTCGAACTACAAGTACAGGTTTTCCCAAAGTAGGTGCTTCCTCTTGAATTCCACCAGAGTCTGTAACAACCAAATGTACCTTTGACATTATATTTGCCATAGGCTCATAATCTAGTGGTTCAATTAAATGTATCCTATGATTGTTACTTAAAATCCTATTAGCTATCTCCCGTACCTTTGGATTTAAATGCATTGGAAAAATCAATTCCACATCTGTATATTTTTCTACAATATCCTTAACTGCAGTAAATATATTTTCCATAGGTTCTCCGATATTCTCTCTCCTATGGCATGTAAGCAATATTACCCTTTTATCTTTATAATCTAATTTATTTAATAAATCTATATCAAATATGTAATCTTCTTTAATAGCATATTTTAAAGCGTCTATTACAGTATTTCCTGTAATAAATATCTTTTCATCAGGATAGTCTTCTTTAAGTAAGTTTTGCCTGTTTCTCTCTGTAGGAGCAAAATGAAAATCTGTAACTATTCCAGTTAACTTCCTATTAGCTTCCTCTGGATATGGAGAGTATAGATTTCCACTACGAAGTCCTGCCTCTACATGACCAATCTTTACTTTTTGGTAGAATGCAGCTAAAGCCCCTGCAAAAACCGTAGTAGTATCACCTTGAACCAACAATACATCTGGTTTTTCTTTTATAATAACTTCTTCCAAACCCTTTAAAGCTCTTGTTGTAATATCAGTTAAAGTTTGTCCTGGTTTAAAAATATTTAAGTCATAATCTGGCTTTATATCAAATAAACTTAATACCTGATCTAACATTTGTCTATGCTGAGCAGTAATGCATATGATGCTTTCAATTCCTTCTCTCTTTTCCAGCTCCTTTACTATTGGAGCCATTTTTATTCCCTCCGGTCTTGTACCAAAGACAGTCATTACTTTCAAGTTCGTCATCCTTTCACCAATTAACAATGTCCAACTAATACCCAATTAACAATTAATAGTCAAATTAAAAACATTAAAATCAATGAATTAATATCTTAATTATTCTTTGTTAATTGTTTTCTGTTAATTGTTTTTTTGTTCTTTATTAATTATCTTTTCTCAAATATTCCTAATTTTATAGCAACCAATACAGATGCTGCAAGTAATAATATAGATAGATATACTGCTTGTCTGCTATTGGCCTTGGATACTAATATAGCAAATAAGCCAAAACTAGCAGATATTCCATAGAGTATTAATACAGATTTTCTCTGAGAATATCCTCTGTTTAAAAGTCTATGATGTAAATGCCCTTTATCTGCTGCTGATATAGATTGACCATTTAATAGTCTTCTAAATATTGCAAATGTAGTATCAAAAATAGGTACGGATAATATTAATATTGGTGCAACAATTGCTATAGTTGCTACAGATTTCATAACACCTTCTATAGTTATGGCTGCTAGCATAAATCCTAAAAATAAAGCACCAGTATCTCCCATGAAAATCTTTGCCGGGTTAAAGTTAAAGGGTAAAAAACCTAAACATCCACCAGCTATAGCAGATGATAATATAATTACACTGATGTAATTATTAGTATATCCTTTACCTGCTACAATCATAAGAGTGATACTAGATATCATAGCAACTCCTGCAGATAGTCCGTCTAACCCATCTATGAAATTCAATGTATTTGTAATGCCAACTACCCAAAATAAAGTTATAGGTATAGATAGCCAATTTAAATATATTAGAGAACTGTCATTTGTAAAGGGATTTGTAATGAAATCAACTTTAACATCACCATATATTAATATTAGACCTGCTATAATTTGAAATATAAATTTAGTTTTTGGCCTAAGCTCCTTAAGGTCATCTATTATTCCCCCTATTACAATAACCATTCCACCTATTAATATTGCAAGAATTTCTTTCTCTAAAGGTAGAAATATTAAAGTAACTACAACTACTGCTAAAAATATGGCTAAACCACCCATAAGTGGCATAGGTTCTTTATGCACTCTTCTATCATCTTTTGGAATATCCACAGCACCTATCTTAAATGCAAGTTTTCTTACCAAAGGAGTAAACAAATATGAGATAACCACTGCTAGAAAAAATGGTGGTAGAAAGTTTTTCATAACAAATCCCTCTCCTTTTACTTAGTTCCGAATAGCCTATCTCCAGCATCTCCCAATCCTGGAACTATATAGGCATGATCATTTAATTTTTCATCTAAGGATGCTACATAGATATCCACATCAGGATGTGCCTCCGTTACAGCATTCACTCCTTCAGGTGCAGCTATTAGGCAAACTAATCTAATGGAATTAGCACCTCTTTTTTTCAAGAAATCTATGGCTGCTATAGCTGATCCACCTGTTGCAAGCATAGGATCTAAAACTATTAATTCTCTCTCTTCAATATCTTGAGGTAATTTACAATAATATTCTACAGGTTTTAATGTTTCTGGATCTCTATAAAGCCCAATATGCCCTACACGAGCCGCTGGTAGTAGATTTAACATACCATCAACCATGCCTAATCCTGCCCTAAGTATTGGAATAAGTCCTACCTTCTTACCTGATATAACTTCTGATTTCATTTTTGTAAGAGGCGTTTCTATTTCAATTTCCTCCAAAGGAAAATCCCTAGTTACTTCATAACCCATTAACATTGAAACCTCTGTAACTAATTCTCTAAATTCCTTAGAGCCTGTGTTTTTATCTCTTATAAATGTAAGTTTATGTTTAATAAGAGGATGATCAAATACTACTACTTTTGCCATATATAAAACTCCCTTCTAAGTGTTAATTATTTTCCTTGAAAATTATATCATAAATTAGCCTTCAATTTCACTTATTTTTTCTATTCTTTTTTCATGCCTTCCACCTGCAAATTCCGATTCCAACCAAGCAGATACTATTTCAATGGCTAAGTCCCTTCCAATTACTCTGCCGCCAAGAGCTAAAATATTAGCATTATTATGTTCTCTACTCATTCTAGCCGAATAAGTATCCCCACATAAAGCACATCTAATTCCCTTTACTTTATTACAGGATATGGAAATACCAATACCTGTACCACATATAACTATAGCTCTATCTACTTCTTTGGCTACAACGGCTTCAGCTACTTTCCTTCCATAATCAGGATAATCTACTGATTCCAAAGAATTAGTTCCATAATCAATATAAGAAATTCCTTCTTTATCTAAAAATTCTTTTATATACTCTTTTAATTCAAAACCACCATGGTCACTGCCTATACCTATTTTCATTTATATCATCCTTTCCCTCAATCAGTTAACAATATTCCTATTATCCTTTAATTGTTCTTTGTTAATTGTCCACTGTTAATTATCTTTTCTATTGCTCTATAAATCTCATCCCTAGTATTCTCATATACTGTTAATCTGCCCCCAAATGGATCTACTACATCCTTATCTAGCTTATAGGCATATTCTAACAATGTAAATACCTTATCCCTTGATCTAGGAAAATTTAATATAATAAAATCCTTATGGGATTTAGACATAGTTAAAATAAGACGAGCATCATTGACTAATTCCCCATGGATTTGTTTCGCCCTATGTCTAGATATATCTATTCCAATTTTTTTCATAGCCTCTATGGAATTTTTAGAGGCATTATCTCCATGAAACACAGAAATTCCAGCAGATTCTACTTCTATATTTAAATTGTTTTTTTCTATCATGAATTTTAAAATTCCTTCCGCCATAGGACTCCTGCAAGTATTGCCAGTACATATAAATAAAATCTTCATCTAATTCTCCCTTTCTACACATTAATAACCTTTCCACCAGCAGCCTTCATCATTCTATTCATTATGGCTATTCCTAAATCTGATAATTCAACTCCTTCAGCCAAGATAATATCTATATCCTCTTTATCAAATAACCTAAGGGTATTGAATAGATTATGAGCAATAGTTTCTTTATTATTCCTGCTGCCTATAGATATTATTAATCCTTCCTTATAGAATTCTTTTGTTTCATCTGTACAAATAATTCCTACTTTTTTATCATTATCAATATATTTCTTGGTATTTTTAATAATATTCTCTACAATATTTTCAATATCACCACTAAAAACCATCATATCTGATTTCGGTGCATAATGTCTATATTTCTGTCCTGGGGACTTTGGAACTATATTCTCATTTTCCTTTATTATAGCAAGATCTATACTTACATTAGGAATTACTTTTTGTAATTCCTCTTTAGTGACTCCTCCTGGTCGAAGAATCATAGGTAAGTTTCCAGATAAATCTAGTACCGTTGATTCCAATCCTATCCCTGTAGTACCACCATCTATTATTAAGTCTACTTTCCCCATTAAGTCCTCTATTACATGCATCGCTGATGTAGGACTAGGTCTTCCTGATGTGTTAGCTGATGGTGCAGCTATTGGTACATTTGATTTTCTAATTAATTCTAATGCTATTTTATGCTCTGGCATTCTAATGGCTACAGTATTAAGTCCTGCTGTAATTATATCTGGCACTTTATTAGATTTTGGTAAAAGAATAGTTAATGGTCCAGGCCAAAATTTTTCCATGCATATTTTTCCTATATCTGGAACTTCCTCTACTAATTCTTCAACTTGTTTCATTGAATGAACATGAAGAATTAATGGATTATCCTGTGGTCTACCCTTTGCCATAAATATCTTTTTTATTGCATTTTCATCCAATCCATTGGCACCTAATCCATATACTGTTTCCGTTGGAAAGGCAACAGTTCCACTATTTTTAATTATATTTACTGCTTCACTGATTAAGTCTTCATCTACGTTATTTTCATCAATCTTTATTATCTTTGTTTCCATTATTTCCCTCTCATCTCCTATTGCTTTATTTCATTATATATTATTACCTGACAATTAACAATTAACAAAGAACAATTATCAATTAAAAATTAATAATTGATGAAACCTTTTCATATTTATAAATAGGAGGAGATAAAATGAATGAATGGATTATAGGACTTATTGGTCTTTTAGTAGGGGTCATAGGCATTAGTCTAGGTGGCATAATTGGAATATATATTAGAAAAACAGATAAAATGTTAAGCTTTTTATTGGGATTAACTGGTGGATTTATAATGTTTATAGTAAGTTTTCACTTATTTCCCGAAGCATTTTATATAGGAGGAGTTTTTAATGTAGTATTTGGTGTTACTGTTGGCATTTTCATTATTACCCTATTAGAAATCTTATTAGAAAGATTATCTTGTTTTATCAATGCAAGAACAGGTATTATATTAGGTCTAAGCGTAGCCATACATAGTATTCCCGAAGGAATGGCATTAGGTTCCACATTAGTTGGTCTATCTGATTTTGGATTTGTACTTACCATGGCAATGTTACTACATAATATTCCTGAGGGGATATCCATTTCATTACCCCTGAGCATGAATAAAGTTAGACCTTGGAAAATAATTTTATTTAGTATTCTAGTTGGAATACCAACTGGAATAGGAGCATATATCGGAGCATATTTAGGTACTATATCTCATACTATAATCTCCATTTGTTTAGCCAGTGCTGGAGGTATCATGCTATATATAGTCTGTGACGAACTAATTCCAACAGCAAAAACCCTTCACAAAGGAAGGGTTTCTAGTATCGGTACTGTTATTGGTTTTATATTGGGTATAATAATATATTTTAAATAAATAACAAAAATGCTCCCCTCTTAGTATCAGATTTTTATTTTTTAATCTGTCTAACATGGGAGCATATCATTTTTTACCATTTGCCTCTATTTCTTTTAGTAAATATAAATACTCGTTATTATCCATTTTCCGTCAATATATTCAAGCTTAAATTCAGAAACATCGGTATATTCTTCTATGATAGTTTCATTTGAATACAGCTTTTCCGTATATTCAATCAAGTATTTTACATTTGTTTTATCTTTAGATATTTTTTCCCATCTCTTTATATTTATCTTAGATTTATCAAATTTGCCACTTACTAAATTAGAATTAATTAAATAGCGTGAAGCTATTAAACCATCGTAAACTTTTTCAGACAATAAAGGTTTGAAATTTCCAAGGAATATATCCACATCTTCTTGTAAGAATAAGCCTGACACTATATTATCGTAATTTTCATAAAGAGCAGATTTCATATCAAAAAAGTTTTTTATAGTTGTTTTTGGATTGGGTGTTTTATTGTATATATAGAAAACTAAAAGTAGAGCTATAGAAACGATAATTAATAATAATAGTAGGTGCGGCTTACAAATTTTCATGTCATTTTACCTCCAGATAAACATCAATTAAACTTTAAGGTAACTCCATCTCTCTCCCATATGCCTCATACCTCAATCTACAATTTGGTACAGTTGACCCTGATGTAAACTTAATATCATTTGTATAAAGATACGTACCAGCAGCAGGTATAGTATATCCTGCATGCCATAGAGCATAATAACCTACATAATTCACTTCTAAAGGATCATATTCAGTTATTAATACTTCAGTACACCTCTTACATTGCCAACAGCTGCCATCAAATGCAAATACTGCATCTTGACCAAACTTTCCTCTATACACAAACCCCCAGCCACGTGAATACATCAAATGGTAATCATATCCATTACAAATTTCATGTTCTGCTGGAACGATTACAAAGTCTTCTGATGAATCTATATCTGATACATTGTTTCTCTCAAGACTAGCTGCATTTGAAGTAAATGTAATTGCAAATATCAATAATAGTGGTAAAAAAATATGACTTATTAAGTTTCTAGCTAAACTATGCTTATTCATTTAATCACCCCCTTATTAAAACTAATTCTATGTCAACTAGTATTTAAGTACAATAATTAAATCAAGCAAATTAAATCCTTGCATAAGCAATTAACTTTTAATTAAAAAACTCAATATTTTTAATTGGTTTATTCAATAAATTATTCATATATCTATTAAATCAAATACTGTACTTATTGTCAACATGATTATTCAGACAAATATGATTATTCAGATAAATTTGGTATTTTGATATATTAATATCCGAAACTTATCAAAATTTAAAAACAAGAGATGTTTTATAAACATAAACACAAAGGGATGCTAGACCGTTACAGAATTAAGAAAATTGAGGGCTTATGTCTAAGGAGAAAACAATAATATTGCAGGTTGTAGTAGCAGAGCAACTTCACCCCGCAAAAATGACAAAAATGGTGCTAAACACCATTTTTTCACTTATTTAAAACTATTTTTTTATTCTGATCCTAGCTTCTCTGCTTGGTCAGATGTAATTAATGCATCTATCATTTCGTCTAAATCTCCATCTACAAAGGCATCTAATTTATATAATGTTAAATTAATTCTATGGTCTGTAACTCTGCCTTGTGGGAAGTTATAAGTTCTAATTCTTTCTGATCTATCTCCTGTACCTACCTGACCTTTTCTTTCTTCAGCTATTTCTGCTGCCTGATCCGTTAGCATTTTATCATATATTCTAGTTTTTAATATTCTCATTGCCTTTTCTCTATTTTTGATTTGACTTCTTTCATCTTGGCAAGCAACTACTACCCCCGTTGGTATATGAGTAATTCTAACAGCAGAGTCAGTAGTGTTTACGTGCTGTCCACCTGCTCCAGAAGATCTATAGATATCTATTTTTAAATCCTTTTCTTGAATATCTATATCTACATCTTCTGCTTCTGGTAATACGGCAACTGTAGAAGTAGATGTATGAATTCTACCACTTGCTTCAGTTTCAGGTACTCTTTGAACCCTATGTACACCAGATTCATATTTTAGTCTACTATAAGCACCTTTACCCTTTATCATAAATATGACTTCTTTAAATCCACCGATACCTATTTCATTGGTACTCATTACTTCTACTTTCCATCTATTTCTCTCTGCATATCTTGAGTACATTCTAAATAATACTCCTGAGAATAAAGCAGCTTCATCTCCTCCAGCTCCACCTCTTATTTCTACAATAACATTTTTATGATCATTAGGGTCTTTAGGTATAAGTAATAATCTAAGCTCTTCTTCTATAGCTTCTAACGAAGTCTCCAAATCTTTTATTTCTTCTTTAACAAGTTCTTTCATTTCATCATCTAATTTATCCCTAAGCATCTCTTTGGCTTCTTCAAGACCATCCCTAGTTTTTACAAATTCCCTATATTTAAATACAATAGGCTCTATATCGGAATGTTCTTTCATTAGTTTTTGGAATAGTTCTCTATCATTTATCACTTCCATGTCCATTACTTTTTGCCCTAATTCCTCATATCTTTCTTCAATACTAGCTAATTTATCTAACATATTCTATCACTCCCTTAAATTCAATTGACAATTAACAATTATTTAAATCTAGCTATTGAGTCTTTTCTGATGACCACAGGTCGTCCCTAAAATTATCCATTGATAAAATCTTATTTGATTAATTTTAATTTAATAAATAATCGCCCCTACAATTCCAGCTATTATAATAGTAAGTATAGGGTGCATTTTTTTAAATGAAGTTAAATAAAAAAGTACTGCACCTAATAGAAAAGTTTTTATGTCTACAATGGCATTCTTGGATACTGTTAAACTAGCAGAGATAATAAGCCCAAGAACCACTGGTCTTATACCTTTAAATGCCCACTCTACATAGGGGGAATTTTTAAATTTTGATAAGAAATGAGCTATAATAAGTATTACGACAATAGATGGTAAGACTACTCCAATTGTTGCTACAATAGAACCTAATATCCCCCCAACCTTATAACCTAAAAAGGTTGCCGAATTTATGGCAACTGGTCCTGGTGTCATTTCTACTACTGCTAATATATCTATAAATTCATTTAATGTAAGCCAGTTATGAACTTCTATTATCTCTTTTTGTATTAATGGCAGCATAGCATATCCACCACCAAAACTAAAAGCACCAATTTTAAGAAATGATATGAAAAGTTTTAATATAGTCATATTTTTTTCTCCTTATATTTAAAATATATGATTGAGCCAATAGCAGCAATAAGGATTATAATTATTGGACTTATACTAAATAGCATTATTGCTAAGACAGTGAGAAAAGCTCCTGCTATTATGAAAATATTAAATTTCATATTTTTTCCTAATTTATATACTGCAGAAAATATTAAAGCAGCCACTGCTGGTCTTATGCCTAAAAATACTTTTTCGATTATAGGATTTTGCCTAAAACCCCAAAAAAACTTTACAATCAAAAGTATAATTGTAAATGAAGGAAGAATAGTGCCTAATGTACAAAACATTGCCCCTTTAATACCTGCCACCTTATATCCAACATAGGTACTTGTATTAACAGCTACAGGTCCTGGTGTTACTTCAGCTATAGCCAATATATCTATAAATTCTTCCGTTGTCAGCCAATTATTTTCATCTACTACTTCTCTTTGAATTAAAGGAAGCATAGCATACCCTCCACCAATGGTAAATGCTCCTATTTTAAAAAATGCCCAAAATAACTTCAATAGTTTTCTCATTAAATCATACTCCTTTATTATTTAATGCCTAAAACTACCCTAGTATGCCCTTGTAAGTCCTTTAGAATAGATACCTCTCTAAAGCCTTCATCAATTAAAATATTTCGAACTTCCTCTCCTTGATTATACCCAATCTCATATATTAGGAGTCCATTATCTTTTAAATACTTTCTGCTTTCAGGTGTGATTTTTCTATAAAAGTCTAAACCATCCACACCTCCATCTAAAGCACTCCTTGGCTCAAAATCCTTTACAGTAATGTCAAGGGTTTCGATTTCTTCAGAAGCAATATAAGGGGGATTAGATACTATAATTTGAAATTCCTTTTCTAAGTCAAGTGATTCTATTGCTTCAAATAAATCTCCCTTATAAAAATTAACATTGGATAGTCCAAATTTGCTTTTATTAATATTGGCTATTTTAATAGCAGTATCTGAAATATCTACTCCATATACAAAGACATCTTTACAGTAATTAGCAATACTTAAAGAAATAGATCCACTTCCAATTCCTAAATCTAGAACCTTAATTCTTTTATTCTTATATCTTTTATTTATATAATCTATAATATACTCTACTAAAACTTCAGTATCAGGTCTAGGGATTAAAACTCCTTCTTCTAAATAAAAGTCTAATCCCATAAACTCTCTTTCACCTAGTATATATTGTATAGGATATCCTTCAGTCCTTCTTTCTACTAATTGCAAAAACTTAGATTCTATTTCTTCTGAAACTTCTCGCTCACCGTAGGTGTATATATATGATTTATCTACATCTAATAGTTTACACATTATTAAAATAGAATCCAAAATAGGGGCTTTAGATTTCCTCAGTAAATCATTTATCCCTACCATTTATCCTCATCCTTATTATCTGTTAAAACTGCCTTTAAGGATTCTATAGCCACTTGAATTTGCTCACCATCAGGCTCTTTTACTGTGGCTAACTTTTGAATCATCAATCCTGGATAAGATAAGAAATAAGCTAATCTAGAATTGCTCTTTCCAATAAGTTTATTGATTTCATAAGAAATACCTGCAATTACAGGAAACATTAATATTCTTATAATAAATCTTTGTAATGGATTTGGCCAGCCAAAGAATGATAAAACTAATATACTAATAATCATTACCATAAATAAAAAACTTGTTCCGCATCTTGGATGAAGAATAGGATATTTTTTTACGTTTTCAACTGTAAGTTCTTCTTCATTTTCATAACAATGTATAGTTTTATGCTCTGCTCCATGATATTCAAATACCCTTTTTATATCTTCAAATTTCGATACCCCTATTATATATATTAAAAATATTATTATTCTAACTAAGCCCTCCACAAGATTTAAACCTATAGGACTACTAATTTTGTCTTTGAAAAAATTAGTTAAAATAGTTGGCAATATCATAAACATTCCTATAGCAAGTACAACAGAACTAATAACAGCAAATGCCATTTCTGCTTCCTCTGCCTTATCCTTAAATAGTTTTTCCGTAAGACTTTCTTTTCCCGAGTCCTCTTCATCCTCAAAAAATTCTGCTGAATACATAAGAGCCCTAGTTCCAAACATTAAAGCTTCTATAAGTCCTACTACTCCCCTAAGAAATGGCAACTGAAATATTTTATACTTCATTCCTAAAGTATTCAATCTTTCTTTTTTTATTTCAATTTCTTTATTAGGCTTTCTAACAGCAATAGCTATATCCTTTGGTCCACGCATCATAACTCCTTCAATTAATGCCTGCCCCCCAATACTTGTAATATGCTTTGGTGTTCTATCTAGATTTTTTATTTTCATATCATTTCACCCCCATTTATTAGTCACTTTGACTATTAAAATTCACCTCTACTCCTATTTGTTGCCTTTGACCTACTAAAGCTCACTATCGTTCGCTAAGTTAGGTCATTTCCCGCAGTCTCGAAACTCAAATCTATTTGCTCGCTACGCTCACATAGATTTGGTTCTCGTTGCGTTTGACCTACTAAAGCTCACTATCGTTCGCTAAGTTAGGTCATAAAAAATAAAGGTTAGTTGCCCAAGCATCTAACCTAGTTTTCTGAAGAAATTAGTCCATATTGTATTTCTTCTTGAATTTTTCAACACGTCCACCACGTTCAACAAATTTTTGACGACCTGTAAAGAATGGATGACATTCTGAACAAATTTCAACTCTTAATTCATCTTTAACGGAACCTGTTGTAAAAGTATTTCCACAGGCACAAGTTACGGTAACTTCTTTATAATTTGGATGAATATCCGCCTTCATTCCTTTCACCTCTCTTCAACTGCTAGTATATAGCAAAAAAACATTTTTTCATAATTCAACCATTAAATTATAGCATATAAAATTTTTCTTTTCAACTAAAACCAAATTTTATTTCTCATCTCATCTATAAATTTATCATTATTTTTAGTTCTTACTAGGTTTTCTATTAAATTTTCAGTTACATCCTGTGTAGGTGCATTTCCCATTGCCTTTCTTATGGCCCAAATAGTTTCAAGTTCTTTTTGAGATAAAATCAATTCCTCTCTTCTAGTTCCTGATTTATTTATATCAATTGCTGGGAAAATTCTCTTTTCAGATAATTTTCTATCCAAATGGATTTCCATATTTCCTGTACCTTTAAATTCCTCAAATATAACATCATCCATACGGCTACCAGTTTCAACTAAAGCTGTAGCAAGTATGGTTAATGAACCACCTTCTTCCAAATTTCTTGCAGCTCCAAAAAATCTTTTAGGTTTATGTAAAGCCCCAGGATCTAATCCTCCAGAAAGAGTTCTTCCAGTGGCTGGTATAGTCAGATTATATGCTCTCGCAAGTCTTGTAATACTATCCAATAGAATTACTACATCTTTTCCATGTTCTACCAACCTCTTTGCCCTTTCTAATACAATTTCTGCAACCTTTGTATGATGCTGAGGAAGCTCATCAAAAGTTGAGTAAACCACATCTCCCTTTACAGACCTTTTCATATCTGTTACTTCTTCAGGTCTTTCGTCTATTAATAATACAATAACTTCTACTTCTGGATGATTTTTTTCTATTGCATTGGCTACCATTTTGAGAAGAGATGTCTTTCCAGCCTTTGGTGGAGAAACTATCATACCCCTTTGTCCTTTACCTATAGGTGCAATTAAATCTATCATCCTAGTAGCTAATTCAGAGGCATTAGTTTCAAGTTCTAATCTTTTAGTTGGATATATAGGGGTTAAACTATCGAAATTAGGTCTTTTTGTGCAGGTTTCTGGATGCATTCCATTAACTGATTTGATATAAAGAAGAGCTTTGTATCTTTCTCCAGGATTTGGATCACGAGTCACACCAAAGATTTTATCTCCAGTTCTCAACCTAAACCGTCTAATTTGAGATGGAGAAATATATATATCCTCATCACCAGATAAATAATTATCAGATCTTAAAAAGCCATAACCATCTGTGTGTAGTTCGAGGATCCCTTCGGCACCATTTATTATATCCATATTTTCTAGTTCCTCAGTAACCTTCTCAGGTAAATCCTCTGTTTCAATATCTTTAATATCTATTTTTATTTCATTTTCATCAGATAATCCCTTTTCCTTCTCTTCAGAAGCATAACTTTGAAGTATTATGTCTATTAACTCATCCTTTTTATATTTATAGGGACTAGCTATGCCTTGAGATTTTGCTATTTCCCTTAAATCACCTATCTTTTTATCCGACAGATCATGTTCCGTCAAATATAAACACTCCTTTCATCAATTAACAATTAACGGCTAACAATTAACAATTACAAAGCATTAAATATAATAAGTCTTCCTATCTTAATTGTTAATTGTTCTTAGTTAATTGCTCTTTGTTTCTATTTTGCGTATTCTGGTTTTTTATCTAGTTTGTGAGTGGCTTCTATAAATCTAATAGTTCCTGTTTCTGCCCTTAAAACTAATGTATGAGTTGAAGCAACATTATTTTCTAAATATTTAACCCCTTGAAGCAATTCCCCATGGGATACACCTGTTGCTGCAAAAACAACTTCATCTCCCTTTACAAGATCATCTGTTTTATAGACCTTATTTAAGTCAACTCCCATTTCTATACATCTTCTTTTTTGTTCTTCTGTTACAGGATGTAAAACACCTTGGAATTCACCGCCCATACATTTTAAAGCAGCTGCAGTAAGAACTCCTTCTGGAGCTCCTCCTATACCTACCATCATATCTACTCCCGTATTTTCAAAACAAGTATTTATTGCTGCAATAACATCTCCATCTGTAATCATTCTAATCCTTGCACCGGCTTTTCTTATACTTGCTACCAAATCACTATGTCTTGGTCTATCAAGCATAGTTATTGTAACCTCAGACACATCTTTATCTAAAGCTTTAGCAACTCTAGCTATATTATCTTCTATTGGAGCATTAATGTCTATAACTCCTGCTGCCTTTGGCCCTACAGCTATTTTATTCATATAGGTATCTGGAGCATGGAGCATACAACCCCTAGGAGCTATAGCAACTACAGAAACTGCATCTGGACGCCCATATGCTATAGAGCTTGTTCCATCAAGAGGGTCTACTGCTATATCAACCTTTAAGCTATCCTCGCCTGCAATGCCTATTTGCTCTCCAATATATAGCATAGGAGCTTCATCTATTTCTCCCTCACCAATAACCACAACTCCATCTATATTTACAGTATCAAACATACGTCTCATAGCATCAACAGCAGCTTGATCTGCCGCATTTTTATCTCCTCTGCCTAATAACTTTGCACTAGCTAATGCAGCAGCTTCTGTTACTCTTGCTAAATTTAAAGCCAAATTTCTATCCATTCTAACACTCCCTATTTATTTTGTAAACTATCCCAATCCTTTAAAAATTTATCTATCCCACTATCCGTTAAAGGATGGGTTAACATTTGCACAAAAACCTTATAAGGTATAGTTGAAATATGAGCTCCAGCCTTTGCAGCATCTAATACATGAATAGGATGTCTAATGCTTGCTGCAATTATTTCAGTATTTATATTGTGCATATTAAATACTTCAACTATATCTTCAATAATATAAATTCCTTCGTTTCCAATATCATCAAGTCTCCCAACAAAAGGACTAACATAAGTAGCTCCTGCACGAGCAGCAAGCAAAGCTTGATTAGCTGAGAAAATCAGAGTTACATTGGTCTTTATTCCTTCATTGTATAAAACCTTTACAGCCTTTAATCCTTCCTTAGTCATAGGAATCTTAATAATAATATTGGGATGAATTTTTGCTAATTCTCTAGCTTCTTTTAACATTCCTTCCTTATCTAAAGAAATAACCTCTGCACTAATAGGTCCATCTACAATACCAGCAATCTCCTTGACAACTTCCTTAAACTCCCTACCTTCCTTAGCTATTAAGCTAGGATTAGTAGTGACTCCGCATATAACTCCCCATTCATTAATTTCTTTTATTTCATCTATATTTGCAGTATCTATAAAAAGCTTCATAATATTCCCCCTCTATTCAATTGACAATTGAGAATTGACAATGAAAACCTAAAAAATAAATTCTAAAAATAATCAAATACATTAAAATCATAACTTTTTATATTATATTTCACAATCTTTCAATCCTTTAATCATCAATTGTACATTGCCAATTATCAGTTAATAGAGCCTAAGCTCTATTAACTGAACCAAATATATGCATTTTTTCTTTGATTTTTTCCTTCATTTGATTTTTTGCAGGAGTTAATATCTTTCTTGGATCAATATTATCTGGATTAGATTTAAGGAAATCTTTTACGCCGTTAGCAAAGGCTATTCTAAGATCTGTGTCTATATTTATTTTACAAATTCCTAGTGGAATTGCTTTCTTTAAAGCCTCTTCAGGAACTCCTGAAGAACCATGTAATACTAAAGGAATACCAACTTTATCCCTAATCACTTCTATCCTATGAAAATCAAGCTTTGGCTCTCCTTTATATACTCCGTGAGCAGTACCAACAGCTATTGCTAAAAAATCAACATCCGTTTCATTTACAAATCTTAAAGCTTCATCTGGATCAGTGAAAGTAGCATCTTTCTCATCTACAGTTATATGATCTTCCGTACCACCAATTTTCCCTAACTCAGCTTCAACAGAAACACCTACAGCTTTAGCCACTTCTATTACCTTCTTAGTATATGCAATATTTTCCTCTAATGGGAACCTAGACCCATCAATCATAACAGAAGTAAATCCATGTCTAATACATAACATCACTTGATCAAAATCAGTACCATGGTCTAAATGTAATGCTACTGGCACCTTAGCATTTCTAGCCGCTATTTTTCCTAAACCTGCAATATATTCTATTCCGGCATATTTAATTCCACCTTGACTAGCTTGAAGAATAACAGGAGAATTAGTTTCCTCTGCAGCTTCAATAATTGCCTGTACTATCTCCATATTATTCACATTAAAAGCACCAACAGCATATCCATTTTTTTGAGCATCTAATAATAATTCCCTTCCTGTTACTAGCATTTAATTCCCTCCATTTTTCTTATTATATACTATTATATCAGATTTCAAAACTATTACAGTAATAAATTTAGATAAAAACATTATAATAAGTATCATTTTTGATGTATAATGTCAAATATGATACTTATTTAGGCTTATATATTATATTTATTTTTTAACTGAATCAATCTTCCCTAGTAATTCTTTCCACTATGCTTTCCTTTACCATAGATTTTTTTATAATATATGGTAAAACAATACCTAGAATAACTATTATAGGTAAAGCTATGAAAAGTGGATTTAAAGTAAAGTTATAAGTAGCAAAGAAAGATTTGCTAATTAATTTTTTTATTACAGTAATAGATATAACTATGGAAAGTATTACAGATATAATCATAGTCCCTAAAGAATAATATATTCCTTCTCTTATTAGCATAAAATTTAATTGTTTTTTTGTCATTCCTATACTTTCAAGCAATGCAAATTCTCTTTTTCTTGTTATAACACTTGTTATTATGGAGTTAATAAAATTAACAATTCCAACTAACCCCACAATAAAACTTAAAGACCCTCCAACTAATAAAAACATATTTTTAAAATTGTCAAACTCTCCCTTTTGTTTGTTTCTGGAGTCATAGTCTAAAGTATAATCAACATTATTAGTATAATCCTCTAGAAAACTTTCATAATCAGTGATATTTTCAGTATTCACATCAAATTGATATACCATAGTAAAGGGACTAGCTACCATTTCTTTATAAATATTAGAAGGTAAATATAATAGCTGACCTTTCTTTGAATCTGTAACTATTTTTCCATTAATTGCTGTAACATAACTTTCAAGAAAGTATCTAGAAGAATTAGTATAATCATAGGGTATAATAGCCATGATTTCAAATTCTCTAACTCCATTTTCTGTAGTTAATTTAATTTTATCCCCTATATCATACTTAATTCTATCCCAGACAGGAGCACCATTATCATTGGTATATCCACCATAAATAACATAATCTCCAGTGCTTAATTTTTCCATATCAATTTTGCCCTTGACTAATTTTTGTTTTTCCATTAAATATTCATCTAAGCCAAAAAGTTGAATAGGAGTTTTATCCCCAAGTTCTAAATCCTTTTCTTCAAAAAGTTCTATGGATTCTTCTGGAGTATAATAAATTCTACCTCCATTTATAAAACCATCCCTGCTTTTTATTATATTTATTATATTTTCAGGCAAACTATCTTCTTTTAATCTAAAATCAGACTTAAAATATTTTGCTGACCCTAGTACAAAGTCAGAGTTAATAAATTTACTTAAATACTTATTCATATCAAAACTATTTGTCATTGTATATAAAGAATTGAGAAGTACCAAACTTAAAGACATGGATAGAAGAACAATAATAGTTCTAGTCTTATTTCTAAATAAGTTAGAAACTGCCATTTTACTAATATTAACTCCTACTTCTGATTTTCTTATATGATTGTAATTCACATTATTAGTATCTGTAACCTTTATAGCTTCCACTGGTGAAACTTTTCCTGCGATTTTCCCTGGTTTTCTACAGGAAATAAAAACTGTAATCAAGGAGAATACAATGGAAAACAAGAAAATCCAAGGTGATGAACTCTTCACTACTTGATTTCCGATTGATGTAGTAGAAGCAATTCTAGGAAGAATCAGATTCCCTGCAAGATATCCTAAAATTAAACCTATGGGAATACCAACAACAGATATGAACAAAGCCTGTTTCCTTATAATCTTCATTATTTGTTTTTTAGTTGTACCTACAGTTTTTAATAGTCCATAGAATTTAATATCTGAAACTACAGAAATTTGAAATATATTATATATAATCAAATATCCTGTAAGGATTATAATTAATAGAATCAATACCATACCACCTAAAGTAAGAGAATCAGCATCTTCTAATTTTCCTGACATATATCCCCAGTTAACTCCTATGTCAATCTCTGCCCCATTTTCATCAACTCTATATCCCCTATCCATTTCAACTTGTAGCAAATTCCTTTCCATATTTCTTGAATTGGAAAACATTACATCTAAAGAATAGTTATTCTTTGGCAAATCAAGAGAATCTGCGTATTCCTTTGATGTAAATACCATCCTTGCCATCATGGCTTCATCTACATCATAAAATCCTGATAGTATAAATTCATCTTCTATGGTTTCTAACTCTACTCCATTTTCTTCAATAGTATATTTTAATTTAATTTTTTCTCCTACTCTGTGAGGAATATGAAGTAAATCTAAGACCTTAGTATCAGTAATTATTTCATTTCTTTCTATAGGCAATCCTCCTGTGGTTGGATAGGAGAACCCTCTTTTAATGTAATTATCATCCCCATAAGAAATTTCCACATGTTCTTTAATAAATTCATCATTTACTACAAATCCAATCATTTGTCTTATTCCTGTTTCTCTAATAAGTGGATGAGTCTTTAATTTATCTATATCCTCTGTATTTATACGCTTAAACTCACCATGAAATGTTGTTCCTACCATCCTCATAGTTTCCAATTCCATGGAATTTTTCATACCAAGCCCAATGGTAAAAAGACTTGTAAATAACAAAGTAGTCAGTGCAATTGCAATAAATGCAATAATATTTCTCCTATGATTATTCTTCAAACTAGCCATAGCAATTTTATTGATAACTTTTTTATTATTAACCTTATTCATAAATCTCACCACCAAGAATTCTTCCATCTTCAATTCTAATAATACGGTCTGCCATTTGAGCAATTTCTTCATTGTGAGTAATCATAATAACCGTTTGATTAAATCTTTTGCTTGAAATCTTAATAAGTCCCATTACATCTAAGCTAGTTTTACTATCTAAATTACCTGTTGGCTCATCAGCTAATATAATTGATGGTTTAGTAGCCAATGCCCGACCAATAGCAACTCTTTGCTGCTGACCCCCAGAAAGTTGGTTTGGCATACTATATTTTTTATCTTCAATTCCCAAAGTCTTAAATATTTCCTCTATATATTCTTTATCTATTTCATTCCCATCTAAGGAAATTGGTAGTGTAATATTTTCATATACATTTAGGACTGGTATCAAGTTATATGATTGAAAAATAAAACCAATTTTTCTTCTACGAAATATAGTAAGCTCATCATCCTTTAGTTTAAATATATCCTTATCATCCACTATGACTTCTCCAGATGTTGGTCTATCTAATCCCCCTAACATATGCAATAAAGTAGATTTTCCTGAGCCAGATGTTCCTACAATAGCTACAAATTCTCCCCGTTCAACTTCTAAACTCACTCCATCTAATGCCTTTACTAAATTCTTATCATTGCCATAGTATTTTTTTAAATCCATAGTCTTTAAAATCTTCATATAAATAATCCCCCTTAGTTTCATAACTTAAATCTATTTACTCACTATCATTTCCCTAAGTTAGGTCATAAAAAATAGTCTATAACTTCTAATATAGACTATAACAAACTATTCTTTCCAGATTCTTTCTGGATTCTAACAATTGTGAAAGATTTATTTAATTTTTATCCTTTGGTAAGAATACAGAAAATCTAATTTGTTTAGAGAAAGATTTTACTTGAATATATCCCCCTTGTCTTTCTATTATTTCTCTAGATAAATATAGCCCTATGCCTACACCTTCTTTATGTCTTGCATTTTCACCTCTATAAAATCTTTGGAATATTTTATTAATTTCTTCTTCATTAATCCCAATCCCTTTATTTATAATATCAATCCTAAGAAAAATAGTATATTCTACAATTTTTATGTGGATATTTTCATATTCTAAACCATATTTAATCCCATTGTCCACAATGTTATAAATAGCTTCTTCAGTCCACTTAAAGTCAAAAAATGCAAAATACTCTTCATCTTGTGGAAATTCTATATAAATATTTTTTTCCTCAGCTTTCTTTAAACTAGAACTAATAATGTTTTTAATTAAGTCGTTAATACTATTCAAGCTAGGATTTAACTTTATTATTCCCGTTTCTAACCTAGATGTCTTTATTAAGTTTTCAATTAAAAAACTTAATTTATCTGCTTGAAATATTATTTCATCAATATATTCTATAAATTGATTTTCTTTTAAAAGTTGTGAATACAGCATAATATTTGATATTGGAGTTTTAGATTGATGTGAAATATCAGAAATTAAAATTTCTATATTTTTCTTTTGGTCAATTAAATTTTTTTCCTTTAATTGATAGTCTAATAAATATCTATAAAACTTTGATTCTATTTTTGATAACTTGGATTCATCAAAAACCCTTTCATTAAAATTTCCTTTTATAGCTAAGTCTAACATTTCATTAATTCTAATATTTATAAGGCTTATATTTTTTAATATATATAAAATATAAATTATTAAAACTATAATAACTACAATTAAAAAAATATTCATGAATTAATCACCCAAGTATAGCCTACTCCATAGATGGTTTTAATATATTCATGAGCATCTAATTTATTTCTCAATCTATTTATACTAACAGAAAGAGCATTTTCATCTACATATTCAGCATCATCAGACCAAATTTTATCTATCAACGTATTTCTCGATACTACCTTTCCAATATTTTGTATTAATATATTTAGCAATTTATATTCCGTTTTACTTAAAATAATTTCTCTATTATCCTTTAAAAAAATCATATCATCAAAATTAAATGCATAACCATCTATTTCAAATATATTTACAACTTTTTGAGAAGATCGTCTCAAAAGAGCCAATACCCTAGCCCTTAAAATCATAAGACTAAAAGGCTTAGTAATATAGTCATCGGCACCAAGTTCAAAGCCTGTGACTATGTCAATCTCCATATCCTTGGCAGTTAACATTATTATAGGAACTTGGCTTGTTCTGCGAATTTCTCTGCAAAATTCCATACCATCACCATCGGGTAAATTTAAGTCTAGAATAATTAAGTCTATACTGTTTTCTAAAAACAGCTTTCTACCTTCAGATAAATTAAAACCTTGATAAAAATTATAATCCTCATTTTTTAAAGATAAAGCAATCCCTTTATTTAAAGCTATATCATCTTCTATTATCAAAATATTTTTCAATATTTACACCTACCTAATTTAAAATAACTTCACTTTTTGGTGCCTGGCACCAAAAAGTGAAGTTATTACTATTTATCTCTTTTTAAGTCCTAATATTTCTCTTGCTTCATCTGGAGTAGCTATTTGTCTGCCTAGCTCCTTAGCTATTCTTACTACCTTTTCAACTAATTCACCATTTGACTTAGCTAATACTCCTTTTTCTATATATACATTATCCTCAAAACCTACTCTAACATGTCCCCCCATAGCAATAGCAACAGCTGCTAATGGGAATTCATGTCTGCCTATTCCTGCTACGGTCCAAGTAGAGCCTGCTGGAATACTATCTACCATAAATGATAAATCTCTGACAGTTGCAGCCATTTGTACTCCCAGTACAAAATCAAAATGCATTGGTTCTTTTATAAATCCTTGCTTAGCATATTTGATTGCATAATCAACCATACCCTTATCAAATACCTCTATCTCAGGTTTAACGCCTCTTTCAATCATAAGTCTACCAAAGTTTTTAATAGTGTTTTCAGTGTTTACAAATACTTCGTCTCCGCCAAAGTTACAAGTTCCACAGTCTAAAGTTGCCATCTCTGGTCCTAATTCTGTTGGCTGAAGTCTTTCTTCATCAGTCATACCTACTGCTCCACCTGTAGAAGGTTGAATGATAACATCAGGACATCTCTTGTAGATTTCATCCATACAAGCCTTGAATCTAGCCTTATCTTGAGTTGGAGTGCCATCATCTTCCCTAACATGAAGATGAATTATACTTGCTCCAGCCTTATATGCCGCTTCCGCTTCTCTGCCGATTTCCTCTACTGTATATGGAACTGCTGGATTATTTTCCTTAGTTACTTCTGCACCACAAATTGCTGCAGTAATAATTAATTTTTCCATTAAAACGGCCCCCTTATTTCCTAATTTTGTCCTTTGGTACTACACAAGTCCCCTCTGCTATACATACTACCTCTGGTTCTTCTAATACATCACAAGCTGATGGACTAATATCTGGTCTAGGTATTATAACCTTTCTAGCTTCAAATACCATTTTTCTAGAAGTATTTCCTACGCTAACAATCTCTCCTACTGCTTCAATATAATCCCCTGCATATACTGGAGCTTTAAACTCTACCTTATCATAAGCCACAAATAAGCCTTCATCTCCGTCATGTCTAATAAGTAATTCTGTAGCAACATCCCCAAATAATGCCAACATCCTAGCACCATCTACTAAATTCCCACCATAATGAGCATCTTGAGTACTCATTCTAAGTCTAATCATTGCCTTTTCCATATTGTCCCCTCCATTACTTATATAATTAGATTTATTATATCATATTGATAATATACTAACAAGATATTGAATTCTTACTATTTTCCAAGGAATACCTTATATTGTAATAGAATTACAAAACAGTAAGATATGCCTATAAACTTTAATAATATTGTAACCCTTTAATAAACCTTCTTATGATAAAATATACTCAGATTAATTGCATAGGAGTGAATTTTTTGAAGGAATTAATAGTATTAAGTAATCTAAGAAAGATATACAAAATGGGAGATGAAAAAATAGTTGCCCTTGACAATATAAATTTATCTATTAAAAAAGAGGAGTTCATATGTTTACTTGGTACATCTGGTTCTGGTAAATCTACATTATTAAATATGATGGCTGGTCTAGAAAAACCAACAAAAGGTGAAATTATTATAGGTAATTACCCGATACACAAGATGAGTGAAAAAGATGTAACTAAATTTCGCCAAAAATATGTAGGCTTCGTATTTCAATCATATAATTTAATTCCTACTCTTTCAGCTCTGGAAAATGTATGCTTGGGACTAACCTTCCAAGGAGTACCAAAAGCCCAAAGGGAAAAACAGGCAAAACAAATGTTAATTGATGTTGGGTTAGAGAAAAGATTGCATCATAAGCCCTCTGAAATGAGTGGTGGGCAGCAGCAAAGAGTCAGTATTGCAAGAGCCTTCGTTGGTAGACCTCAAATAGTATTTGCCGATGAGCCAACAGGAAATCTAGATACAAAAACTACTCTAGAAATAATGGATTTAATCACTGGTATGGCATATGATTTTAAACAAACTTTAATCATAGTTACCCATGATATAGAAATCTCAGATTATGCCCATAGAGTTGTCTATCTAAGGGATGGTCATATAGAAAAGATAGTAGAAAATCAAAACATAATAAGGGGGCAGTAATTTAGATGAAAAAATTTTTAAGCGTTTTTTTAGTAGTTCTATTAGTTATACTACAAATGCCAACTAAAGGATTGGCTGATAAAGATAATAATGATAAACCAAATCTTACAATTACATCTTCAAATGTATATTTAGCAGAAGCTGGGGAAAGAGTTTCTATATCAATTAAGTTAAAAAACACAAGTGATTATTATGCAGAAAACATCTCAGCAACACTTAGCAGTAAATCATCGGATGTTTATGTTGATGGTAGTGCATATGATGATATACCTAAAATTAAAGAGGGTAAAACCAATTCCCTATCATTTAAAGTAAGGGTAGATGAAAAAGCCGATGAAGGAAATCATGAATTGTCATTAAATATAGTTTACTATAATGAATATGGAGAAAAGATGGAACCAATATCCCATACCATTAATGTAAGGGTAACTAATAAAGCCATAGCACCATTATTAATAGTAGACAAGGTTAATGTAATTCCAAATACGGAAGTTAATGCTGGTGAGACTATAGCCGTAGGTTTTGATATTGAAAATATAGGAA
Organism: Tissierella praeacuta DSM 18095; assembly: GCF_900128955.1. Classification (GTDB taxonomy): domain Bacteria; phylum Bacillota; class Clostridia; order Tissierellales; family Tissierellaceae; genus Tissierella; species Tissierella praeacuta. The sequence continues at coordinate 54,359 of NZ_FQTY01000007.1, forward strand.
GCGGTCTTGCTAAGGATATAAAAGTAACCTTAGACGGTCTGTCAAATGAAAATTTCGTTTTAGCAAATGGGGTAAATTATAAAGTGATTCCCTCTTTAGATTCAGATAAAAAATACTATTTATACTTCGAATTAAAATCTCTAAAAACTTTAAAACCAGGGAATTATAAAATAGATTTAAGTCTATCCTATAAAGATATAAAAAACCAAGTTATAAAGGACGAAAGTAATTTCTTTATAACTATTGCATCAAATAATAATCGCTCGTCTAATTTAATAATTGAAAATTTAGTATATCCTACAGGCACACTTTTTCAAAATAAAGAATTAGACATTAAATTCAACATTAGAAATCAAGGACAAGTAGCTGCAGAAGAAATCATAATTGAAGCAAAGAGTACAGATCAAACTGGATTAGTTCCAAAATCAGTAAGCATAGTAAAATTAGACTCTTTAGAACCAGATGCTATACAAGAATTAAATTTCAAATTTTTTACTACAAAGGCTGCTGAAACTAAAAACTATCCTATTGAAATTACAGTAAAATATATTGATGAGTTGGGAAAAGAAGACACTGTTAACCAACTCATAGGTATATTCGTAGAAGCACCTGATAAAGATGCAGCTGCCAAAGGAAAACCAAAATTAATAATAGACAAATATAGCTTTGAACCACAATTAGTTAAAGCTGGAGAAAATTTTGATATGACTCTTTCCTTCTACAATACCTCCAGTAAAAAAACCGTTAAAAACATAAAAATATTTTTAACAGCAGAGCCTGGAGGTTCAAAAACTGAAAACAATAGCGGCGGCGGTAGCTCCGCATTTACTCCAGTTGATAGTTCCAATACCTTTTATATTGACTCAATTAAACCTAAGGGCAAAGTAGAAAAGAAAATAACCATGTTTACTATCCCAGATGCCATTGCAAAAACCCATACTATAACAGCAAATTTCGAATATGAAGATAGTGAAGGTACTGAATTAAAAGATGTAGAATTAATTGGAGTTCCTGTAGTTCAACAATCAAGACTTGAAACTGCAGAATTACAGGTGTATCCTGAGGCATTTGTAGGTCAACAATCACCAGTATCTATAGAGTTCTACAATACTGGTAAGGTTACCCTATACAATATGATGGTTAAATTAGAAGGAGATTTTCAAACAGAAAATGGAAGCTATTATATTGGTAATTTCGACACTGGTAATAGTGAGTCCTTTGAAGGAATGGTAATACCTTCACAACCAGGAGAATTAAAAGGAGCAGTGCTATTTACCTATGAAGACTCCACAGGTCAAAAACAAGAGCTAAGAAAAGAATTCTCATTAAATGTAGCAGAGATGCCTCCTATGGAAGAAAATCCAGATGATATGCCTCCTATGGAAGAAAACCGTGGATTTAAGAAAATTTTAAAGTCCAAATGGTTGTGGATTACTTTAATACTTCTAGGAGCAGGTACAGGTGGCTTTTTCTTCTACAAAAAAAAGAAAAAAGAAAAGGAAATGTCCTTAGATGAGTAATATAGATTTATTTAGAATGGGAATTAAAAATCTGTGGAGAAGAAAGCTAAGAACCTTTCTTACAGTTCTTGGAGTAATCATAGGTGCCAGTTCTATTATAGTAATGCTAAGTCTTGGATTTGGAATGAGCAAATCCTTTGAAGAACAAGTATCACAATGGGGCAGTCTGACTACTATAACAGTTCGTAAAGGCTGGGGAGAGCCACAACGTGGAAAAAAAGAAGTTGCATTAGATGATAAAGCTGTTGCTTCTTTTAAAGCATTAAAAAATGTTGTAGCAGTAAGCCCTACAATCCAAACCCATGGTACTATAATTAATGGTAAATATATATCTCAAATACCTATTAGGGGAATTGATTCTGAAACTATGGAGGCATTTGGATATGAAGTATCAGAAGGCAGGTTATTAAATAAATCTGACGAACTTTCTGTAGTATTTGGCAGTGATGTACAAAATAGTTTCCGAGACCCAAAGGCTAGGATGTACAGAGAGCCTAAAATAAATCTTATGAAAGACAAGATGACTTTAACTCTTAATCCAGACTATGGTTGGTCACAGCCTGGAGGAAAAAAGGTAAACTATAAGGAGTATAAAATAAAAGCTGTAGGTATTTTAACCCCTGGAGATTGGGAAACCAATTATGGTATTTTCATGCCCCTTAAAGAAGTTCAAAAACTTATTAAAGAAAAAGAAAAAACTGAAGGAACAAAACCACAAATAGGTAGATCTAAAACAAAAGGTTATGACCAAGTAAATGTTAAAGTAAATGATATGAAAAATGTTCAAGAAGTACAAAAAACAATAAAAGATATGGGACATGAGGCTTACAGTTTAAATGATGAACTAGAGTCTATGAAGAAACAAGCTGCTGTAATCCAAGCAGTACTAGGGGGCATTGGTGCAGTATCCCTTTTGGTAGCAGCAATAGGTATAACCAACACTATGGTCATGAGTATATATGAAAGAACTAAAGAAATTGGTGTCATGAAGGTTATAGGTGCATCACTTAAAGATATAAAAAGACTTTTCCTATTTGAGTCAGCACTTATTGGACTTACGGGAGGAATTTTTGGTGCAGCCTTTGCTTATTTAATATCTTTCTTTGTAAATAAATTTAGTCCTCAATTTGGTCAGGCAATAGGTGCCTATGGTGCTACTAAAATATCCATAATACCAATATGGTTAGCCATTGCAGCCATGGGTTTCTCAGCCTGTATAGGTATTGTATCAGGATATTTTCCAGCTAGGCGAGCAATGAACTTATCCGCATTGGAAGCCATAAAAACAGAATAAAAATAAAAGGTGATTTCAAATATGAAATCACCTTTTTTATTATATTATTTTGCTCCCTCAAGTGCAACATTTACAGCTTCTATAATACCATTACTTGTATTAGTAGCACCTGCTACTATATCAACTTCTGTTGAATTTTTCTCTTCAATACTTGTAGTTACTTGCTCTATAGCAGGCTCACAAATTCCTTCAGTTTCTTCATGAGACAATACCTCTACAGCTGAAATCTTGCCATCCTTTACTTCTACAGAAACCTCAATATCTCCATTCATACCCTTACCAGTTCCCTTATATGTACCATCCTTATATCCTGGAGTTTTTTCACCACATCCAACTAAAGTAACAGTCATAACTAGAACTAAAATATCCATTAGTTTGATTTTACACACTAATGAACTGTTTTTAGCAATTAATATTATTTTAATAAAATAATTGTCTTTGCAATAAAAGTAGAACCATCATAACTTCCAATTATATTTATAATGTCTCCTTTATAAAGGTGACCAAAGTCTAACTTATTTCCTCTTTCATCTAACACAACAACATCTTCTGCATATACTGTTATTTCTTCTCCAAATTTTGAACTGTCTAGACTAAAGTCTGTTATCTCCAAATCTAAGTTTTTCTTTCTTGAATTAATGCCCAATACTCTTCCTACCATAGTAGCCGATACTCCCACAGAGTCTGCTTCTATTTCAATTATTTCATCACCTTCTACAACTATCTCTACATAAAAACCTGCTTTTAAATCATAGGAAGTTGCAATTGACCTATCTACTTTTATATATGAAACCTTTCCTAAAGAATACTTCTCTTCTTTCTTGGTTTTTTGGTTCATTATAGTTATTTTTGTAGGTTCCTGAAGCTTTGTTTCCAATCCCAATATAATACCCTTAATATTTCTCTTATCAACTGTAGCATCTATTTCCTTAGCTATATCATACTCTGCTGTAATATAAACTTCATCTTTTATCTTTAAATCTTCTGGATCTGCAGATTTTCTGTTTCTAGTTATATCAGTTTTTCTATTGATCAAGAATTTATGTGATCTATCCTTTGAATCCAATATGGTGATATGATATTCATCATCACTGCCTTTTACAGGAGTTATGTCCTTTATAGTACCTTCTATCTCCATATCCTTACTCTTAGAATCAATATTATATATTGTCCCTTTCTTAATCTTTACATCTACCAAATCTTTTTCCTTTAGATTATTTAGATATACTGATTTTCCATTTAGATATATATCTGCATTTTTATCTATGTCAAAATCCTTATACAAAGTCTTTTTTCCTTCTGTATATTCTATTGTCATCTTATAGGTAAGGGTATTTATATATTTAATCTTACCAGATATATATTCATCTGGCGATATGGCCTTAATTGATATAAGTTCCTTAGTATCCTTCTTTAACTTTAATTCTACTTCTTGTCCTTGTACTAAATCTGAATAATTAGTTTGTCTACCATCTATATTGATAGTAGTATTGTTAACTACTTCATAGGTATATTCACTTCCACGAGAATTTTCTATTGTTAGCAGTCTCCTGTTTGATTCTTTAGATATTTTAACAATCTTGCCATTGACCACATCTATTTCAGTCTTGGTATCTTCCTTACCTACGGAATTCTTTTTCATAAACTCATCAGCTGTTGACATCATTTTAGCCATTACAGCCCTAGTCAATGAAGAATTTGGTCTAAACATTCCATCTCCAGTACCCTTAGAATCCAAAACTCCTGCATCAATTAAAACGGATACATATTTAGTTTGCATAGCAGACATACTCATTACATCTTTATAGGTTAATGATACTATTTGTTTATTCTTTGCAGTATCTTCTAGCCCCATTGCTTTAACCAAGTATGTACAAGTATCAATCTTGCTAATGGTCTTTTTTATTTTTCCTTTTTTATTAATATCCCTTAACTGTGATTCTGAAATTATACCTTTATAAAGACAAATAGCTAGTCCTTCCTTAGCCCATTCATCTATCTTAAGTTCTGTTAATAAAGAATTATAGGCATATAAAGCATTTGTTCTTTCTGTTGCTGTAGGATTAGTTAATCTACCCAATAAACTCATAGCTGCATCAAAGTTAAGAATTCCATCTGGTGCAAATTTGCTTCCATCACCAACTCCCTTTATATATCCTCTACTTGCCATATCTTCAATATAGGTATAACCCCAATAAGTCGTAGGCACATCCTTAAATCTAGGAGCAGCACCATAACTTGGTATAGATGATAGTAATATTGCCGAAGCTAGAACTGTAGTAACCCCTTTTTTCACACTCTTACAATTTTTCATATATACCCCCCTTTTCAATTGCCAATTAACAGTAGCAATTAACAATGTTTCAATAATGCCCAATTGATTAACATCTGAAAACCATTAAAACTATTTAATATATTAACATTATAATTGTTCTTTGTTAATTGTTCATTATTAATTGTCTATCGTTGCCTTAATAAACTCTCTAAACAATGGATGAGCTTTTGTTGGTCTAGATTTTAATTCTGGATGATACTGAACTGCTATAAACCAAGGATGATCTTTTAATTCAATCATCTCAACCAATCTTTCATCAGGAGATACACCAGATATAATAAGTCCTTCTTCTTCCAGCTTATCTCTATACTCATTATTAAACTCATACCTATGTCTATGTCTTTCGTATATAATTTCATCATTATATATTTCCAAAGCCTTGGTGCCTTCTTTTATTTTACAAGGATATAACCCTAGTCTCATAGTACCTCCAAGGGCATCTATATCCTTTTGTTCTGGCATTAAGTCTATTACAGGATAGGGAGTTTCTGGATTTAATTCAGAACTATGGGCATCTTTTAACTTTGCTACATTTCTAGCAAACTCTACGACTGCCAATTGCATACCTAAACATATGCCTAAATAAGGAATTTTGTTTTCTCTAGCATATTTAATAGCAACTATCTTGCCTTCTACTCCTCTATCTCCAAATCCTCCTGGTACCAAAATACCATCTACATCGGATAAAAGTTCCTCATAATTATCTTCATTTATTTCCTCTGCATGAATCCACTTAATCTCTACTTCCACATTGTTAGCTATGGCACCATGGTTTAAGGATTCTGATACAGAAATATATGCATCTTTTAACTCAACATATTTTCCTACTAAAGCAATTTTCACCTTTCCTTGTGGATTATTTACCCTTTCAACAATTTCATTCCACTCAGACAAATCAAGTTCTTTACATTTTAGATTAAGATGATCTATGACTAACTGGGGAAGTCCTTCTCTTTCTAACATTAGCGGTATCTCATAAATAGTAGAAGCATCTATATTCTCAATAACTTCTGATGGATCTAAATCACAAAATAATGCAATTTTTTCCTTAACATCCTCTGCAATAGGAACTTCAGTCCTGCAAATAAGTACATCTGGTTGTATCCCTAGACCTCTAAGTTCCTTAACACTATGTTGTGTAGGCTTAGTCTTTAACTCTCCTGCCTTAGATAAAAACGGCACTAAAGTTACATGAATATACATTACATTTTCTCTTCCCACATCATATTTTATCTGTCTAATAGCTTCTAAAAAAGGTAAAGACTCAATATCTCCTACAGTCCCACCTATTTCAGTGATTACAACATCCACATCTCTTTCCTTAGAAGCTCTTATAATTCTTTCTTTAATTTCATTAGTTATATGGGGAATTACCTGAACAGTCCTTCCATTATACTCCCCTTTTCTTTCCTTATTAAGTACTGACCAATAAATCTTTCCAGAAGTAACAGAACTATATTTACTTAAATTTACATCAATAAATCTCTCATAATGACCTAAATCTAAATCTGTTTCCGCACCATCATCTGTAACAAACACTTCACCATGTTGATAAGGACTCATAGTTCCTGGGTCAACATTTATATATGGATCAAATTTTTGAATAGTAACCTTAAGTCCTCTGCTCTTTAAAAGCTGCCCTAAACTAGCTGCTGTAATACCTTTACCTAAGGATGAAACTACTCCACCTGTAACAAATATATACTTAGTGGACACTTTAACAAAACCTCCTCGAAATTACGTCTTTCAATTATATTCTATCCTATTAGTTTATCTTATATAAAAAAATATGTCAATTATTTAGATGATTTTAAAGAAAGAATAAAATAGTAAAGGGATATCCCCAAACCTATGGTTTTACGGATATCCCAATATTAAATCTATTAAATAATAGTCAATTATTTTATTGTGGTATGCAAATCCTTTGACCTATTTGCAGACTATTTGGATTTACATTTGGATTAGCACGCCTAATTGCATCTACTGTAGTATTAAATCTTTGTGCTAGAGTAAAGAAGGTATCCCCTGCCTTGACTGTATAATCAAATGTTCCTGGAGGACAAGTTGTAATTGGAGTACAGTTTACACCAAGTGCAGTCCAGGTCATTCTTCCTACTATTCCATCAGGAACAAGGTTTCTGCTTCTTTGGAATGCTATAACAGCTGATTGTGTCCTAGTTCCAAAAATACCATCAATAGGACCTGGATCAAATCCTGCATTTCTTAAAAGCTGTTGAAGTTCTGCTACTGAAGCGCCTCTACTTCCAATGTTTAATGTAGGACAACTAGAAATTGGTGGTTGGGGAGCAGTTGTTGGTACACAAATTACTTGACCAATAAATAATCGATTTGGATCTACCCCAGGATTAGCAGCTATTAAAGCATCAAGAGATATTCCAAAAGTCCTAGCTATTGTAAAAAACGTATCTCCCGCTCTAACTGTATATGCAAAAGAGCCAATAGGGCATGTTTGATTAATTTCCATAGTTTAACCTCCTCTTATTTGAATTATAACTCAATACATTATATTCAATTTACTATAGCAGGTTACAATTTCTTTGCCACTTATTTTTAATATATATCAAAATAACTAGCATAGTTAACAGTATCTTTGGTAAGAATAAGATTAATATTTTTATTGATAAGGATGTAATAAATATGGATAAACTTGAAAATTATAATTTATATTCTTCTATAGACAAAAATATAGAATTAATGAAAACAATATTTAAAAATGATGACACTATTAAATTTAGAACATTTGAAAATCAAAATAATCCAAAGATTCGATGCTCTATTATTTTTATTGATGGGATGGTAGATAACCGTATTATTAATGAAAATATAATCAAACCTATTGTTACAAATAGTATGGATTCTTTAAATGAAATCAATATTAATTATTTTAAAGACCAAACCATCATTTCATCTGAATGTGAAAAAACTAGGGATGTCTTAAATATGGTTTCTTCTGTTATAGATGGTAATACAGTTTTATTTTTAGAAGGATCCACAGAAGCCCTTATAATTGAAAGTAAAGGATGGAAATCTAGAAGTATTGAAGAGCCTGATGTAGAAAGAGCTATTAGGGGACCTAGAGAAGGTTTCACAGAATCTTTAATGATTAATTTATCTTTAATTAGAAGAAAGGTAAAAACAAATAACTTAAAATTTAAGTTTACCACCGTTGGAGAAATAACATATACAAAACTCTGTATATGTTATATTGAAGGTTTAGCAAGGCAAGATATATTAGACAATTTATACGAAAGACTTAATTCAATTAAAATAGATGGGATTCTAGATTCAAAATACATTCAGGAATACATTAATAAAGAACCTCATTCCATATTTGAAACCACATATAACACGGAAAAACCTGATGTAGCCGTGGCAAAACTTTTAGAAGGAAGAATAATAATTGTTGTTGATGGTACTCCAGTAGTTATATCTTTGCCTTATCTTTTTATAGAAACCTTTCAATCAAGCGATGATTATTATACAAACTATTATTATGCCTCCTTAAACAGAATGCTTCGAATAGTAGGGTTTTTCTTGACTATAAGCACTCCTGCTATATATTTATCTTTAGTTACTTATCATCAAGAAATGATACCAACTCCTCTTATTATGAGTATTTATGCTTCTAGATTAAGCGTACCACTGCCTACTGTTTTTGAACTTATTGGATTGTTAATAGTTTTTGAAATACTTCGTGAAGCAGGAACTCGTATGCCTTCTTACATTGGGCAAGCCCTAAGTATTGTAGGAGCATTGGTTCTTGGCTCTGCAGCTGTAGAAGCAAAGTTTGTCAGTGCTCCTATTGTTATTGTTGTTGGTATGTCAGGTATTACCAGTCTTATAACCCCTACTCTTGGTGGTGCCACAGTTATTATCAAATTAGCTTTAATTGTACTTTCTTCTATACTTGGGCTATATGGGTATGTAATGGGAATGTCATTCCTACTTCTCCATTTATTAGAACTTAAATCCTTTGGAGTACCATATATGACAAACTTAACCACATTTACTACTCAAGATTTAAAAGACACTGTTATTAGAGCACCTAGACAGTATATGAAGTATAGGCCTAAATATTTGGCAAATAAAGATCCTATTCGAACATCTGGAGGAAAGAGAAAATGAATAAACCTTTCATCTTTATATCTATTTTAATTTTAATGGCAATTTTACTTACTGGATGCTGGAATTATAGGGAAATTGATAAACTAGCCCTTGTTTCAGGACTTGCCGTAGATAAAAATGGTTTAAATAAAGGATATGAAGTAACAGCAGAAATAGTAAGCATATCTACATCCTCTACTAAGGAGCCAAACTTCCATTCAACAAAAATACAATCAAAGGGAGAAAGTATTTTCGATTGTATGAGAAATATGATTAATGTTTCAGCTAAACAATTATTTTGGAGTCACGCTGCTATACTTATAGTAAGTGAGGATGTAGCAAAAGAAAGTATTTTACCTGTATTAGATTGGATAACGAGAGATTCTGAACCCAGACTTACTCTATATGTCTTAGTTTCAAAAGAAAAAACTGCAAAGGAGATATTGAATTCTAAAAGCTTATCTACTGAAATACGTTCCTTTGAAATAGAAGATATGATTATCTCAAATAAAAGATTATCAAAAGTCCCTAATATCCAAGTATATCAGTTGCTTAATGATGTTTCAACGGCTGGAATTTATCCAGTCTTACCTACTGCTGAACTTGTGTATAATGGAAATAAAGAAACAATGGCCTTATCTGGAGGAGCCATTCTCAATAATGATAAGCTTGTAGATTATATGGATTTTGAAGATGTTAACAATTATCTTTTTATAAGAGATCAAATTAAGGGTGGTATTATTAATACTACCTTAATTAATAATGGTTCTATAGATAATATAGCTTTAGAAATCTTTAAAAATAAAACTAAGATTAATCCTATTATTTCAAATGAAGAAATTAGTATGAATATTAAAATTACAACAGAGGTATCTATTGCTGAATCTTCTGCTTCTATAAATGCCCTAAATAAAATGGATATTGAAAAACTAGAAATAGTTGCTGAAAAAACATTAAAGGATAATATTTTAAAAACAATAGCTAGAGCTCAAAATGACTTTGAACTAGATATCTTTGGATTTGGAAATCTAGTAAAAGAAAAAATGCCCCATGTTTGGAAGGATATTGAGAATAACTGGGATGAAATATTTAAGGGTTTAAAAATAAACTTAGATGTAGATATTAATGTTAGAGGTAGCGGTCATTTATTAAGAAGTGTCAAATCCAACAATTAATTAGGAAGGTAGGAAAAATTAATGAAAATAGAAAATGTATCAAATTCTCAATTTAAATCATTAATTATTATGTTTATTCTTGGAACATCTCTACTTATAAGTGGTGATTCTAAAGCTATGGAAGATACTTGGATTTCTATTTTAATGGCTATATTAATTGCTATTCCCTTAATATTTATTTATTGTAAATTAATTCTTCTTTTCCCTGGTGATACATTATTCGATATATTGATAAAAGTCTATGGAAAATTTCTAGGAAAACTTTTTACAATCTTTTATACCTTTTATTTTTTTCATCTTGGTGCCATAGATATAAGAAATACCACTGAATATATTCAAGTAGTTTCTTTTCCAGAAACTCCTCAATATGTAAGTGCTATTTTCATTGGAATTCTTTCCATTTATGCCATTAATCTTGGATTTTCCATATTAAGTACATGGACAAAATTAACTCTACCCATTATTATGCTTATGGTTTTTACAACTTTTATATTGGCTATACCTAAATTCAATATCTCCTATATTAAACCCGTACTATATAATGGCTGGAAACCAGTAATAAGTGGTGCTTATTCTCTACTTATCTTTCCACTAGCAGAAACTGTTGTCTTTATGGTTTTTTTTGCATATCTAAATAATAAAAAGGATACTACTAAAGTTTATATTAGCAGTATCCTTATAGGTGGTTTTTTACTTTTAATAGTTGCTATTAGAAATATTCTATTACTTGGATTCCCCGATCTTTCTAAAATATATTTTCCTTCTCATTACGCTACTTCACTAATAAATATAAATGGTTTTGTTCAAAGAATAGAAATCCTCATATCAATAAATTTAATATTAGCTAGCTTTACAAAAATAGCTGTTTGTTTATATGGGGCTTCCATTGGAGTATTTAAAGTTTTCAATTCCAAAAATTTTAAAAAAACTTCTATAGTACTTTGTATTTTAATGATTATTTTATCCGTGTCTATATTTAAAAGCACTATGGAAATGTTTGAATTTATTAATATATATAGATATTATGTTATACCATTTCAATTTGCAATTCCTATATTAACTCTTATATTAGCTAAGATAAGGAAGAAAAACATTTAATACTAAATTTCTTTATCTAGAAACTCTTTCTTTATAGTTTTATCATTTGATTTCATGAAATTTAAGTATTCTTCTTTTGTCATGGCGGGAACAAAATCTCTAAGGATATTTTTAGCTTCTTTTGCATCATCAAAAAGTAAATCTATTATAGTTAAAGCCAATGCCTTAGCTGGTTCTAAATAAAGATACTCTTCATCAATTATACGATATTCTTTTGAATGAAGCTCTCCTCTTATACCACCAAACATAGGATGTAAAGTCGGCATTATATGGGATACATCACCTAAATCGAAAGAACCTGTAAAGTCCCCTCCTTGTATTATATCCTCTTCTCCAATTCCAAGGCTTAATAAATTCTTAAATAATATATCCTCCATGCCCTGATATTTTAACATTGGCAAATATCCTGGTAATTGTTTAATTTCAATATTTGCACCTACGGCCATAGCACCAGCAATTAATGACCTATTAACCTTTTCATTTGCATCTAACATTGCCTCTATATTTCTTGCTCTTGTATAGGATTCCATCCTAACATTGGCAGGTACTACATTTACAATATCTCCTCCCCTTGTTATAATTGGATGGATTCTTACCTTATCAATTTCTTGAAAAGTTTCTTTTTGAGCATTAATATTATTCATTGCCAACAATGCTGCACTCAATGCATTTACTCCCTTATGGGGGGCATTACCAGCATGAGCCTCTCTGCCAATAAATGTAATATCTTCACCAATAAATCCGTTACTCACTGGACCAACTAATACTTTTTTATTGCCTATATCTAAGACATGAAACATAACTGCAATATCTACATCGTCAAAAGAACCGTTCCTTATTAATTCTTGCTTTCCTCCAAAATATTGGATAATTCCTTTTTCCCTAAGTTTATTTCTGTAATCCATCTCTACAAATTCTTCTGCAGGAGTTGCAATAAAGTCAATTTTCCCATCTAGTTCCTTATATACATCTGATTTTATAAGACCAATTGCCACAGCTAACATTCCTGCAATCTGAAAATTATGACCACAAGTATGTGAAACCCCTGAAGCTAAAGCATCTGGATGACCATTGCAAACTATTCCATCTAATTCTCCTAAAACTGCAATTTTGGGACCTGATTTATCATAATTTAATTTAGCTCTACAACCAGTATAAGCAATACCCTCATCTACCATATCAAGATTTAATTCCTCTTTAAAAAATTCTCTTACAAGTTTTGTAGTTTCGAACTCTCTATATCCAAGCTCTGGATTTTTATAAATTTTCCTACCTACCTTATATATTAAATCTCGATTTTCCTCAATTGCAGAAATTACTTTAGACTTCATTATTTCTTTTTTCATTCCCATTTTATTATTCATTCCTTTTTATATACCTCACAATTGCCTCTGTTGTTTTCAATAGCTCATCAATTTCTAAATATTCTTCAACAGTATGAACCTTATTCATTCCAACTCCAATAATAATAGAATTAAATCCTTGTTCAGCAAATATATTACTATCTGAGCCTCCTCCTATTACCTTGAGCTCTGAAGGAACATTAATTTCCTCATAAACCTTTGCAAATTCCCTTGCAAACTTCAAATCATCCTTTGGCTTTAATACTGGATAATCACATTTATAATCCAATTTATAATTGCCGCCAAATTTTTCTATGGCTTCATCACATAATTTTTTATAAGAATCAATAATCTCTAAAATCTTTGCTTCTGAATGACTCCTTACTTCTCCAGTAATCCTACATATATCAGGAACTACATTTGAAGGAAATTCAGAGTTTATTGTGGAAATATTTGATGTAGTTAAATCATCTATTCTACCTATATTCATATGAGATAGAGCATAAGAAGCAATAGAAATAGCATTTATACCTTTTTCTGGCTCTATACCAGCATGGGCTTTTCTTCCTTGAAAACTAATCTCAATATCGTACTTACTAGGAGCAGAATGTGCAATAATCCCAGCATCTCCAGCATTATCAACTACAATCATATTTTTTGAAGGCAGCATATCATGGGGTACCTTATCCCAGTTAAAATATTTTGCACCAAGCATACCTACTTCTTCACAAGGTGTTAAAACAACATAAATATCTTTATGTGATATTTTCTCCTCCTTAATGGTTCTCAAAGCTTCTATAATACTTGCTATTCCTCCCTTATCATCTCCACCTAATGTAGTACTTCCATCGGTCTTAATAATATTCCCTTCTATTATTGGTTCTACATTTAAATTAGGTTCTATTACATCCATATGAGCTGCAAGTGTTACTCCATCTCCTTCTATATCACCAGGAAATTTAGCTATGATTGAAGGTGAATCTCCACCATATTGTAGATAACCTTCGTCTAGGTAAATTGATGCTCCCATTTCTTTTAATAAGTTAATGAGATATTTCGCATATTCACCCTCTTTTTTTGAAGGTGAATGAATTTTTAACATTTCAACTAAATTGTCTAATAATCTTTCCTTTTTCAAAACTATCTCCTCCTAAGATTTATTTCTTAGTAACTTACCTTAACTTATTTACTATCTATTTGCTTACTTAATTGTCCCTTGGCAAATGCAATTGTTGAAAATACTGCTACTAAAGTAACAATAAATGATGGTTTACCTGGAATAAATGATACGACCTTTGTCATTATAAAAGCAATAGCAAGAGCAAATGCACCAGTCTTTGGAGATTTTATTGCAAATTGGGCAAAAACTCCCCCAAATAATGCTGGGATAATAAGAGATAACATTTTCATAAAGGATTCAGGTAATGCAGACAATACAGTTTGTCCAGCAAATACAGCTAATAGTAAAAATATAATTCCAACCCATATAGAAACTCCAATTCCTATAGTTCCCATAATTGCTCCTTCATCAGTACCAGATTTATAACCTGATCCTTCTACAGCTGATACAGCTGCTGGTATCCTCATATTTACTAAATTTCCTGATAAAAATCCCATATATAATCCAGCTCTACCAACAATAGGAAAATAGCTAATAGGTTCACTAAAGTAAAACGCCCCTGAAACTGACATCTGAGAAACTGCTCCAGCTATAATTGCTCCAAGTCCAGGATTAAATCCAAATCCCCAAGTCATGACTGCTGGAGGCAAGAAGCTTACAACAAGTCCTAGAAGCATAGTAAATCTACCAATTTTCGTAACATCCTTAACATATTCATCATAAACGTTCATCTATATAATCCTCCTATACTCTAAAATGTTAAAGTTCCAATAATTGCTCCTCCAAACATTGCAATTGTCAGAGCCCATTCTTTTAACCAAGTAAATTTCTTTTCTCCTAACTTCAAACAAACAATCATAATAATTAGACCTGAAATTGCTGAAACAGTTATATCAGGATTTGTCTTAACCTTTAGATAATTGCCAATATTAAAATAAGCAAAAGATCCAAGCATAGCTCCTATACTAACTGCTGGTAGCAAAGCTTTTCTTCCACTTGTTAATAGATTATTTACTTTATCCATTCTATGTCCAAATAAAAATACAAATACTATCCATCCAATAGATCCTAATGCCATTGTCCATAAAGCATTTGTAAATACTAAAGGAGTCATATTAGTAGAGAGTTCAGAACCTAAAGCTTGAGCTCCAAAGTTAGCTGCCATTGCTTCAAAGTTAGACCCTCCAATTATACTCAATCTAAATGCAGACACAGGAGAACCCATAGTAACTAATAAAGCTAACAAACTTCCCACAACTCCTAAGGCTGGACCAATACTACCTATTGCACTTGTCTTAATTCCCTTTTTTATTCTGGAATAATCCATTCCCATATCCAAACCAGCCTTAATTGATTTTCTAGTTATTAATACAGATTGAATTAATATAATAGATATTCCCATTATTGATACAATCCACATAATAGGATGATTTGCATAATATAAATGATTTGTCTCCATCTTTTATTTCCACCTTTCATTAATCATAGAATTAATTAATCTAATTATATCTTAATTTTAGAAATACCATTAAAACATTTAAATACTTCAAATTATTATAGCCAAATTCTCATAATTCAATATAGTTTTTAAAAATTCCTTATAGTTAATATTACAATACTTAATTAAATCCTAATTTATTAATATTTAGTATCTTATCACTTCCTTTCATAATATTTAAAATTTAGATTTGAAAGTTTAAACGTTTTTATATAGTATTCTATAAAATATAAGCTACTGATAAAATCTGGTGATGAGTGTTTCGTGTCTTTAATAAGTCCTTAATTATGTCCTAAATATGTCCTTAATTGCCTAAATTATATTATATCTTTTTATAATTGTCAATAATCCTTTATTTTATATAATTAAAAAACTCTAGTTAATAAATTAACTAGAGTTTTTTTAATTATATATTGTTATCTTAATTTAATCTTAATTTTTCGGCGAGGTCTACCAGCACCTAGGGAATTCTCTAAATTTGATTCTTCTCCGTACCCTTTATCTATAATACTTTTTAAAATACGATTTGCACTACGTTCACTTATACAAAGTATCTCTGAAAGTTCTTGACTCGTAAATTCATCTCTACCTAGTTTATTTATTACACCATTAATCTTTTCAATGTATTGATAACTGATTCCTATTTCTTTAGATAGTTGTAAAGTTTTTTTATTTGCTAAATTCTTGTATTTGATTTGACTTTTTCTCATAATTGGTCCTACTACATTTTCCCCATCATAAAAATAAATATTGCCTTGCTTCTCAAAACTACTTTTTCTTAAAGCATTTCTTGCATTTATCTCAGATTGATAAATAGTTACACCCTCACCTATGCCTACACCAAGTACAATATTACTTAACTTACAATTGTTTATTATTTTTGATAAAGAATTTATATTCTCTGCACTTAATAATGCACCTTTATTAGATATAATAAGATATTCACTTGGATTAATAGTCTGCATCATGCCTTCTATTTCTTTGGAATACATTAAAATTTCTTCTTCTAGTTGGAGTTGCCCTTCTGTACTATTGTAAAGCTTAGGATCTCCCTCTACTACTTGGATAACCTGTATCTGAATTACACGTTCATGGATATTTTTCAATTGAATACTATTTTTCAATTCATCAAATCTACTTTTAATATCAATATTTGTTGCCTGTATTCTATAAACAGGAATGTTATGTGACTTCAAATAATTATATATATATCCAAAAGATGTAAAAACACAATCAATCTGTTTGTCTTCATATTTTTTTATATAGTATCTTAAATAATCTTCTTCACTCTTGGAAGGCAAATATCTTTGAATATCATAGCTTCTAACATTAATATTAAACTCATTAAATACGTCAAGTAAATCCTTTTCTTGAATTATATCTAAGGCAATTTTGGTATTTTTAATATCTCCCCAATCCATACGAAATTCACATAAAGCCTTAATAATACCAATTATTCCTCTTTCTGTATATACAACGGGCTGTTCAAATCTTATTTGTGAAGAAAGTTCAGAATAAACACCTATTCCAGTGAAAAATATACCATCTATTTTGGAATCAATACTTTTTGCCATATCAATAAGTTTTTTTATCTCATCCTCTGCGTATTGGATAAATTCTATATCCTTATTCTCCTGGGAGAGAATTCTATGTATCTTTTGAACTGAATCTGAAGCACCCATTATAGCAATTTTCATATATATCTCTCCTCTCTAACAAATTACTTAGATATACAAAAATGAATTGTCACTATTGTTGATTTAATTAAAATACAATAAAGTTTTCTAAAGTTTATTCTAACATAAATACTATAAAAGTTCCAGATATATGATAATTCTACAGTTTCAGCCATTCTAACTTATAATTTATTTAATATGTAAATTTAAAATGCCGTTCTATTTTATTCCAAAAATAAATATACTACCCTAAGACCATTGTATTTACATATTCCATTACCTTGCTACTCCACTAAAATATTGTTATTGAATTTAGTATCAAAAAGTGGTAAAATCATTTAAACAATCTTAATTTTCACAATATTAAAAAGGAGGATTTATATATGAACAAGAAACTTTTAATTTTAGTAAGCTTATTACTTGTTACAGCCATTATATTTACTGGCTGTGTTCCAAAAGGTGGAGATAATTCAGCAAATGACACACCAGCAGCAACAGATACAACACCTGATTCTACACCTACTGGTCCAAAGATTTTAAAAACTAATAATTCCAGTGAGCCAGGCTCTTTAGACCCTGCATTAGCACAAGGAACTCATGAATCTTGGGTTCTAGACCATACTTTCGAGGGACTTATGAAGATTGACACTGACTTAAATGTTGTTCCTGGCATGGCAAAGGATTACAAGATATCCGATGATAATTTGATCTATACCTTTACACTACGTGATGATGTTAAATGGTCAAATGGTGATCCAGTTCTAGCTTCAGATTTTGAATTTGCTTGGAAAAGAGCATTAGATCCAGAACTAGCTTCAGACTATGCTCACCAACTCTATTATATAAAAGGTGGAGAAGCTTATAATACTGGTAAAGGAAGTAAGGATGATGTATTAGTTAAGGCATTAGATGAAAAAACTCTTGAAGTTACTCTAGAAGCACCTACTGCATATTTCCTAGAATTAACTGCATTCTACACATTATATCCTGTTAATCAAAAAGTTGCAGAAGCAGATCCAAATTGGGCAAAAGATGCTAAAACTCACGTATCCAATGGTCCTTTTACATTAACTGAATGGCAACATAATGCTAGTATAAAAATTAGAAAAAATGAAAATTATTATGACAAAGATAGCGTTAAATTAGATGGCGTTGATTTTGACATTATTGATGATGAAAACACTGCATGGCAAAAGTATGAAGGCGGAGATTATGATTTCCTTTCTCCATTGCCACAAGCTGTAGTAGCACAGATGAAAGCTAACAATAATCCTGAATTAATAATCGGTGCAGAGGTAGGTACTTACTACTATAATCTAAACTCTAAAGTTAAACCATTTAACAATGTTAAGGTTAGAAAAGGATTATCTATGTCATTAGACCGTCAAACTATAGTTGATAAAATAGCTCAAGGTGGTCAAATTGCAGCTGAAGGTGTTGTTCCATTTGGTATGCATGATGAAAATGGAAAAGAATATCGTGATAATGTTGGTAAATTAGCAGAATTTAACTTAGAAGAAGGTAAAAAATTATTTGCCGAAGGTTTAGCTGAAGAAGGTATGAAACCTGAAGACTTCAAAAATATAGTTCTTCTATATAATACTTCAGAAGGACATAAGAAAATCGCTCAAGCAGTACAAGAAATGTGGAGAGTTAATCTAGGAATTGAAGTACAACTTGAAAACGTAGACTTCCAAGTTAAACTTGATAGGGAAAAAGCTGGAGATTATCATATCTCTCGTGCTGGTTGGATAGGAGATTATATGGATCCTATTACTTTCCTAGAATTATGGCATAGTGAATCAAGTTTCAATGATGCAAAATACAATAATCCTGAATACGATAAATTAATTAATATAGCTAAGACCAGTCCTGATGCTAAAGAACGTTTTGATGCTATGAGAAATGCTGAGAAAATTGTTATGGCAGATATGCCTGTAGTTCCTCTTTATTTCTATACTCAACCATATGCTCAAAAACCATATTTAACAGGAGTATATAAACCATTAGTTAACTATCCAAGATTGACTTATGCAGATATAAACAAATAGATATATGGGCGAGCAGAGCTCGCCCCTACTCTATATATAGGTAAATTATCATACTTAATTTAAAACATCAAAGGAGGGGGAATATGAAAAAATACCTTTTTAAACGACTAATTATGTCAGTTATTACCCTTTGGGCTATTATAACTATTACTTTTTTTCTAATGCACTCCATACCTGGCAATCCCTTTAGAAAAGAAGGAAAAATGCCAGAAGTGGTTTATGAAAATCTTTTAAAGAAATATGGCTTAGATAAACCAAAGCCTCAGCAATATGTAATATATTTAAAAAATCTTTTAAAAGGAGATTTTGGAGATTCTATGAAATCCAGAACGGAAACAGTAAACGATATGATAAGACGTGGATTTCCAATATCAGCATATTTAGGAGCAGAAGCCCTAATCATTGCCATAATTTTTGGCCCTGCTTTAGGAGCTTTGGCAGCCTTATACCAAAATAAGGTTCCAGATTATATTTCCATGATAATTGCAATTATAGGTATTTCTGTTCCAAGTTTTATAATGGGTACAGTTCTAATCCAATTCGTTGCAAAAAACGTATCTTGGCTTCCTATAGGAGGATGGGGAGAATTTAAACATACATTGCTTCCCGCATTGGCACTATCTTTAATGCCTTTGGCTTATATGGCAAGACTTATGCGTTCCAGTATGTTAGAAGTTTTAGGACAAGACTATATTAAAACTGCTAAATCCAAAGGAATTTCCAAAGCTGCTGTTATTATAAAACATGCCGTAAGAAATGCTATACTTCCTATAATATCTGTTCTTGGAACATTAATTTCCAATCTTCTAGTTGGTAGTTTTGTTATTGAGAAAATATTTGGCATTCCCGGACTTGGGAAATTCTTTGTTCAATCTATTAATAACAGAGATTATACCCTTATAATGGGAACTACAATTTTTTATGCCATTATACTAATAACTTTACTATTAATAGTTGATATTGCATATATGTTTATTGACCCACGTATTAAACTTACTAAGGAGGGACGTTAATGGAAAGTCAAACTAAATTAACTAATGAATTTACTAAAGAAATGTTTGAACCTGCATCTTCGGAAGATAGAAATGCAGAAAAGATTAGACGTCCCAGTATAAAATACTGGCCAGATGTTTGGCGTAGACTAAAACAAAACAAATTAGCAATGACAGGTCTTATAATAATAGCACTTATGATTTTTATGTCTATTGTAGGACCACTTATTAACGGCTTTAGCTATTTTCAACAGGATTATGCTAAAATTAATTTGCATCCTAACAGCACTCATTGGTTTGGTACTGATGAACTGGGACGTGATCAATTTACAAGGGTCTGGTATGGTGCTAGATACTCTCTAATAATTGGAATACTTGCTGCTGCCATTGATTTCATTATTGGTGTAATATATGGAGGAATCGCTGGAATTTCCACAAGACGTGTGGATTCCATTATGATGCGTATTGCAGAGGTTATCTATAGTATTCCTTATTTGCTTATCGTAATTCTTCTGTCAGTAGCATTCTCAAAGGAAGGCTCTGGTACATCTTTGTTTGTTCTAATATTAGCCATGACTCTTACAGACTGGGTACCAATGGCAATATTAGTTAGGGGTCAGGTACTCCAATTAAAAGAATCTGAATATTCCCTAGCTGCAGAATCCCTTGGAGCTCCAAAGAGATGGATTTTAAGGAAGCATATAATTCCAAATACATTGGGACCAATTTTAGTAAATATAACCCTTACTATTCCTAGGGCAATATTTGCTGAAGCTACTCTTGGTTTCTTAGGTCTTGGATTTCAAGCACCAAAATCAAGTCTTGGTTCCTTAGCTAACGATGGTTTAGCAGGTATGGCTGTAGGAAATTCCTATCAAATAATTATACCAGCAATATTTATTTCCTTAATAATGTTTGCTTTTAATGTATTAGGTGATGGCCTTCGTGACGCATTAGACCCAAGATTACGTAAATAGAGAGGTGGAAAAATGGAAAAACTATTAGAAGTTAAAGACTTATCTGTATCTTTTAAGACATTCTTTGGAGAGGTAGAGGCCGTTCGTAATATTAGTTTTGATGTAGGGAAATCTCAGACTGTAGCTATTGTTGGAGAATCTGGATGTGGAAAAAGTGTTACTGCCAATTCCATAATGCAATTACTACCTATGCCGCCTGCTTTCTTTAAAAATGGAGAAATACTATTTAACGGTACTGATTTGTTAAAAAAATCAGATAAAGAAATGCAAGCTATTCGTGGTAATGAGATTTCCATGGTATTCCAAGACCCTATGACCTCTTTGAACCCAACTATGAAAATTGGAAAACAAATTGTTGAAGGTCTTGTTAAACATCAAAAATTATCTAAAGACGATGCAAAGAAAAAAGCCATAGAAATGCTAAATCTAGTAGCCGTACCTCAGCCTGAAAAAAGAATTAACCAATATCCCCATGAGTTTTCTGGTGGTATGAGACAAAGAGTAATGATAGCCCTTGCAATGGTATCTACTCCAAAATTATTGATTGCTGATGAACCTACTACTGCCCTTGACGTTACAGTACAAGCTCAGATTCTAGAACTTATGAAGGAAATACAACATAAATTATCTATGTCAATTATACTAATCACCCATGATTTGGGAATTGTAGCAGATATGAGTGATAAAGTAATAGTTATGTATGCAGGACAAATTTTAGAGGAAGGATTTACGGATGAAATATTTAAAGATCCAAAGCATCCTTATACTAAGAAACTTTTAGCTTCTGTTCCTCGTTTAGATATGTCTAGAAATGAACCTCTTCACTCAATAGAAGGAACACCGCCTGATTTATATATTCCCCCTAAAGGATGTTCCTTCTATGATAGATGTGATTATGCAATGAAAATCTGCAAGGAATATATGCCTGAATTTGATAGTCACAGTGGAACACATAAAAGCCGTTGTTGGCTAAATCATCCAATGGCAAAAGTTTCTGAAGGGAGAGAAAGCTAATGGTAGAACCTTTAATATCTGCAAGAAATATTAAGAAACATTTTGACGTAGGGGAAGGAATGCTAAAGGCCGTAGATGGTATTAGCTTTGATATATACCCTGGTGAAACCTTTGGGTTAGTTGGTGAATCTGGATGTGGAAAATCTACTGCAGGTAGAACTATTATAAGATTATATGAACCTACAGAGGGGGAGTTAATATTTAATGGAAAGAATGTCTACAGTCTTTCCCATCGTGAAATGCAGGAAGTTAGAAAGAACTTTCAAATGATATTTCAAGACCCTTATGCTTCCTTAAATCCTAGAATGACTGTAGAAGAAATAGTTGCAGAACCACTGGACATTCATCATGCTTATAAAAATAAGGAAGAACGCAGAAAAAGAGTTGTAGAATTATTGAAATTAGTAGGATTAAACGAAGAACATTCAATGCGTTTCCCCCATGAGTTTTCTGGTGGTCAAAGACAAAGAATTGGAATTGCAAGGGCATTGGCATTGAATCCAAAATTTATAGTTTGTGATGAACCTATTTCAGCTCTAGATGTATCAATCCAAGCTCAAGTAGTTAATCTATTAAAGGAATTGCAGGAAAAACTAGGTCTAACCTATATGTTTATAGCCCACGATTTATCTATGGTAAGATATATATCCGATAGGGTTGGTGTAATGTATCTAGGTCATATGATGGAATTAGCTCCATCTGAGGAACTATATGAAAATCCAATCCATCCATATACAAAGGCTTTATTATCTGCAATACCAATACCAAACCCAGAAATTCAAAGATCTAGACATAGGATAATGCTGGAAGGCGATGTGCCAAGTCCTATTAATCCTAAAGAAGGCTGTAGATTTGTAGATAGATGCTCCTATGCCATGGATAAATGCAGAAAGGCAACTCCTGTGTTTGAAGAAATAAAACCAAATCATTTTGTAGCTTGTCATAGGGGAAAAGAAATTTAGGCAATTAACCATTATAAAAAGTAAAACCAAGATTCTTCATTATATCAGTATGACATTTTATGTCAGTCTGAGTAAAGAAAAGGATCTTGGTTTTTCATTGTTTTTATTAATTGTTCTTTGTTAGCCAGAAAGGCTATCTTTTAAATATGATAAATAACTCTTTTACTTTAAATACAACACATAAAATAAAATATACTACTGCTCCAACTGCTACTGATACTAATAATAACAACATTTTCATAACTTTTGTAGTTGCTATTATAGCTCCTAGCTTATAGTATATTAAAAAAACTACAACTCCCATACATAATGAAGCTGCAAGGGTTTTTATAAAACAAATTAGATATTTAATTAGACCTATTGAACCAATTTTTCTCCTAAGACTTAAAAATAACATAATAGTAGTTATGGTTGCTGATATGCTTGTAGCCAATGCTAGACCCATATGTGCCATAGGTTTTATTAGTAGTAAATTTAGTATTAAATTTATAATCACTGCAATCATACCATTTACCATAGGTGTTTTAGTATCTTGTAATGAATAATATACTCTATTAAGCATTAAACGCAGAGATGAGCCTACTAATCCTATAGAATAGTATATAAGTGCCTGACTTGTCATATATGTTGCCAACTCATCGAAGGCATTCCTTTGAAAAAATAAATATACCATAGGTTCTGCTAATATTAAAAGTCCTATTGTGGCTGGTACTGTTATAATAAGTATAATATTAATTCCTCTTCCCAAGATTTCCTTTACCTTTTCATTGTCATTTTGTGAAAATGCTTGTGATAACATTGGAAATATTACTGTAGTTATAGCCATTATAAATACTGCTATAACCATGTCATTGACCTTAGAAGCATAACTAAGAGCTGATATACTTCCTTCTATTAATCCCGATGCTAAAGTCTTATCTATAATTACGTTTATTTGCTGTACCGCAGAGCCAATAAGTACTGGAAGTATTAAAATCATTGCTTTACTTAAGTATCTATCATTTAAGTTTATCTCAAATTTATATCTATAACCCATATGTCTAACTGCAGGTACCAATATTAGAAATTGAGCAAATGCAGCTATTACAGATATTACCATTAATGTAACTACATTAGAATCCTTTGCAAAGAAAAATAAATAAATTAAAAATACAAAATTATACGGTAATCCCGATATAGCAGGTGGTCCGAATATCTGGCTACTATGAAGTAATCCTGAAAAAATATATGTAAATCCTAAAAACACTGCTATTGGAAGTCCTACTCTATTTAGCTTTACAGCCAAAGCAAATTGCTCACCCTGAAACCCTTTTGCCAATATCTTAATAATTTTAGGTGAAAATATATAGCCTAATATAACTATAAATATGGTAATTATCAGCACTATATTAAAAATATTATTCAAGTATTTTAATTTGCCTTTCCTGCCATATTTCTCTCCTATTTCAGAAAATATTGGTATCAATGTAGTATTTAAAGCAGCTCCTAATGTTCCCATTATAATTACAGTAGCTGTCATAGCTACAAAATAAGTATCTGTTTCCATGCCTGAACCAAATCTATTGGCTATCATAACCTCTCGAATAAACCCTAAAGCCTTAGATACTAACGTAAATATAGATATCATTGCTGCTGATTGTGCAAGTTCTCGTTTTCTACTCATTATATTCACCTTTTCGCCCTATCTTGTATTTATAATAATTGTATCAAAAATGTTTATTAGTGTCATCTATTATATCTTGTATTAATATCTTATAATATCAAAAAGCAATCTATTTAATTGATAGATTGCTTTTTGATCCTTCTATAGTAAATATATAAGGAGTACCTATTAATTTATTCTTATCAATTTCTATAGTCATGGTTTTATAAGTAATCACTTGAAGCTGCATACTGTCCGCCTTTGGTGGTATAATGTTTAAATATATTTTATATCCGTCTTTATGCCTTAATATTTTATCAACATCTAGTGAATATCCTGGTGTCGGCAATTCCTTAGTAATAGTAACTAATACATTATCCGTTCCTTCCTTTACTACTATAGCTTCCTCTCCACTATATGACTGAGCTATTCCTGCAATATTAAATGATATTTCCTTTAATCCTTTCATATCTTCTAATACTCCTTTCAATCTTTGCAAGATTATTATGGCTTCAGCCTGAGTAACTTTTCTATCTGGTGCAAAATTTATACTTGAAACACCATTGATAATCTTCAAATTAAATAATACTCTTAATAATTCTATGCTATCTTTATTCATAGTATTAATATCTTGGAAAGGAAGTTCTTGATTTTCATATTTTATTGTATCTATAGATATTAATTTGCTGCCAACTATCTCCACTAATTCTTTCCTAGTTAAAGGTTCATATATACCAATATTATTTGTAATATCATCTAATCCATAGTCCTTAAATAGAGATGCTAAAGACAATGTAAAATCCTTTTTAGAAATATTATCCTCAGGATTAAATTTATTAAATTTATCTTTAGCTAAATAGGGGAAATAATAAGCAACAAAATCCTTTTCAATAATACTTTTAGACCAATGATTAATTAATTTATCATCGATACTAGCAAAGGCCAACACATTTGTAGAAATAATCAATAATACTAAAAACATAGATACCAATTTCTTCATTTAATCATCCCCTTTTAATTTAGTGAATAAGTAATAATTAAAAATATTTGAAACCTAATAGCCTGACCCAAAACTATTGTTTCTCCACTATTATTCACTATTAATTAATATTATACCCAAATAAAGTAAAAAAGTAGTTACATTATGATTACAAAACAATAACTTCACTTTTTGGTGCCAGGCACCAAAAAGTGAAGTTATTTACTTGGCTTCTCCTAAATATGCTGCTTTTACCTTTTCGTCATTTAACAACTCTTGTCCTGGTCCTTCAAGCACTAAAGAACCTGTTTCAAGAACATAGGCATAATCAGCTATCTCTAAGGCCTTCTTCGCGTTCTGTTCAACTAATAATATTGTATTTCCTTGACTATGGATTTCCTTTATAATATCAAATATATCTTTTACTAATAATGGTGCTAATCCCAATGAAGGCTCATCTAACATAAGTACCTTTGGTCTTATCATTAAAGCCCTTCCTACTGCAAGCATCTGCTGTTCTCCACCAGAGAGTGTTCCTGATTTTTGCCAAGATCTTTCCTTTAATCTAGGAAATAGATTATATACTTTATCTATATCCTTCTTTATCTCTGACATATCACGTCTTGTATATGCTCCAAGAATTAGATTTTCCTCTACAGTAAGATTTGCAAATACCCTTCTTCCTTCAGGAGATAAAGCTATACCCTTCTTTACTATTTCCATGGTCTTAAGATTAGTTAAATCATCTCCATCATATTCAACTTTTCCATCTTCCTTTTTTACCAAATTCATTATAGCCCTTAGGGTGGAAGATTTACCTGCTCCATTTGCACCTATTAAAGTGACTATTTTATTTTCTTCAATATTAATATTTATACCTCTTAGAGCCTTAATCCCTCCATAACTAACATGAAGATTTTCTATAGCAAGCATCATTCCACCCCCAAATATGCTTCAATAACTTTAGTATTACTTTGTATTTCTCCTGGATTACCTTCTGCAATTAAAGTTCCATGATCTAATACAAATATCTTTTCACAAATACCCATAACAACTTCCATATGGTGCTCTATTAGAAATATAGTTAAATCGAATTCTTTCTTTATATCCCCTATAAAATCCATTAGTTCTTGAGTTTCTTGAGGATTCATTCCTGCTGCTGGTTCATCTAGGAGTAATAGCTTAGGGTCTGTTGCTAAGGCTCTAGCTATTTCTAACCTCCTCTGCTTACCATAGGGCAGAGAAAATGCCTTTTCATCCTTTTCATCATATAAATCAACTTTATGCAATAAATACTTAGCTTTTTCCATTATCTCTTTTTCTTCCTTATTATAATTGGGCAATCTTAGTACGGAAGAAAATATATCAGACTTGAGCCTCAAATGCCCACCTATAAATACATTATCAAGAACTGATAATTCTTTGAATAGTCTAATATTTTGGAAGGTACGGCATATTCCTAAATGTGCTATTTGATCTGGTCTAAGGTCTGATATTACCTTTTCATTTCCCTCTGGATTAAAAATTACCTGTCCCTCTGTTGGTTTATATACACCTGTAACCACATTAAATACTGTAGTCTTTCCTGCACCATTAGGTCCTATTAATCCTACTATTTCTCCGTCTTTAATATCTGCTGTAAATTTATTTACTGCAACAACCCCACCAAACCTCATAGTTACATTATCAATTTTTAGCATATTTACCCCTCACTTTCCCTAGGGCATTCTTTATGAACCCATCCTTTTTAAATATAACTACTAACATTAGAATAAGTGAAAATACTACCATTCTAAGCCCTGGTAGTGCAGGGGTTGTCATAAATCCCAGATTCATAGGTTCATCTAAAAATCTAAGGGCTTCCATTGCTATGGTTATTATTATTGCCGCTATGGCTGTACCATTAATATTCCCCATACCACCTAATACTACCATTAGTAAAATATTAAAAGTAAGGGCAAATTTAAATAAAGTCGGGTCTATAGTTCCTAAAGATGCTGCTAAAAGACCTCCTCCAACTCCAGCCAAAAAAGAACCAATAGTAAAACTCATTACCTTATGCTTAAATAAATTAATACCCATGGATCTAGCTGCAATTTCATCCTCACGAATTGCCTTAAATGCCTTACCATAACTACCCTTCATCAACAATTTCATAAATACAATAGTGAGGATGGCTATACCCCAAGACCATAAGAGATTAACCTTTGGCTGCGTTTTAAATATTCCTGCTAAGAAATCGTTTGTAATCTTTGGTATTCCCTTAAGCCCTAAAGAACCATTGGTTATACTTTGCATATTAATGATTACAACTCTAATAATCTCAGAGAATCCTAATGTAGCAATAGCTAAGTAATCATCAGTTAATTTTAAAACTGGAGCACCAATTAAAAATCCAAATATAGCCGCCATAAGTCCTCCCATAATTAATGCAAGAATAAACGGCATATTGAGATTTAAAAGAAATGGTGCCATTGGCTTCATGTAGAAATTCATTTCTTTGGCTGCTGTAGGCATAGTAAGAATTGCCACAGTATAGGCTCCTATTGCCATAAAACCAGCATGTCCTAAGGAAAATAATCCTGTAAATCCGTTGATTAAATTCATGCTTAAAGCAAGAATTATATAAATCCCACAAAGATTTATAATTGTAACCTTGTAATTATCTAAGAAAATATTTAAAAAAATCAATCCTATTAAAACTATTCCTATTAATAATATATTATAAAGCAATTTATTCTTCTTCATAGGCTACACCTTCTCCGCTATTTTTTCTCCCATTAAACCCGTTGGTTTAACAAGAAGTATAATAATTAGTAGTACAAAGGCAAATGCATCCCTATATCCTGTTAACTGAGGTAAAAATGCTACAAGAAGTATTTCCCCTAGCCCTAGAATAAATCCACCTAACACTGCACCAGTAATATCTCCTATTCCTCCAATTACTGCTGCTATAAAGCATTTAAGACCAGGTAAAACTCCCATGTGAGGCATAAGCTGAGGATACTTTATTCCCCACATAATACCACCTACTGCTGCTAAAAAAGATCCTATAAAGAAGGTTGTAGATATTATCCCATTAATATTTATTCCCATTAAACTAGCTGCTTCA
Source organism: Tissierella praeacuta DSM 18095 (assembly GCF_900128955.1). Classification (GTDB taxonomy): domain Bacteria; phylum Bacillota; class Clostridia; order Tissierellales; family Tissierellaceae; genus Tissierella; species Tissierella praeacuta. The sequence goes on from NZ_FQTY01000007.1 coordinate 83,272, forward strand.
TAGTCCTTAGATAATGCTCTCATTGCCATACCAGTTCTTGTCTTTTGAATAAAAAAGTTTAAACCAATCAAAAGAATTACTGTAACTACTGGGATTACAAAATTTACTAAAGAAATTGAAACTCCCCCTACCTTTGCTACTTTATTAAAAATATCAGGGGTTGGGAAGGCCTTAGGCCTTCCACCAAATATCAATACACCTAGGTTTTGTAATAAAAATGAGGCACCTATGGCTGATATAAGAATTGTAATTCTTGGTGAACCCCTTAGAGGTTTATAAGCAAGTCTTTCTAAAAGCAATCCCAAAATTCCAGTAATAATTGCAACAAGTATAAATACTATATACCAAGGTATTGAAGTATATGTTATACCATAAAATGTTAAATAAACACCTAGCATAAAAATATCTCCATGGGCGAAGTTTATTAATCTTAATATCCCATAAACCATAGTATATCCAATGGCAATTAGAGCATAAAGACTTCCTAATGAAATACCATTAGCCATATGTTGTGAAAATTCTTGTATGCTCATTATAATTCCCCCATTAATTTAACTTATTTTATTGGCTCTACTGTTGTTAGATAAACAAACTTACCATCTTTTACTTGATTTATAACTGCAGACTTAACGGCATCTCCATTTTCATCTAAAGTAATCACTCCTGTTGAGCCTATGAAGTCCTTAGTTCCTGCAAGCTTTTCTTTTATAGCCACTGGATCAGCTGAACCAGCCTTTTCAATAGCATCTATAATTACCATATAAGCATCATATCCTAAAGCTGCAAAGGCATTAGCATCCTTATTAAACTTAGCTTTATAGTCTTCTAAGAAAGTCTTAGATACTTCTGTTACAGGAGATTCCGAAGTAAAGTGGGTACTATATACTGCCCCTTCTACTGCAGCACCGCCTATATCTATAAACTCTGGAGCTTCCCAAGTGTCTCCTCCAAGGATTGGAACTGTAATACCTAAATCTCTTGCTTGTTTAATTAATAAAGCTGATTCACCATAATTTCCTGGTGCAAATATTACATCTGGATTTAAAGATTTTATATTAGTTAATTGAGCTGAGAAATCTTGATCTCCTGTATTATAAGAAGCCTTTCCAACTATAGAATCTTGAGAACCAGTTAATTCTACAAAAGCTTGCTCAAAATATGTGGAAAGTCCAACGGAGTAATCTTGTTGTACGTCTTGAATTATAGCAGCCTTACTTGCACTTAAATCATTAAATGCATAATTAGCCATAACTGTACCTTGGAATGGATCAATAAAACATACTCTAAAATAATAATCATTATTTAAAGTAACAAGTGGATTAGTTGGTGAACAACCAACTGCTGGAACTTTAGCAGCTTTAACAATATCTCCTGCCGCCATAGACAATGAACTACTATAACTACCTATAATTGCAACTACCTTATCCTTATCAATAAGACGAGATGCCGCATTTGCTGCCTCAACCTTATCTGACTTATTATCTACTATTACTAATTCTACTTTTTTGCCTAATACTTCTCCTACTTTTTCATTAGCCAGCTTGATACCTTCTACTGTCATCTCTCCCCCAGCTGCACTAGCACCTGTCATAGGTTCAAATACACCTATTTTAATAACATCGCTACTGTTATCTGAACCAGATGTTTCTTTAGTTCCGCATCCAGCTAGAGAACCTAGGATTAAACTCACTGACAAAATAAATAAAAATACCTTTCTCTTCATTCAAATTCCTCCCTTTTATTTTATTAAAGGCATGAATTACATGCCTCAAATACTTAATTATGCAGGAATTATTATGTCACTTTTTTATTGTAACATTATAACACTTAGTTAGAATAAAGTCAATTATTCAACTTTTCCAAATATTTAAACGAAAAGAGAGGTTTTCAGTTCTATTTCGGAACTGAAAACCTCTCCATGTTCTTATACTAATTCTCCACCAAATATAGTAGCTACAACTTCTACATCTTTTATACTATCCTCTTCCATATTAAATATATCTTTAGACAATACAACCATATCCGCAAGCTTTCCTTCTTCTAAGGATCCTTTTATATTTTCTTCAAATGAAGCATAAGCTCCCCCCATAGTGTAACCATATACTGCTTCATCTACTGTTAATTTCTGTTCTGGTAGCCAACCTCCCTGTGGATTTCCATCTAAGTCCTTTCTTGTAACAGCCTCATATATTCCTTTCATTACATTAAAGGTTTCTACAGGAGAGTCAGAGCCACAGGCTATAGTTATATTTTTATCTAACATGGTCTTCCAATTATATGAAGTTCTTTCTCTATTTTCCCCAACTCTACTTCTTACAATTTTCCAATCATAATCTAAAAATATAGGCTGAATATAGGCAATTATCTTTAGTTCTGCAAATTTGTTTAAAAGCTCTTCATCAGTTATTTGACAATGTACTATACCGTGCCTATGATTATCCCTAGGGTTTTTATCTAAAGCCTTTTCTATACTCTCCAAAGCCATATAAATAGCCCTATCTCCTATACCATGAATAGCAACCTGAATATTATACTGATTTGCTAAGTCTACTATAATATCTAATTCATTTTGAAGTAATTTAGTTATGCCCTTGTTATTATAGTCATCTGAGTAAGCCTCAGTAAGTGCTGCTGTTCTAGCTCCTAGAGAACCATCTACCAGCAATTTTAAAGGTCCTAGCTTGAAAAACTTATCTCCCCAAGAACTGCCATATCCTTTATCTATAAAACCTTGTAATCTATCTTTATCTTGAATTAAAAATTGCTCATACACTCTTACCTTCAATTTATTTTCTTCTTTTAATTCCTGATATGCCAATATTATCTTTTCATAATCTACATCTGGAAATGCATCAAAATCATCTGTTCCAACTGAAGTAACTCCATTTTTATTCAAATCTTCAATAGCCCTCACCATCATATGCTTTATATCATCTACGGTAGGATTAGGTAGTTTAGAATAAACTAATCCAAGAGCATTTTCCCTAAATATTCCTAAAGGTTCTCCATTTTCATCTAAATCAAAATGTCCCCCATCTACTTGTGGTGTATCTTTAGTTATATTTAATAGCTCTAATGCCTTGCTATTTACTACAGCAATATGTCCGCACGCTCTCCCTATTAAAATAGGATGCTCTAAAGATATTTTGTCTAAATCATATCTTGTAGGAAATCTCTTTTCTCCTATGAAATAATCTTGATTCCAGCCCCTACCATTAACCCATTCGCCCTTTTCCATATCCTTTTCTTCTATAATATTCTTTATTATACAATTTATCTCCTCTATGGACTTTGCCCCTCCAAGCTCTATTCTATTTAAAGAATATCCATAACTTAATAAATGCATATGACTATCATTAAACCCTGGTAATACTACCTTACCTTCTAAATCAATAATTTTTGTACTATTATTTTTTAGAGCCATTATTTCTTTATTAGTCCCTACTTTTTCAATAATATCCCCATTAATACCAATAGCTTCAACTATATTTCTTTCTTTATCCATAGTGTGAATTTTTCCGTTTATTAGTATCAAATCCACCATATCCCCTCCTCTTATATTTATTTACATTATACTACAATAAAAATAAAATAACTTCCTTTTTTGGTGCCAGGCACCAAAAAAGGAAGTTATTTTATCTATTATAATATTATTAAGGTCTTAAAAATTTTCCTATGGGTTCAGATACTATTTTTCCATCTTGGAATATGGTTTTTCCTCTAAGAATAGTCCTTACAATCTTTCCTTTAAATTCTAAACCTACAAGCGGACTGACTTTATGCATATAAAATAGCTCATCTGCTTTTAAAATAAATCTCTCATTTAAGTCTACTAAAACCATATCAGCATCATAGCCTACTTTTATTTCTCCTTTATTTTTTATTCCAAATCTTTTTGCAGGATTTAGTGACAATAACTTAGAAATATCTACAAGGGACAATCCTCTATTATGATATCCTTCCGTAAGCATTACATTCATTGTAGATTGACATCCTGATATTCCACCCCAAACCTTGAAGAAATTACTATCCTTTTTTAATTCAAAAGGTGCTGGTGAATGGTCTGAGCAAACTGCATCTACATTTCCTGCAACAATATGTTCCCATAGTTTCTCTTTTGTATCCTTGGCTCTAAGAGGAGGACAGCATTTTCCGATTGGTCCCAGTCCATCTAAATCATCTTCTGTAAATGTTAGATATTGAGAAACTGTTTCACAACTTACATCTATACCTTTTTTTCTAGCCTCAACAACTAACTGAACACCTTTTGCAGTGCTAACATGAGCAATATGAAGTTTACATTTAGTTTCTTCAGCAAATAATATAACCCTTTGGATAGCTTCAACTTCTGAAATTTCTGGTCTAGAATTCAAGAAATCTCTAGGAGAAGTCTTTCCTTCCTTAATGAATTTCTCAGTTAATTTATTTGTTATATCCCTATTTTCAGCATGAACTGATACTGGTAACCCTAGCTTAGCAGCTATTTCCATTCCTCTATATAAAGTCCAGTCATCTGCACCTTCAAATTCTTCCAAACCACTAAAACACGTAAATGCTTTAAAGCCAACTACTCCTCTTTCTGCTAATTCTTCCAAATCTTCTAAATTATTAGGTGTCAATCCACCCCAGAAACTATAATCTACTAATGAATTTTTCTTAGCAGCTTCAAGTTTTAAATCAAAGTTTTTCCCATTTGTAGTCACTGGTGTAGAGTTAAGAGGCATATCTGTAAATGAAGTCATACCCCCAGCTGCAAGAGAACTGGTGCCAGTAAGCAACGATTCCCAATTTGTACGACCTGGTTCATTAAAATGAACATGGCAATCATATCCACCAGGCAATATATACTTCCCCTTTGCATCTATTTCTTCCTTTGAAAGTCCTGATATTTCAGGTGCTACTTCAACTATTGAGCCATCAACTACTGCTATATCTAATTTTTCTACTGCTTTATTCGTAACTACCATTCCATTCCTAATTATTAAATCATATTTGCTCATTACATATTCCCCTTTCTATTGAATTTCTAGGATTTTACCAATATACTTTTGATGATGGCATTTTTTTCATTAAAATATAATATGTTAACGCTGTAGGAAGAAGACTTGCATACCATGATAGTCTTACTTCTACTAAAGCTACTACTGCACCTACTATAATAGCAATAATAGCTGCCCAGTTCACTCCTTTAAAAGGTCCTTCTATATCATATAAATCTCTTAAATTAACAGTCTCTTTTTTAATAAAGAAATAATCCACTATCAACACTGCAAATATTGGCCCTAAAAATGCTGAATAAGCTTGTACAAACAGATTGAGTCCTGCTGCTGATTCAGGGCTAATTAGCTTCCATGGAAATGTAGCAAATGAAAGTAAACCAACAATTATGGCAGATTTTTTAAATGGAAGTTTAAAAGTATCCATCAATACATAAGATGGAGGTAATATATTATTTAAAACATTTGTAGTAACCTGTGCTGCTGCTATAAATATCATTGTAACAATTACTAAAAATTGATTATCTACTGCAGATGAGAATACATCTATTGGATTTGCCATTCCAGTAGCAGTTGATACAATAAGTCCAATCATACCCATAAATATAGTTATTGGTAATATAGCTGCCCAATAGATTAACCCTGTAATTGCAGATTTTGTTCCTTGTTTATAGTTTCTTACATAGTCCCCTACATTTAGAAGTACTGTACAGTTAACACCTGTAAATGCTGTAACTCCACCCCAGAAAGGCAGTCCCCAAGAACCTTTAAAGTCTATGATTTCTGAGGATATTACTGCACCATATTTTTTTATTACACTAAAAAACATATAAGTAAGAGTCAATAAAATAAATATTGAGCCAATATTCTCTAACCATTTTATTCCTTTAAATCCTGTAGTTGCTAAAGCTATTTGTATTATTTGGAAGAGTATAAAAAACAATACTTGATTTTCATATCCAAATAAAGAGTATGATACCATATTAATAGCTGATGCACCTACCCATGATTGAAAACCAAACCATATTATGGCTGGAACCCCTCTTATAAATCCTGGAAGTTTAGAACCTTTTATCCCAAAAGCAGATCTAAGCTGAATTGTATAAGGCACACCATATTTGTGGCTAAACTTACCATTAAATACTAAACCAACTGCTACAACAGTTGCACCTATAAACATGGCTACTAATGCTTGAATAATATTAAGTTCATGAGTCATACTTGAGCCTAAAGTAAAAGTTCCTATTGATACACAACCACCTAACCACGCAAATAAATAAGACCAATTATCCAAAATACGCTCCTTTACAGGATATAAAGATTCATCCTGTCCATCATGTCCAATATCATCTAGAACAATATTATCTACTGTACTCATCATTTTCCCTCCTAATTAATATTAACACACACTTTGACACATAATTATTAATCTACTTTCCTCCTTTTTCACTTTATTTACCAATATTATATTATTTTTAACAATGTTTTGTTTATCCCTTATAGATAAAAGAACTTTTTAAATTTATCTTATTACTGCAAAAAATAAAATAACTTCAGTTTTTGGTGCCTGGCACCAAAAACTGAAGTTATTAAAGTTATTATTTTTGCTCATCATATATGTCTAAAGCTGCTTGTAATGCATCTCCTTTATTTACCTTAACACCTTTTCTAATTAATGTAGCTTCCAAAGCAGAAAGCACTCTTAGGACATTTTCTTTACGGCTACTGTATCCCATGGAACCGATTCTCCAAATCTTGCCTGATAAGGAACCAAAGGCTGCTGCTATTTCTACTCCAAAGTCTTCTATCATTCCCATACGTATTTCAGATTCTTTGACTCCTTCAGGTACAGATACACATGTTACTGTTGGCATTTTATTTACTTTATCTCCAAATACTTCTAATCCCATTGCCTCTATACCTGCTACTAGAGCCTTTTCATTTAATGCATGGCGAATAATTCTAGCTTCAAGTCCTTCCTCTTTAATTATTCTAAGCCCTTCTCTCAATGCATATAACATTGTAGTAGCTTCTGTATGATGATTTAATCTAGATGGACTCCAGTACTCTTGAATTTGACTTAAATCAAGATAATTTGTACTTATCATTCTATCATTATGTGAATCAATTTGTAGACCTTGCTCTACCTTTCTTCTTTCTTTTAATATTTTTTCAACTCTGTCATTATATGTTAATGGTGCCATACCAGTAGGCACTGATAAGCATTTTTGTGTCCCAGTAATTACAGCATCTATATTCCAATCATCAGTCTTAAACTCTGCACCTGTTAATGTGGCAACTGCGTCTACTACTAATAATATATTATTTTCACGACAGAATTTTCCTAGTTCTTCTAAAGGTTGCATACGTCCTGTTGAAGTTTCTCCATGAACCATAGCTACTACCTTAGGATTAATCTTAATGATTTCTTTTTTCAAATCCTCAAATTCATAAGTCTTACCCCATTCAATTTCAGTAGTATGCACATCTCCGCCAGCTCTTTTAGCTATCTCTGTTAGAAGATGTCCAAATCTACCAAATATAGGAACATAAACTTTATCACCTGGCTCTATTATACCTGAAAGTACGGCTTCTATTCCTGCTCTAGCAGTTCCATCTACAGTAAAAGCTTGATGATTTTTAGTTTGAAATATATACCTTATTAACTCCATTGTTTCATCCATTATCTGTAAAAAGTTAGGATCATATTGACCTAATATTGGTGCACTCATAATTCTAAGAACCCTTGGCTCTGCTTCTACAGGCCCTGGTGTCATTATTGTTCTTTGTGGTATTACTAATTCTCTATACATATAATTTCCTCCTTTTAATTTCTAAAAACAGCTCCTAATAATATTCCTTTTAACGTATCCATTCCAGATGTATGTCCCATATGAATTAAGTTCATTGCTGAATTTAATACCTTATATTTATCTCCCATAATTAAATCTATACAAGTTTCTTTAACTACATTGCTAAATTTACCTTGCACTGCATAATCTAAATATTCATAGGATATATCTGTAGTTTTAGTTCTCCCATTATTTTCTATGGAATTTTTAATCTTTTCTACTAATCCTTTATTTTTTCCAGTAGCTTTTAATATGGCCAATAGTCCTACTAAAACATCATCACCACTAGGAGTAAGACCTAGCCCCCTGCCAATTATTTTATCAGGAAAATTTTCCTTACTAATATCCACTTCTATACCAAATTTCCAATTTGGATTAATTGCAACTATTGAATTTAACAACTCCATATTGCTAACTAAATTTTCTTCCCATCCATAAACTGAAAGACTTGGATCAAAAATATTAGCATCTTCAAAATCAAAAATTTCTGTGTATAATTCATCTCCTACTTTAAACTTATCCACTAATTTATCTACATTATCCCTAGATATACAAATACTAAATGGGGAAACACCCTCTTCTTCTCTTCCTAAATGAATTAATCTATCTTTAATTTTAATATTCATGCTTTTCTTAAATATAGAATGTACGTATGCTAGAGATTTTTCCTTTAAAATTGGAATAACTTCTTTACTATAAATAATTACCTTAATCTTATTCTTCATCTCCTAAAACACCGTATCTTTCAGCCAATGCAACAAGTGCTTTTTCAAAACAAGCTAAAGGTGCTCTAACTGTTCCTGCTCCAATTTGTCCAATTCCTGCTTCCTTATGAGCCATACCTGTATTGATTATAGGAGTAATTCCAGTTTCTACTACCTTTCTAATATCAATTCCCAAACAAGTACCCTTAAAATTCCAAGTAGGTATGGAATAATTAGGATTTGAACTTATACAAATTTCTTCCATTTCTTCACTTATAGCCAATGCATCATCAAATCCACCTGCACCCACAAATCTTGTAACTCCTGGTGCTGCTATCATTGCCATAGCACCAAGTCCAAAGGATTCAGTAATAGCACTATCACCCATATCAGGACTTATTTCCTCTTCACTATATCCACTAAACAATAGACCCTGAGGAGTATTTACTGGAGCCGTAAACCACTGATCTCCAAGTCCGCTTACTCTAATACCAAATTCATATCCATTTCTAGTCAAAGCCGTAACTATACTCCCCTCTTCTATGGTTCTAGCATAGTCCATAACAACTTTACAAGTTGCCATTGCAATATTTAAGAAGAATTGGTCTGTATCTGCTAAAAATTTCATTACATCTTCTAAATCACCATGGTTTATATCTGATTGAATTAAATAAGAAGCTATATCCTTAAAAAACAATGTAGATGCAGCAATATTTCTTTGATGAAACTCATCACCCATAGTAATTGCCTTTGCAATAATAACATTTAAATTCATTCCACCATCAATTTTCTTCAAGGCTTTGGAAATGCTTGGTCCTAATACATCCTTCATCCAATGCAATCTATCTATTACCTCTTGACTATAAGCTCCAAATCTTAGAACCTTTCCTATACCTTCATTCATTGTACAATATGCTACATTTCCTCCTGTCTTATTTACCACTACTAAAACAGGCATATTGCCAGAAGTTATACCACCCATTGGTCCTACTGCATTAACATGATGGCAAGGTATAAATTTTATTTCACCAGATTCTAACATTTTCCTAGCTTCTTTTTCGTTTTTAGCCCAGCCTTCAAATAATACTGCTCCTATACAAGAGCCTTGAATAGGTGCAACCATATTTTCCCATGTATTTGGCGGCCCAGAATGTAATAAGGTCTTACTATTTAATTCTTTTATCACTGATTTTGCTGGTACTACATCTACTAGGAAAGGTTGAGCTTCTGTCATTTTCTGTATAACTAATTTATTTGCTTCTTCAATTGACCTCATATGATTACCTCCTTATTATTTCAACTTAGAAAGTATAGATGCTAAATATTTGTTTCCCCCTGCTATGGGCTTCCACTTATAATGAACTACTTCTGCTCCATACTTTACCATAGGCTCAGCAAAATGTTTTAATCCTATATTAATTACTTTTAGTTCTTCTGTAAGCAATGAAGTATTTTGTTTTGTAGACATTGTTGTTTTGTCATTTCCATTTATATATTTAATTATTTCAGTAACCAGAATTGCTCCTTGAGCATTACTTTCCATTACGATAACTCCTGAACTTTCAAGTTTACTTACTTGATCATGATATATTTGTGGATCACCCATAGTACCTGTTACTGAAGCTATGAAAACAATTTCTCCTTGCTTTTCTTCCAGTCCTTTTTTAATTTCTTTAATAACTGGAATAAATTCTCCTACAATATCTTCATGTCCTCCATATCCTATTACAAAGTCTAGAAGAACAACAGCTGTATCCTCTTCCTTGCAAATATTCTTCATCATTTCTAATCTAATAGTTGGATCCATCATAGGATGTGGCTTACCCTTTGTATATTCATCATCTCCTAAATCAACAATTAAATGTTCATTATACTTTAGCATAATACCTTTATCATGATTTTTTTGATGTTGAATATTTAATCTATCCTCTATTATCATTGCAGCTTCTGCAGCCAATGTACCTCCACTATATAAACCTTTTATTCCTTTTTGTTTATTACTTTTTACAAGTATGTCTATATTTGGTACTAATCTTTGAACTAACCTTTTGGATAACTCTATTGCCTTTATGGCTGCTTCCTCTAAAGTCCATACATAATAAATATTCTCTTCGCTTTTCAGAGGCTTCTCCCCTATAAAAATAGCTACTATTGGCTTATCTATAGTTTTAAATATATCTATTATCTTATCTCTTACTTCTTCAGCTGGAGGTTTTGATATAAATACAATTACTTCTGTATCAATATCATTAGACAGTAGTTCCAATGCACTAATTGCTGTAATACCACCAATTTCTGAAGATAAATCCCTACCTCCTATGCCTATGGCATGAGATATACCTGCTCCTTTTCTAGAAATTATACTGCTTACCTCTTGAATTCCCGTACCAGAAGCTCCTATTATACCTATATTCCCCTTATCTATAACATTTGCAAAGGCTAAGGGAACTCCCTGAATAATTCCAGTACCACAATCTGGTCCCATTACCAATAAGTTTTTATCTCTTGCCTTTTCTTTTAACTTCTTTTCCTCTTCTATAGATACATTGTCACTAAATATAAAAACATTTAATCCTCTATCTAATCCCTTATTTGCCTCTTCTGCAGCATATTCTCCTGAAATTGATATAAGTGCTAAATTAGCCTCTGGAAGTTTTGACATACTGCTATCCCAACTCATTGATACAGGAATTTTATCTCTTTTTGATTGTACTGACTGATCCTTTAAAAATTTATCCACTTCTTCTACTACCTTTGGAACAATACTTTCTTCTTCACTATCAATTACTATACAAATATCATTTGGTCCTGCCTCATCTAATTTTTCTGTATAAAAATTAGAATTAGCAAAAATATCTTTATTAGCGGGTGTTCCCATCATTATAGATATTCGATTGACATGATCCATTGAAGATAATAATTTAGTTAAAAGCATTAGATTAATTGAATCTTGATAAGAATTTTTCTTAATTACAGTAAATAACATTGTATCCCTCCTTATCTACAATGAGATATAAGTAGCTAAAAAATATGTTATTATTCCAAAACACAATATAATACCTAGTGCAAATGGTAATATTGCTTTTAAAATTTTTCCTTCTTCTCCTAAAATATTAGAAGTAGTTGCACCAAGTACAATATTGTTCGGAGCAATTGCAGTTCCTATTGCTGCCCCACCTGTTTGTGCTCCAAGGATTACCCCTTGATGTAAGGATAATAACTCAGCTGTTGTAAATTGAAAATTTGAAAATAATATATTTGAACTCATATTACTACTTGTAATAAAGGAACCCACTAAACCTATAAAAGGTGCTATAAATCCATAGTTTTTTCCTAATATATTTGAAGCTCCAATTGCCAATACATCTATTTGTCCAGTTCCACTCATTACCTTGGACATCATAGTAAGGCTGATTATGGCTATACTTGAAGGAATAGTCTTTTTCACCACTTCCTTGAATATACTATTTAATTTCCCTATTTCTATATAGCCCTTTTTTAAATAAAATATATAACCTGCTAAAGCAGATATTAACAAGAAAGTTGAAGGATGTACTAAGGGAGCAAAGGGTGCATATTTTATTATCTGAGAGTTTACAAAACCATATTCTGTACTGGTTCTAGGAAAATTTGGTCCTATACTAAAATTTGTTAGTACACCTTTTATCTTCGGATTTATAAGTAATACCAATGTAAGAATGGTCATTACTATATATGGAAAAAAACTTTCATATAGCTTTATATCAACGGATGCTTTTGAAAAAACTTGGCTTTTATTCCTATTCATTATTTGACTCTTATCTATGTTCCAAGACTCTTTATACATAGGAATCTTATTAACAACTATAAATCCTAATAAGGCAATACATCCTGGAAGAAAATTAGCTATAATACCATTAACTTGAGTAAGAAGCAGTTGTCCTCCACCTTGTATAAAAGAAAATATTAAAACTGCAAATAAACCTTTTTTAACGCCTTTATCTTTTCCATAAAACCAGCAAATACTAAGTCCTGATAAGATATTTATTATCCATAAGAACATTCCTGCATAAAATCCTGACTGATTTAAAATATTTCCCTCTATGCCTGTTTGTGTAACTAAGGAAGACCAAGCAACAGCAAGAGTTCCATAGGTACCTGCCCATGAATGTCCTATAAGAGGTATGACTACAGCCCAAAGAGGTAAAACACCCATTTCAATAAGTAGTGGAGCAGTAACTGCCACTGGTACACCAAACCCAGTTACTCCTTGAAGAAAACTTACAAAAACCATTCCAAGTCCTAATATTCTAACTAACTCATTTGGTGCTATTTCTTCCAAATTTTTCTTTATGGAGCTAAATGCCTTGGCTTCGTTAGTTACTTCATAGATTAGTAGAGCTGTTATTATTACCAAAATAATAGATAAGGAATTCCATAAAGCTTTTAAAAGCTCATTTATAATTAAATTTGCTCCGCTTTTATAAAAGAATACTCCTACAAATATTGCTATGGCTAATGAAATAGGTGCAGCCCTAAAGGCTGGCAATTGTACTTTTATCATAAGAAACAGAAGCATACCTATAGGAATAAAAGCCATAATCCAAAAACCTAAACTAACTGGTAAACTCATATATAACCACCATTCTTTAAAGTATTTTAAGAAGTTATATCTTTTCCTTATTTATATTATCATACAAATTTAAAATAAATTAATTATCAAATTTTGCTAAAGAAAATAGGTTTTTCATATCAATAATTGATAATAAAATAAAACTTCGTCTTAATTATATAACTAAGACGAAGTTTTAACGTAAATCTATTTATAAATATTAATATTATTCAAATATTGTTCCCTTTCTAAAAGGAGCAGCTTTCTTCATATTTTTCATTAAAATATAATATAATAATCCTGTTGGTAATAAACTTGCGTACCAAGATATTTGAACAAAGAATAAAGATACTACTGAGCCACCAAATATAGCTATAACTCCCGCCCAATTTATTCCTTTAAAAATTCCTTCAGTATTATAATATTCATTTAAATTTAATTTTCTCTTTCTAAGAATAAAATAATCTACTACAAGAACTGCAAATATAGGTCCTAAAAACGCTGAATATATTTGAACAAACAATGATAATCCTGCTGCAGATTCTGGTCTTACTAACAACCATGGGAATGTACAAATAGATAAGATTCCAACTAAAACTGCAGATTTCTTATAAGATATATGGAAGGTATCCATAAGTACATAAACAGGAGGAACTATATTATTTAATACATTTGTAGTAACTTGTGCAAAAGCAACAAATACTAATGTCATAATAGTTAAAAACTGGTTGTCCATAGCAGTTGAAAACACAGCTACTGGATCATTATTTCCTGTTGCTCCTGAAACCATAAGTCCAATTAACCCCATAAATAATGTTGCAGGAAGAATAGATAACCAATAAAGAGATCCTGTCATAAGTGACTTCGTTTCTCTTTTTAATTCTCTTGAATAGTCAGAACCATTTAAAATCATAGTAGAATATATTCCCAAAAATGCTGTGGTTCCTCCCCAAAATGGTAATCCCCATGTTCCTTTGATATTAGTTATGGTAGCAGCAACTTCTACTCCAAATTTTGTATATACAGTATAAAACATATAACCAAGAGTTCCTAATATAAAGAACACAGCTATATTTTCCAACCACTTAATTCCATGAAAACCGTTAATAGCTAAAACAACTTGTAATACAGTAAAAAGAACAAATACTACGGGCATATTATCAAAACCAGTTATAGTTTTTAAGCTGACATTTATAGCACCAGCACCTACCCAAGATTGAAAACCAAACCACACAATAGCAGGTATTCCTCTAAGAAAACCTGGAATCTTTACACCATCAACTCCAAAGGAACTTCTAGCTTGAACAGTAAAAGGAATACCATATTTATGTCCAGCAGAACCTGATAGAACAAGAGCTATAGCTATAACAGAACATCCTATTGCCATAGCAACAATTGCTTGAGTTAAGTTTAAAACGCCAATTAAACTAGCACCCATTGAAAATGTTCCAATTGAAACACATCCCCCTAGGAAAGCTGCCAAATATGATAAATTGTCCATTATCCTTTCCTTAGTAGGCAATAACTCCGGCTTTGTCTTCTCAACAAATTCTTGATTTAATTTAGTCACTTCATGCTCAATAGTAGTCATTGTTTCTCCTCCATCCTAGTTTTTATTTCCTTATTAGTTGTCCATAACCTTTCTTACCAATTACATTATTTTCTTCAGCAACAACCTCTCCTCTTAAAATAGTGCAAACTGGTAATCCTTTTCCTTTTAGACCTACAAATGCTGAAATTTTATTAACGTATTTTAAGGATTCTGGGGTGATTTCCCATTCCTTTTCTGGATCTAAGATTACAATATCTGCATCAAATCCTACCTCAATAGCCCCTTTTCTTCCATATAATCTAAAGGCCTTAGCAGGTCCTTCACTTAATGTACGTGCTAATATAGTTGGAGAATATCCTCTCTTTACAACTCCTTCGCTAAATGTAACTTGCATTACATTTTGAATACCACTGATTCCACCCCATGCACCAAAGATTCCATGAGCTTTTTCATCTTTTTCTTCAAGGGCACAAGGAGAATGGTCTGAACTAACACAGCTTAAAGTGCCATTATCTACATATTTCCACATTTCTTCAACGGCATCCTTTTCTCTTAAAGGAGGTGCACATTTAAACAAACTACCATTTTTTATAACATCATCTCTATTAAAAGTTAAATAATGACTGCAAGTTTCTCCAGTAACATCTACACCTTCTTGTTGTGCTTTCTGAATAATTTTTGCAACCTCAGGATGGCTTACATGGCATATATGAATTTTTGTTCCTATTTCCTTTGCCAAATCAATAACATTTTTTGTAGCCATTATTTCTGCCATTAAAGGACGAGAGTTTAGAAAGTCCTCCCATGTTTGGTTTTCTTTTCTCATTGCTCTTCCTTCTTCCCATTTAATAATGGAAAAATCTTCACAATGGAATCCAGCTCTTGCATCAACTGTTTTTAATATTTCAAGAGCTTCTCTTACCTGCCCCATAGTTAAGGAAACATAATCAGGAGATACTGGTCCAATAAAAGATTTAAAAGCAACACATCCTTTTCCATCTAATTCTACTAATGAATTTAAATTATAATCTACTAAACCGCCCCAAAAACAATAATCTACATATGCATTTGGTGATACAGCTTTATATTTATCATCAAAAATCTTTCCATCTGTTAATGCTGGTTCATTCTGTAAAGGCATATCTATAATAGTAGTAATACCTCCAACAGCAGCTGCTGCTGTTCCATGCTCATAATCTTCTCTCCATGTATATCCTGGATCATTAAGATGAGCATGAGTGTCTATAGCCCCTGGGAATATATATTTACCACCTGCATCTATAACCTTGTTAGCTTCTAAATCAGATTCAGGTGCTACTATTGCTGATATTTTACCATCTTTTATGCAGATATCAGCCTTATAAATTCTTTGGGATGTAACTACTTGACCATTTTTTACGATTAAATCGAACATATCTTCCCCCTCTTTCTTGAATAATGTTAGTTTTTAAGTATATATTTTATGACTTACTAAGATTATAATATTTTTAACAATCTTATGGTTTGTCCTATATGGATAAATTTTCATTATTGATTTATCTTATTAATACAAAGCATATACTTATATAGAATAAAACCACCATTAAACAATAAAATAACTTCCTTTTAATCTTAAAATTAAAAGAAAGTTATTTTATTTAGGTTGGTTCAATGTCAATTATAAAATTATTTATAGGCTAAATTATATAATGTATCTATTAATACCTTAATTCCTTCAGTTAAATCTTCTATTTTTGTAAATTCAGCTGGATTATGACTAATACCTTTATGACTTGGTACAAATATTAATGCCGTTGGTATATGTTCCGCAAATATTTGAGAATCATGTCCTGCACCACTATGCATTAATTTATAGTTTAAACCCTTTGTTTCACATTCTCCTTTAATGATATTAACTAAATTAGAATCCATAGGTACTGGTTCTCCATCCATATAGTTGTTTATAGTAGTTTTCAAATTCATCTTTTTAGATATTTCTTCAATCTTTTCTGTTACTTCATTTGTAAATTTAATTATTGCATCTTTTTGAGTATGTCTTACATCTAGGGAAAATATTACTTTTCCCGGAACAACATTTGTAGTATTTGGTACTACTTCTACTTTACCTACAGTAGCCACTAAGGGATCTCCATAGCTTATGGCAAGATCCATTATTTCTGAAATCATTTTACTTGTTCCATGTAATGCATCTTTTCTATAACCCATAGGAGTCGTACCAGCATGATTAGCCTCACCTTCAACTTCTATCATATATCTTTTTTGCCCTACTATATGTTCTACTATTCCTATGGATTTTTGCTCTATTTCAAGTACTCCACCTTGCTCTATATGAAGTTCAATAAATGCCTTTAAATCATCTCTAACCTTACTATTTTTAAAATCAAATCCTGCCTTATGCATGGCTTCAATGAAACCTATGCCATCTTCATCTTTTAACTCCTCCATTGTTTCTCTATCAACTGACCCAACTATATTTTTTGAACCCCAAAATGTAAATGGAAATCGGCTACCTTCCTCTTCAGCCATAGCTACTACTTCTATATTTCTAAGAGGCTGTCCATAAGTATTTCTTAGGTATTCCATAGCAATAATCCCACCTATTATACCTAACTGACCATCTAATTTTCCTCCATTTACTACTGTATCTATATGAGAGCCTGTTAATATTGTTTCCTTTTTAAAATCACTTCCTTCTAATCTAGCAAAAAGATTTCCAACTTCATCATAATATGCTTCAAAACCTTTTTCCTTAATTAGATTTTTTAACGCTTCTTGAGTTTCTATCCAACAATCTGTATATAATAATCTGGTAACACCGCCATCTGAATTTTCCCCAAATTTACTTAGCCATTCTATAAAATCAGCAGTCTGTTTTTCTAAACTTAATTCCTTATGAGCATTCATTTCGACACTTCCCCTCATGAAAATTTCAGTAAAATTTATATAAATGCTTCACTATTAATATATTATTTTTAATATCTTAATTCATTATCTATTATGGATAAAAGAATTACAATGATTTATCAACTCATTGTAAAATTGATTAAAATAATATCGTCTTACGGCTTATCACCATAAGACGATATCTCAGATTCTATTCTCTACCTTAAATTTGCTAATAGAGTACCTACACCTTTACCCATTTCAATTTCAATTCCGCATCTCACTAGGGTTCTTTCAATAGCTCCAAGAACAGATACTAGATAATGCTCATCTATATTACCCATGTGTCCAAATCTAAACATCTTACCTGCATAAGCTGCAAGTCCTCCTGCCACTACAGCACCTTCTTCTGCCAATATCTTTCTAAATTCTGCATCATTAACTCCATCCATATATAACACATTAGATAAAGTAACTGCCCTATGATCCTTTTCTGCAAGAATAGTAAATCCTAATGCTTCAAGGGCAGCCTGGGTTGCCTTTGCATACTTAATATGTCTTTGATATCTATTTTCAATACCTTCTTTTTTAATTATATTCACTGATTCTTTAAGTGCCCAAATAAGGTTTACAGCTGGTGTTGCAAAATATTTAGATGGATCTTCCATTATTGGAATCCATTTCTCAAAATCAACATAATAATCTGGAATCATGCCAAAGGATTTTCTTCTTGCTAAAGCCTTTTCACTTGCCCAAAGAATTGCAAGTCCTGGACACACTCCAAAAGCTTTTTGTGAACCAGTTAAAAGAATATCTATATTCATAGAATTTAACTTCTCTGGTTCTGCAGCTGTAGCACAAACTCCATCAACAATATATAAAGTTTCTGGGAATTTCTTCATCATTTCTCCAATTTCAGCAACTGGTGCAGCTACTCCTGTTGAAGTGTCTACATGAGTAACAGTCATAGCATGATAATGTTTTTCTGATAATTTCTTTTCAATATCTGCAACTGGAACTATTTGTCCCCACTCAGATTGAATTAAATCTACATTGATACCTCTTCTTTCACAGATTTCAATAAATCTGTTTCCAAAAAATCCATGAGATACAATAAGAATATTATCTCCTGATTTCATAGTATTTGCAATTGCCATTTCCATTGCCATAGTTCCTGTTCCAGCTATTACAAATACTTGACCTGTTGCATCCCATAATTCCATCATATCATTTAATAATTCCTTATAATCTTTTACAAAACTTGGATCACCAAATGCAACAATTTCTCTGCCCATTTCATTTTGAATACTTCTAACTACAGGTGTTGGTCCTGGTATTGCTACTAATTTTTGTACCATTTTTCATTCCTCCTAAATTCTATAAATTAATTATATAATATTAACATAACATATTCTAAATCTTCTTCTCCTACAGACTCTATTGAGTGAGAATCTCCATCACGACAAATAGCCAAATCTCCTGGCTCAAGAATTGTTTCTACACCATTATCATTATATAATGCTTTTCCCTTTAATATAAAATATGCCTCTTGATCTCCTTGATGGGTATGATAACCAATGGAATTACCTGGCTTTATAATGGATTTTCCATATAATCTTCCCTTGCCTAAAAAATCTTCCTTCTCAAAGAAATTTATTACAGTGACATATCCCTTTCCGCCTTTAAGACCTTCAGTTACTTCTGTAGTATATTCATTAGATCTCCTTATCATTCTATCACCTCTTCATTATTTATTTTCTTTAATGTAATTATCCATTGAGGATAAAACTCCCATCATTGTAACCCTATGGAACTGTTTTGTTAAGATTCTTCAAAATTTATGTCCACTCTATGAGTTAGAGCTAGATATTACCTTTTTACCATTGAATATATCATAATCAAGTTCTTTTTCATCAACTGCTATCATCATAGCAACTAAAGCATCACTGTCTACATTTAATACAGTTCTAAACATTCCTGAGAACCAATCTATTCCAGCCAATAATGCAATACTTTCCGGTGGTAATCCCATTGCTGGAAGAACTGTTGCAAGTGCAACTAAGCCACCTCCAGGCACTACAACTGTACCTAAACAAGCTAAAGTCGATAATACTACTATTCTAACTAATTCAATAATTGACATCTCCATGCCAAAGAATTGTGCCAATGTTATACAAGCTAATGATAGATAAAGTGACAAACCATTACTATTAAGAGCCATCCCAAGGGGATTAACTAATCTAGAAATTCTCTTACTTACTCCAAGTTTAATCTCACTATCTTCCATTTTAGTTGGAAGTGTAATGGCAGATGATGTAGTTGTGAAAGCAACAACTGTCATCTTCCAAAGATGTTTAGCTAATCTTACAGGACTAACTTTAGCATATGCAGCAGAAATAAAAATTAGAAATATCATATAAATTACTGTCCCTATAGCCATACTACCTAAGAATTTAGCTAATGGAATAATTACTTTTACCCCAATAGTTCCAGTAACCCATGCTAACAATGAAAAAATACCAATTGGTGCAAGATTCATTACCATTTTAACAACATTTAAAATTGCTACATTAAAATGTCTAATAAAGTTAAGAACTACATTATCCTTATCTTGTTTACCAATTACGCTCAATGATAGTCCAAATAAAATTGAAAATATAATTACTTGTATCATATTTGCTTTTGCCATAGCATCTATAATGTTTGTAGGAAAGAAACCTACTATCATTTCAGATAATGTTTGTTCTGAAGCAGCTATAGCTGTAGCACCCATATCCATATTTAACCCCGCTCCTGGTTTAACTATATAGCCAAGACCTATTCCAAGAGCCGCTGCCAATGCAGTTAAACCCATAAACCAAGCAAATATCTTTCCTCCCAATTTACCTAATTCTTTAGGATCTAAACTTCCTACAGCTTCAATAACAGCACCCATAATTAAAACAACTACTGACATCTGAATTAAGCGAAGAAAAATATCACCAACTACTTTTACTGGAGCAATTGCTGGACCTACAATTAGTCCTACTACCATACCAAGAACCATTGAGATCATAATCTTGTTTGTCATGTTCAGCCTTTTCATTTGAGACTCCCTCCTACAGTTTGTTATTTATCTAACTTTATGCTATGTTTATATTTTATATCTTAATTAGATTGAATTAAGGATAAAAAGTTGTTTTATTTTTATCAGTTTTGGATAAAGGTTTTTTGTGAAATTAATTTAATAATATATATAGTATAATTAATTTAAAATATAGAAAGGAGAATTAATTTATGGGTTATCGCAATGATTTATTAAGTAGCAGATCCATTATAAGACATGGTAGCTATGCCCTTATTACACCAGAAGGACTTGTTAATAATATTATTCCTCACTTTGAAAAATGTACAATTAGTGTGGTTGCTTCTCCAAAACTAGGCGCTAGTTTTGTTCAATATCTTGTAGAAATGGAAGCTGGAGGAAGAAATACTAAGGGATTTGGCGGAAATGGAATTGAAACTTTTTTATATGTAGTTAAAGGCTCATTAGATGTTTTAATTGATGGAACAAAATATGAACTAACTGAAGAAGGATATATATTCTGCCCTCCTAGTTTAAGTATGATTATTGAAAACAATTCAAATGAAAGTGCTAAGTTTGTTCTTTATAAACAAAGATATGTTCCTGTTGAAGGAATAAAAGAACCTTGGGTAGTATGTAATAATGTTAAAAATTTAGAAGTTGTTAACTATGATGATATGGAAGATGTTACTATAGTAGACTTCCTTCCAAAGGATATGTCCTTTGATATGAATTTCCATATATTAACATTCCAGCCAGGTGGCTCACATCCATTTATTGAAACCCATGTACAAGAGCATGGAGCATATTTATTAACTGGAGAAGGTATGTATAACTTAGATAATAACTGGGTATCCGTTAAAAAAGGTGATTTCATATGGATGGGACCTTTTGTACAACAGGCAACCTATGCCATAGGATATGAACCTTTCTCATATGTTTATTCAAAAGATTGCAATAGGGATCCCGAAATATAATAAATTAAGGTAAGGATAAATCCTTACCTTAATTTATTATACGAAGAATTTTGAGTCCAACTTCAATCTCAAGCATCTTTCCTCTATCTTCTATATCTAAATTTGTTAATTCCCTTATTCTATTTAACCTATATAATACAGTTTTATAATGGACATATAGTTCCTCCGCAGTTTTTACTGCATTCAAATTACAAGATAAATATTTCTCTAAAGTATCTATAAGCTCGTTATTCTTATCTTTATCATATTCCTTAAGTATCCATAATGCTGGATGAACAAACTTATTTAATTCTTCTCTATCTTGATATCTGCACAAAAGCTTGTATATGCCTAATTCTTCAAAGGTAACTATGGAATCCTTTCCAAATATTCTATAACCAAAATTTACTGCATCCATGGCTTCGGAGTAAGATTTACATATTTCCATAGGGTTTTCTGCCAAGCCGCCTATACCTATTGATACAGAAATATTTCCTATTTCATTAGAAATAACTTTTTTAAGTTCCTTACCAAATTCTTTTATTGTGGAATATACATCCTTTATATTATATTTTTTTTCTACAGGCCATAACACTATTATATTATCCCCTTTATTAATAGATATATAGTCTGTAGTATAATAATATGATACCCTGTCTATCCTTTTCTTTATTTTTTCCATCAATAAATGAATTCCCTCTGATAAGTTTTTATTAGTAAGAATATAATCTCCATATTCACTTATATTTAAAAGAATAACTATAAACTTTCTTTTTAGATTCCAACCAAATAAAGTACCTCTATCAAAAATACTTTCTTCAGAATCAAATCTGCCATTTATTAAATCATCCATTAAGTCACCTTTATACTTCAGCTCAACTTCCTTAACTGCCACATCTTTTAACATCTCTAATCTCAATGTAGTTGCCGCACTTTCTAAAGCAATAAAATCCAAATCTTCCATTATTCTATTTCTTTCAATAATTGCCAAATAGCCTTTTATTTCATTTAAAACTTGAATAGGCTCCATTATAGCTGTATATATTATATCATCTATATTAGATATCTTAATCTTTAATCCATAAATGGGAAAATCTTTTTCTACTAAACTCTTAACTTCATCATCAATTATTTCTATACAACTATATTTTTCATCATTCCAAGCAATTGGATTTAACTCATTATTTAATATTAGAACTGGATTTTCAACTAAATCTCCAAGGGTTTTTGCAACAGCATCTATACCTTTCATTTTAAGAGATAACTTGGTAAATCGCTTATGGCAATCCTTATAGTAGTTTAGTCTATTTACTTGATCATTAAATATTTCCCCCATTACTGGATACATTATATCTATATATTTTGTATCACCTGATATTTCAATAATAGGAAATCCTAATTGATTTCCTAAATCTATTACATCTTCAGGTATAGAGGTTAAAAACCTAGAAATCTTTACTATTAAAGCAGCTGCCCCTTTTTCTGCTAACTCTTTTACTAAGGTTTTTTGTGCTTCTATATCCTTATCAATTGAATAAAAACTCGTTAATAGAAGCTCTCCTCCTTTAATCCAATTGGCTATATCTGGTACTTCAATTATTGTAATACCTTCTACATAAACATTTTTATCTTTAACTGTCCCGGCTACTAACTTTGCATTCTTTAAACAAGGCATCTTGATTAATTCACTAAGTAATATACCCATCTTACTCCTCCTCAGCTGATAAATAACGTCACTTAAAACTGCTTATTTTTGTAGAATATTTCTTATGGCATTTATTGTTACATTTATATTATCACTTATTTCTTCCTTCGTATATCCTTGATTAATAGCTTTAATTATGTAATCATATTTATATTTTGTTAAATATCTTTTTCTTGAACCTTCTTTAATTAACTCATAATCTAAAGTCCTTGGACATACAGATTTTAATATATCATCAAGTAGAGCTGTATTTTTAAACCCATTGTCCTTATTTAAGGATTCTTTAAATTCATCTGAGCCTATTACTTCATCTTCTTCAAACTCTTCCCTCAATTTTATATAATCCTCTAGAGGTTCATTCATTAAATCCTCGTATTTTTTTATGGCTTGCAGCCTATCTAATGAAAGCATATCTAAAAATTCTTCAATATTTACTAGATTATCTACATTCATCCTATAAAAAACATCGGAGCTCCATTTATATTTAACCATAGAATCACAAATATTAGCATATACTGGGTTGTTGTGTATATATCTTATAAGTCTAATAAAATATAATTCATTTTGAACTAAAATACTTCTATATCTATTTTCAAATGGAGAACCAGTTCTAGATTTCTTCCAATTATAATATTTAGCATATCTAGTATTTATCCTATGCATTATCTGACTAATTGGAATATTGTGAGTTTTAATGACGAAATGATAGTGGTTGTCCATTATTACATAAGCTAACAGATGAAAGTCAAACAATTCCTTTACATTTCCTATAATCTCTAAGAGTTTCATCTTTTCTTCAGCTTCTTCAAAGATAAAAGATTTATTATTTCCCCTGTGAATAATATGATATATAGCACCATAATATTCTATCCTCTGTCTTCTTCCCACGAAATTACCTCCTTCCCTCATACTATATATTCTACAAATATTTCTAAAATCCTCTATTTTTTTCCATAAAAATTAAAATAACTTCAGTTTTTGGTGCCAGGCACCAGAAACTGAAGTTATTTTCTTTGAAAAATATTATACTATGGAATTAATATTACTTGATTAGGGAATATTAGATGTGGGTTTTTTAATTTATTATATTCTGCCAATTTCTCCCAAGTAGTATTAAATTGTTTAGCTATTTTCCATAGAACATCTCCTGGTTTTACTACATATTTTTGTACTTCTATAGTTATAGCTGCTCCCGGTTTTACCTCTGGTTGTAGTTTTATTTCTGGTTTTGGCTGAGGTTTTATCTCTGGCTGTGGTACTGGTTTTATTTCTATTTTTGGTGATTCTACAACAACTACTCTACCTTCTACCTTAGGTTCAACTTCTCCTACTTCTTTAAAATATTCAATTAATATATCTGATAATAAGCCACCTTCAGCAATAAATGGTTTACCTTTAAACATAGTATATCCATCGCCGCCACTTGCCACGAAATCATTTGTAACTAATTTATATTTTTTATCTGATTTTACTGGTTCACCTTTTATATTTATATCTAATGTTCTACTTCCAACTGGTTTTGATGGATCAAATTTAAAAGTGATTCCTCCAATATGTGGAAAATGTCCTGCTGCTTCTGGATACATATCTACCCCATGTTCCAATGCCTTAACTATTTCTTCACCTGTTACTTCTATTACTGCAAGGGTATTTGTAAATGGAAAAGAAGTCAATATATCTCCTACTTTTATATCTCCTGATACAATAGAAGCTCTAATTCCTCCACCATTTGTCAAAGCCACATCTGCACCAGTAGCTTTAATCATTGCATCAGTTAAAAGGTTCCCCAAGTTGGATTCTCCTTTTCTAACAACTTCTCTTTCTCCAACTAAGTTTACTTTTGATTTGCCTACTACTGCTTCCTTAAAGGACTTGTTTATTTCCTCAATTTTCTTTATCTCTTCTTCAATAATAGGATTCGGTACTAAATCCTTACCTTCATCATATCCAAATAATTTAGCTGTTTTCTTATTTACCTTACCTTCTGATACTTCAAGTTCTACTATCCCAATATTCTTTAAATAAGAACCAGCTTGAACTATTAAAGTATCTCCTTTTACTTCTCCATTAGGTAATTCAGTATGACTATGTCCATCAACTATTAAATCAATTCCCTCAACATTCTTTGCCACATCATAAGTATTAGCATCTGTTGATTCATCTACTCCTAGATGAGCTAGTGCAATTATTACATTTACTTCTTTTTCTTTTAATTCCTTTACCATCTTTTTAGCAACCTCAACAGGGTCTTCAAACTTAATTCCCTCTGTATTGCTTGGATGAGATTTATATTTAGTTTCCTCAGTTCCAAGTCCAAATATACCAACCTTTATACCATCTACATCAAAAATCTTATATGGCTCAAAATCTGATTTACCATTTGCTTCTTTCACAATATTGGAACCTATCATAGGAAATTCTGCTTTATCTTTCAATTCCAATAATCTTTTATAACCATAGTTAAAATCATGATTTCCAGGAACCATAGCATCAAAACCTATTTTATTCATTAGGTTAATCATAGTTTCACCTTTGGTTATATTAATATCAATAGCACCATGCAAAGTATCTCCTGCATTTAATAATAATAAATTAGGATTCTTTGCTTTTAATTCATCTACCTTAGTCTTTAACCTTGCAAGACCTATACCACCTTCTCTTTCATCAAGGTTTAACCTTCCATGTACATCATTTACATGTACAATAGTTAATATTTTTGCTTCTTCAGCGAATACTGGTAATGCTCCTATCATTATGCCCACTAATAGGACAAATGCTAAGAATAAACTGACAACTCTTTTGTTTCTGAAACTCATACATAACCCCCCTATTTTAAATTATTATTAATCAGTGTAATCATACCCATTACACTATATATATAACTTATTCTACATATTTTTTATAAATCCTTCTTTTTTATTAAAGTTTTCCGTGAAATTAAAATAACTTTCCTTTTTTAATCGATTAAAAAAGGAAAGTTATTTTAATTTATAATTCTAACATCTTTAATATTTGACTTGTTAGTTTAGCATACATAATATTTCCCCTATCTCTTGGTCTTTCCATATCTACTTCTACTATGTCTTTAATCTTACCAGGGGAACTGGACATTACTATTATTTTATCTGATAAATATACAGCCTCATCAACACTATGAGTTACAAATAATATGGTCTTTTTATTATGTTCCCATATTCTTAATAGTTCCTTTTGTAAAATAATTCTAGTATGTGCATCTAAAGCACCAAAGGGCTCATCCATTAATAATACAGATGGATTATTAGCAAGGGCTCTGGCTATTGCCACTCTTTGCTGCATTCCTCCCGAAAGTTCATATGGATATGCATTAGCAAAGTTCTCCATATTAATTATTTTTAAATATTCTAATGCAATTCTTTCTCTTTCCTTCTTATTTACTCCACTAAATTCCAATCCTAATGAAATATTATCCAGTACCTTTCGCCAAGGCAGCAATGAATAATTTTGAAATACCATTCCTATTTCTTTAGTTGGTTCAATTAATTCCATATCATTATACTTTACACTACCCTTTGTTACAGTTTCTAATCCAGCAAGTATACGTAGGAGAGTGGACTTTCCACACCCTGATGTTCCTACAATACAAATAAAATCATTTTCTTCTACATTTAAATTAATATCTTCTAAGGCTTTTACTTCTAAATTTTCTTTTGTTACAAAACTCTTATAAAGATTATTGATAGTAATGATATTTCTCCCCATATACCTCATCTCCTACTTAACCATGAAAAATGCCTATTTTCTATAACAATAAATATATAATCCAATAATGAACCAACTAACCCAATACATATAATACCTGTAACAACTAAATCTATTCTGGCTAACTCATATGAGTGAGTTATTAAATACCCTACTCCAGATAAACTCCCTGGCAACATTTCCGCTGCAACTAAACAAGCCCAAGCACTTCCCAATCCACCTCTTAATCCATATATAATATTAGGTCCTGCTCCTGGTATAAGAATCTTGAAAAATATATCTCTTTTACTGGCACCTAATACCTTAGCCGATTCTATTAAAGTTTTTGGTACATTTCTCACTCCAAAAGCAGAGCTAGATACTACAGGAAAAAATGTGCCTATGGCAATTATAAATATCATTGAGAATTTAAAATTATTAAAAAACACTTGTCTTGTTCCATAGGGTATTTTAAATAAGGTTGCTAAGCTCTTTGTGCCAAACCAAGCTAATATTAGAGGAACCCAACCTAAAGCTGGTACTGGTCTTATGATATTGATGGTTTTACTGAAAAGCAAATTTATCTTTTCTTTATATCCCATAAATATCCCCAATGGCAATGCTACTATTATACCTACTAAATAGCCTAACATTACCCTTATAATACTGACTGAAATATTTTTTGGAAGAGAGCCAAGACCTATAAAATCATCTGTAGCATGTATAAAATTACTTAATACTTGACTTAATTTAGGTAAAATTATGGGATTGTCTATTTTATTTGCAAAAATAGTCCATATACAGATGAGTATAACTGGAACTATAAAGCTTATCAAAGTCCTCCTTAGGGAATTACGCATAGATATTCACTCCTGAAAATCTTCTTTTGTAAGATAACATTTTACTCTCCTCTAACATTTTTAATATATGAAAAATCAAATGCCTTTTCTACAACTTCATCAAAAGATTTATCCTTAAAACGTCCTGAAAATTTTCCCATTTCATTTAGTCCATCTACATATACATTTATTCCTTTTAACCAGTTTTCATCTGGATTAGTAGTATAAGTAATTGTTGACTTTTCAGCTGTTTCTTTTTCTACACCTACAACATCAGAAAATATCTTTGCAGCATCCTCTTTATTTTCCATAGCATAATTACAAGTTTCATTTAACAATCTTGCAAATGCACGAAAAACCTCTGGATACTTATTTAAAACTTCTTCTCTAACGGAGTATACACAACATGGAAAATTAGTCCAAGTATCTGTAGGAGGAAAATCTTTTAAATTCATAGCTATATTTCCCATCCCCTTAGATTCAGCAATTTCTGGATATGCTGTAGGTCCTACCCATGCATCAACTTGTCCACTTGATAAAGATGGAATTAAATTATTTTGTCCCTTAAGATCGACCATGAGAACATCTGCATCAATTTGATTTGGATCCTCAGTGATTTTAAACCCTTCTTTTTTAAGTATAGTTTCAATTAGTATTCTAGGGCCACTAACAGGTGAATGGTAACCAATCATCACTGGTGCTTCAGAATTTGATATATATTCTTTTACTTCCTCCCAACCCTTAGCATGGATATCTGGTGAGAAAACAAAGGATATTCCACCTGTCTGAATAGGACATAGTATTTTTATATCAGTTCCACTATCAATAGCCGTAAGTATGGCAGTATTTGATGAAAGTGCCGCATCTAAATGACCTTGTCCCATCATCGTTGCTACTTCAGAACCACCCTTTGTAGATACAAAGCTTAGTACAGCTAATGGCTTTCCATCTTCAATTAATTCGTATTTATCATCAGATAAAGCATTTAAATAAATTCCTCTTTCTTTAAATTCTTCCACCCTATTTAAAGGTATAAAAGGTAAAGCAGTATGTAAATCTAATCCCCAAGAAAACTGAATTTCAGGAATTTCATTAGTTACATCATTACCATTAACTTCATTCTGAGTATCTACAACTTCATCTTTCTTTCCACAACCAACTAATAAAGTTAACAATAATAATACTAGAAGTATTAAACTAATACTTTTCTTTAATTTTATCATATTATAACCTCCCTTTTACTTTTCGAATTGATTATACTCCATAAGACTTACTAAGTAAAATTAGAGTTATAAATGATAAGATTTTAACTATTATTTTTCTTTATAGAAATCAAAACTAAATTAAATATCTCCTACTTAATAAGTTTTTTCTAAGAATGTTTATAAAATAATAACCCCAGCTTCAAGGTATGAAGGGGGTTATTATCTTATTATTAATAAATAGAGTTTTATCTTACTACTGATGAAACTGCTTTAAAAGCATCAACCATGCCATAACCATAACCAAAGTTTGGTGATCTTGGATATGTTGTATCTGTTAGTGGCATTGCTGTACTGGTTATAATTCTTTCTAATTCCTCCACTGACAAGGAATTATTAGCTGATAAAAGCAATGCTGCCACTCCTGAAATTGCTGGTGCTGCCATTGAAGTACCTGATGAATTTCCATACCCACTAGGTATTGATGACCTTATGTTTACTCCTGGTGCAGATATATTTGGTTTAATTAAGGTTTCATCATATGGTGATGGTCCTAGTTTTGAAAAGTATGCTCGTACATTATTTCTATCTGTTGCTGCTACTGCAAATGATTCTGGATAATTAGATGGGCATGAAATTGAGCCTGGCCATGGTGCAGGTTCTCCCTTTCTTTGATTACCTGCTGCAAATACTGGAAATATTCCTGCTGCTCTCCAGTTTATAACAGCTCTTCTATACCAATCATCTATTCCTGCTCCTCCACCCCATGAGTTATTAATTATATCTGGAGCTTTCTTTGGATCTCCACCTGGAGCTAACATCCATTGTGCAGCATCCAAAAGTATTTTATCTGTTGTTGAACCATATTTATTAAATACTCTGGCTGCTATCCATTTTGCACCTGGTGCAACTCCTATTTTGTTTGATCCGTTTGATTCCTGTCCTACCATTGTTCCCATTACATGAGTTCCATGGGAGTCAGAATCTGCTGGCAATGAAGAATTATATACTGGATCAAACCAATTACCATTTGAATTAGTTCTCCCTGTAGCTGGGTCATATCCTCTCCACTTATTTTTAAGAGCTGGATGATCCCACTTAACTCCAGAGTCTATAGTAGCCACTACTATTCCAGTACCATCATATCCTAAGTCCCATACTTTATCTGCTTTTACTGTTTCTATATTCCACTCTACTCCAGTAGCAGATAGTTCTGCTTCACTATTGGTTTCTGGTACATCTAATGTATAAGTCCTATTTTTATATATCTTTTCTACTTCTGGCATATAAGAAAGTTTTCCTATTACTTCCTTTTTCGCCTTTACATATATAATGTTAACTATATGATATGGTGTAAACTCTATTACATTTCCCTTTTCCATTTCTTGCTCCAAGTAGGTTTGGATATCAGCTTGAGTCATTTCAGCATTATCCTGAAGTGCATCTATAACAGCGTTTCTAACTTTGAGCTTACTTTGATGTGGATTTACAGCAGATGTTAATCTAGACTTTGCTTTATAAGACACCTTTTCTACATCAATTTGATCTTTCATATACACTAATACTTCCAATAAATCTTCACTGTCAATATCTTCCTTTACCTCATCTGTAATTTTTTCTATGGAGAATACATTTAAGTTTTCTTCTGGTAAGCTAAGTTGGTCGTCTTCTGCATAAGCAAATGATGCAAAACACCCCAATACCATAACAAGAGTTAGTAGTAGGGACAATACTCTTTTTTCCTGTTTGTTCTTTGACATAAATATTCCTCCTTTAATTTGTTTTATAAAAAACCTAATTACACCTCCTTCTTTTAAATATGTATTAAGAAAGCTTAACAATGAATACAATATTATATATACTTTCACTAAAACTTCTAAGATATTATTTAAGTTTTTTATTTTTCAAACATCTATAATCTATTTTACATATATCATAATTAAGTCTTTAAACAAAGTCTAGAAGTAAATTCCGACATACTTTTTAAGTATAAATAATTGTTAATATTTAATATTTTTCTCCCTATATATATCGAAATAAAAAGTTTATTGTAATTTGACTCAATTATCCTATAATTTATTGGATAAAAAAATTATAAAATAATTAAAATAATTGTTATTGTATAAACATATCTGTCATATATGAAAAATTTTTTTATTTATTACAAAAACTTTCTTTTCTACACTGTTATTAGAATAATCAAATAATTTTGTCTTTATTGTATTTATAAATAAAATTATATCGAGTGGTGACATATTATTTTTCATATATGACAAAATAAAAATAAGCTAGATTACTAAAATCTAGCTTATTTTTATTTCTAAATTAATTAAGAAATTTGACATAAAATATATTATAATAATTATTTAATTACCTAACTCTCTTCATTTTACTTATAAATTTATCTTAAAATCTAACCTGAGAAACAATTTCCTCCAGCCTATTGGATATGTCTTTATTTTTTTCAATTATTTTACTTATATCATTTATAGCTTCTACTATATTCATATTCTTTTCAGCAATATTAGTAGTAGCTATAGTTGATTCTTCTACAGTAGTTGATACTTCATTAATAGATATTGATATTTGATTTACAGTTGCTGCAAGTTCTTCTGCCGTTGCACTAAGGTCTGAAATTATATTATTCAAATAAGAACCATCTTCCTTATATTGAACTACTGCATCTACCATCATTTCATAATCATTAACTACATCCTTCTCTAAGAAACTCATTACAATAGATATTCTTTCTGTTAACTGCTCAACTGCTTTTATAATATTCTCTGTTACAATTTGTATTTCACCTACTGTTGAATTAGAGTTATCTGCTAACTTCCTTATTTCTTCTGCAACTACAGCAAAGCCTTTTCCCGACTCTCCCGCCCTTGCTGCCTCTATAGCTGCATTTAAGGATAAGAGTGATGTTTGTTCTGATATTGCTAGTATTGCACTGGATAGAACATTTATTTTTCCTACTTCTTTTGAAGCAGTTATAGCCTTTTCTATTTCTTCTCTTGCATTAGAGTACATCTCCATAGATTTATCTTTAGCTTGAATAAATTGACTACTAAGTTTATCTGCTTTTATACTTATTTCATTAGATGTATTTGCACCATCTTCTACTTTCTCTGCAAAATCAGTTAATGCACTCTCTATTTCACTAGCTGACTCATTTATAGATATAGTAGTAGCAGATGTTTCTTCCATTCCTGCTGACAATTCTTCTGTTGTAGCTGAAGTATCTTCTGCTTGTCCTAGTAAATAATGAATTTTATCTACTGTATCTTTATTTACCTGATGGTTTATTCTAATAGCCTTATCCATTTCCTCCATAAATACCCTCAACTTCTTAATGGTATCATCAAAGGATCCATACATTTCTCCTAACTCATCTTTCCTATTAATGTTTTTTTCCTCAATTGATATAGATAAATTTAAATTAGATATGTCTTCAGCAATTTTAACAGATTCTTTTATGGGGTTGGTTATAATATTTGCCATGTATAAAGCTAATGCAGCAGATATAGAAATTACAATTATTGCTGCTAATATGGTAAGATAAATAACCCTATTAATAGCACCCATTACACTCTCTTTCGTTACGGCAATTCCTACTAACCAGTTAGACTCCTTTGCATTTCCATAATAAAAAAGTCTATCTACACCATCAAAATCCTTTATAATTCTATCTTTAATATTTACTTCTGTTTTATCTATAAGACTACTTATTTTACCTTCTAATAACTCATCTATTTTTTTAAAACTGCCATCCTTATTAGGCTTAAATTCATCGTTTAAATGAGTAAGCACATTTCCTTCATCATCTACTAAAAATGCATAAGAACCATCTCCATAATTAGCTGCATCAATTAAATCTACTAAATATTCAACAGATATATCTGTTGCCATAACTCCTTTAACACTAGAATTGGTTTGAAATTTTTTAGAAATAGTAATTACCATATCACCAGTTATGGCATCTATATAAGGTTCAGTTATAAAAAAGTCTTCAGTACCCATTGCCCCTATATACCAAAGTCTTGTAGTTCCATCAAAGTCTGGCGATACACTTACACCTTCTGGAAAATGAGTTTCTTTATTGCTATAAGTAAGATAATAAGTATTACCTGGATTATCCTTTGTTATTTTTGTCATAATCCCTTTTATATAGTTTTCATCATGATTATTATTATATAAAATTATATCCAGCACAGATCCTAGGGTATTCTTTTGTAATTCTAACCATTTATCCACCTCCTGGGCTATTTTGTTTGCTTCTAAAATTGTTTTATTATTCATTTCTTTCTCAAGTTTTTTTGTTGATATAGAATAATTAATAACTGAAATAAGTAAAATTGAAATAATGCAAATCATTGTAGTAAAAATCAACAGCCTTCCTTTTAATTTCATTTTTATTTCCTCCTTTAACTTTTTATATATATACCCCATATCTCTACCCTTACACTTTAACACTTTAATTCAATTTTAATTATTTACATATTAAAATAACTTCAGTTTTTGGTGCCTGGCACCAAAAACTGAAGTTATTCAAATTTCTATATTAACTAAATCACCAATTTCAAAATCACTGCCTTCTTTTCCTGATAAGTTAACGTCTAATATATGCTTATTATTCTCAATTTTATATTCTGTATATTGACCCATAAATATTTTATCCTTAATTACATATTCTCCCTTATTATCTTTAATCATTTTAATATCCTCTGGTCGAATCATATGGATTTTGTCATTATCATCTAAAAAATTAGATTTACCAATAAATGATGCAATATATTGGCTGGCAGGATAAAAATAAACTTCCCTTGGAGTGCCTATCTGTATTATATCTCCTTTGTCCATTACCACAATTTTATCTGATAGACAAAGTGCTTCAGATTGGTCATGGGTTACAAAAACCATGGTAATATTTAATCTCTTTTGAAGTTCCTTTAATTCTCCACGCATTCTTACCCTAAGACTTGCATCTAAATTGCTAAGGGGCTCGTCTAATAACAATATCTTCGGATTAGTTGCCATTGACCTAGCAAGAGCTACCCTTTGCTGTTGCCCTCCGCTTAAATTACCTACTCTGCTATTTTCATATCCTGTAAGCCCTACTATATCAATATATTCCTTAGCTATTTCCATAGCCTTCTTCCTTTTTTGTTTTCTATAGAATCTAATTCCATATGCTACATTTTCTATTACATTCATATGAGGAAAAAGAGCATAACTTTGAAATACAGTAGAGATTGGTCTTTTTTCTGGTGGAAGTTTTGTAATATCTACTCCATCTAATAAAATCTGTCCACTGTCAGGTTTTAAAAAACCTCCTAATAAATTTAAAGTAGTAGTTTTACCACAACCAGAAGGTCCCAATATAGTTACAAATTCTCCTTCTTCCACATTCAAATTAAAATTCCTCACTCCATTATTTTTATCAAAAAGCTTAGTTAAATTTTTCAATTGTAAAAACATACTTACTCCCTCTCCTTAGCCAATAACTTCATGGCAATTAAATTAACAGAAACAGTTATAATAATTAGAAAACTTGCCATTACTGCTCCTAAACCATATTGACCATTTGAGATATCCTTGAACATCTCAATACTAGCTACAACATTCCTTGGAGAAACCAAGAAAATAATTGCTCCTACTGTAGTCATGCAAGCCGTAAATGTATTGATAAAACTAATAAGAAATGTAGATTTTAATAGGGGAAATATAATATCTACAAATATTCTAAATCTAGATGCACCTAAATCCCTAGCCGCATCTTCAATTTTTTTATCCATTGTTGTAAAAGTAGCATTTGCTGCCTTATTTGATACAGAAATATGCCTAAAGGTACAGTTTAATATTACTATTGCTGAAGTCCCTGTCAATAATAAAGGTTTATCATTAAAGGCTACAACATAACCAAGTCCAAAAAATATACCTGGAATTATATATGGTAAAGATGAAATAAACTCCATATTCTTCATTAAAGGAATATTTCTTCTATGAGTATAATAGGACAGTAAAATACCTATTATAGAAGATATTATCCCAGAGGTTACAGAAAGTACAATACTTCTATATAAAGCTGGTAAATGTGCCGATTTAACTTTATTAAAATGACTCAAGGTAAATATTAATTTCCCCGATGAATTAGTAGATATAGCAGATAAAAATATATTACCATATTTTAAAATCATCAAAAAGAAAAATATCCCTGTTGCTAAAGCAAGTACAAATTTAAAAGCTATAGGTAAATTAAATTCATAATTATCTGCCCCAATAGATTTAGCTCCATCTGTTAAATTATCTATCTTAGACATATTTTTACGATAAAAATGAAATGCAATTATAGCAGGTGGTATAAGAAGGACAGATATAGCTGCACCTTTACCTAAGTTTGCAGTTGAAAATATAGTCATATATGCTTCTGTTGCCAATACCTTATATCTTCCTCCTATGATTATAGGAGTACCAAAGTCAGCTAAATTCATAGTAAATTGCAAAAATAATACAGACATAATTCCAGGAAAAGTAGCAGGCAATATTACATTAAAAAGAGTTTCCATAGGTGTAGCCCCTAAATCTCTAGATGCTAGTATTTGTCTAGAGTCTATAGAATTCAATGTTGTAATAAGCATCATTGATGCAAGGGATATATGTCCAATAGTTTGAAGCAAAACAATCCCTTGCCATCCATAAGGATTAACACTAAGTCCCAATAAATTATAAGTAATAAGTCCTCTACGTCCAAAAAGCATAATAAGTGCTAAAGCCGAAACAAAAGGTGGAGATATCATAGTAATCATCAAAGAACGATGAATAAGCCTTTTTAGCCTCCCCTTTTGTAAAAATGTAAATAATGATATACATAATGCAAAAAAAGTCCCAAATATTGAAGATAAAGTTGAGACAAATAAGCTATTTTTTATTAGTTTAATATTTTGAGGACTTAACAAAGTCTTATAATTGTCAAGAGAAAAGACTCCATCTTCATATATAGATGTAGATATAACCATTATAATGGGATATAAAATGAAAGTAAGTAAACTTATAATTATTATAAATAAAATTAATTTATCTATTATATAGTCAAAGGAAAGAGCCTCAAAATAGGCTCTTCCCCTTTTTTCTTTACTATTTATCACCAACTAAAGCTCCCCATCTCTCAAGGATAGCATCTCTGTCTTTACCCATTAATTCTAAATCAAAATCTATAAGTTTACTCTTATCTAAACCACTCATTAACTCTGGAGCATCTACATCATCTCTAGCCATAATTCTAGCATCTGCTTCTCTAAGTATAGTTTGTCCCTCTTGTGATAAATACCAATCTACAAATACCTTTGCAGCTTCTAACTTTTCCGTTGCCTTAAATATAGCTATTGGTGCAGGAGTCCATGGAATTAAATCTTCTGGATAAACTACACTGGTTGGATTAGTATCTCCAGCAGCAAAAGTGCCTCCAGTAATAGCAACTACTCCTATGGCAAATTCACCAGCTGCTACTTTATCAAGTGGTTCTCCGCCGCCCTTGGCATAGAACTCAATATTTTTATCTAATCTTTTGAAATAGTCCCAAGCCTTTTCTTCTCCCCAAGCTTGAATAAGTCCACTAACTATGGCATAGTTAGTTCCTGATATTGCAGGGTTAGCCATCATTACTTCACCCTTATATTTTGGGTCAGCTAAATCTTCCCAAGTCTTTGGAGCTTCTAATCCTTTTTCTTTCAGAAGATCATTATTCACTATAAATCCTGCTGGAACTAAAGCAAGTCCAGAGAAATGTCCATCTTTATCACAATATTGAGGATTTATAGCAGATAAATTTGGTGATTTATATGGTTCTAAATAGCCTAAATCTCTAGCATTTAAATAACTATCTACTCCACCGCCAAACCAGATATCAGCAGTAGTTTTTCCATTTTCAGCCTGTAACTTAGCAAGAGCTGAACCAGTTGACATACTTAAGGCTTCAATCTTTATGCCAGTTTTTTCAGTAAAGGCAGGAAATGAATTATCTGCACCACCATAAGCAAATAAAACCTCTAAAGTAGTTCCTTCAAAAGGCTTTTCATTAACCTCTTCCTTATCTTTTCCAGTATCTTGACCAGTTTCTGGAGTTGTAGGTTCTTCTACTGTCGGTTTTTTTCCACAAGCTGTAAATGTAAACATCATTGTAAATATTAAAATCAATGCTATTAATCTTTTCACTATGTATTCCTCCCTGTATGAATTTTATCAAATTTAGTCTACCATTCACACATATTGAAGTCCAATTAAGATTATCTATAGGTTATTGAAAATGTATAGATAATCTTAATAATAAAATAACTTCCATTTTTGGTGCCTGGCACCGAAAATGATTGAAATTTTACTGGATAGCTTTTTTTATTCTATCTAAACCTTCTTTTAAAACTTCTCGTGGGCAACCAATATTAAGTCTGAAAAAGCCTTCTCCTGCAGTCCCAAAAGTTGCTCCATTATTTAGTTGAACTTTACCTTTGTTTATTAATAGCTCATTTATTTCTTCTGAAGTTTTTCCTAAAGGTTTAAAGTCTAACCACATTAAAAATGTTCCTTCAGGTTTATATGTTTTTATTTCAGGAATATTTTTATTTATATAATCAACTGCGAAATCAGCATTATCTTCTATATATCTAATTGCTTGACTTAGCCAATTTTTTCCGTATTTATATGCTGCTTCAAATCCTATTATGGAAAATCCATTAGTATGAGTTATTTCCATGTTTTCAATAGTATCATTATAAAGCTTTCTAAGTTTCTCATTAGGTATAATAGCTACAGAAGCAAATAATCCTGCTATATTAAAAGTTTTACTTGGTGCCATAAAGGTTATTGTATTGTTAGCAAATTCATCAGATATTGATGCTAGGGGAATATGTTTATAGTCGCTAAAAGTCAAATCACAATGTATTTCATCAGATATCATTATAATATTATTTTTCAAACATAAATTTCCAAAGACCTCTAATTCTTCTTTTTTCCATACCCTGCCTACTGGATTATGAGGACTACAAATCATAGCCATTTTTACATCTTTATCTATGTTTTTTTCTAAATCATCAATATTCATTATATATTTATTGTCTTTATATATTAGAGAATTTTCTACTACTCTTCTATTGTTATTCTCTATAACCCTATAAAAAGGTGGATATACTGGAGGTTGTATTATTACCTTATCTCCTTCCTTAGAAAAACTCTTTATAGAAATACCTAGTCCTGGCACCACACCAGGTGTAAATACTAACCATTCCTTTTTAATTTCCCAATTATATCTATCCTTCACCCAATTAATTATAGATTCATAAAAAGAATCTGGCTTATCATCATAGCCTATAATACCATGGTCAATAGTCTTTTTCATGGCATCTAGTATTTCATCTGCCACTTTAAAATCCATATCTGCTATCCACATGGGGAGTATATCCTTGCTTTCCCACCACTTTATAGAATTACTAAGTTTTCTATCAATTATTTCATCAAAATTATATTTTTGTTTATTCACTATATGCACCTCACTTCTTTAGTATAATTATTTAATACCCATAAACCTTTAAAATACCCATAGTAAATTATCTTTTCTATTTCTATTTAATAAATGTAGAAAGGAGGTGATAATATGGCAATGGAAAATGTAAAGGAAAAGTTAGCACTAAAACTTGAGCTTGATGGTGGTATGGTAAATGGAAAACAAAAAATCCTATCAAAAACCTTTTCACAAATAAAAACTACAGCTGATGATGGGAATTTACACACTGCAGCTAAAACTATAGCTAATCTACAGCAAAAGTCTCTATTAAAAGTGCAAAAAGTAGAAACTACTACCTTAATTAATCAATAATTAAGGACAAAGTATATCTCCCTAAAAAATTATTATTGCACAATGTTAGTGAGGTAAAAAAACTATAAAACATTATGGAAGGTGGTGATTTAATGGAAAAGACTAAATTAGAAATGGAATTTCTTGATGAAGCTAATAAAAAGTTTGTAATTAGCATAGACGAACCAAGGTCAGATATAACTCCTGAGGAAGTATCCCAAGCTATGGCTACTATAATAAATTGTAATATATTTAATTCCAAAATGCTGGATCTAGTAAAGGCTAATGACGCAAGAATAATAAGTACAAAAGTGAACAAAGTAAACATCTAATCAAAGGGGGCAGATTAAATGGAAGAAATATATTCTGGTATAGCTAATCTTGGCTTCCCAATAGTTTTATCTATATACCTATTGGTTAGAATAGAAGGAAAATTAAATCAGCTATCAGAAAGTATCATTGAGTTATCAAAAACCATATCAACTCTTAAATAAGATTTGCTAAAGATATAGGGTGTTGTTCTCTAAGAACAACACCCTATATTTCACACTATTTTATTGTTACCTTCCCCTTTGAATCAAAGGTGAAGTAATAATCATCATCGTTAATATATCCATATACTTCTGCTTTAGTAAATTCATCAGTAATATCTTCATATACTCTTTCTAAGAATTTTTCTTGATAGTCATAATTTCTCCAATCTGAGCTTTTAACATCAATATATACCCTAACACTCTTTTCTGTTCCTTTTAAAGTAAAATCAAAACGAATACCATCATATTTTTTATAATAATCATTTAAATGATCTTCCATATCAGATAAATCTTTTATCTTTTTCTTACCACTAGACCTATAATCATAATCTATTGTTAATTTTCCCTTTGAATTAACTTCAAAATCTACTTCTTGCCTATCTGTATATTCATTTTCAATATATCCTGATATATCAGCATTTTTAAATTCATCTTGAATATCATCAACTATATCTTGAATATAGGATTTAATCTTTGATTGTGATAATGAACTCCATTTAGAATCATCCTTCTTATTTACATAAATCTTTACCTTGATATCCTTTGTGCTTCC
The DNA here is from genome assembly GCF_900128955.1 of Tissierella praeacuta DSM 18095. Lineage (GTDB taxonomy): Bacteria > Bacillota > Clostridia > Tissierellales > Tissierellaceae > Tissierella > Tissierella praeacuta. Next base: position 123,267 of record NZ_FQTY01000007.1, read on the forward strand.
TGATAATTTAATATCAAATCCAATTTTTTGATACTTATCATATTCCTTATTTAAATATTTTTCCATATCAGATAAATTGGAAATCTTACCTTTCTTGCTACTTGACTTATCATTCTCTAATTCCTTTATTCTTTCTTCCAGTTTATAAATTTGATTTTGTTTCTCATTTAACTGTACTAAAGCATAATTATAACCCTCATCAAATCTATCGTTGATATCTATTCTACGATCTTGTTGATTCCAACCGATTTCCTTATTAAGTACATTACCTAAAGCTCTTACAGGAACATATGTTGTGCTATTAATAATTAGAGGTTTAGTATCTAAGTACACTTGCTGTCCGTTGCTAAAAATCTTGATATCTGCAAAAACTCCCTTTAATGTAGCATAGGTATCTGCTGCAAATACCGTAGGTACTAAAAGTGAACTCATTATCACCATGGTTACAATAAATAGTACCTGCTTTCTTCCTATTTTCTTCTTCATCTTATCCCCTCCTAGTTTTCTTTAGTTCTATTGTAATATAGTAATACTTTTTTGTCAAAATCTACTAGGTAGATAGGTCCATCGTACCACATCACAAAATCATCAAAATAAGCTCTTTACACCAGGATATAATTTTTTAAATTTATTATATTTTTCATTATACACTAAAACTTGAGCCTTATTTGGTTCAATGGTATTAGTTGTTTTTATAAAGGTATTACAAGCCTTATCTACAGAATCAAATAGTCCATATCCTACAGCTGATAAAATTGCAGCACCATATGCAGGACCATCAGCAGAGTTTACCTTATTTACTTTTACATTTAAAACATCTGCCATAATTTGACACCATAAATCAGATCTTGCACCTCCACCATTAAGAGTTATTTCAGAAATATCCATTCCCATATCCTTCATAATTTCAAAAGTATCACGAAGAGAAAAGGCTACTCCCTCTAATATAGCTCTTGTCATATCCTTTCTTTCAGTTGTTATATCCATACCCATAAAGACTCCCCTAGCATTAGGATCATTGTGAGGAGTCCTTTCTCCTATTAAATAGGGCAAGAAAAAAATATTATTATGAATATCTGCTCCCTTAGCTTCATCTAATAACTCATTGAAACTTGATTTATTTATATTTTCAACCCACCATTTTAGAGAAGCTGCCGCTGCTAATGTTACACCCATAATATGGTATCTTCCATTTGCATTGCAAAAAGAATGAAGTCTATTATTATCATCTGCTATAAAATTCTTCGAATTAGCAAAAATAACACCAGATGTCCCTAAAGATACTGAACATGAATTTTCTCCAACTATACCTCCACCAACTGCTGCAACTGCCTGATCACCACCACCAATTACAACCTTTACATCATTTGATACACATAATCTTTGGGCAATTTCCTCCCTTATATTTCCAATAACCTGAAAAGATTCATAAAGTTTAGGTAGCTGCTCTATAGATATCCCTAGAACATCTAACATATCCTCTGACCATTTTCTATTTCTTACATCTAAATATAAAGTTCCTGAAGCATCGGACATATCAGTTGCAAATTCCCCACTTAACTTATACGCCAAATAATCCTTTGGCAACATAATCTTTTTGATTTTATTAAAATTATCTATTTCATTCTCCTTTAACCATAATATCTTAGGTGCAGTAAAACCTGTTAATGCAATATTGCCAGTCCAATTAGAAATCTTCTCTTTGCCAATCTCATTATTCAAATAATAACATTGTTTTTCAGTCCTTTGGTCATTCCAAAGTATGGCTGGTCTAATAACTCTATCTTCATCATCAAGAATAACTAATCCATGCATTTGACCGCTTAATGCTATAGACTTCACTTCTTCCTTGTCAAGTACATTAAATAATTCATCTAATCCATTTAATGTCTGATTCCACCAATCTTCTGGATTTTGTTCAGACCACATTGGTTGAGGGAAGTAAATAGGATATTCTCTAGTAACGGTTTTTATAATTTCACCTAATTCATCTATGGCAAGTATCTTTACTGATGTAGTTCCAATATCAATTCCAATAAAATACATATATATCCCTTCTCTCAATATGTCTATTTAAAATAATTATTCAAAATTTCTATGATTTTGAGACATTTTTTCAAATGTATTTTCACTGCTATCTACAAGAGCCATAATAATCATGTCAAAAAGTATAAATAATGATTGCTCAAATAAATTGCCCATAGGCTGAATAGAAGGCACTACATTATCCTTCCCCTTATAAACACTTGCAGGTACCCATAAAACAAAATCCGCTAATTCTGCTGTTTTTCTATCAGGTACTCCTGTCACAAGAGCTATTTTTGCCCCTACTTTCTTAACTTCATTTACCACATAGTGAATATGACCTATTTCACCAGAACCAGATGTAAAGATAAAAAGATCATCTGACGTAACAGCTGGAGTTGTATCATCCCAGCACCAATATACTTGTTTCCCATAATGCATCAATCTCATGGCAAAACTACGAGTTGCAAGTCCTTCTCTACCTACTCCCATTAAAAATATTCTATTGGAATTATTTATCATATCCATTAGAGCTTCTACATCTTTGTAATTGATTCTTTCAAATACTTTATCAAGTTCTCCTAATATAGTTTTATATACTGGCTTAAAATCCATATCCATATCACTCCCATTTAATTGTTTTTTACTTTCTTTGATATTTTAAATAATTTTCCATTATCAATCAAAAAGTTTAAAATCATTACAAATAATAATAATGCTCCCCAAATAAGTTTTTTAGCGTATGGAGTAAATTGAAATATTGTAAATGCACTTTGGAGAAATTGTAAAACTGTCATTCCCAATGCAACACCAAATAATTTCCCTTTACCTCCATCTGGATCAATTCCACCTAATACAGCTACTAAAATTGTTTGCAACTGATAGGTATCTCCAAATCCCATTCTAGCAGAATTGACTCTAGAAATAATAATTAAAGAAGATATCCCTACTAAAAATCCAATCATAGAATAGGTTTTTATCAGTACCTTTTCAGAGTCAATACCTGAAAATCTTAATGCTACAGAATTTTGCCCCACCATATATATTTGAGTTCCAAATTTTGTTTTGGACAATATAAAAGAAACTAAAATAAAGGTAAGAAGGAGTAAAATAAAAATATATGGGATATTAAAAATTGTTCTTGAACTAAATTTAGAAAAGCTTTTTACTCCTACCCTAACACTCTCACCATTAGTTAAAGCCATACCTATTCCAGTATAAAATATCATAGTTCCCAAAGTAGCTAATATTGGAGGAATAGATAGTTTTGATATCAACAATCCATTAAATAATCCACATAATGTAGAACACAATAATGCTGCAAATACTGCAATTAATATTGTAACACCACTACCAACAGTTTCTATGTTAAAAAATTTCCCCGATAATACAAAGGCTGCTATAATTCCAGAAAGTCCTGCATTAGCTACTATAGATAAATCAATTCCTCCAGTTAACATTGCTAATGACATAGCTATAGCTAAAAATCCAAATTCACTGATTTGAAATGCCATAGATTGAAAATTATTTATGGAAAAAAACTTTCCCCCTAGGACTATTCCAAGAAATACGGTAACTATGGCAAAAACTCCTAGCAAGACAAATATACTCGTTTCCTTTCTGAAAATATCATTGACTGATTTCAAATTAATCACCTCTTATAATCATTTAGTAAATATCAATTGTTGTCTATTATTCTTACGTTCCTGATATGATATTATGGAAACACTAGCTATGAGGATTATTCCAATAAATAAATCATTCAATGAGGTTGATAGTCCTAAAAATACAAGGGTGGATTTAAAAATTTGAATAATTGCTACTCCCAGGACTGCACCTAAAATAGTACCTTCACCACCTGTTAATCGTATTCCGCCAATAACTACAGCAGCTATAACCATTAATTCTGTTCCAACTAGAGATACAGGGTTAATCAAATCTATTTCAGAAAAATAGACTATGCCCATAATACCTGAGAGTAATCCCATATAGGTATAGACAAAAATCTTAGTTTTTAATATATTTATTCCTGCTCTGAGGGCAGATTCCTCTGAGTTTCCAATGGCGAAAATACTTCGTCCCAGCATAGTCTTATATAAAATAAACCAAGTTATTATAAGAATCGCCAAAGCTATTACAAAAAATAAGGGAATTCCATAGGATGCAGAACCATTAGTAACTGTAAATAATTTTGCCTTCCCAAACTTAAATAAAGATTGGGGTTTATCCGCCACTGAAATACTGCTTGTTCCTATAAATGTAGTCATGAATCCATAAAAAACGCTAGATGTTCCCAATGTAACAATAAATGTAGATAATCTAAAAAAATGAATTATCAAAGCATTTATAAGACCTAAAAAACATCCGATAAGAGCTGATAATAATAAAGCAAAATAAATATTATCTATCCCTAAGCTAATCATCAGTCTTATGGATGAATAACCACTTACTACAGCAATGGCAGTAAAAGAAACATCTATTCCTCCCGATATAAGCACTACTAAAACTCCAGATGCTAATATCAATGTACCGGATGATGTTCTAAGCAAGTCAAATAACGTATTCATGGATAAAAAGTTCTTACTTACTATACTAACGATTATTATATATACTGCTAATATGCTTATTAAGTATTTTTCCATCTGTTTTAACTTTCTAAATCTTCTATTCATCTTCTATCCTCCTCAATGGATTGTTGATAATTTGAAAAATTTCCTCTTGGATATTCTCATTATCAAGGTCAGTCTCATCTAAATACTTAATAATCTTACCCTCGTGCATTATTATTACTTTATTACAATTTCCTAAAACTTCCTCTATTTCATCTGAAATAAGTATAATTCCCATTCCCTTATTGGCGTGTTCTTGAATCTTATTATATATTTCAGATTTTGAACCTATATCAACCCCTACAGTAGGTGTATCTAATATGAAAATATTAGGAGCAGTAACCATCCATTTCCCAATAGCTATTTTCTGCTGATTTCCCCCAGATAATTTCTTTACATGGAGGTCTATATCCTTATTATTTACATTCATATTATTTACTACTTCAGTGGAGATTATTTTCTGCTTAGTTCTATCGATTATTCCAAAGTCATTCTTAATTTCATCTAAAATTGTAGCAGTTATATTAAATTTAGCACTGCTATCAAGAAATAATCCTTGAGTTAATCTATCCTCTGGCAAAAGAGCAATACCATGTTTAATAGCTGTAGTTGGAGAATCTATTTTTAAGGGTTTATTGTCTATTAAAATATCACCACTATCAGTAGGGTTTAATCCAAATAATGATAATGCAATTTCTGTTCTTCCAGAACCTAATAATCCTGTTATTCCTAAAATATCCCCTTTTCTAAGGGAAAAGTTTATGTTTTCAAACATACCTTTCTTAGAAAGATTTTTCACCTCTAATATTTTATTATCATCGGATTCTTTTCTTCTATATCTTGAGTAGCCAATTTCCTTTCCCGTCATGTAATAAGACAAACTTTTGGGATTAAGCTCATGGGCAGTAAAATCTCCTACCTTTTCACCATCCCTAATAACAGTTATACTATCTGATATTTCAAAAATCTCATTTAATTTATGACTTATAAAAACAACAGAAATACCCTTTTCTTTTAGACCCAAAACAATAGATAATAGTCTATCTACTTCTTTTTTGGTCAATGCAGTAGTAGGTTCATCCATGAATAAAACCTTTGCATCTAAACTTAAAGCTCTGCAGATTGCTACTAATTGCCTATTAGCAATAGATAGGTTTCTAATGGGGGTATCTAAATCCAAAGATGCTCCTATTTTGTCTAATTGCTCTTGGGCAATTAAATATATGTCATTCCAATCCATAAATGTATTTTTACTATAAAGCATTTTGTTCATAGCTATATTCTCAGCAATACTCATATGCAAAAACAAAGACAAATCTTGATAAATAACTTGAATTCCCTCTTCTATTGCAGTTATTGGTGTTAAACGGCTATAACTTCTACCTTCAATGTTTATTTTTCCTTTATCTGGTGTATATACACCAGATAATATTTTAACAAGAGTGGACTTCCCACAACCATTTTCACCTGCAAGACATTTAATTTTACCTTTTTCAATTTCTACACTAACATTCTTAAGAGCATGAACTCCATCAAAACTCTTGGAAATATTTTTTGCTAATAACAATATGTTCTCCATTAAATTCTCTCCTATCTTGTTTATAATAAAGACAAAGGAAAATCTTTTCCTTTGTCTTTATGTTGTAAAAATTAGAATGGATATTTTCCAGGTTCAAATGTTCCTTTCTTTAATTCCAAAGGAGCATTACCATATACAATTCTATCTATGATTTTAATACTCTCATATCCATGTCTTCCCAAGTCTATTCCATCTTTAATTTCATTTTCACTCAAAATCTTATAAGCAAGATTCATACTTGCATAACCAACATCTGCTGGTCTCCAAGTTTGAGCATGTACCATAAAATCTTCCTCAAGATAAGGTCCTGATACAGAAGGAATTCCTAAACTAACAACCTTGATATCAGTATTATTTCTTTCCTTTAGGACAGAAGCCATATTACTTCCTGCAGAAACTGAAGTCCCTACAAACCCTTTTAAATCAGGATGGGCATTTAATATTTCAAGAGCCTTGTCCCTTGCAATCTTGTCATCGTTTTTATCTTCATATGGTTGTTCAGATATAGGAGTTATCTCTGGATAATTAGCTTTAATATGTTCCATTCCAGCATTATACCAAGCCATATGAGTTTCCATAGTTAATCCGCCAACCATAGCAGCAAATTTACCTTTACCATCCATAGCCTTTGCTAACTCATCAAACATAAGGACTCCAAAGGATTCGTTGTCAAAAGCTTCTATATCATAATCTACAACATCAGCTAAACCTGCAGCTTCATGACTGATTATTATTATTCCTTTTTCCTTTGCTCTTTCCAAAACAGGTCTCATAGAGTCTGGATCATTGGGAACAACAGCTATAGCATCTACCCCCTGTGCTATTAAATCTTCAACCATTTGTACTTGTTTAGCAGGATCTCCACCTTCAGGAGCAATTTGCCAAGCTTTTACTTTTCCCTTATATTCTTCATTAAACTCGTCTACTCCCTTTCTCATATCATCAAACCATGGAATACCTTCATGTTTTGCCACCATTACTATTTCAAATACTTTCTCTTCAGCGTTAGTTACTTGATTATCCTCTTTTTTTCCACATGCTGCTACTAAGCTTAAAACCATTAATAATGAAATAAATACTAATATTCTTCTTGAACCTCTTTTCATTAAAATCTCCCCTTAATAATATAATTTGTAAAATTCAGCATCCTACTGAATATTTTACCATATTAATTGTAATGCTAATAACTGAAACTTAACCTTTAGTTATAAAAGTGTTGAATTCCTTTGAATTAGCCTTGTTTCTACTAAATAGTCTTTAATAATCAATTCTTCATTATTAATTAAATCAATTATTGATTCCACAACTAAAACCCCTATTTCTTCAATAGGCTGTTGAACAGTAGTTAAAGAAGGATGCAATAATTCACATATAAAACTATTATCAAAGCCAATTATCTGTATATCTTGTGGAATTTTAATATCTCTTTCTTTTAAATATTTCATAACTATGGCTGCTGCAATATCATTAAAAACAAATATTCCATCATAATGTTCAATATTTTTAATATCATTTAAATTCCCTTCAAGCATTTTCACTTGGAAATCACTTTCAAATTCTACAACATCAACACTAAGTTTCTTCTCTTTTGCTGCATCAACAAATCCCTTATATCTCATTTCAGTAGCTTCAAATGTCCTCGGCCCTTTTATATGCAACATATTTCTGCATCCTCCATCATATAAATGTCCAAATGCCATTCTACCACCATTATAGTTATTAGATGATATAGTAGGTATATCTGAAGATATATGATTTTCAAAGGAAACAACTGGAATATTAATATTTACATATTCTTCCTTGCACATTGTCCTTGAAGCAATAATGCCTGCTACTCGATGACTTTTTAGTATTCCTAAATATTCTATCTCTTTTTTTCTACTATCTTGAGTATTGCATAAAAATAATGTATATCCATATCTATTAGCATGTTCCTCTATTATAGTTGCCATTTGGTTAAAAAATGGATTTGTAATATTGGGAATCATAAGTCCCAACGTCATAGAATTTTTAGTAAAAATTGCCCTTGCTAAAGCATTAGGAGTATAGCCCAATTCATCAATTTCTTTTTGAATTTTTAACTTGACCTCTTCACTTACATACCCTGTGCTATTTATATATCTTGATACAGTGGCTATTCCCACCCCCGCTCTTTTAGCAATTTCTCTAATATTTGACATAGTTCTGACCTCATCTTTTGTATAATAAACACATGAAACATGTTCCATATAATTTATTATGATTATAACATCATAAAATACTCCATGTCAATACCGGGACAACTACAGGTGTAGCAAGACTTATTTTGTCCCAGTTTTCATAAAAATCTAGGCTTCCCAATGGGAAACCTAAATTTCAACTTCTACTTCATATAAGTAACAAGAAAATAGAAACTATACCTAATAATATAAATATTATATTTTCTATCTTACTGTTAGTCCTAATTTTAATAGGAAATGATATATTGTTTTTTAGTGGGTAAAATAATTTTACTCCTTTTATTGTAAATAAGTCTGCTAAGATATGTAATACATAGCCTATGGTAAAACCAGTATATATATATTCTACTCCAAAATTACCCATACACAATTTAATTATAGTTAGGGATATAAGAAATCCTATTATACTATGAGTAAATCCCCTATGACTAGATATCCCTATTAAAAAAGATATAATTCCTAAATACAAAAAAGCTTTGATTTCCATTAAATAATAAAGATATATGGATATAAACCCTAAGGATAAATAAAATAAAATCCTATAGAAATTATTATTAATTAATAATATCTTTTGATTTAATTTTCCCTTAGGATGATCTAAATCAGGAATCAAAGAAGATATTGCTGAAACTAATACTAATATTAAACGATTTTCTACTGGTTGATTAGAAAATACTGCTAATGCAGCTGTTATTCCTATTGCTATATGTGTTTTTCCTGTCATAAATACTCCTTATAGATGTCTTTTTATATATTATATCATAAAAACTTAGAGCAACCCTAAAGGCTGCCCTAATTGTATTTTATACACTTATCTCCGCCCATTCTTTTTACATTATACATTGCCTCATCTGCTTTTAATATTAACTGGTCAATAGTATCTCCGTCTTTAGGATAAAAACTAATTCCCATACTTAAAGAAATATCAATTTCTACATCCCCAGTAACTTTCACCTTTTTATCTGCACATAATATTCTATTTGCTATTAATTTATAATTATAGTATTCTTTTAAATCAGGTAATAATATTAAAAATTCATCTCCACCATGTCTGACTACTGTATCTGTCTCCCTGTTTCAATAATTACCTTCGCAGTATAAATAGGTTCTTCTTCCTTTACTCTTATTGACCTCTCCTCATAGCACCTGCTTACTATATTGCCATTTTTCATATGTTTATCTACAGTAGCCAAACTACATAAACAAAGAATTTTTACTCCATTAGATAAGTATACAATAGTAGACCCTTTTTCCTTTTTAATCTTTTCAATATGCTTCATATTAATATATCCAAATGCTCCGTCATTTTTATACATAGGCACTCTAGTTTTAAAAGGTATAAAAATATCTTTCTTACTCAATGGAATAGGTACTAAATTTGGTGATGATATTAAGTCTCTGTATCTTTTCTTTAATTCTCCTAAATCAATCATATAATGTTTTCCTATAAGACGTATAATAGTTTTTATACTTTTATCTAATATCACTGGTTCTATATCCACAGCATATATTTTAGTACAGTTCCCCCTGTCTTCTACATACTCTGGCACAATTGCCATAATATCTTTATTAAGTATATTCTCCACAATACCCCTCCTCTATATAACTCTTAGACTTATAATAACAGAACATACGTTTAATTACAAGTCCTTTTAATTAAATAAGGACTTGTAATTAGTCCTTAAAACTTTCATTAATTACATATAGGACTTCATTTAAGTCACTTTTTAATATTTTAATGATAAAAATGTATATTGAACTTAAACAATTAGTAAAAAGGAGGAAACAATATGTTAGATGAACTAATTGATTTAGCTATCAAAGGAAATAAAGATGCTGTAGAAGAAATTATAAATCAATTGCAACCACTAATTATAAGTTCAATTAGAAAATACTATAACATTGGAAAAGAATATGAAGAACTAATACAAGAAGGTAATTTAATGATTTTAGAAAGCTTAAAAACCTATGATCCCAATAAAGGTGTTCATTTCTTAGGATATATAAAATTAAATCTTAAATATTTATATTTAAATAAGCATAAAAGAAAAATTCATCTTTCCTTAAACGAACCTGTAGGAGATGACGGACAAGAAATAATAGAGCTTCTAATATCAGATAATAAGGAAGCAATAGATATAATATTAGAAGATGAAATAAATGCTGAACTTAAAAAAGCATTGGAAAAATTAACAAAAAGGCAAAGGGAAATAGTTATTCTTTATTATGTAGAAAATATAAGTATAAAAGAAATCAGCCATAGACTTAATATAAGTTATAGGACTGTTGTAAATATAAAAACTAAGGCATTGGAAAACCTAAAGAAATATATCATAGGATAAAGCACTTACCTGTGCAACTTTTAAAGACCTAGGATAAAACTATCCTAGGTTCTTTCTTTTTCTGTATAATAAACAATCCCTATTGCTCCAGAACCAATATGAAGTCCAATTAACGCACTTGCTCCACCTATTCTACCACCTTTTTTAAGATAGACTAAAGTACCACTCATTTCTTATATCTGTTTCTTTTATACTTTCATCTGGAAAGGAAACATATAAAGATAAAACTCTAATATCTAACTCTTTCCTAATATGCTCAGGTATATAGCTAGTACTATCTGTAATTATTTTTACAGTCACCAAATTCTCCCCCATTCATAAGTCCGTAAATCATCAGAAAGCTTAAGGTTAAATTAATTTTCAAGTTGCTCTCTGATATATACTTATTATGATAATTTATGACAAATTAATATAAATAGATATTATCATTTTATCATAATGATTACAATATAAAAACATGACTTGAAATAATCTCATAAACTTCACTCATGGAATTCTTCCTTTCTATTTATATACATATTCCTAGAATTTTAAACTTTTATCTCTTATAAACAACTAATTATACGAAAACCACTTCACAACTGTGAAGTGGTTTCTCTTATTATTGAGGAATATATATTATTTGTCCTGGATAAATTAGATGTGGATTTTTTAAATTATTAAATTCTGCTAATTCTTTCCATGTCTTGCCAAATTTCCTGCCTATTTTCCACAAAACATCTCCTGATTTAACTACATATTTATTTTGTTTTTCAGTAGAAACAATTTTTTCTGACTTTGTTTCTTTAGCAGGTTCTTGAATCGTCTTTGGTTTTACTTCTGCTTCTGGCTTATTAGAAATAAACTCCTTCGGAATAAGACCCTCTTTTATCAAATCTTGAGTATTTATGGATTTCACATTGTAAGTTCTTCCGTCTTCAGATGATGGAATAACTATATTGCCTTTATTTATCTCATTTATTATATACTCCCTCAATTTAAGTTCTCCAATAGTATATTCATTATATGGATCATTAAAATCTTCACCTATTATTTCCCAATTGTTATCAACCTTAGGAGAAATTTCACCTTTCTCCCTAATATAGTCTGCTATATATGATCTTAAAGATTTTGGGTCAGATTCAAAATATGGTTCTCCACTGATAGTTCCCATATTCTTCAATCCACCGTATCTATAATTATTTATAGCCAATTTGAATTTATCAGTATCCTCAACTGGCTTATCTTTGAATTTTAAATCTACAATTCTTTGTCCTTCTGGTTTAGATATATCTACCTTATATTCTACACCTTGGAACATATCATAGTTATATCCTCTAATATTAGGATTAAAACTAATATTTATATCTCCTGGTTTAAAGGTATTATAATATTTAGCTGACCATTCCATATAATCCTTTAATTCTTTACCATTTATCTCTATGCCTACTAAGGTGTTAGGATATTTGTAAATATCAAATATACTTGCATAAGTTATGTTCCCTGCCTTTATATTGGAATTAGGCTGAAACAAGGCTGCTGCAGCAATATCTGCACCTGTAGCCTTGAGTTGTACTTCATTGATTAAATCTATAACTGCCGTATCTCTAATTTTTGCCTCTGGAATACCTTTGATTTCAGAAGGTGGAGCAAAGTCTGCAGCAGCAACTCCTATTATATCCACTAAAAAATCTAAGGTTTTCTTATGATATTCCTTAGCATATTCTTTAAGCTCTTCTGAAGCTTTGTAATCCTTTACATCTATAATTTCAACCTTATTATCAGATAACACCCAATTATCCTTATCTTTTTTCAAAGACAAATCAAATCTCACTACTTGTCTGCCTGCATCTCTTGCACCTCCCACTACAGTATCTTTGAACTTTTCTTTTACCGTAGCATGACTATGACCTACTAATAATGCTGATATCTCAGGGCATCTTTCAATAATTTCCTTTGCACTATCCTTGCCATATTCATCTTCAAAACCAGCATGGGCTGTAGCTATAATTATATCTGATTTTTCTTTTAAATCTTTTATATGTTTTTCAGCCGCATCTGCCATATTTTCAAATTTTAATTCTGTAACCTTTGGACCATCCCATCTGGGAATATTAGGATTTGTAAGTCCCAATATACCTACTTTAACACCTGCAACTTCTGTAATTACATATGGTTTTACAAAATAAGAATCATCCTTATTATATTTTACATTTGCAGCAAGTATTGGAAACTGGGCTTCTTTTTCAATTTTCTTTACCATATCTATGCCAAAATTAAACTCATGATTTCCCAAAGTCATAGCATCATATTTCATAAAATTCATCACGTCTATTACTGGATGTGGAAGTTCTTTTCTAGTATTATACAAATCATCAGAAAGTATAGTACCTTGAATGGTATCTCCATTATCTATAAGTAATGTATTGGGATTTTCTTTCCTTATCTCTTCTACTACAGAATAAACCTTTACAATACCTATGTCCTCTTTTTCCGTACCATCTTCATAGGACCAATTAAAAATATTGGCATGCATATCCGTAGTTCCTAAAACAGTGATATTTAGTTCTTCTCTTTCTCCAAAGGATATACTTGGAAAAACAATACCAATCAATATAAATAATGACAATGCCAAGCTGATGATTTTTCTTTCCCTTTTAAACATAATACCCCTCCTCAAATTATAATTAAAAGACATATAACTATTATACCATAAATTTCCAAATATTTTGCCAATAAAAAACTTCTCTTAAAATCTAACAAATTTCGATTCATAACTGTTTCAAATATCTTTTATACAACACTAAAAAACATCTCACAAGGATTTCTACCTGTGAGATGTTTTTATATTATTAAATATCCCTATTTAAGATATTGTATATTAGCACAACTGCCTCTTCTCTTGTTAAGTTATCCTTTGGTCTAAAGTTTCCTTTTCCACTTATAAGTCCTAGTCCTTCAGCAATTGCTATATGTCCTTTTAATTTAGTTGAGATTTTATCTGCGTCATCATACTCTAATTTATATATACCTTTTAAATCTTCTAATGGTTCCTGTCCAAAAGCTCTAACTATATATTTTATAGCTTCTTCTCTAGTTACTTTCCCTCCCATATTCTTTTCTTCTTCCTTTAGAATACCTTCGTCAACAAACCTTTCATAGATATAATCTGTCTCTTCATAGAAATAATGTCTATATTTGGTTTGACCAAGTAATTGTACAAACTCTTTTTGGGTTATTTCTTGTTTTGGTTTAAACTCTTCTCCCTCAAATAAAACAATATACTCTTGTAATTTATTTATCTGATTTTTAGCAAAACTATTTTCTATATCCTTATATCCCTTTATAGCTGCCTTCTCCATCAATCTTCTATTCTCTATTATTTCTCCGTTTTTAGCATTTACTGCCAGATACCTATCTTTAAAATCATATACTAATTTAACATTCTTTTTTTCTTTTTCACTATTCTCTAGTTGATATTCTAGAACTAATTCTTTATCTCCTAATAGTATTTCTTTTGCCTCATCTTTTTCTATTATATTATTTGGAGATTCAAATTCTAAATCACTCCAATTAAAATTATATGATTGTACCTTACCTGTTACATTGTTAAAAACTATTCTATAACCATGGTTTTCAACCTTAAGATCATTTTCTTTTCTTACAAATAGAAAACTAGACATATTCTTTTCATTATAAAATGAACTTGTATCTTCATCCCCTATATACTCTAATTTTTTATAATTTTCAGGGTTATTGTTTTTTATTAATTTCTTCGCTTTTTCAAGTAATTCTTCTTTACTATATTTTGGCTCCTCATTCTCTGCATCATTCCAAGACCCAGGATCAGAAAAATCTATAATTTCTCCTGTTTTAGCATTGACACTCATACCTGTGCCACTTCCATGATTTCCAACACGTTTCATTATCATTACTTCCCATATATAAATATCCTTTTCTTTATCGCCCAATAATTTATGACGTTCTATTTCATACTCTTTTCCTAATTTAAAAGTATTTATTATCTTTTCACTTGATTCCTTCCTACCTATTATTTTCTTTGAATTTATCAATTTATTTTCTTCTTCAATTGATATCTTTTCCATATTTCTATGGGACATACCTCCATATACGGGATATGTGGCTATATATGAAGTGCTTATCATATCTTTTGTCTTAGCATCTACTGTTTTATCTGTTTCTTTTACACTATATGCTAAATATGATTTCATATTTTTATCTGTTTCTTTTACTTTATATAATAGTTCTAAATCCATATTATCCTTATATATTTTTTTTGCCTCATCTTTTGATATAATATTTTTTGCATCTTCAAATTTTAAATCTTTTTCCCAATTTATATTGAAACTATTTACTTCTCCTGTTTGAGTATCTACACTGATATATACATTATTTCCATAGAATGGTATATCCTTTTCTACTCTTGTAAAGCTATAATTATATTCTCTTAAATCATTTCTAATATATGCAGCATTATCTTCATCTTGATATATAATTTTATCTAATATATCTGGATATAATTTTTTTATAAAATCTCTAGCTACTTTTTCTCCTTGTTTTTTAGTTATTTTAGGAAATCTAAAGGGCTTTGTATTTCTATTAATAGTACGTTCGTTTTTCCAATAACCTACTATATTTCCATCTTCATCAATATCTACACTAATATGTTTATCTTTATTGCTCCAAGATAGACTTGTAACTTTCTTATCACTTGATCTTTCATACTGATGTTTATCAAAATAATCGTACTCATCTCCTATTTTTAATAGAGCTTTTACCTTTTGAATATTCTTGTTTAAACTATCTTCTTCTGCAAATCCATTTAATGGTATGCTTGTAATTAATAGTGTTAATATCATCACAAACATTAAAACTTTTAATTTTGCCTTTTTCATAAGATCTCCCTCCATTTTTTATTAATTCTGATAATTTTATATAATTACATATTAACATTTTATGGAATACTTTACAAGGCAATAAACATCCCACAAGTATTTCTACCTATGAGATGTTTATTTTTAGCTTATGGAAAAACTCAACAAAGGCATCGGTGCTAAACCGATGCCTTTGTGAGGGAGAGAACTTTTCTCCCCTAAGCTTATTATAGTATCTTTCTAGTTCTCTGTTTTTACAACAAAGGTTATTTTTTCGCCTTTGACAGTAAGGTCAAAACTCACTCCTTCACCTGTAAGATTAGTTGCTTCCTTTTCAATATAGCTAACAATCTTACTTACAAGAGTTACTCCTTCGTTTTCCCATTTACTTCCCTTAAGTTCACTACCTGTATTCCATGTATAAGTTTCTACATCATATTCAATCTCTTCTATACCCTTGTCTATTTTATATAATGCACCTAATAGACGAGCTAAGTCCATAGTAGCTCTTGTATTTGCATCCTCCCCTTGCTTTTGGAACGCAGTAGCAGGTGCTGTGTAGGTAAGTGTATTTTCTTTAACTTCAGATTTCCCAGTATATACATATACATCATCATATTTATATTCTTTTGCAAGATTAAGTAGTTGTTCTACTGTTTCTTCTGGTTCTTCTGGTTTAGTTCCATCTTTTTGTGCTGCTGTATAAATTGATACTGCCTCAACTAATGATGTTTTAGCATTATTTACTTCTTCTTGAGTAGCTTCTGCTTTATCTACTACTGCTTGAGCTACTTTTACTGCATTTTCAAGTGCTGTTTTAGCTTCTTGAGTAGTCCACTTTTCTGTTTTCTCTACATCAGAACCATCTGTTGATACTTTTACATATTTAACAGCTGCTATTGCTTCTGTTAATGCTGTTTTGTTTACTTCTGGTGTTTCTTCTGGTTTAGTCCCATCTTTTTGTGCTTCTGTGTAAGCAGATATTGCTTCAGCTAATGTTGTCTTAGCATTATCTACTTCTTCTTGAGTAGCTTCTGCTTTATCTACTACTGCT